>NZ_LXIE01000051.1 GCF_001641085.1 Aequorivita soesokkakensis | reverse complement strand
GGTTGCAGGTTGCAGGTTAAAAGTTTAAAAAAAATCCCAAATCACAAGTCCCGATTTAATTTCTCCGCAATTGCATCCACACAATTAATCCCATCAATAGCTGCGGAAATGATACCGCCTGCATAACCTGCACCTTCTCCACAAGGGTATAATCCTTTTATTTCAATATGTTCTAGCGTTTCCGGATTCCGTGGAATGGAAACTGGCGAAGAAGTTCTACTTTCCGGAGCATGTAAAACGGCTTGGTTTGTATAGTATCCCTTCATTTTTTTTCCAAAAGAAACAAATGCCTTCTTCAATCTTTTTGAAATGAGCACTGGTAAAACTTCATTTAAGTCTGCAGAAACAATTCCTGGCTGATAGGAAGTTTTTGGGAAATCTTCTGAAATTTTTCCTTCCACAAAATCAATCATCCGTTGGGCGGGAACTTTTTGCGTCTTCCCTCCTGCTTCCCAACAACGTTTTTCTACTTCTTTTTGAAAATCGAGGCAAACAAAAGGGTCTCCTTCTTTATAATTCGGTAAATCTTTGGGTTCTACACTTACCACAATTCCGCTATTTGCATACGGATTATTACGTTTACTTGGGCTCCAACCATTTGTAACTACTTCCTCCTGCTCAGTTGCACAGGGCGCAATAATTCCTCCTGGACACATACAAAATGAATATACCCCCAATCCATCAACTTGCTCTACCAAAGCGTAACTCGCTGGTGGTAAATATGGTTTGTCATCCTCGCCGTGATATTGAATATAGTCAATCAATTCCTGTTGATGTTCCACCCGAACCCCAATGGCAAATGGCTTGGCTTCAATTTTTATATTTTTATCTTGAAGTAAATAAAAAATATCCCGTGCAGAATGACCAGTTGCAAGAATTATGTTTTCAAACTCAAACCATTTTTCGTTATTTATTTGAATCGCCTCAATAGTATTCTCTTTCAGCATTAAATCGGTTAGCTTCGAATTGAAATGCACTTCGCCCCCATTTTCAATAATGGCTTCCCGCATTGAAGTGATGATTTTCGGTAGTTTATTTGTTCCAATATGTGGATGCGCATCTACAAGAATATCTTCATCCGCACCAAAGTGAACAAACCATTCCAAAGCCTTCAAAACCTTTCCGCGCTTTTTGCTTCGGGTGTAAAGTTTTCCGTCAGAATAGGTTCCGGCGCCGCCTTCGCCAAAACAATAGTTACTTTCTGGATTTACAATTTGGTCTTTATTGATTACCGCCAAATCTCTTCTGCGTTCCCGAACGTCTTTTCCACGTTCAAAAACGATTGGTTTCAAACCGGCTTCAATAGCTCTTAGTGCAGCGTAAAGACCAGCCGGGCCCGCTCCAATGATTGCAATTTCTTTGGATGAAGAAACATTCTGCGGAATAAATGGCGGAATAATTTCACGTTTTTCTCCTTTCAGCCAAATTTCAATTTGCAGATTTAGTTTGATAGGTTTTCGGCGTGCATCAATGGAACGTTTTCTAATTCGCCAATCGCTTATTTGCTCCTTCCGAAGTTTTTCCTTTTCCAAAGCAAGTTCGAGGATATAATCCAAGTCTTCCTGCTGCCGTGGCAATATCGCTATTTGAACCAGTTTGCTCATAGACCGCAAATATAAATTTTTAATGGCGAAGTTTTTACAATAATCAAAGCTGAGGTATTCACTGACCACAAGTTAAAAATTGATTAAACTTTCGGTGACCTACCAGCTTTCGTTGAGTTATTGGCTATTTTTAATACAAATAATTTTATGGGAAAGAAATTTTATATAACACTGGCGGCTATTTTAATAACCGCATTTTTTAATATTGTTTCGGCACAAAATAGAGGGATTATTTTTTCTGAAAAGGGACTTCCTATTCCGAATGTTTCCGTCTTTTACAATTCTGAAAAGGTTGCTGAAACCAATAATAATGGAATATTTTTGCTGCCCACAGAGTTAACGCTACCAATAGAATTGCGCTTTGAGCACCCTAATTTTTATATTGCAACTTTTGAAATGACGGAATCTAATTTTAATTTAATCCTTTCACCTCTCTCAAATAGCGAAAACCTCGATGAAATAATTATTTCTTCAACCTATCAAAAAGAAAGCAAAGTAATTATTCCCACTGAAAAAATTTCCGCTGAAAAATTGGATGCTTACAGTCCGATAGATTTGGTCTCAGCAATAAATGAAACTCCCGGTGTTTTTATCCAAAGCGGGGCTATCAATACCAATAGAATTGTTATTCGCGGGGTTGGTTCGCGGACGCTTTATGGCACCAGCAAAATACGAGCTTATTTCAACGGAATTCCTATAACAAACGGCATTGGCGAAACAGCAATCGATGCTTTTGATCCAGAAGATCTGCAATTGCTGGAAATAGTAAAGGGCCCAAAAGCCACACAATACGGCACCAATTTGGGTGGGACTTTGCTGCTAAATTCCAAACAAGCTGCGGTTGGGGAAGCATTTGTGAAAAATAATTTAACGGTTGGCTCCTTTGGATTGATAAAAAATTCCGTTTCCACCGCAATTTCAAATGAAAGATTTTTGGTGAATTTAAACTACGATCATTTAGAAACAGATGGTTTTAGGGAAAACAGCAATTATGATAGGAAAACTTTGCTACTCACTTCCAACTATAAATTCAATCCTAAAAATGAGTTGGGGATTTTATTGAATTATGTGGATTATTTCGCGGAAATCCCCAGTTCCATAGGGAAAACTGCTTTTGAGGAAGATCCCGCACAAGCGGCTTTTACCTGGAAGGAGGCACAGGGTTTTGAAGATAACAAACAAGTTTTGGTCGGCCTCAGTTTTACGCATCGCTTTTCCGAAAATTTCAGCAATACCAGCAGTGTTTTTTATACTTATTTGGATCATTACGAACCGCGACCGTTCAATATTTTGGATGAATTCACTAATGGTTATGGAGCGCGGACGGTCTTTGCAAAAGACTTTTCATTTTTAAAAAACAAAGCCAATCTCAGTTTTGGCGGGGAATTTTACAAAGACGAATACAATTGGAAAACTATTGAAAATTTATACGAGGAGAATAATGGCAACGGAAGCTTGGAAGGCGAATTGTTGAGCGAGAATATTGAAAAGAGAGACAATTTGAACATTTTTATAACCGTAACGCTTCCTTTTACCCAAAAGCTTAAAGGTCAGTTCGGCGTCAATTTTAATCGAACCACTTATGATTTTATGGACTACTTTAATGAAGGAGAAGCAAACAAAAGTGCTGATCGAAACTTTGAACCCATTTTGGCACCGAATGTAAATTTGTTATACCAATTCACTGAAAACAGTAGCGCCTATTTCAACTTCAGTCGCGGTTTTAATTATCCTTCCATTGAGGAAACACTTACGCCGGAAGGAGTAATAAATCCGAATCTCGGACCCGAAAAAGGTTTTAATTATGAATTGGGAAGCGAGCTTTTCCTTTTTAAAAGAAAACTTCACTTTCAATTGAATGCATATCTTTTGGATATTGACAACTTGATTGTTGCGGAACGCATCGGGGACGATCAATATATTGGCAGAAATGCTGGAAAAACGGAACACAAAGGTGTTGAATTGAATATTTCCTATAACCAATCTATAGGAAGATTTTTATACATTTCCCCCTATATAAATGCCGAAATCACTGCCCATAAATTTATTGATTTTGTGGATAACGAAAATGACTTTTCGGGAAACCAACTTACGGGAGTTCCCGATAAAAAAGTAAATGGCGGAATAAACTTTGGTTTTAAAAACTTCACATTGAACACGAATTTTCTTCATATTGGGGAAATTCCCATAAATGACGCCAACGAACTTTATTCAGAAAAATATACTGTTTTTAACACAAAAGCTTCTTATAAAAAACAACTTTCAAAAACGCTTACTTTTGAAATAAATGCAGGGATAAATAATTTTACGAATGAAAAATATGCTTCATCGGTTTTAATAAATGCAACCGGGTTTGGAAATTCAGAACCTCGTTTTTATTATCCGGGAATACCTCGAAATTGGTATAGTGGTTTTAAGCTTGATTATTTATTTTAAGTTTCTAGTTAAAAGTTTCAGGTTTCAAATTCACTAATTCACACATTCACAAACTCACCTATTCACTTTTAGCTTTTAGCCCCAATAAAAACTATCTTTACGTTCCAAATAAAAAACAATGATTTTTATAGAAAACGAAGGCAACACAAACCCGCAATTGAACCTTGCCTTGGAGGAATTTGCGCTTCGAAATTTTAGTGCTGAGAACGACTATTTATTGTTCTACATAAATGAACCTTCCATCATTATTGGCCGTAACCAAAACACTTTGGAAGAAATAAACCACGAGTATGTTGAAAAAAACAACATTCACGTAGTACGAAGGGTTTCGGGCGGCGGAGCTGTGTATCATGATTTTGGAAATCTCAATTTCAGTTTTATCACCAATCACGATGTGAAAAGTTTGAACAATTTTAAAAAGTTTACTGCTCCCGTAATTAAAGTTTTAAATACTTTGGGCCTAGATGCGGAACTTAAAGGCAGAAACGATATACAGGTTGATGAAAAAAAGATTTCGGGTACAGCTCAATTTTCCACTGGAAAACGAATGGTGAGCCACGGCACGCTTCTATTTGATACAGATTTGGGTGAAGTTGTAAATGCACTAAACGTGAAAATGAGCAAGATTGAATCCAAAGGCCACAAATCTGTGCGCAGTCGGGTGGCAAATATTTCTGAATTCCTAAAAAAACCCTTAAAAATCGAAGAGTTTAGACAGTTACTTCTGGAAGGACTTTATGAGGAAAGTGAACCGTTTGAAAGCTACCATTTAACGCCCGAAGAATGGAAAGCCGTTCACCAGCTAAAGGAAGAGAAATATGACACTTGGGACTGGAATTACGGCCGTTCGCCCAAGTTCAATATACAGCGGAGCAAACGTTTTACAGTTGGCGAAATAGACCTCAGGATTTTTGTTGAAAAAGGACACATAAAAGATTTTAAAATTTATGGGGATTTCTTCGGAAAAGAACCCGTAGAAAATCTTGAAAAGCTATTGGAAGGTGCCCGTTATGAAAAAGAAGATATTTCGGAATTATTGAAGGATATTGAGATTCAGGAATATTTCGGAGACATTCCAAAAATTGATTTTATTGAATTGGTTTATGGGGCTGATGAATTCTAACAATACAATTTTACAAAATCATTAATTTTTTAAAGTGAAAAGTAATTACAAAATACTTTTAATAATTCTTGCAGCTTTGATAACCATTATTGGGTTCGTTACAGGTAAGTTTTTGTTCCTTTTTATATGGTTGCCTTTAGGATTTCTTTTTAATAAAGAGAAAAAGGAAGATTGATTTAAAATTTATAGGAATATTCAATTCCGCCTCCAATAAGAGCTTTGGCTATGTTTGAAAAATCTGCTCCAGCCATTACCGTAAAAGTTCCTAGTTTCTCATGTTTATAAGATAGCGAACCATAGTTGTACCAATAGTTCCATTCAGGAGAAAAGGGTTTTCGATAAGTTCCCAGATATTTAGTTACGGTGGTTTTCAGTTTCCATTGAAAATTGCCGAATTCTCCCATAACCCCAAAATGATGGGTTTTTGAGCGATTGCTAATAAAAGCAGTAGTAGTATCTGTAATCTCAATATTTTTATCAAATAAAATAAACGGTGCGCCAATTATATTTTCTTCATAAGTCCAACCGCTTCTGTAAATATTATTGCCGAAATAGCCGTCAAACCCGCTACCCACAGATATTCCGCTTTGATCGGATGTATCGATATATTCATAAAGAATGGAGGAAATTATTTTTTGATTTTGGGGTTTAAAATAAATGCCCCAAACACCATCGGGAAAATTTGCCAAACGTGTGCCAGAGCCATCTTCAAAAGGATGTTCGTGATAGAAAGAGAAATTTCCCCAACTGTTTTTAAATTCATAATTCAGCAAATAAGAACCCAAGTGGTTTCCTACTTTATTTATGGTTTCGTCTTCAATGCCGAGTTCCTCTGAATTATGCGCAAAAAAAACATTGATAAAATCTTTAAAACCGTCCTTTAAATCTCCATAAACAGGAGACGTTCCGCCCCATTGAGCATAATGTTGAAGCTGCGCAGTAAGTTTATGGTTTTCATTGAAATTGGTTATTAAAGCCAATCTTTTGTAATGCACATGAACAGCATCCACAAAACGGTTGTCATTTAAATCATAATGGGCGATGCCCCAATCTATTCCAAAAGTATTGGAAATTTTTATTGGGTTATTTGCTTCCAAAAGAATTCCCGGTAAAGGTCTTGCATTCCCAGACCACAAAAAGTTTTGATTGGTGGCAGAAAGTCCGTCGAGCACTTCTTTTTGTTTTTTTGCGCCCACGGTAGCAAATAGCCAAGAATTTTCAAACTGAATAAATAAGTCCCTTCGCTGAACCGCATCTTCCACACCATCCCTACCATATATTGCTGCGCCACCTTTAACCTTAAAGGAAGAAAATGTTAAACTTGCCGTCAACTCTCCAGTGGCGGAAAGATTGGTAAGCACACCAACGGCATAGTTGGTATTTGTGTGAAACCAAAAGGGATTTTCGTCCTCATTAGATAAGATTGCTTTTGCAGCTACAGTTCCTGAAATATTGAATTCCTGTGAAAAGCTTATCATAGGAAGAAGGAAAAATATAAATTTTAAAAGCTTCATAAATCTTAGTCTATTTATTCAGAAGCTTTTGTAGCAAAGAACGCTCTTCCCGAGAATATGCATAACCATATTTATTTCCATAGCCAAAATTGTTCAAATTAACATTGTTCAACACCATTGCCACATTGGACAAGCGGCCATCATTAATGGCATCTTGTGGGAAGTCAAGCAAACGTTTATCTGTATAACCAGCACGGACTACATATAATGTAATATCTGCAAGTTTGTTTATCAAAATGGTATCTGTAACCAGCATCGATGGTGCCGTATCCATTATGATAAAATCAAATTCTTTTTTAAGTTCGTCTATAAAAGTGGTTGTCCGTTTTTGCATTAATAATTCCGCGGGATTTGGAGGTATAGCTCCAGAAAGAACAATGCTTAAGTTTGAGTTGTATTCGCTTTGGGCAACAACGTCTTCCACTTGCATATCGCCATAAACAATATATTCTGTAAGACCTTTTTTAGTTTTTAAATGATCTGGCAAATAACGCTGTAATTGTGGGTTACGAATATCCGCACCCACCAAAACAACTTTTTTTCCAGTAAGGGCAAGTGTCAGCGCCAGGTTGAACGCGACGAATGTTTTTCCTTCTCCTTTTATAGTTGAGGTAACTATCAATGTTTTACCTGTATTATTTTCCTCCAATTTGTTGATGAACAAATACTGAAGATTGGTACGTAAAATTCTATATGCCTCCGCCATAATACTACGATCATTATGCTGAATCAATTCAGAATCACCGCGTTTTATTTTTGGTATTTCCCCAACAATAGGCGTTGTGGGCAAATGGCGTTCCACATCTCTTCGTGAAGTTACCTTTGTATTCAAAAGATTTACACCATAAATTCCCATGAATGGAACCAAAAGTCCCGCCATAAAAGCCCCTAAGTAAATAAGTGGGATTTGTGGTGAAACTGGAGTTTTATTGCTATAGGCATAATCAACAATTTTAGCTTTTGGTGAAGTTGCTGCTAAAGAAATGGATGCTTCTTCCCGTTGTTGCAATAGGAAAAGATAAAGTTGTTCTTTTATAGTCTGTTGGCGTTCAATTCCTCTAAAAATTTTCTCTTTTGCTGGAACTTGTGATATTTTTGAGTTCAATGTAGATTCTTGAATATTAAGATCTTTCATCGCTACTTTTAATGCATTACTTGAATTTTTTAAACTTCCAAGAATACTGGAGCGTATTTGCTCAAGTTGACTGTTTACATTCTCAACAACAGGGTTTTTACTGGTAGAGTTTTGTAACAACTTATTTCTGTATAGAATAAGTTGATTGTAATTGTTTACTGATTCGGCAACCTCTTGTGATTCAATACCAATGTTTGATGGCAACAGATCTTGTTTAGAACTATTCTCCATATAATCAATCATTGTTTTGGAAAGCTCCAGTTGAGTACCAACATCCAATTGTTTTTTATTGTACTCGCTGGCATTTTCAAGGATTATCTGGGCTTCGGCCTGAATGTCTGTAAGTCGATTACTGCTTTTAAAGATTTCCTTATTGCTTTCAACGGAATCCAATTCCTTTGTAATTATTTCAATACGTGAAGCTATAAATTGGGATGTTTTTTTGGCAATTTCATTTCGGTCTGTAATTGCATCTTCGTTGTATTGATCTATAAGTTCATTTAAAAATTCCTCTGCCTTTTCTGTCACGGCTGAAGCAATGCTTAATTCCACAACATTACTATTTTTAATTTCGTTAATCACAGAAACCTTTGCCTGATAATTAAGTGCAACGTTTTCTACGGGAAGATAAGTAACTAATACTTTTTTCTCCAAAAAGCCTTTAAATTTTTCCGGTTCATTTGTATTTGGAAGAACAGTTATTTCGCCAAAAGGAAGGGATACACTTTCACCAAATTTATAATTGCCAGAAAAGGTGTGGGCTTCGTCTTCAATTTTATATTCAGATTCGGAAATTATATCAAAATATAGCTTTGGTGCAATGTTGTTTGAACTTTCTTTTTTAAAAGATTGATATTGCACCGTAAATGGCAAATATGAATACATTTCGGTAGTTTTTATTGCACCAACTGATTCATATTTAATATTAAGCCCAAGTTCTTTAACGGTAGCTTCAATAATCCTTTTAGAATTAAAGATAGAAAGTTCGTTTTCTATTTTACTACTATTAAACCGAGAAAGGAAGTTACCAAATTGTGAAAATGCCGCCAAATCAATTGGACTATTGGAACTTTTTTCATCTTTAATGATTATAGTAGCCCTACTCTCATAAAGTTTGGGAGTATATCTTATATAGATAAATGCCACTACTAATGCTATAAAAGCGCCAAGCAAAAATAAATACCAATAACGAGTATATTGTTCAACAGCCTCTTTTATAGAAACTTCTTTGTTTTCTTTAGGAAAAATTTTTTGATCCAAATTTTAACGTGTTAAAATTATTACTGTACTAAGAACTACTGTTACAAAGGAGAGCAAAGCTGGAACATCTGGTATAAAACCAGATTTTCTGACACCTTTAAGGGAAGGTTCTACATACACAATATCATTCTGTTTTAAAAAATAATATGGAGAAGTGAAAATCTGTGAACTTGTATAATCAATTTTAGAAACTTTACGAACGCCATTCTCTTCTCTAATTACAGTAACTTCCTTTCTTTTTCCGTCTTCAGTAAAATCTCCTGCAAGAGCTATGGCTTCCGGCAAAGTAACACGCTCATCTTGGATTCTAAAAACTCCAGGAGTATTCACTTCCCCAATTACAGTTACTTTAAAATTAATAATTCGTACATCTACAACCACATCCCTTATATATTCTGAAAGTTTAGCTTTTAATTCCTTTTCAACAGTTCCGCGTGTTTTGCCCATTACAGGAAGTGTTCCTAATACCGGGAAGCGTATATCTCCTTCGGAATCTACTAGATAACCTTGCAACTGTATGTTATTTCCAGAGGTACTACCCTCAGTGGCTATATTTCGGGTAAATGGTTTTGTTACATCTGAATCTATGGAAGAAACGGTTATGTATAAAATGTCATTAGGCTCAATAATTGGCTCAAAAGATGTTTCAATTTCTTTTAAATTTAAGTTTTCCGCATCCTGAAAATAGAGAATTTGCTTTTTAGTTGCACAGGAAAAAAGAGTTATTGAAAGTAAAAGCAGTATTGCAATTTTGTTCATTACAAATTAATTTTTAAGGCACAAATATAAGTCCTTCGTAAAAAATAGTAGGTGTTTTTTATAAGTATCTCTGGAGAGAAAAAAATCTATTATTCCTGTTTTTGCACATCCAAAACCTCGTATTCTGAATTATTGCTCAAAAATTCAGGAATCAAATCTTTTAGTTTTTTAACGATTTCTTTTCGTTTTCCAAATTCTGAAAGCGAAACAATTTCTTTAATTCTTGCCGTTATCAAAGTGTATTCAACGGTTGGAACTTTTGAAACCATAATTTTTGGGTGATAGGTTGGCAACGATGTAGAAGTGTCGTTCAACAATTCTTCATATAATTTTTCACCCGGTCTGAGGCCCGTAATTTCAATGTCTATATCTTCATACGGCTTCAGTCCCGAAAGACGGATCATTCGCTCTGCCATATCCAGAATTTTTATGGGTTTTCCCATATCAAAAATAAAAATTTCACCTCCATTGCCCATAGTGCCTGCTTGCAACACAAGTTGGCAAGCTTCGCTAATGGTCATAAAATATCTTATTATTTCCTTATGAGTAACGGTAACGGGGCCACCCTCAGCAATTTGTTTTCTGAAATAAGGTATAACGGAACCATTGGAACCCAAAACATTTCCAAAACGAGTTGTTATAAAACGTGTTCTGGATGTAATATGGTTTTGAAGAGATTGAACATACATTTCAGCAGCACGTTTTGATGCCCCCATAACATTTGTTGGATTTACAGCTTTGTCTGTAGAAATCATTACAAACTTCTCAATATTGTATTTTACGGAAAGGTCTGCCAAATTAATGGTTCCCATAATATTTACATACACTGCTTCATGCGGATTTTTTTCAATCAACGGAACGTGTTTATATGCAGCGGCATGATAAACCATATCGAAACGATACTTTGCAAAAAGCATTTCAATGCGCTCTTGGTTCCGGATGTCGGCAAGTATAATCGTAAAATTAATCTCGCTGTAATTTTGCTTCATAAACAGCTCCATATCGTGCAGTGCAGATTCGGCATTATCCAAAATTACAATCTTCTTTGGACTGAAAGCTGCCAATTGTTTAACAATTTCACTACCAATAGAACCTGCTCCACCCGTCACCAATATAGTTTTGCCAAATAAATCATTTTTGATGAGCTCTACGTCCATTTCAATTGGGGTGCGCTCCAATAGATCTTCAATCTGTATCGGTTTTATCTGTGTTTGAATATCTTCCTTTCGGTTCCAATGTTCAACAAGAGGTACGTTGAAAATTTCTACTTTATTGGCCAAACAGGCTTCCACAATCTGGTTTTTTTCTTTAATGGTAAGTGATTCGCTTACAATCAAAACGCCATCAAGGTTGTATTTTGCCAATAGCTCCGTAAATTCATTCGAGCCAGTATTAATAGGCACTGAAAAAACTGGTTTGTTTAAGATTTTTAAATTCTTGTTTATTTGGCTTTCTGTTATAAAACCTACAAGTTTATAAGGAAGATTAGATTCTGTAGTAAGTGCTTTCCCTAAAGAGATGGTTTGGTCATCCATACCAAGAATAACAACTCGTTTTTTAAGTTTACCTGTAGTCACTGCCTTTAAATACTGGTATGCTTCCTTCACGGTTATTCTGAAAAAAAGCATCAAGGTAAAAGAGAAGAACATATACAGCAAAATGCCGGTGGTCAGAAATATTTTTTGTCCCGTAAAAATGAAAAAAACATAATTGAAGATTACTGCTGTAAGTGCGGTTAAAAAAGAAGAAGATGCAACCTTAAAAACATCAGTAAAAGTAGAATGGCGAACAATCCCAGCATATGTTCGAAGTACGTAAAAGAAAAACACATTTATTGAAATCAAAAACAATGCTCTGCCCGGTGTTGGCCATACTTTGTGAAACTTGAGCGGAGTTCCGTCAAGTATCAAAAACATCATCATAAATGAAAAAATACAGATAATAATATCTAGCATAAATACTGCCCAACGAGGCAAATATCGCTGATTAAGAAATGTCAATTTTTTATTACGCATTGCAAATTTTGCTAAAAAGGAATTTTCTTCAAACATTTTTCAATCGATTTGGGGCCGTAAATATACCTCAATTATCGATGAAATGTATCAAAACATCGTTAATCTTAACTTTTTCTTTACTTTTTAAATTTGAACCAGATGGCAAACACAACCCAATTTTGAAAAGATTTTCTGAAATTGTAGCTCCATAATATGGTGCATCCTTAAAAACCGGCTGTAAGTGCATTGGTTTCCACAAAGGTCTACATTCAATATTGTTTTCAGACATTTGTAAACGAATATCTTCAGAAGAAAACCCACAAATATTGGCATCCACCAAAATACAAGACAACCAGTGATTGGAAAAATAATTGGAGGTTGGCTCTGAAAATAAATTTATACCTTCTTTTCTTTTAAAAATATTTTTATAAAATTGGTTCATTTTTCTTCTTAAAGTTACGTGTTTATCAAGCACTTCCATCTGTCCGCGGCCAATTCCCGCAGAAATATTACTAAGTCTGTAATTGTAACCTATTTGTGAGTGTTGATAGTGGGGCGCATTGTCCCGGGCTTGTGTAGCAAGAAATATTGCTTTCTCTTTATGTTTTAAGTTCCGTGAAACCAAAGCTCCACCTCCAGAAGTTGTAATAATTTTGTTTCCATTGAAAGAAAGAATCGAAATATCCCCAAAAGTGCCACACTTTTTATCTTTATAACTACTGCCCAATGCCTCTGCACTATCCTCTATAACTGGAATTTCATATTTTTCTGAAATCTTCTTTATTTCTTCAACTTTATAGGGCATTCCGTAAAGATGCACGGCGATAATTGCTTTTGGTTTTTTTCCTTTAGAGATTCGATCTTTTATGGCTTCCTCCAAATGGTTTGGGCAGATGTTCCAAGTATCTAGTTCGCTATCAACAAAAATGGGAGTTGCCCCTTGATAAATAATAGGATTTGCCGAAGCGGAAAAGGTCATACTTTGGCAGATTACCTCATCTCCCTTTTCAACGCCCAATAAAATAAGTGCCAAATGTATTGCCGCAGTGCCAGAGCTAAGGGCTGCAACGTGATTGCCCTTCCCCAGATAACTTTCTAAAGATTTCTCAAAACCATCCACATTTGGACCCAATGGCGCTACCCAATTTGTATCAAACGCCTCATTGACGTAGTCTTGTTCAGTTCCGCCCATATGCGGGGAGGATAGGTATATTTTAGTATCCATTATTTTTTAACTATAATTTTGGGGATGATTTCATAAAAAACTTAGAAACAGTTTTAAAAATTATTTTTAAGTCTTCAGTGAATGATTTTTTATAATAATATTCTAAATTCATTTTTAATTTATCGGGAAAAATAACAGAGTCATTATATTCCAAAGGATTTGCTTTTGTGCTTAAAATATGTTCTTCATTAAAATATTTTAAAGAAGCCTCACTTGTCAATCCTGGTTTCAATTCTAATATTTTTCTATTATCTCCTTCTAATTTATCATAATATCCTGGAATATCAGGCCGCGGGCCCACAAAACTCATTTGCCCAAAAAATACATTCACCAATTGTGGTAGTTCGTCAATTTTCGATTTTCTTAGAAACATTCCAAATCTTGAAATATGGCCTGTTTTATCATTTATCGTTCTGATTTTAAATATATTAAATAATTTTCCGTACTGCCCTACCCTTTTTTGAACGAATAATCCAAATGATAAAGTATCCACACTTGCTAAAATGAGGCATAGCAATATGAGCCAACCCAGAAAAATCAAAAGGAATAGCGATAAAAAGGTGTCAAAAAAATATTTTATGGACAAAGTCAATTTTATTGTTTAGAAATATTTACCTGAATATAATAAGTATCACCGCCTTCAATAAAATAAGCAGCTTCTTCAATTTTATTTGTTGTTAGACCTCTCAATAAATTAACCAATTCCTTTCCGGAATAGGATTTATTCAGATTAATTTCCTGTACGTTTTTTAAATCTTTTTTCGAATGATTGGTACCTACATGCGTTTGTTGAGTAGATTTTGGGTTCAAATTTTTTAAACTTTCAAAAGCTTCACAAAAAACTTCTTCCTCTACCTTCATCACTCGCTTATATAACGTGTGTGCGGTATCTGACGGTTTAACCTCAATTTTTTTTTGATGGATAATGTTTCCCTCGTCCAGTTTTTCGGTCATAAAATGCAAGGTAGCTCCATAAGGCGTTTCGTCAATTATTGCCCAACTTGGCGTATGCCAACCCTTATTATAGGGTAAATAGGCAGGATGAAGATTTAAAAAACCTATTTTGGGCATTTTCAAAAATTCAGTTGGAATAATATACGGAAAATGAATCCCGAAAATATAATCCAAATTCAACGCTTGAATTTTTTCAAAGTTATCTTTAAAGGAGTTTCCACGGAAAATTAAATCATCCGTTAAACCAGATAATCCAATCAGCTCTTTGCAATGTGAACTTTTGGCGCTGTCTGATATAAATAAGGCCGATGGCTTATACCCCTTTGAAATAATAAATTTTAAAATGGCAACGCTTATTTTTCTATCGCCCGCAAATGCATATTTCATAGTTTTTTCAATAAAATTTTATTTACAAATGTTTTTGGGAATTCAGGCGAATTTTTCAATCGCTCAAATACGAACTCTGATTCTAGCTCTGGCCCTGTTCTTTCCAATTCCTCAAATTGATTGAACCAATCTTCCAAATGAAATATATACTGCTGAATTGCTTTTTTTTCATTCTCTTCACATTCGTATAAATACACTTCTAAAATTTCGTAAACATTCAAGTTTGCAGACTTTATGCGAAGTGCCTGAAAATATTTCTTTTCGGGGACATATAAATTATATGCAGCTTGGGAGCGTCCAATGGCTATTTGAAGTTTAGTTATTGTCGAGATCATTTCCTTTAAAATATAGTGTGGTAGCTTGGCCTTTCTGTGAGATGCCTTCTTTTACAAATACTTTTTTTATAGTCAAAAACAATATTTTG
Source organism: Aequorivita soesokkakensis (assembly GCF_001641085.1). Lineage (GTDB taxonomy): Bacteria > Bacteroidota > Bacteroidia > Flavobacteriales > Flavobacteriaceae > Aequorivita > Aequorivita soesokkakensis. The sequence goes on along the minus strand of NZ_LXIE01000051.1, from coordinate 26,958 downwards.
AAATCCAAAACCAGACTAATATTGTTAACATACCAAACGTCATATTCAAATTTCTGTTGCCAGCTAATTGCGTTGCGACCATTTACTTGCGCCCATCCAGTAATTCCGGGTTTCACATTGTGTCTTTGCTTTTGAAAATCATTATACAACGGCAAATATTGGGGCAATAGTGGTCTTGGACCAACAAAACTCATATCGGCTTTTAAAACATTTAGTAATTGGGGCAGTTCATCAAGAGAGGTGGAACGAACGAAACGGCCAACGGAAGTAATTCTTTCGGCATCTGGCAACAGATTTCCAAGTTTGTCCTTCTTGTCCGTCATTGTTCTGAACTTAACAATTGTAAATATTTCTCCTTTTTTGCCTGGTCTTTTCTGTAAGAAAAAGGGGGAGCCACCATTTGTTAACGTAAGCACTATCATTACCAAAATGATTATGGGACTGGCTATTAAAAGCAATACCAATGCAAAAGTGATATCAAAAAAAGGCTTTATTAAATTTACGTACATTTTTGGGGATATGCTTGAGCGTGCAAAATTAAGTAAAAGGAAAGAGATGCAATAGTTTTAAAGTGTTTGATATTCTTTCAAAAGGGCTTGCCATATTTCCAATCTGCTAAAACGCGAAACTATTTTTTGCCTCGCAACCGCTTTTAAATTCTTGTACAAATAAGTATCGGTTGAAATTAAATTCATTGCAGTTTCCAATTCTTTCACATTTTTGGGAGAAATAATCAAGCCATTAATCTCGTTTTCAATAATCTCGTTACAGCCATTAATATTGGTAACTATTGCTGGCAAACCCATTGCGCCCGCTTGCATAACTACGTTTGGAAAACCCTCGCGGTAACTAGGAAATACCAAGGCATCAGAAATAGAAAAATAGGAACGCACATCATTTTGATAACCTACGGAATAGATTCCTTGGTGATTTTCAATTTGGGAGAGGGTTTCAGGTAAAAGTGGGTCAAGATTACTCTCAAAAGGCCCTACTAATAAAAGGGAGATGTTCGGGTTGGAATTTGCAAGATTCAAAAAAGCGGCAACCAATTCATTTATCCCCTTATCTTTTACCAATCGACCCACAAATATAAATACGAATTGATTTTGAGGAATACCAAGTTTTTTTCTAAATGATGTTCTAATTTCTTCAGTGAAAAGCGAAGGATCAAAATCTGCAGTGTCAATACCGTTACTACTTCCCTGCCCTATTATAGATAACTTTTTTTGGGATGTAAATTTCTCTGAAATTATAAAATCATACAATCCTTTTGAATTTGGATAAACCTTTGTTGCAAAACGATATGTAAGCTTTTCCACAAAATTGAGAATTTTCCTTTTTAAACCTGACGCTTCCATAAGCGGAAGTCCCGCAACGGTATGCAATCTATTGGGCACATTAGCTAGCCTAGCTGCCATCATCCCAACAATCCCAGCTTTTGGTGTATGGGTATGCACAATGGAAGGCTTTTCCTTCCTAAGAAATTGGTATAATTTAAAAACGGCAGCAAAGTCTTTTAAAGGAGTGATTTTTCGGGTAAGCTCTAAATGAAAAATCCGAATACCTTCTTCTTTTCCAAACTTTTCCAACCTTTCCTTATCGGCAGAAATTGCAACAACTTCATAATTTGAAGCCATAAAGCCCAACTGTCCTTCAAGTAATTTTTCAAGGGACATCGGTACTGTAGTGATACGGATAAGTTTAGGTTTTTGCATTTTTTAGAGTATGGATTTGTATAAATCAATATGCTTATTGACCATAATTTCTATATTAAATTCTTTGGAGCGCTCTACACAAGCCTCAGAAATACTGCTATAAAGTGATGGGTTATTGAGCAATTCTAAAATCTTTTCGGCTAACATTCTTTCATTGCCTTGGGAGAAAAGAATACCCGCTCCTTTAACTACATCTGTAAGCCCGGGAACGTCTGAAGCTATAAAAGGCTTACCAGATGCCATGCCTTCAATGCTAGCTAATGATAACCCCTCGTGTTTTGAGGAAAGAACAACAACATCAGCAGTTTTTAACAAGGCAGGAACATCCATCCGAATGCCGAGGAATTTAACTCGGTTTTTTAATAATAATGAATCCACTTCTTTTTCACAATCTTTTTTTAAAGGGCCGTCACCCACTAACCATAGTTCTGTATTTTCGGGTAAATAAACTAATGAACGTATCAGGGTTTTTTGATCCTTTTGTGCCGTAAAACTTGATACTTGAAGCAATATTTTCTTGTCTTCATTTTGTTCAAATGAACTTTTGGTCAATGCTTTTGCGTTAAATATTTTCAATAGATCTACACCGTTTTTTATAAGTTTAAATGAAAAATTTTTAGTGGGTAAATAATTTTTTAGATTCGAATCTACGATTTCAGAAATTGTAATTAAAGTATCGTATTGCCGATAGACGATTTTATCGGAAAATTTTAAAAATGTATTGCTGCGCCTATTATTGGTGGTGTTATGTTCCGTAAAAACAATTTTTGTTTTCGAATTTGAAAGTAGCTTTGCAAATGCAACCCAATATAATGCTGGAAAAAGATGCACATGGACTACATCATATTTTTTTAAAAAGGGAATTATTTTAAAAATTAAAAAAGGATTGTATGGGCTACCTTCCCCCAATGAAAATATCTTACAATCGCTTTTAATTTCAAGTTCTTCGAGAAGTGGATATTTGGTTCCGTTCAAAAGTAGAAGATCCATTTCTATTCCTTTTTTTCGGTAGAGAGGTATTGTGTCGCAAAGAATTTTTTCAGCGCCTCCAGTATTCAACGAGTTTATTATTTGGAGTACTTTCATAAAATAACATTTCTCTTCTTCATTTCATTCCGAAGAATTACCCAATATCCAAATATTATCAAAGCCATTATAAAGGGCGTTTTTTGACGTAGCATAATTCCCAGGTTTCCCAATATTAATGAAAAGGCCAATGAGCCTATAAAAAAGAATATGGGCAATCCCATAAGTTGAAATCTTGAATTCCGAAAAGCGGCGAAAGGTTTACTTATTAATACTTTAAATGAAAAAAGCAATAATGCTAAATTTTCAAAGGAAGATAAAATACCCAAAATTCCCGGGGCATCAAAAAATAAGGGTCTATATAAAAATGTAAATACTTTTAATGGCAAGGGATAACTACTAACATCTATTGAAGATTCTGTTCGCGCTTTACCCAATACACTTATCTTTTTTGTGGAATAACTCTGTATGCTATCTGCATCAAAACTTTCCAATTTTAAAAACTGTAACACATAACCTACAACGGATATAAACCCAATTGAAAAAATTAAAAAGAGTATGATTTTCTGATATGATTTTATCTTACTACTAAACGTTAATGCTATTCCAAAAGAAACCAATAAAAACAAGGTGATATGTGGGCGAATTATAAGAGAAAAAACCAATGCTATTAATATCCCAAAAAATCTTTTTTTTATGTTTGAAATAGAATAGATAAACAAGGCAATACAGAAAAAGAGAATGGTGTCCTTCCCGATTCCCGAAGACCAAAAATGTAAATTGGGGAGAAATAAAAGAATTGGAAATATTGGTATTGCAAATATTTTGCATTTACGTAAATCAAGATAGGAAGGTATATTTTCTTTAATGATTAAATAAAAATAAATAAACCCAATATACCCAAGAACAGCGTATAAAAGCGTACCGGTAAAAAATGAAAGACCTAAAACTTTTGCAGGAAAATAATTTAACAACATTATAAAACCAGAAGCTTGCCGAAAGCTCATGATTTCAAGAATGTAATCCAACGTATAATTTTTGCTGTAGTTTACAAACCAAAATCCTAAAGCATCACCACCTTCTTCTGATAAATAATAGAAAAATGTAATTGTAATAACCAAATGATAAGCAAAAAGTTGATTCAGCACTTTTTTATCATATTGATTAAAGATGCCGTAAAAGTCTTTAAACTTATAGCCAACCATTAGGGCAATAACACAAAAAACAATATCCAGAATAATCATTTAATTAGATTTTTATAGTTTTTGGAATCTTCCAAAAAAATAGCTTCCAAAGATTTTTTCGTTTCTAGTTCCAAATCCATGGATTGCGATTTTTTCTTTTTAAGAATATTGAAAATTTTATGTCTCAATTTTTTAGGAACTAAATAAGAAAAATAATCCTTTACCCCAATCTGTTTAAAAACATACAAAACTTTTTGGAATCTGATATCTGATGATGGATTAGTATGTGCTCTTTCAACTTCTATTTTTCCCAATTCAAGAAATCCAAAAAGGTTTTCCAAATTATTTTCTAGATTTTCAAAATTCAAAATCAAAACATTTTTGCAAAATGCATCAACATACTCTTTAATGTCATTGGCATACAAACTCATCGCCAAATAGCTCCAATTATCTAAATTACCATTTTTATACTCATTTAAATTATTGCTAATTTCTGTTTGAAAACTTTTGGAAGTTCTCCCCAGTCCAAAATCCATTTTATAGTGTGAAAAAGCCCTTTTCAAGGGGTCTCTCAACAATATAATTATTTTGGCTTCGGGATTATAATCGAATATTTTTTTTGCAGTTCCACTGTTGTTAAGATAACCTGTGCTTGCTTCCGCTAAATATTTATGATTATCGTTCGATAAGGAAAATAACTTTTCATAGTGGGTTTCTTTTGAAACGTTAGTGATATGTAATGGTTGTGGAAAATCTTTTTCGAAATAGGCTTCCAAATCGAAAAAGCGGGATGGTTCATATATTTTTTGGGGAAGTTTTTCAACAAAATAATGTGGCTCCTTAATGGGGCTCACATAAATTTCGGGATGCTGGGCAAGCATTTCGATAAACGATGTGGTTCCAGCCTTCATAGCTCCTACAACAAAAAGATTTGCCTTTCTATTCTCCATTACTCAACTGATGGGTTTCAATTAATTCAACATACAATTCCACTGCTTTAGAAATATCAAAATGGCTAGCCCTTTCAATTCCATTTTTTGAGAATTCACTTCGTAACGCTTCGTTGGAGACTATCTCAGAAATTTCAGCTATTAATGAATTTTCAGACCATTTTTCCGGAGTTTCTATTAATGTGCCGTAAGATGTTTTAAGTGGTAAGCTTGCTTCATTCATCTTATTTTCCATTAAAATTTCCCTTGGCCCACCACAATCAGTTGCTATAACAGGAACACCCAATGCCATTGCTTCCACCAAAACTAAACTAAAGGATTCTGAGGAAGAAACAAGTAAGGATAGTAATGCCCTTTTAACAACGGGGTGCGGGTTTGTTATGTTTCCCAATAAGTGAACTTTATTCTTTAAATATAAGCTTTCTATTGTTGTTTCAATCTCGGGACGTAATTCCCCATCCCCCACTAATACTAAATGAACATCATTATTTTTAAGGTAGTTTTCCAATTGCTTTAACAGCAGCAAATGATTTTTCACTGGCCGAAAACCAGCTACGTAAACAATATATTTTTCTGGCAAATTAAATGGCGCTTTTTCCTGCGCGGCCAATTTTACAGCAGCTACGTCAATTGCGTTATGGATTACAAAATGTGGAAGATTAAATCCATATTTTTTATCAAACATTTTTTTTATGTGGTGTGATACCGAAACAATTAGATCTGCTTTTTTATAAATTTTGCCAACAAAAAAATCTAAAGTTTTATTTCCACTCGTTACACTCCATTCACCATGAAGTACGCAAATGGTATAATCATTCCCCTTGGAAAGAATATTGTGCAGGTTAGCCATGAGCATATGGCTAACACTTGCTTGTGGATTTAATTTCCTTTTAAATGAACGTATAGCTTTTTGTATTTGAAATTGCCTAATTATTTTTTTTAAAATATTTTCTGATTCGGGTGTGTATAAATGTGTTAATTGGCCCTTATAAGAGTAGTTTTCCTTTTTATTATATGTAATTAGATGATGATCAAATTTTTGGGACAGGCCATGACTTATATCTGCCGTAAATTTTTCAGCGCCACCTCCGTGAAGGCTTGGGATTATCGTTAATAGTAATTTTTTATTTTCCGTCATAATTACTTTCGCCAATTGGATAAATCTCTTTTTATTAGATTTTCCAACTTTTTTATATCATCATCAAAAAAATTAACAAGTTCGCTCCTAAACTCTGGGTTCAGTGGTTTTCTTTTAAAATCTTTAATATTAGTCTGATTTGTTTTGTTTAAAATTCCAAATCCTTTTGTTATTTTTAATTTTTGCTTCAATAAACCCAAAGCTTTCACCATAAATGCCAATGATTTTGATTTTCTGACCTTTCCAGCATTTACAGCTACAAAATTTGTTCTACCATCATATTCAACATCAAGAAAGTCAAGTGTCTCTTTATATATTTTCAGCGCATCTTCTTTTAAATCGTCCAATAATATGAATTTAATTTTTTTACTCTCAACTATATTCAAAAGTCGTTCAACTTGATTTCCCAACTTACAAGTTTCCCCATATAGTAAAAGTTTTGCATCCCGAGTTGTAGTTGCCAATTTTTTATTTCTCCTTCTCTCCTCTTGTAAATTCCAAGCTTTTTTAAAATCAGTTTCTGGCTCGTTTAAATTAAACACCTGTTGTTCATGCAGTGAATATGCCATTTGAACAGGATTACGTAGCATGACTATAAACTTTAAGTTATTGCCCAAATTTTTAATAATATTCTTAACTGCCACTTCAGAATATAAATACCAAACCGATGCTTCACCCACAATAGTTTGTATATCTGTAGCGCTATTAAAAAGAGAAAGGTAGTGGTCATAATTCACCACGGAGTTATGTTTGTGGTCTTTGTTAAAATAATGTGGCTCCTTAAGTTTTGACATAAAAACTTTGGGATGGTCTGCCAACCATTCTGCCATAGATGTAGTGCCACATTTGGGGGCTCCCAATATGAATAGATTTGGGGTTTTCATATTTTTATCTATCTAAAGATTGTTGTGTTTATTTTTAATTTATTTCTGAGATATATAAACAATGTTATGTTTTGAATAATTAATAAGATAGCTGTTATCAACGCGGCGCCAATTACATCAAAATAGATTATAAAAGGTATACTAAGAATAATGTTCGTTAATGTGATATATAAATTATTGCGTGTAAAGAATTTTTGATTTCCACTCATTGATAATACCAATCCAACAGAGCCCATAATGGAGCTAACAAGTTGCCCAACACACATTATAATTAATGGTATATATGCATCTTTAAATGAACTTCCAAACATCAAGGCAATCAATGATTTTCCGCCCAAAATAAATATTAGAGTTACGGGTATGGCACTTACAAAAATTATTCTACTAGTCTTGGTTATTATATTTTGCAGGTTTTTCAAATCCTGTTTTTCAAAAGCACTTGAAATATATGGAGCAATGGCCGTATTAATAGCCGTTAATGTGAACGAAACCAATCCTGCGCCGCGAAGAGCAATATCATATATTGCGACTCCTTCCACACTGCCAAAAATGGCCAAAACATAATTAACAGATTTTGATCTTATGACTTGTACTCCACTATTAAGTGAAAAAGGGATAGCTTCCCTAAACCATTTTTTGTTATGGTAAATAGGCTTTATGCCTTTAATTTTACCGAGTAATTTTAAATGTAGAAAATAATGCCCAATTACAAAGGAAATTCCTGCTGCAATTGCATGTATAATCATTGCTTTTGCTGGGCTTAGCTCATTATTACTTATATAATACAGAAAAACACCTAAGCATAGAAGCGTATTTTTTAAAATTGTATCTGGTATTTGTCCCAAAACAACATATTTTAAACCCGTTAGCATAGCTGCCCTGATGGCACTAAGACCCATAAAAAGTAAAAGAATAAATCCAAACCATAAAGCATTTACAAATTCAATATTATAAGATTTCCACCATACTAAATATGTTATATATCCAAGTATTAAAATTATTAAAAAAATAAAAAAAATTATTTGGTTTGCTCTTATGACCATTCCTTTCATCTCCTGTTTTTGATCATTAGAGTCATAAATAGAAAAATATCTAATTATTAAATTTGGCAACCCCATAGTTAATGGGATTGACAATAAAGTTACTGTGGTGAATGCCAAAACATAATAACCATAACCTTCAATATTCATAGCACTTGCCATAAGTATTCCCGTAAGCAGGGTAAAGAATGCGGATAGAAATTTGATCATCAAATTGCCTACAGCAGAAACTTTTATGTTTTGGCTATTTATAATATTTTTAAATCTCAATCTTATCTGTTTTAATTGCAATTATTCAAAAAAAGATCGATTTTCTTGCATTTTATCAAGTGACCAATCCCACCATTTTGATGTTTCTATCTCATCAATTTTTTCATTATCAAATCGAGTTTTTATAAATTTTGCAGGTACGCCACCAAACACTGAATATTCGGGAATATTTTTTGTGACAACAGATCCAGCGGCTATAATAGCCCCATTTCCTATACTGACTCCAGCTAGAATAATCACGTTATCTCCAATCCAAACGTTATGGCCGATAGTAACATCTCTTTTTGATGAAATCGCGGTATTTTTAAGTATTTTTTTTTGCAGAGCATATTGCAAGTTTACTACTCCAGAATCGTGATTAGATGAAATTATTTTAATACCATCGCCAATAGCACAATATTTTCCAATTTTGGTATACCCCTTTCCCTTAATAACTATTTTTCCGTTTATCCGGGTACCGTCATTGATAAAAGTATTATTTGCAATTTTTGAACCTTTGCCAATATAGATACCTGTATGGTCACTAATACTTTTAAAATTCAAAAGCATCCGCGATAATTTGTATTTTCCTTTTTCGAATAAAATCATTATTAAATAAAATTATAAATTACCTATTTGCCTTTAATCTAACCTTTAAAAAAAACATATTCAGATTTCCTTTTAGTAAGTATCTTCTTATTCTATAGATATTTAGGTTAATCATTCCCATTAAATGATTTTTTTTTGCTAAAAACATAGAAACCAATAAATTTGATTTTTTATGAAGTATAGAAGGATTTGGTATCAAAGATTTTAGCCTTGATTCAATATATATAATTTCCCATTTCTTAAGTTCCTTTTGCCAGGCATCTGTTCTTTCTATTTGGGAAGATCTATATATATTTCTATGTATTCTAAATTCCTGTTTGCGCAAATAATTATCTGTTCTAGTTTTATCTTCTGTAGAAGGCTGTAATTTTAAATATGTTATTACATTTTGAACAACTTGATTTTTGTCCTTAACCAAATCTTCATAGGCTATTGTCAAAATACTTCCGATTGACAAACTTATCCGCTCCATTTTACCCATATACTTTTGATATTGATTGACACAAAACTCAATATCATCCCATCCCATGCTGGATCTGCCTTTATAAAATGCCTTTGGTGTATGTAGTATGGAATTAATACAAGCCCTTGGATCCCTTTTTATATGAATAATTTTAAATTCTTCAAATTGCGATGCTATTTCGGGCATAAAATCCACAAGACCGCCATCTTTTATAAGTACATTATTTATATTTTCAATTTGCAATTTTTCCAAAATCATTTTTGTTACAGAAAAAATAGCCTGTTTATGATTATCACACCTTTGAAGTTGTTTCAATACTTCTGCGTATGAAAATTTAAAGGCTTTAAATTTTGGGTCTTCAAGTATGAGATTTGCCAGTTTATTAGGCTGATATTCCTTGTAAATTTTTTGATGGGCAATTAATATCCTGAAATAATTGGTTTCAGAAATAACAGCCAGATTACCACAATTTTCTGCTAATAGGCGAGATAAATAAGTGCTTCCAGATCTAGAGACATGTAATAAAAAAATAAAATTATATTTCGGTATTGACATTATTACAGTCCTTTATGAAGCACTCTAAAAGTATGGCAATTTTTTCTAAAGAAAAATGCTCAAATATTTTTATCTCAAGTAGATAGAGCTTTTAAACAATCATTCCCGCTGCAACAGTTTCATGGGTAGCATCATCTATCAATACAAAACTACCTGTAATTCTATTGTCACGATATTCATCTACCATCAACGGTCTTGTTGTACGGATGGTGATTCGAGCAATATCGTTCATTTTTAACTCTTTGTTATTTTCTTCACGAGCATAGGTATTGATGTCTATTTTATAAACCACTTCCTTAATCATTGCCTTTTGCTCATTTGATGTGTGCATAATAGTATATTTTGCACGTTCACGGGCTGGACTATTATTGAACCAACATAACATTGCATCAAACTCCTGTACAGATGTGGGCATATTGTTTTCCTTTACAATCATATCGCCGCGGCTAATGTCTATATCATCTTCTAACGTAATTGAAACAGACATTGGTGCAAAAGCTTCTTCCAAACTCCCATCCATACTGTCAATGTCTTTTATTTTTGAAGTAAAACCAGAAGGCATAACAACTACGTCATCACCAGGTCTAAAAATCCCACTAGCCACACGGCCAGCATAGCCTCTATAATCTATAAAACCTTCGCGCTGTGGGCGCAACACTGTTTGCACTGGAAAACGGGCATCTATTTTATTGATGTCGCTACTGATGTGCATCGTTTCCAAAGTGTGCAATAATGGTGCACCTTGATACCAATCCATATTCGTGGAACGGTTCACCACATTATCGCCATCCAATGCGCTTATTGGAAGAAACTGAATGTCTTTTACATATAGTTTTGAAGAAAACTCCTCAAATTGATGGATGATGTTTTCATAAATCTCTTCGGAATAATCCACCAAATCCATCTTATTGATACAAACAATAATATGCGGAATTTGCAATAATGAAGCAATAAAAGCATGCCTCTTCGTTTGTTCAATTACACCGTGACGCGCATCTATCAAAATCAAAGCTGCATTTGCAGTAGAAGCACCTGTAACCATATTTCGAGTGTACTGAATATGGCCCGGAGTATCGGCTATAATAAATTTCCGTTTTGGGGTTGTAAAATATCTATATGCAACATCGATAGTTATCCCCTGTTCTCTTTCGTCCTTCAAACCATCTGTGAAAAGTGCGAGATCCACACCTTCGTGGCCTTTCTTCTTACTTGTATTTTCTACAGCTTCAAGTTGGTCTTCAAATATTGCTTTGCTATCATACAGTAACCTTCCAATTAGTGTGCTTTTTCCATCGTCCACACTTCCTGCGGTTGTAAATCTTAATAACTGATTCTTGTCAATTTCCATAACTCTTTTCTATTAAAAATATCCTTGTCTTTTTCTATCTTCCATAGCGGTTTCACTACGCTTATCGTCGCTTCTGTTACCACGCTCCGTTTGTTTCATTGCAGCAACCTCTGCTACAATTTTTTCCAAAGTGTCCGCATCAGATTCTATTCCGCCCGTAATAGTGATATCTCCCAAAGTCCTGAAACGTATTTTCTTTGTTTGAATTTCTTCGCCTTCTTCCAATTTCAAATATTCGGAAATCGGTATCCACGAATTGCTTCGCCAAACTACTTCGCGTTGGTGTGCCAAATACAAGGAAGGAATTTTTATATCTTCTCTTTTTATATAATTCCAAACATCCATTTCGGTCCAATTACTAATTGGAAAAGCACGGAAATGCTCGCCTTCAAAATGTTTTCCGTTAAGTAAATTCCAAAGTTCAGGGCGTTGGTTCTTTGGATCCCATTGGCCAAAATCGTCACGGTGTGAAAAGAAACGTTCCTTAGCTCGTGCCTTTTCCTCGTCACGTCTTCCACCGCCAATGGCGCAGTCCACTTTATTGGTTTCTATTGCATCAAGCAAAGTTGTAATTTGAAGTGCATTTCTTGTAGCATTCTTCCCTTTTTCTTCCGCAACTCTTCCAGCATCAATAGATTCCTGTACTGAACCTACAATTAATTGGGCTCCCAATTCCTTTATTAAATCATCACGAAATTGAATGGTTTCCGGGAAATTATGCCCTGTATCCACATGCATTAGTGGAAAAGGAATTTTAGAAGGATAAAATGCTTTCTTCGCCAAATGCGTTACAAGAATTGAATCTTTTCCTCCTGAAAATAAAATCACAGGGTTTTGAAACTGCGCCCATACTTCCCGAAGGATATAGATGGCTTCGCTTTCCAATTCGTCCAAATAATTAAGATAATACTTACTCATTTCCTTTCAATTTTTTCTTTATCGTTTTTAAAATAATAGCAACTGCTGCATCCACAGAAACCATAGTGGTGTCAATTTCAATATCTGGCGCCATGGGTGCTTCGTATGGAGCATTAACACCTGTAAAATTTTTTATTTCGCCAGCTCTCGCCTTTTCATATAATCCCTTTACGTCTCTGCGCTCACACTCTTCAATGGGTGTATTCACGAAAATTTCAACAAAATTATCATATCCAACTATGCGTTTCACATTTTCGCGATCCTCTCTGTAAGGCGAAACGAACGAAGCGAGCACTACCAAGCCTGCATCCACCATTAAATTGGACACTTCAGCAATTCTTCGAATGTTTTCAGATCTATCTTCTGGTGAAAAGGACAGATTGTTGTTCAAGCCTTTCCTTACGTTGTCTCCATCCAAAAGATAGGTATGTATGTTTTGTGAGATAAGTTCCTTTTCCAACACGTTCGCAATGGTAGATTTTCCAGAGCCCGAAAGCCCCGTAAACCAAATAAGAAACGCGCCATGGTTTTTTAAAGCACTTCTCTCTGCTTGGGTGATGCTGAAATTATGTGGAACTACATTTTCTTCCATATTATTTTACTCTATTTTTTAATCCGTAATTAGTTCTGTACCAAACTCTTTCGTGAAGATAATATAAAATCATTTTCGTTAAAAGTTCTGAAAGACCAATCTTGAGTCCAGTTAATGGATTTCCGGTAACCAACCAAGAAAGCAACATGGTGTCCAACGTTCCAACCCCACGCCAGGTAAAGGTTTTGGCAATATGACGCTTTCTGCTTTCGCGAACAATTCCTTTTTTGGAAAGATTGATCTTGAACCAAACACGTTCGTGTATATAATATAAAACCATTTTGGAAACCACTTCAGCCAAACCAATCTTTAACCCTGTTAAAGGGTTGCCGGTGATAATCCACGAAAGCACAATGGTATCAATAGTACCAACGATGCGCCACGTAATGGCTTTGGCAATATGCCTTTTTCGGGATTGGTCTTGCATTAGGCTTTTACTACAAAATAGTTATTCAATAAGTTTGGCTTGTTGTATTGCATCGGTTTTCCTGTATATTGGTCAATCACATTAACACCAGCCGCTTTACAAATGGCGTGTCCAGCCGCAGTATCCCATTCCATAGTTGGGGCATAGCGTGGATATATGTGCGCCAAACCTTCGGCAACCAAACAGAATTTTAGAGAACTTCCTTTTGAAACAATTTCCACTTTATTCTCCTTTTCTATTTCAGCTATAAATTTTTCCGTATCCTCATTTAAATGGGAACGACTGCCCACAATCTTTATTGGGGGAACAACATTTGAAGGCTTAATTATTGAAGCTTTTTCTAAAATTTCCTCTATTGAAAGTGTTCCTGATGTAAGCGTGATTTTTTTAGAGGTCTTTCCGTCTTCCGAAGTAAAAAATAGTTCTTTCGAAACAGGCACGTAAATTACGCCAAGCACTGGGTTGCCATTTTCAACCAGTGCAATGTTTACGGTAAATTCACCATTTCTTTTTATGAATTCCTTAGTGCCATCCAGCGGATCTACGATCCAGCATTGGTTCCAATCCTTTCTTTCCGAAAAATCAAGTTGACGGTTTTCTTCACTAATAATGGGGATATTAGTTGGTTTTAAAAAAACGTTTATTACATCATTTGCATTTTTATCAGCTTGAGTTAAAGGAGAATCATCGCCTTTTGTCTCTACGCTGAAATCTGTATCGTAAATTTTAAGGATTTCCTTTCCTGCATCCAAAGCAGCTTGAATAGCTACAGACAAATTAGTTTTCATAAGTAGGTCTTATTTCGGGCGCGAAGGTACGACAAATAGAATAAAGGGGCGGGCAGATTTAGGGTAGTTTTATGAAAAATGTATTATTTCCACAAGTTAAAAAAAGGCTAAACCCCTTATAAAAATTGATTGCCCCACGGGGGTTGATTATCTTTGAGGAAACTCTTAAAAACAAAAAATATGGGCTATTTAAACCTTGATAAAAAGAAAACAACTACCACAGCAAAAGAATTGAATGTATTGTTGGCAGATTATCATTTGTATTACCAAAAACTTCGAAATTTCCACTGGAACGTTGTAGGCCATAACTTTTTTGATCTTCATATAAAATTTGAGGAAATGTATGAAGACGCAAAATTGAAAGTTGACGAAATTGCCGAACGTATTTTAACCCTCCGCTTTCAGCCAACCAGTAATTTTACAGATTATTTAAAGATGAGCAATATCAAAGAATCTTCTGAAGATACTAAAGACATTGAAATGGTAAAAATACTCCTTGACGACCACGGAAAGCTTTTGAAACAAATGCGCAATGTTGTTGAAAAAGCTGATGCTGCAGGCGATGAAGGAACCATTGATATGATTGGCGGTTTCATTGGGCATATCGAAAAAATAAGCTGGATGTTGGATGCTTGGATGATGAAGGCTGGAGATAACCATCCGGAAGCTTAATTTTCATTATTAGAATTTATAAAAAACGGGAAGGAATTTAGAATTTCTTCCCGTTTTTTAGCCTTGTATTTTGGCTCTTAATTCTTTTATTAAAAATCAAATCCCAGTCCAAAAGTAAGCCTTGTTCCTTCAATAGAATTAAAGAGGCTTAAGTTAGCATTTAATCCTCCTGAGCCCGTAATCCAAAATCCACCGCCATAGGAATTATGCCATTTTTTGGAATCTTCCTCAGGTAACCAAACCCTTCCCAAATCTGTTCCTGCAAAAATTCCGGTTTGCAACGGAATCAAACCAATCTTAAATTTTGGAAGGCTGTACCGTACATCTGCGCTGCCCACCAAAAATGACTTTCCGGTAAAGCGTTGTTCCCTATACCCTCTCAAGCCATTATCCCCACCCAAATTAGCAGCTTGGTAAAACTGGTATCTGTCCCCAATATTAAGTTGGTAATTCACGGTTGTCTTCAACACCAAAGTTCTATTTTTCACCAAGGTATTGTAAAACCCAATTCGCGATTTTATAAACCCAAAAATATCATCAGTATCTTTCAGGTTATCTGTTATTCCCACGTTCAAATCAAAGAGCATCCCTAATGTTGGATTTAAAATATCGTCATAGCTCCTATAGTTATAAATTCCTTCCAAAGTCCCAAAAAAATTGGTTTCCCCTTTGTTCTCCAAATTTATATTCGAAATAAAATTTGTTGGCGAATTGTTCACTTCATACCCATCAAAAGTGGTTTGCAGTTTGAAGAAACTACCAAAGTTACTATTGCGAAGCAGTCCAATATTTGCAGAAATATGCTGCACTTCAACCCTATTATATTCAAAACCTTCGCTGTCTTGAAAGTTCTGTGTCTCGTTTCCGAAGCCAAAAAAGTTCATTTTAAAATTTGGACTCGTAAGTCTGGCGCCAAAGCTGAGGTTCAGGTCGTCTTGGATATTTGCAAATTCCCCGGAATAGGAAAGTTCAAAACTGTTGATGTCAGTGAAATAAGCCGCATTCACCACATGTTTCTGTGAAAAGGGATTTCGCTGAAAATTATCTACCCGATATACGTATTGCAGCGCGGCCCTAAACCCATCATCGGGATTGTAACCAATTGCGGAAACCAAGCCCTGCGAACGGTCAATCTGTTTCCGATAGTCATACGTGTTCAAATTATACACATCCGTAAAACGAAGGGTTCCGCCCTCCTTTTCTTCTACAATACTTGGTTTGCTTTCATAATCATACACCTTTACCCTTCGTCCCTCTTTCAAGCTATAAATATCTTCATCCTGCCCTCCAATAATACGGATGTAAATCAAGTTGTTCTCTTTTCCAGTTACGGTAAATTTATCTTTTCCGCCAAGACCGTATATCCAGATTTCTTTGGTGTCTTTATTTGAATAGGTCCGGTCCGTTAAAGTGTCAGATTTAACACCGTTTATGGTAGTAAAACTTCTAATATTCGTTTTTCCGTCCGGCATACGGGTAATTTCAAAAAGATCGTCATAATCTGTTCCAATAATGGTCTGCAACGTGGAAAGGTAGGTGTAATAACTATCCGCAATTTCAACCAGATTTTTTTTGCGGGCTTTCAGTTTCTGCTTAATTTCTTCCAAAGATTCATCCTGTACTTCCTGAGGAATTTTGCCAAAAGCCTTTTCAATTACAGAGTCCGTAATACTATCCTGTAACACTTTGGCGAGATATTTCCACTGGCCCCGACCTGAATTTTCAAGCAATGCCCTGTCCAGAATTACACCTTCTTTATTAAACCATCTTAGATCTGTCAGATTCTTTCCATAAACGTGTGTTTGCTTAGACCCATTAAATAACGAACGCGTAAAGTCGAAAATATTTCCATCAAAGCTTGAAAAAGCATTATCCCGGTTTTTGGGGATGGGCACATATACATTTTTTTTGTAGCTGTTGTAATATTCTGCCCATTGCCAATGGTCAGGCTCACGGTCCCAATCGCCAATTAACATATCAAAAAGTCTGGACTTTATATAGTTTTCCTCGTCCACGAAAACATTTCCTGTTTTGCGTAGTTTTATCAAAATATCATCCGTGGTTTCCACATCGTCGGGATATTTAAAAAGTCCTTCCCCTTCACTCCTTTCGGAAGGTTCTATGGATATAAGGTACAGATCGTCCCCAAAATTTTCATTGTAATTACCCAAACGTTTCTGCTTCGGCACATAAAATAATTGAGGGGTTGTATAAAAAACATTTATTGCCTGAGCCATATCTGGTATTGCCATTACCGCATACGGATGCGAAGCGGTATAAAAACTAGCATTCTGTCCTTTTAGAGAAGGCACGTCAGGTTTTTCCACTTCGGAAGGTTTGGTGTTGTTATCTTCAAAAACCAGTTTTTTTGAAATCTGTAAAGCGTTCTTTTGCATGGCCCGCATCCTATACTGATTGCCATTTTTATCAGCCAGCAATAATGAATTATAATCTCCTTCATTTCCTTCCTGCACAACTCGCAATCCTCCAAAAAGGGTGTCCAAAGAAGCTACTTTAGCATTTACCGGTTGGGAATAGGCCTGCTTGTATTTGGCGCCCCAAACAGTTTTGAAAAATAAGGGTTCGCTGATGCTGTCCTGTTTATAAATAGGCACTGTATATTCCTGAGGAAATATTTCAGGATATTTTGATACATCAAAATTTTTAGAAGCGGGGATAACTTCCTTCTGAAAAAGAAGTTCTGGCTTATAATTTTCCCCTTTCACATAATAGCGCACCCAGGATGAGCCATCATCAAAAACATCCAAAACAGCAAATCCTTGTTTTCCTGTACTAAAAAAACCGTCTTCACCAGTAGCTGCATAAGATTCTTTAGACCCAGCACCCGAAACAATCTGATGAAAACCCTCTTTTTCAATATACTGTAGATTGTGGTCATGCCCTGAAACAAAAACAAGACGTTTGTTGTTTTTTACAAGTTGCTGTAAACGGGTCATTAAATTATTATAAAGCTCATTGTATCTATCCTGAACAGAAACGCCACCTTGGGAACGAACCTGAACAATCAGTGAAGACAAAATAGGCAAGGGAATTTTTTTCTGGGTTGGATATAGGTGTTTTTCCAAAGCAAAGTAGCCCCCATGGTTTCCATTCGTAAACATGGGGTGGTGCATGGCAAAAACTACGGTCTTGTTTTGGTTTTTTTCAAGTTCCAGTTGAAGTTCAATAAAAAACTTTTCACGGGTTTTTATATCGCACATTTCATTGATGGTTGGGTTTTTGTCCCAGTCTTCCAAAAACCATTGCGTGTCGATGATAATCAATTGAATATTATCGGAAACCTCAATACTTTCCAAAGGGCAACCATTGCTTGGTCTAAAAGCATCCTGTTCGGGAAATTTGGATTCCACATAATTCTCTTCACGGGCAACGCCCAAAACGCCACCATTGTACCATTCATGGTTTCCGGGAATGAAGATAGTCTGCCCATTATAATTGACCACAGCTTTGTGTTGGGCATCTATCATATTTTCAGATTCCTTTCGGCGCGGATGGCCTTCGGGATCCATTCCTGCAGGATAAATATTATCTCCTAAGAAAATTGTATAGTTTCCGGACGTTTTTTCGTTTTTGAGATAGTTCTGAAATGTAATAAGCGCATCGCTCATCCCGCCCATAGGGGAAAGCCCGGCATCACCTACCAAATAAAAGGTTTTTTCTATTTTTTTTTCCGAAGGATATACTGGATTTGCTTCTTTATCCTTAAACTGCGGCGCATAAGTAGCACAGGAAGAAATAAAAACAATAAAAAATAGAAAGTAAACCTTTTTAAAAATCATACATCATTTACATTGAAAACGCCAAGCCGAAAGTGAAACGCAATCCTTCTTCCCCACTAAATAAATTGAAGGTTCCACTCAACAAATCTGCTGTGTTTACCCAAAGTCCTCCTCCATAAGAGCTGTGAAAAACATCTGAAGTATCATTCGGAACCCAAACCCTTCCTACATCATACCCACCAAAAATACCTATTTGCACAGGGGTCAAAGCGGTACGGAATTTATTGAAGCTATAACGAAGGTCAGCGCCGGCAACAGCTGCACTTCTACCGGTAAAACGCTCATTTCTGTAAGCTCTTAATCCTGTATCGCTACCTAACTGTGCGCCCTGATAAAACTCGTAATTGTTTCCAATATTAAACTGTCCGCGTACGTCTGTTTTCAAAACCAATTTTCTATCCCTTGTAATAGCGTTATAGAATATAATTGAAGGTTTCACATAACCGAAAATCCGTTCACTATCTTCTATATTTTGCGTTCCCCCGGCAACCAATGAAAAGTCCATTCCTCGGGTTGGGTTTATTTTATTATCATAACTTTCGTACTGATAAATTCCTTCAGCGGTTACAAAATTTTTGGTCTCGTCCAATTCCGTCGGGGCAGGAATTACTTCTGATATAAATCTATCATCCGTTCCCTCTACTTCAATTGCATCAAAAATTGCCTTGAATTGAAATTTGCTTCCATAAGGTGTATCTTTTTTAAATCCAAAGGAAGCACCATAACCACCTATTCTTACACGATTATAATCCAGTCCAATATCAAATTCATAATCTGGGTTTATGGTTTCATTTCCAGTACCAAAATAATTCTCTGAAAAATTCGCATTTTGGAAATAGCCGCCAATCAAGAAATTCCAATTTCCGAAAATATTGGCAAACTCTCCTTCGTAATTCACATCAAATCCTTGCGTAGCAAAATAATACCCAAAGGCAACACGATGCTGTTGTGAAAACGGATTTCGTTGAAAACCATTTACAGTGAAAAGATCCGAAAAGCCTAATTTAAGACCATCATCTGGATTAAAAGCTATGACCGGCAGAAATAAATTTACAGACTGAATTTGTTTTTTGTAATCAAAAGTATTGTAGTCATAGTTGTCAGTAAATCGGAAAGTAGCCCCACCTTTTTCCTCCACGGTATTTTTTTTACTTTTTTGATCGTAAACCTTCACTTTTCTGCCGTTGGTAATTTTATAGGTATCGTTGTTTTGACCTCCAATAATTCTTAAGAAAATTGGATTGTTTCCGTCTCCCTTCACTTCAAACACATCGTCGTCGTCCAAACCATACACCCAAATTTCCTTGGTTTCCTTCGCATCAAAAGTTCTGTCGACCATTAAATCTCCCTTTTCGCCATTTTTTATTCTGTAAGTTTTTATACTTGTTTTTCCTTCCGGCAGGCGTGTAATTTCAATATAATCATCCTTATCGGTTCCTGTGATTACTTGCAGTTTGGCGAGATAATCATAATATTCTCCCGCAATTTTCACTATATTATCGCGTCTTCCTTTTAGTTTTTGCTTTATTTCTGCTGCGGTTTCATCCTGGGCTTCTTTCGGAAGGTCCTTAAAAGCACTTTCAATTACTTGATCGGTAACGTTATTTTGGATGATTGCGGCCTGTTCCAGCCAAGCTTCCTTTCCAAAGTTTTGGATCAAAGCGTGATCCAGTTTTATACCAGCCGCATTGAACCATTTAGTGTGCTTAAGCTCTTCGCCATAAACCTGAAATTGTCGCGATGTGTTGAACAAGGTTCTAACCACGTCTAGCAAACCGCCATCAAAATTTGAATAAACTTGGTCCCGATCTCTCGGAATGGGCACAAACAAAGAATTTCCATCGTCATCTTTGTGTTGGGCAAAACGCCATTGGTCATTGTGACGGTCCCAATCGCCAATCAACATATCGAAAACCCTGGCACGGATATAGGCTTTTTCATCCAGTTTGTATTTTTCATCCTCGCGAAGTTTTGCAAGCAAATCGTCCGTGCTTTCCACATCATCGGGATAACCGAAAATTTTGCCGTCAAATTCCTTGTCGGGCCTTTCCACAATCATATAAAGTTCATTGCCATATTCCTCATTATATTTTCCGAGGGCTTTTTGCTTTGGCACATAATACAGTTTTGGGTTTGTGTGAAGAATTCCAGCAGCGTCCGATAACTGGGGAATTGTAAAAGCACCATAGGGATGTGCGGCGGTATAAAAATCAAGGATTAAATCTTCCGGAATTGTATTTCGAAAATCATCTTCTACCATTTTGTCCTTAATTATAACAGTCTGTAGAAATTGCACAGCGCTTTTTTTAAGAGCGCGCATATTGTAAGTTTTTCCTTCTTTATCCTCCAACCTGAGTGAGCGGGTTTGGTGGCCGCCTCCGGCCCTTACTACTTTTAGTCCGCCATAAAGCGTATCCAAAAGTACATTCTTAGCGGTTACATCTGTGCCATAAATATTACGGTAATGTTTTCCCCAAACGGTTTTGTAGAAGCCCGTTTTTTCAACCATTTCATCTGTGTAAATCTTTGCTTTTGTAGTTGGCGGAAAATTTTCGTGAAGTGTGGAAAAATCATATTGCTTTTCAGCATCAAATATTTTCTTTTGAAAAACTAAAGCTGAAGTTCCATCGTCATTCGCTTTAAAAAAGCGCACTTCCGATGCGCCGTTTTTTTCAACATCAAGTCTTGCAAAACCTTGTCCTCCATAAGAAAATTCCCCAAACTGTCCCAAAGCAGCCGCAGTTGCGCCAGAACCGGCACCGGAAACAATTTGTTTTACCGAACCGTTCTCAATATATTGTAGCGACTCATCCGATCCAGAAACAAACACAAGACGGTCAACATCCTTAGTAAGTACTTTTAACCTATCGGCCAATTCATTATAGCGTTCATTATAACGATCCTGTTTGGAAATCGCGCCTTGAATTTTAACTTGTTTGATAAATGTGCTGAAAAAGTCTTTGTGTATCAGCGGGTATTTTCCGCCGTGCTCTCCGTAGGTAATAAGCGGATGGTACAGTGCGACAATAATGGTTTTATTGGCATTTTTCTTTAGTTCGCCCTCAATTTCTATAAAAAATTTATCGCGGGTTTTTATGTCGCACTTATCGTTCATTTTTGGATAATCGTCCCAATCTTCCAAAAACCACTGGGTATCCAGCGCGAGCAAATGCACATTGTCATTTATATCTATACTTTCCAAACCACAGCCATTGTTTGGTTGTAGCACATCGGCATCGTCAAATTTCGCTTTAAGGAAATCTTCTTCCAATTCCAGTCCGTCCACCCCACTTTTCCAATCGCGGTTGCCGGGAAGTACCACTATTTTTCCTTTAAATCCCTTTAAAGCTTCAAGTTGCTGGTCCATAGATTTTTCAGCTTCATTTTTCAAAGCATCGTCCTTTGGCTGCATTCCCGAGGGATAAAAACTATTTCCCAAGAACAGAACATAACTATCTTCGGTATTGTTTTCAGCTAAATATTTTTTGAGGGATTGGATGGATTTTGAAGCTTCATTCCCAGAATTTCCGGCATTTCCTATTAAATAGAACGTTTTGTCTATTTCCTTTTCGGAAGTTTCACTGGGGAGGCTATTTTCACCTGTTTTGTACTGCGGGCCGTAAGTTGCACAGCCAGAAAAAATTGCCGCAACGGCAAAAGTTATAAAGATGTTAATTTTATTCATGTATCTGTTTCGGTGTTGATTTTTTAGTACTTTGGATAACTAAATTTTTTACATGGACACTACTGTTGAAGCTACTGATAAATTTATATTCCAACTATTTAAAAATAAGCTTCCAAACACGTTTATATATCATAATTATACTCATACAAAACGTGTTTATAAAAGTATAAACGAAATTATTGAAAACTCCCAAATTGATGTTAAAGATGCTAAAACACTACGTTTTGCGGCTTTGCTACACGATTCTGGCTATACCGTTTCCCGTGAAAACCACGAAGAGGAAAGTGTAAAAATTGCGGTTGATTTTTTGAAAAAACAAGGCGTTGAGGAAGATATAATTGAAGGTGTGAAAAATTGCATTTTAGCTACAAAATTCAAAAATACAACTCCACAAAACGAACTTGAAAAAATTATTCGGGATGCGGATTCCTCGCACTTTGGGAAAGATTATTTTGAAGAAGCCAGCGAGTTTTTAAGGCAGGAATATATATCACAAAATATTCATAACTATACTGCAGAGGAATGGCTTGAAGAAAACATAAAAGTTCTAGTGGAGAATCATCAGTTTTATACGGATTATGCCCTGAAAAACTGGCAACCCACTAAGGAAGAAAACCTTTCAAAGCTCCTTAATAAGCGAAAAAAGAACAAAGAGAAATTTCAGAAAGAAAAAACGAAGGCCAAGTTAAAGGCTAAATATAAAAACGACAGCCCGGAACGCGGAATCCAAACTTTTTACCGCACTGCTTTAAGAAATCATATGAAATTGAGTGACATTGCAGATACAAAGGCAAACATTATGCTTTCCGTAAATGCCATTATCATTTCGTTAGTGCTTTCAAACCTTATTTCAAAATTGGACAATAATAATTATTTAATTATACCCACTGCCCTATTCGTTCTTTTTAGCGCCATCACAATGGTTTTGGCAGTAATAGCCACGAGGCCAAATGTTACCCGCGGAGAGTTTACCAAGGAAGATGTGGAAAAGCAAAACGTAAACCTTACTTTTTTTGGGAATTTCCACAAAATGGAACTCGACCAATTTGAATGGGCCATTGATGAATTGTTGAAAGATAGAAACTACGTTTACAAATCGCTTACAAAGGATTTATACTTTTTGGGAAAAGTATTGGACAGAAAATACCGGATTTTAAGACTTACCTACACTATTTTCGTGGCGGGAACTATTATTTCCTTGATTGCCTTTGCCCTATTTTTCTATCTGGAACAATAAAATTTATTCCTCGATTTGTGAGATTAAATCCTCGTAGGTATAATATTCTTTCACTTTATCACTGTTTTTGGAATAAAGGACCGTTACACGCAGCGCTTTTAAACCTGTAACACCCTGCAAATCTTCAAGCTCCAAAATTTCGATTTCTTCCCCAAGCAATTTTTGATGCTGAAGAAAATGGATATACTTTAAATATTCCTCTTCATCTTCTTTTTGGGAATATATAATTGCTATTTTTCCTGGTTGAGTTATGCGCTCTTCGGTGTTTTTTATATTTGCTTTGTCCACACGTTTTTTTACAACTTCGTAACGTGCATTATAGGTGCCATCAACATCAAAACGCTTTTCATCCATTCTAAATCTCAGCGAGAGCGAGCCGTTGAATGCCAAAATCATAGAGGCAACATCCAGCTCTACGGGCAGTTTATCCTTCAAACGGTAATAATTGTTTTCCATTTCGCAAATAATCTGCAACTGCCAAAGCTTAAGATTTTTCAGAAATATTTTATTGAAAGATTTTTCCTTAGTAATAGCTTCTCCAATATAGAGGTTGTGCTCTACGCCATCTGTTTTGAATCGCTCAAAATAATGAGGGTACATTTTTTGGGCTTCCTGCTGTTTTTTGTCCAATACCGAAGCGAGCCTCTTGTTTATAAGCATAACCGATTCATCATAATCTTTCCTGTTTTTATAGACGAGCCCTGTGTCTGAATCTATAAGTTCATAATATTCATCAACCAACTGTTTAAACGTTTCATTTCTCTCCCTTATATATTTAAAAAACGGTACAATTTCGGAAATCAGAAAATTCATGATATTCCTTTCGGTATCTACCTGTAGATTCTCATCTATTTCTTTCAAATAGCCAGTGATGGTAAAATTCATTTGCTCAAGAATGGGCAAGAAAGTATGATTGGATAATTTTTTCAATACAGTTTCTATATAGGTCAACTGTAACTTTAAATCTTGCTTTGTAGCTAAATTTCGAGCTTCCGATGAACCTTTTATATCGGTTTGTCCGTAAAGTGGGTGTACATCCTCAAAAACTATTTCGCGGAAAAACGTCGGGTTTCCCTCTGTTAAGGACGTTAAATAGCGTTTTGCCTCCTTGCGGAATTTCCATTGCACACTGCTGTGAATGGCCGTACATTCTTCTTGGATTATCAGTTCCAGTTCGTTTTCAAAATTTTCCTTTGATCGCACTACCGAATCAATAAGAAAAGGCATAATATCCCGAAGTTTATTGGCGTTTATGGTGTTAAGCGCATTGGCGTTTGGAGAAACGAGTTCCAACACCCCAAGAATTTTTTCATCTGAAACGATAGCGGCAAAAATGGCGCTTTTCATTCCCTGATCCAGCATTTTTTTATACAGCAGATTTTCGGGATACATTTTATGATACCTCTCGGCATCCGTTACGCAATAAAATTCCTTTTGCTTGAAGAGTGTATAATAGGAAGCACTGCAAAGCGCATCTTTGCTGACCTGTGATTTTTTCCCTTGAAGAATAAAACTTGGAATCTCCTTGAAAAGCGTACGCTCAAAAGATTCATTTTCTTCGTTATAATCCGTAAAACCAATCATGAGCTCCTTCAGATTGAAAATGGCCCGAAAAATACGGCTGAACTCGGTATTGTGAAATCCGCCATTTTTTTCCAAACGGAGCAAATTGGTTTTGAATTCGGAAATGGACACATCCGTTGTAACGTCTGTTAATGTCGCAATTACAAAACCATTAAAAATCCAGCTTCCGGGAGGAAATTTTTCTTTCCAAACTGAAACGTCCTCAAAGCTTTCCAGCAATTCATTTATATCGTCCTGTGAAATTTCTTTTGCCTTTGCTGTTTTTTGGATTTCAACAAAATCGGCATTATAAAACAATCTATAGTTTTTAACCATTCCATTTCCATCTGGAATATTGTAATAAAAGGAACGCTTAAAATCTACCTTTTCGCCGTAATGATGACTCAAAATTAGGCTACAGCCCATAATATAAAATTGATCCTCATCAAAATTTATGATGTCCATGGAAAAATCTTTCCCGGCATTTTTCAGAATATCCTTGTATCGTTGTGTGCTTTTAAAAGCTACTTCTTGAAAGGGAATTGTAGCAAATTTAATTTCATTGTTTTCCAATACTGAAGGAAATAACGGATTTAGAATTATATCGATCTGCTCTTTATATTTTGAAATTTTTTCAAAATCAGAAATTCCAGAAGTCAAAGCTGGGTAATCTTTTTCCAGAGAAAGTATTTCTGAAACCTGCTTTTTTAATAAATCACTTTCTCCCGCTTTTTCCCTATAGGCATCAAACACTTTTTTGAAGCCTATTTTTATTTTTAATGGAAATTCCTTTTTTTCTTTAGTCATCTTTTTGTTGAATGGTTGTATTCATAGCTATTAACCAATAAAAGTAAGGTTTAAAAAGCTTGAATTGTGTTAATAAAAAATAAAATCAACAACAATTATTCCAATGAAACAATAAACCGTTATTTTTGTCGAAATTCTAAAAACCCTATTATGAGACTGTTTTTTGCATCACTCCTTACAATTTTACTAATTTCCTGTAACAAAGATACTAACACTTATAAACTGGAAGGCGATGCCGTAGGTTTTGCAGATGGCACCGAAATATTTGTTTATACCTTGGAAAACAAACAACCAAAGGTAATTGACACTTTGAAAGTTACCCAAGGAAAATTTTCTGCAACCTATCCAAAAAGCGAAGATTTAAATTTGAATTTTTTAAGAATCAATGAAGTAAATGGTTCTGTTTTATATTTTCCAGAAAATGAGGATATGACCGCAACAATCTATAAAGACAGTATTCAAGCATCACGAATAGTTGGCGGAAAACAAAATGAAGCTTATAGCAACTTTGTTTCAAAAATGACTTCTTTCAACAAAAAGAAACAAGAAAGCATGGAGCGTTTCCGCGAAGCAAGACAGGCGAACGACACTATGGCTATAGCCAGAATTCAAAGTGAAAATTTAAATTTGGTGAGCGAGGAAACGGATTATAAAAAACAATACTTAAAAGACAACAACAATTCCCTTTTCGCGGTAATGCTTATTTCTGAAATGGTTAGCAGAAAAGAAATTACACCTGCAGAAGCTTCTGCCTATTTAGAAAATCTGGATCCAAAACTTGCAGCATCAGAAATAGTAAAGGATTTGAAAACAAATCTTGAAACTATGAAAAAAGCCGAGGTAGGAAGTGCCGCTCCAAATTTTAGCGCCCCAACTCCAACCGGTGAAACAATGTCATTAAAGGATTCGATGGGGAAATACACCATTATAGATTTTTGGGCATCTTGGTGCAAACCTTGCAGAATGGAAAACCCTAATGTGGTAAATGTTTACAACAAATATCACGACAAAGGTTTAAATATAATCAGTGTTTCCTTAGATAAAGCCGACGCAAAAGATAAATGGATACAGGCCATAAAAGATGATAAAATGGACTGGTATCACGTTTCAAACCTTCAATGGTGGCAAGATCCAATTGCTCAACAATACAATGTGCGTTCAATTCCTGCGACTTTTTTAGTAGATGAAAATGGAATGATCATCGATAAAGACTTGCGCGGAGCAGCTTTGGAAGCAAAAATCGCTACACTTTTAGGCGGGGAATAATTTTCAGTTATAAGTTATAAGCAAAACTAAAAAACCTCGGTT
>NZ_LXIE01000050.1 GCF_001641085.1 Aequorivita soesokkakensis | reverse complement strand
GCAAGGCTTATAGTATTGTAGCCAAATAAAGAAAAAATGCAAATTAATGAAAATAGAATTCCAAAATTAAAGAATTTGCCTACAGGATTAATTCTATCGGTAATGTCAATTAAATGGTTTTTGGAATTAAGCTTAAAAGTGAAAATTGGATAGTTAATTCGATTCCAAGAATTTTGGCACCAAACTTTTATTTCATTTTGTTTTATTTCACCTTTAGAGCGATAATCGGTAAGAAAAACATTCAAAAAGTGATTTTGAAAATTATCTTTTTTTTCAATTTCAATTAGTTTTAATATATCTTCTTTCGTGATTTCCAAGTTTGGTATAAATTTCTAAACTACTTAAGTCGCCGGCTTATATTCCTTACTCTCAATAACCATCTTCGCAATTATCTCCCGAAGAATTTCAGAAGTTCCACCACCAATTGGACCAAGTCTGCTATCGCGCAACAAACGCGCCAACGGATAATCTTCCATATAACCATAGCCGCCCAAAAATTGGAGACATTCGGTCATTACCTCATCGGCAACTTTGGTGGAAATCAGTTTGCTCATCGTAGCTTCCTTTACTACGTATTCGCCATCGTTCAATCTTTTTGCGGTAACGTAATTAAATGTTTTACAAACCTCAATTTCGCTGGCAATCTGTGCCACGCGATGACGCAAGGCTTGAAACTTCGAAATACTCTTTCCAAAAGCAAAGCGATCTTTCATATATTGAATGGTGTATTCCAAAGCGAACTCGCTACGGGCGTGGGCATTGATGCCCATAATAAGTCTTTCCAAAGCGAAGTGCTGCATTATATAAGGAAAGCCAGCGTTCTCCTCTCCCATTAAGTTTGAAATAGGAATTTCAACATTATCAAACGCTATTTCACCAGTATCGCTGGCGCGCCAGCCCAGTTTATCAAGTTTTGTTGCAGAAACACCTTTTGCATCGCGGTCCACTACAAAAATGCTTATTCCCTTGTTGCCCAATTCTGGTGAAGTTTTGGCAGCAACTATTAAATAGTCACTGTAAATTCCGTTGGTAATAAAAGTTTTTGAACCGTTCAAAATATACTTATCGCCGTTTTTTACGGCAGTGGTTCGCATTCCAGAAACATCACTACCGCCAAAAGGTTCGGTAATGCAAAGACATCCTATTTTTTCACCGGTAATGCTTGGCGCCAAATACTTTTCTTTTTGTTCGTGGTTTGCCTCTTTTTTAAGATGCGTCATCGCCAAATAGGCGTGTGCCCACATAGCCGCGGCAAAGCCACCGCTGTTTATCTTTTGAAGTTCTTCCAAAAAGATTACTGTATAAAAAAGATCGAGATTCATTCCGCCGTATTCCTCGGGCTGATAGATTCCGAAATAGCCCATTTCGCCAAATTTCTCCCATATAAAACGTTCAATATGTCCCGTTTTTTCCCACTTTTCAATATGTGGCACTACTTCCTTTTGAAGAAAATCCTGAAAACTCTTTCTGAAAAATTCGTGTTCCTCTGTAAAATACATTTTACTCATGCTGCTGTGATACTAATATTTATAAGCCTTTCGGCAATTTTTTCTATTTACTCAACGGACAAATATAACTGAATTAGCTGTAACTTTCTTTCCGTCATTCCTTCAATTTTCTCGAGTTCTTGAATGTCGGTTATTTTTTCACGAAGTCGGCGGA
Source organism: Aequorivita soesokkakensis (assembly GCF_001641085.1). GTDB lineage: Bacteria > Bacteroidota > Bacteroidia > Flavobacteriales > Flavobacteriaceae > Aequorivita > Aequorivita soesokkakensis. The sequence continues at coordinate 229,530 of NZ_LXIE01000050.1, read as the reverse complement.
ATTCCCAAATTTTCTTTGCCATTTCAAAAGAGATGCCGGGAATGGTTGCAATATCGGAAGCTGAGGCTTTATTCACATTAATTGTGAAAATTTCCCTTGGCGTTTTTACAGTGAAAAGATTTAGAGTTCGCTGCACAACGGAAGGTTCCAATCCATAAACATTGTAAAGTTGAACGTCATTAGAAAAGCCACCTATCTTTTCACGATAGGAAATAATTCGTTTGCTGAGTGCATCGCCAATGCCGCTCACTTGTTGTAGTTGCACTTCGGTGGCTTTGTTGAGATCAATTTTTTGGGCAAAAGATTTTTCAGTAAAACCCTTTTCACTTTTAGAATCTTTGAAATCATTCTTTGGTTTCGGATTTGTAACCCAATCGGGAAATTTGAAATAGGGTCTCAATTCATTCAACAACGAATCTGAAACTCCCGTAACTTTTTTAAAATCGGCTGCGGAATTGATCCATTTGCCTTGCTTTCTGTATTGAAGTAAACGGTCAATTTCTTCGTTTGTCATTCCCAAAGTGTAGCCTTTGTAATCTGTTATGAAATTGGGATTGAAGGGATATTTTTTCGGCATTCTATTTTGAATTTCAACAAGCCGAAGTGAATCCAATTCTTTTTGGGCGGAAACTATTTCTGCGGAAGAGATATCAAAAGTGTCTTCTTCCGAAAAATCTACAAACCAATAAACGCACAACAATGAAATGATGAGCAGCAACAAAAGCAAAATCCCACTCCGTTGTTGCTTATTGAACGTGAAGTGGGATTTTAATTCCATATTGTTTCGTTTTTACATATGCTTCTGCATATCTTCCAAACCATCATCAATCGCATCGTGTTTGGTGCGAATTGCATTCATATAGCGGTTCAATTCTTTTCTTACAACTGGGGTCAATAATACAACACCAATAATGTTAGGTACGACCATTGCAAAAATCATGGCATCGGAGAAGTTGATAACCGAACCAAGACTGATAACCGATCCAACCCATATAAAGATACAAAATAACAGTTTATAAATAAGCTCAGTAACTTTTCCTCTTCCAAAGAGATAAACCCAGCCCTGCATTCCGTAGTAGGACCACGATATCATTGTTGAAAAAGCGAATAGAATTACAGCCACAGTAAGTACTATTGAGAAATGTGGAATCACACTATCAAAAGCAGTTGCGGTAAGTTCTACTCCTTCTTTAACTTCCACTCCATATTGAATAATATTGTTGTCAAAATTGGTAATTACAATAACCAAAGCGGTCATAGTACATATAACCACAGTATCAATAAAAGGCTCCAAAAGTGCCACAATTCCTTCGGAAGCGGGATATTTTGTTCGCACTGCCGAGTGGGCAATAGCTGCTGAACCAACACCGGCTTCGTTTGAGAATGCCCCACGGCGAACTCCTTGAATCATTACACCAACCAATCCACCCGCAATACCGAGACCAGAGAAAGCACCTTCAAAAATTAAGGCGAAAGCATCACCAATATGATGGTAGTTTGCAACTAAGATTATGAGAGCTCCCAAAACATAGATTCCCGCCATAAAAGGCACTATCTTTTCGGTTACCTTCGCAATACGTTTTATTCCGCCAATAATTACAACAGCAACAATAATGGCCATTATAATACCAAACCACATAGCACCACTTGTGCCCTGCAATTCAAACAACTGAACAAACTGAGCTGCTGCCTGATTGGCTTGGAACATATTTCCGCCTCCAAAGGAACCCCCAATTACGAATATGGCAAAGACAATAGCGAGTACTTTTCCAAGACCGCCCAATCCTTTTTGTTTTAAACCTTTTTTAAGGTAATACATTGGTCCACCATAAACAGTGCCGTCCGGACCAACATCCCTAAACTTAACCCCCAAGGTACATTCGGCAAATTTTGAAGCCATACCCAATAAGCCCGCAACTATCATCCAAAAAGTAGCGCCCGGTCCACCAATGGAAAGTGCCACAGCTACTCCAGCGATATTCCCCAAACCTACTGTTGCAGACAGCGCAGCGGTAAGTGCCTGAAAGTGGGAAACCTCTCCATCGGCACTATCGTCCCGAATTGTTTCAATAAGATTTTCCTGTTCGTTGGGCGTTACATCGCCGTAAAGTGTATCTGCACCATGTTTTTCAATATCTTCATATTTCCCCCTAACCACACGGACTGCGGTTCCAAAGCCAGTAAAATTTATCAATTTAAAATAAATCGTAAAGTAAACCGCGCCTCCAATTAAAACGATTAATACCCAAGGAATTTGAAAAGAATCTGAAAAAGGTATTTCATAGAATATTAAATCTACAAACCAACCCGTATATTGTTTGAAAGCTGCATCAATTTGGTCAGAAGCGGTAGTCTCCTGGGCAAAAGTGAAAATTGGAATTAAAAAAGCGATTAGCGAAAGAAGATATTTCTTCATAGTGGAGTTTTAAAATGAAACGTTTTTTGAATTAAAACGAAGCAAGATGCTTAAAAAAATTTACAATTTCAAAGATTTGAATGGAAATTTGTTAACGCTTTCTTAAACCCCGTATTCCTTTTTGAGCATCTCTATTTGGTTTGGACGACCTATCAATATAAGTTTTGATTTTTTTTGGAGAACAAGCGAAGGTTCTGGGTTAACAATATATTCTCCATTGGGAGAACGGTAACCAATTATGGAACAGCCCGTTTTCTTCCGAACATCCAAATCCTGTATGGCCTGCTCCTTTCCATTTGGGCACATTTTTTCAAAAGGAATCTGTTCTACATTAATGCTGTCTTCCTGCCCTGAAACAGTAAGATTATCCAAAAATTCCACCAGATCGGGAACCACAACAAGAGATGCCATGTGGTCACCGCCAATTTTATCTGGCATAATAACATTATCGGCACCGGCTAGTTTCATCTTTTTGTAGCTGGTCTCTTCACTAGCGCGACTAATTATTTTTAGGTTTTTGTTCATCTGTCGTGCGGAAAGCACTACAAATAGGTTATCAGCGTCACTGGGCGTAGCACATATTAACGTGGAAGCTTTTTCTATGCCCGCTTTCAAAAGGATTTCATCTTCAATGGCGTTTCCCAAAATGAACAAAGTATTTTCGTCGGAAAAACGATCAATCACTTCTTCATTCTTTTCTATAATTACAAAGGGACGGTTGTAAGCCAACAATTTCTGGGCTGCTTGTTTTCCGTTTCTTCCGAAGCCGCAAACAATAATATGATCATGCATGGATTCCAATTTTCTTTGCACTTTTTTCTGTCTTAAAACACCAATGTTTTTACTTAAAATATATTCCGTGATAACCGAAATGGCATACCCAACGATAAAGATACTGGAAATGATGAGAAGCGAAACAAAAATTTTTTCGGAAGGACTCAACGGCATCACTTCGCCATAACCTACGGTTGTAATGGTAATTACGGTCATATAGATAGCATCAATCCAGCTGTAGTCCGAAAAAAACCGAAATCCGAAAATACCCGTCATAAACACAACGAGCAACAAAAACAGCGCAACTGTTATTTTGGAAGTGAAAAAATTCTTCATAAATCAAAAACCGAGGTTCGTTTTGTGTTTACAAGGTCTTTTAATTTTAAAAGAAATGCCAACGTAAGATAGATGGCAAAACCAGCGCCCAAAGTGGCAAATGAAACATAAATAAAAAAAAGCCGCACGTTTTTGGCGCGCATTCCAAGCCTATCCGCAAAACGGGAGGAAACATAAAAGCCCCTTTTTTCTAAGTAATGGCGTAAGGTGTACACAGCTTGTAGCATAGCCGCAAATTACACTTTTTACTTTTATTTTTTTAAAATGGGCGAAAGAAAAGTCAGTTTTGCAATTGCCGGATTTTTCTGATTTCGGCTTCAGAGCCAATAATAAAATTGCCCACCCCACATTGCAAACATTTATTTTTGTCACAATACTCATTTTTAAGTTGCAATAAGGCTTGACTTTGGGATGCGTTTTTTGAAATGTTCTTGAACGAATCGAATTTCTTTACAATTGTGTTTTCTTCGGAAGCAATTTCGGAAGCGAGCTTTAATATTTCCTCTGAAATGTCCCTACCCTGCTGCCTTGCATAACAGAATTTTATAGGAATAATAGTGTTGATTATTAAAAGATCAACAAAACTTTTGGTAATTCGCTTCTTTCGTTCCAAAGAAGAAATACCAAAATTGTAATGTGTGTTCCAATATTCACTTGCATAAATATTGAAAATATCATAATAATCCTTCGTGTTTTGGGCAGCTATTATTTGCGAAAACAGGTTTGTGCGTTCAAAATAAAGCATCGCCAACTGAGCCAATCGTAAGGTTGGAAAGTTTGGTGGCCGCAGCCTAAAAAATTTGGGAGTGATTACCGATTCGTTCATCAATCCAAATTTGTGCCTTAAAAATTCATAATTGGTTTTCAGCGTTTTGAAATACCATTCCTCCTTTTCACCGTCCAGCAATCCGGCTTGGCCCATTAACAAAGCTTCCAATTGCTGTCTGTCTTGACTACATTTCTGCAATACTGAAAATTCTATAGACTTCGCGATACTGAAAAAAGAATCGCCATTTACTTTTAATCCAAAATTTTTGCAAAGCATTCTGAAAAGCAAACTTTCCCAATGATTTTGGGAGTTTTTAAGTTCCTTCAAAAGCAGGGATTCTTTCTTTTGAAGCCGCTCAAAATATATTCTTTCTAGCCAATTTTCAATAATGAACCCATCAACATCCGCAAAATCATTTTCACAGTTTATCCATTTTTCATCTTTTGAAAATAGCTTGTGATATTGTTGCAGCGTATTTTTGGAGATGTGTTTTTTCAGTACAAATGTTGGAATTACAGAACCGTCCTTTCTGAAAACTTCGGCATCGTGTTCCCAGACTACATGCAGGATCACATTGTCATAGGCCGGATCCATTTCGTGAGCATGTGCATACCAATCTGATGATTTTACATGCAATTCAACATTACCTGCCCATAATTGGCCGTCTAGTTCAATTTGCGCATTAAAAAAATCAGGCCCTGAATTTAAGTTGTGGCTCCCTTGTTTCTTAACGTGTAGAATTTCGTTATTTGAAGTGTAAAAATTGCCCACCTCCAACTTCTGAAATTTCCACACATAGTGCAGAAAATCTTCTTTCATCTATAAAAAATTAGGGGGAGCAATAAAGGTATTACGTAAATATAAGAAAAAAATTATTCTGCCGTAGCTTTTTCTTTTTCTATCTGTGTATCAGCATCTTTCTTTACTTTATCTGAAATGGTATCCACGTATAAAACACGATTCCATTTATACAAACGGCGATACAAAAGCACATAACGAAAAATGCCAACAGCTAAAAAAATAATGCAGACAGCCAATGCAACATAACCCAACCAGTGGATATTTCTAAAATCTTTAAGTTGAAGTATAGCTATTCCGCCCAAGAGAAGATAAAGCGACGAACGAATATAGGAAAGTAGGGTTCGCTCGTTGGCCAATTTGGTGCGCTCCAATGCCAAAATTTCGTTGGTGTTGGCTGGCACAGGTTTGGTCCTCAAAAACCGAAATAATTTTTTTGCTTCGTCTTTCATTTCAGTTTAAAATTAACAAAAATCCCGCTCCATTTAAAGTGAAGCGGGATATTATTTTTTAATTTGAGTAAAATTACAATGCGCGAATAATGTCGTGCTTTGTAATTATATTGTAGTTGCCATCGCCCAAATCCACCAAAACAGCATTGTTCTCTTTGTGAATTAACTTTGAAATTTCTTCAATAGGCGTGCTCTTTTTTACAATTGGGAAGGGTTTGTGCATTACTTCCTTTATCGGTAGATCGGCCACATTTTTGTTTTCCAAATATTTTCGAAGCAGATCGGTTTCGTCCAAAGCGCCCACAAAACCTGAAGTATCTTCTACTGGAATTTGGCTGATGTTGTATTTTTTCATCCGCTCGATTGCGTGACCGACCAATTCTTCAGTTTTCACGGTAATCAGTGGTTTATCTGCGTGTTCCTGAATCAAATCCGAAGCGTTTTTCACTTCATCTTCCACAAAACCGCGCTCGCGCATCCACTCGTCATTGTACATTTTGCCTACGTAACGACTGCCGTGATCGTGAAAAAGAACAACCACTACATCATCTTTTGTAAATTTATCCTTAAGTTGAAGTAGGCCTTTAATTGCAGCTCCAGCTGAATTGCCCAAAAAGAAACCTTCCATTTTGGCAAGTTTTTGGGTGTAGATTGCGGCGTCTTTATCGGTTACTTTCACAAAACCGTCAATAACACTAAAATCAACATTTTTTGGAAGAATGTCTTCGCCAATACCTTCGGTTATGTATGGATATATTTCGTTTTCGTCAAAAATTCCTGTTTCGTGATATTTTTTGAAAACACTTCCGTAGGTATCAATTCCCCAAATTTTAACATTCGGGTTTTGTTCTTTTAGATATTTCCCAACACCGCTGATGGTACCGCCAGTTCCCACGCCCACTACAAAGTGCGTTACTTTTCCATCGGTCTGTTTCCAAATTTCCGGGCCGGTGCTTTCGTAATGCGCTTTGGTGTTACTAAGGTTATCGTATTGGTTTACGTACCAACTGTTGGGCGTTTCCTCCGCCAATCTTTTTGAAGTGGAATAATAACTGCGTGGGTCTTCGGGGGAAACGTTTGTTGGGCAAACAATTACTTTACTGCCAACGGCTTTTAGGATATCAATCTTTTCTTTACTCTGTTTGTCGCTGATAACGCAGACCATTTTATAGCCTTTTACAATTGCAGCAAGCGCCAATCCCATTCCCGTGTTTCCAGAGGTTCCCTCGATGATGGTTCCGCCCGGTTTCAGTCTTCCGTCTGCTTCGGCATCTTCAATCATTGTTAAGGCCATTCGGTCTTTAACCGAATTTCCTGGATTGAAAGTTTCGTATTTGGCGAGCACCAAAGCGGGAATATCCCCAATTATCTTGTTGATTTTCACCATGGGCGTGTTGCCGATGGTTCCCAATATATTTTCTGCGTATTCCATAAATTTATTTAAAGAAAGAACTCCTTCGCATAAAGCTTCGGAGTTTGGGGACAAAGGTACAAAAGCCATTGGTTTTCCCAATGCTTACTCAAACCGAATTGCCTTAACCGGAGAAATTTTCGAAATAATAAACGAAGGTATCAAAAGCATCAAAAGACAAAGTAGAAATGTGCCTGCATTTAGAATTAAAATGTAGTCCCAATTCAAATAAACAGGAGCTTCGTTAACGTAGTAAGTATCTGGATTTAATTTGAAAATCTTACCGTATTTCTGAATTAAAAGTAAACCAATCCCTATAATATTCCCCCAAAAAAGCCCCACACCAATCAAATACATCGCGTTATAAAGAAACACTTTCCGCACGCTCCAATCGCTGCTGCCCAAGGCTTTCAGAATTCCTATCATTTGGGTGCGCTCTAATATCAGAACTAAAAGCGCCGTAATCATATTAATGCCCGCAACCAAAATCATAATCCCGATAATCATAATAATATTGAAATCGAAAAGATCGAGCCATTCAAAAATGGAGGCGTATTTTTGGCGGATGGTCTGCGTGTCCAGCGTGCTTCCGGTTTCGTTGTAAACTTCGTTTCCAATGGGGATTATTTCATCAAAATCATTTATAAAAACTTCAAAAGCGCCAATTTGATCATCTTCCCATTTGTTCAGCCGTTGAATGTGCCGAATGTCAGTAATTATAAATTGCTCATCAAACTGCTGAAAGCCGCTGTTGTAAATTCCAACAATATTAAAACCCCGACTGCGCGGCGTTTTGGAGACTTCATCGTTCAGGAAGAAAGTGGTCACTTTATCGCCCAATTTTAAATGCAACCGATTCGCCAAATATTCTGAAACTAATATATCTTCATTTAAATCGCCTTTAAAATCCGGCAATTTTCCTTCGGTTAAATAATCCTTGAAATACTCCCAATCATAATCGTTGCCCACGCCTTTAACCACCACGCCCTCAAAATCGGTTTCGGTACGTATTACGCCACCTTTGGAAGCGCTAACCTGCACGTGTTTTATGCCGTCAATATTTTTAAAAGTTGGATAAAAGTCTTGTTTTTTTGAAATCGGGTTTTGCGAATCATTGGAAAAATTGGTGTCAAAATTTGTGATAATAATGTCGCCATTAAAAGCCGAAACCTTTTCTCGAATCTTTTTTTGGAGTCCAACACCTGTAGCAATAGAGATTAACATCATAATAATACCGAGCGCGATTGCGGTAATTGCAATTTTTATTATCGGTGCCGAAATACTACTTTTATAGTCCTTGGAAGCAATGATGCGCCGAGCGATGAAAAATTCGAAATTCACTATGATTTTATGGGCTTAACTTTTTTCAAAAATACAGTTTTATTGGTTGTTTTGACCATTTTTTCCTGCGGAAGTTCTACTGAGAAGAAAGGAGAAAGAGAAGATATAAAAGAGAATCAAGAAGCAAGAACCAAGAATCAAGACGAACAAATCATCTTTGGTGCGGAGCAATTTCATCTTTATTCTGATTTGTTGAAAGGTAAAAACGTGGGCGTGGTAGCGAATCAGACTTCATTTTTAGAAAATGAAAAGCAACATTTAGTAGATTTCCTAATTTCGAAAAAAGTTTCAGTAAAAAAAGTATTCGCGCCTGAGCATGGTTTCCGAGGTACTGCAGATGCCGGCGAACACGTGAAGGACGGCGTTGATTCAAAAACGGGCGTGCCATTAATTTCACTTTACGGAAGTAATAAAAAGCCATCACAAGAGCAATTGAAGGGAATTGATGTTGTGGTTTTTGATATTCAAGATGTAGGCGCACGCTTTTACACCTACATTTCAACACTTCATTATGTTATGGAAGCTTGCGCTGAAGCAGGTATTCCTGTGATTGTTTTAGATCGTCCAAACCCTAATGGACGGTATATTGACGGCCCAATTTTGGAACCCGAAAACCAGAGTTTCGTAGGTATGCACCCTATTCCGGTAGTTCACGGAATGACTATTGGCGAATATGCACAGATGATAAATGGCGAAGGCTGGTTAAAAGATAAAATAAAATGCAAATTGACTGTGGTTGAAATGCAAAACTACACGCACGAAACACCTTATGCACTTCCCATAAAACCATCACCTAATTTGCCAAACGACCAAGCTATAAATCTATATCCAAGCCTTTGTTTTTTTGAAGGAACATTTATAAACGCCGGCCGCGGCACGGATATGCAATTTCAGGTTTTCGGAGCACCGAGTTTGCCCGCTTCAAAATATACTTTTGAATACACGCCACAATCCAATGAAGGTGCAAAAGACCCAAAATTCAAAGGGCAACTTTGCCATGGAAAAGATCTTCGGAACGAACCGCGATTAAGTAAAATAAATCTGGAATGGCTGATTGATGCTTACAACGCAAATGGAAAAAAGAAAGATTTCTTTAATTCTTTTTTTGTGAAACTTGCCGGAACGGAAAAATTGCAAAAACAAATTGAGCAAGGTTTATCTGCGGAAGAAATTCGGGATTCCTGGAAAAAAGGACTTATGGAATTTCGAATTATTCGGGGGCAATATTTGCTTTATCCTTGAAAAAAGTCACAGTCGCAGTTTTCAGTGGCAATAAATAGTTTTAATTTACTTAAAACTGCGACTGTTACTGCCTACTTATTTAAAAGTCTTTTCATTTCCTCAACAATATTAAAAGCCGCCGGACAAATGGCAACATTTTTCATCGTAAGATTTGAAATCTGCTGAAATTTTTTTCTGTCTGTATGCGGAAATTCGCGGCAAGCTTTTGGGCGCACGTCATAAATGCTACAGTAATTATCGGCTCCCAAAAACGTACAGGGAACGCTTTGCAAAACGTAATCTTTGTCTTCATCAATCCGCAAATAGGTTTCGATGAATTGTTGCGGTTTCATCCGGAAATGTTTTGAAATCCGCTCAATGTCTTTATCAGTGAAAAGCGGGCCGGTGGTTTTGCAGCAGTTGGCACAAGTGAGACAATCTGTTCTTCGGAATTCTTCCTCGTGCAATTCCTGCATCAAGCTGTCCAGATGCTTTGGCGGCTTTTTCTTCAGCTTCGCGAAAAACTTTTTGTTTTCACTTTCGGCTTCTTTTGCTTTCTGCGGAAGTTGTTTCAGAATATTTTCCATTCCATTTAATTTCTCTGTGAACTCTGTGTCTCTGTGGTAAAATTTCACCACAGAGACACAAAGGACACGGAGGTTTTATTCAGCTTCAAAAACCATTTCGCCATTGATGAATGTTGCAACAACTTTGGTATTCGGAAGTTCTTTTTCGTCAACTTTCATAATATCTTTATCGAGAATGGTGAAATCTGCAAACTTCCCAACTTCAATGCTTCCTTTTTCATCTTCCTCAAAATTGGCAAATGCTGCCCAAATGGTCATTCCTTTTAAAGCTTCTTCACGGGTCAAAGCGTCCTTCATTTGAAAACCATTTTCGGGATAATTTTTTAAGTCTTTACGAGCAATGGCGGCATAAAAAGTGTACATCGGGTTGACTTGCTCTACTGGAAAATCGGTTCCCAAAGCGATGCTACCAGCTTTCTCCAATAATTCTTTATAAGCATAAGCCCCTTTTATACGTTCAGCTCCTACTCTATCTTCGGCCCAATACATATCGCTGGTAGCATGCGTTGGTTGTACCGAAGGAAGGATGTTATTGTTGTCATCAAAATAATTGAAATCCTCTGCTGAAATAATCTGCGCATGTTCCACGCGCCAACGTCTGTCGGTTTTTCCTTCCAACGCTTTTTTGTAGGCCCGTAAAACCGCAATATTCGCAGAATCACCAATGGCGTGCGTATTCATTTGAAACTCTGAAGCGGCGATTTTTCCAGCTAAATAATCCAAACTATCTGCAGTAGTAATCATCGCTCCAAAATGGTGTGGCATATCGCTATATGGCTCACGCATTGCCGCACCACGGGAACCCAAAGCACCGTCTGCATAAACTTTAAAGGAACGCACATTTAATCTATCGGTTTTATAAATTCCGTTATTTAAATAATAATCACGGTTTTTGGGACTGTTGCTGACCATTGCATACATTCTCAGTTTAAACTTTCTCTCTTTTTGAAGTGTATCTATCAATTCAATAATACTTCTATCCAAACCTGCATCGTCAACAGTTGTTAATCCGTATTGTAGGCATAATTTTTCAGCTTCCAAAAGTGCTTCAGCGGAAACTTCAATTGTAGTTTCTGGGAAGGTTTTTCCTATTAATCGCATTGGTGCATCAACAATTATTCCCGTTGGCTCGCCGTTTTCCAAAACTATTTCGCCTCCGGCAACTTTAGTTTTTGAAGTAATTCCAGCCAATTCCAAAGCCTTTGAATTAACCAGCATAGCGTGACCATCAATCCTGCGCAAAGAAACTGGCGTATTTGGAAATAAGGAATCCAATTCTTTTTTAGATGGGAAATTTTTATCATCCCAATCGTTTTGGTCCCAACCGCGGCCAATGATGTAAGGCATTTTCTTTTCTTCCTGAAAGGCCACCACACGGCCCAAAACTTCTTCAAAACTTGTGGTTCCCACTAAATCTACTTGCTGCAAAGCCAGTCCAAGACCGTACAAATGTGCGTGGGCATCTATCAGACCCGGAACCACGGTATTGCCTTTGGCATCGTAGGTTTCCTTGATTTTATATTTAAGTTCAAGCTCTGGTTTTAAACCTATTTCGAGGATTTTTCCGTCTTTTACAACTAAGGCATTTGCTGTGCTGAAATCTTTATCAACAGTATATATCGTTGCGTTTTTTATCAATAAATCTGCGGGAAGTTTGTCCGGGGCGCAGGAAAGGATCGATATTGAGAATAAAAAGAAGAGTAGTTTTTTCATGGTTGGCTTTATTGAAGTGTAAAAATAGAAAACATCCGCCAAAGACGAATGTTTATTGAATATTTCGTTTTAATAAATCACGGGAAGTATGATGATCAGTCAAAATATCAACTTGGTTTTGCGAGACTATTCTATAAATAATTCTATAATTTCCTTCAATAAGTTCTCTTATAGAATCATTTTTCATTTCAGAAACTATTTTACCTAAATAGGGATAGGCATAGAGAATTTTCACTCGATTTCTAATTCTAATAACTTGAAATTTGGCGTATTTTATTGAATCTTTGGATATATATTCGAGAATATCCTTTAAGTCTTCTGTAGATTGTTTCGTCCAATTTATTTGAACCATTTTTCCAATTCTTTATCAAGCTGCGAATCTGGAATTACTTCGCCATTTTCAGATTGGGAAATGCCAGTTTCAATTTTTTCAATTAATATAAGTCTATCGACAAGCTCGTCAATTGAAAATTTTTCAGGTAGTTCGGCCAAATGTGATTGTACTATTTTCTTGGTCAACATATTAGTTTATTTATTAAATGAAGATACGAATGAAATAAAAAAATAAATACTACCAATCAAACTTATAAGTAACTCCAGCCAAACCTTGAATTCCCTGCACGGGATAGTTTAGCCACTTTTCGTAGTTATCACCAAAAAGATTGCTTCCTTTTACAAAAACCGAAAGTCTATCGGTAAATCTGTACCCAAAATTTATATTGGCATCCACATAGCCATCCAAAGTAATTTCCTGAGTAGTAAAGGGGTCTGCATAAAGATCTTTGCGTTCTCCAACATAAAACAAGGAAGCGCCTCCGTAAAGTTTTTCAGTAATGTTGAAATTTGAAAATATAGAAGCTTTTAAATCGGGTAGGTTCCACGCTTCACTTTGCAAATCTGTGCTGTAACTATTGTAGGTTCCGTTTATTCCCAGTGAAAATGTATTCGAAACCTCCACTTTCAACTCTGCGAAAAAAGCAAGCGTATTCACATCGTCATAAACTACATTGAAGGAATTTCCAAATTGGTAACCTTCCAAACCTGGCGCCAGCAAATTGATGAAATTTGCTTGAAATAATGATCTGTTTTCATCTTTTCCATAGGAAGCCCGCACATTATAAGCCACGGAATTAGAGAGTTTTCCCTTAACTCCTCCAAAACCTTCATAGAGTTTTTTGGTAGGCGCAACATTTAAAGTAGGCGAAACAAAAGGATTTTCTTCCTTAAAATTGTAATAGGAATTTTGCTGTAAACCACCTTCTGCTCCACCGTAAACAATAACTGTTTCATCCATCAAACGGTACGAAGCGTTCAATCTTGGGTATAATGAAAAATCAGTATTACTATTTTCGGAATCCAAACTCACGTATGCCGCAACGCCTAGTGAAACTGAAAGATCATCATTTACAAAAGTGATGGAAGGGGCAAGTCCGGCGTTTAAATAACTGTATTTAATAGCTGAAGTGTTGGTGTAATTTTTATCAAAACTTCCGCTTAAATAGTCAATATCACCATCTACTTTCAAAGTCAAATTTTCCAACGGAAAAGAGAATTCAGGTTTCAACGTAGCATTAAATTCTGAAGAAGAAAATGCATCTCCCAAATAGCGAATATTCAGCGAGGCTCTTTCAAAATAGGAATCATCCAACGCAATACTTCCGCCCGCGTAACCACCAATATAGGTTTGCTGTGGATTTATTTGCACATTTGGTTCTTGAATATAAACCACATCTGGCACCCCATACCAATTGTAAAGTTGGTGCTCAACCCCAGCATCCAACCTATAAGTTGCATCTTTTTGGCGGCTTGTATAATTCGCATCCAAGCTGGTGTCGTAATATTTATTGTCCAATTTCACATCTTTTATATCGCCCTGTGAAGAATTGTGCCGAAAGAAAAATCCAGCATTATCGGTGCGACTGATTTCAAAATTGCTGTAAAATTCACCCAAAATGGAAGTGTAATTTCCGAAGCCGAGCGTCGCGTAATTATCGTACAGTTTTATCGGTTTTGACTTTTCCACAGTCGTTGCCTTTCCTTTTGAAGGTGTAAAAGTTGAAGCAACCGGAACCGAGAAAATACTGTATTTCACTTCCTTTTTTGTGGTGGAAATTGAATCGTTCAACGATGGCGTTTCCTTTACTTTAAAGGCGTCAGAAATTGTGGGAGTGTATGGTTTCACAATATTTACAACTTCGGGGTCCAGTTCTTTTTCCTGCGAAAAAGCTGAAAAATGAAATAGAAATAATACTGGAATTGAAAATAAAACTTTTTGTTTTATGGACATATTTTCAAAGTTTATAATGATAGTTTTATTGATATTCATCTCTGCGTCCTCTGTGTCTCTGCGGTTTAATTTTTCACCACAAAGGCACAGAGAGCACAGAGGGTTTTAATTTTCTGTTTCTACAGATGAATTGGTTTTTGCCTCAGTGTTTTTGATTACTGCGAGTTCTGCTTTTGCTTCTTCTACTACCTCTGGGAAATCAGTGAAATTTTTTGTCACACTTTCCAAAATATAGGTTGCTTGGTAGGCGTCTTTCAAAGCATAAAAATTCTTCGCCATCAGCACCAAACCTTTTGCACCGTATAATTTGAAACCTGAATAATCCTTCGCCAATTTCTGCACGGAAGCATTTGAACCTTCAAAATTTCCTTCCTTATTTTTGAAATATGCATCATAATAAAGCGCTTCAGCAGCAAGTTGGCCTGTTGCAATTTTCTGAACTTCGGCGTAAGCGGTTTTTGCTTTTGACTCATTATTGGTTTTCATTGCCGAACGGGCAATAATTACTTGTGCGTCACTTTTTATTGAGTTGTCAATTTTTGAATTCTGAAGTACTTTTTCAGCGTAATTTACAGCTTCAGCATATTGCTTTAATTCATACGAAGCCTTCATACTGTTGGTCTGCGCAAAAATAATGTTCTGTGGAAAATCTGCTTCGGCTTCCAAGCGTGTCAAGTATTTTAAAGCGTTTTGATAATCTTTTTTGCCCAAATACAATTCCGAAACCCGCGCCAAAGCTTGCTCGGTAAACTCACTTCGCTCACGATTCACAACATATTCAAAATGTGGAATGGCTTGATCGTTTTTTCCGTCAGCGAAATAAATCTGACCCAAATAAAAATGTGCGTTTAAAGCGTGCTGCCCGTTCGGAAATTGTTTTAAATAATCCTCAAATCTGCCTTTGGCTTGACTCTGGTTATTCTCCAAATACGGTTGTTCCGCCGCCAAATACGTGGCATCGTCAAGTTCGGTATCGCCCACTTGTACGTAATCCAAGGTTTTTACCCAACGGGCGTATTCGTCAACATTTCCTTGGTCTATGTATATTATTTTTGCGGAAGAAACAGCCTGCAACGCTTCGGGCGTTGAAGGAAAGTCCTTCGCAACCCTTTTAAAAATTGCCAACGCGTCGTTGCTTTTTCCGGTGTTGTCGTAAATCAAAGCTTTTTTCAACAATGCTTTTGAAACGAAACTACTGTTTGGAATATCGCGAACCAATTGATCGTAAGCCGAAATAGCTTCGTTGGACTTGTTTTGCGCCACATAGGTATTTCCCAATTCATACAGGGCATCGTCGCGATAAACGGATTTATTATATTTTTTTATGAAGGCAATCAGTTCCTCAATTTTCTTTTCGCTTCGGTCCACAAAGCCGTAGCTAATGGCTTTTTGAAACTGCGCATAATCGTTATCACCACCCATTTCAGCAGCTGCGTTGTAGTTTTCCATCGCTGGCCAATATTGGCTGGTGACAAAATAACTGTCGCCCAAACGCAAATAAGCATCTTTTTTACGCACAGTTTCAGCGGAAGAAGAACCAACGTAGCTCTTAAAATTTACAATGGCTTCGGTGTAATTTTTAAGTTTGAATTGGTTATAAGCCATATTATACCTCAAATTTTTATTTTCTGAAGTATTTTGTGAGCTAGCCATTTGAGCAAAATTCTTATATCCAGCCAACGATTTCTCAAAATTTGAAAGCTGGTAATCGCTTTCTGCTTTCCAATACGTAGCACGGGCAGCGAAACGTGCATCTTGCGACTCTTTCATACTTTTATCAAAAAATGAAATCGCTTCATTGTAATTTGCTTCGTTGTATAATTCAATTCCTCTGTAAAAAGCTACTTTTTGATAGGCAGCTTTGTCAGTAAAATTTTTGTTGTTTTCCAACAAATCCAAAGCTTCCTTATAATTTTTTGAAGTGATATAACTGTCTATCAACAATTTTTTCAGTTCGTCATTATTGGCGTTGTTTGGATATTTTTCAATAAAAGAAAGCAAAACCTGCGGCGTGCTTTTGTAGCTGTTTCCGATTTCATAACTCAATTTCGCATAATTCAAATACGCATCTTCCTGAATTTCGGCACTGAAATCCATTTCCGAAGCATTTTTAAAGGCGTTCAATGCCTCTTGTTTTTTGTCAAGTTTCAAATAACTTTCAGCCAAATGATAATAGGCATTTTGAGCCACGGCATTCTTCCCGTCCACAATTTTGTTGAACTCGCCAATGGCGCTTTCATAATTTTCTTGTTTGTAATACGCGTAGCCTAATTGGTAATAATCGGTATTGTTCCATTTTCCGCGCGTGCCTTTATATTCCTTTAAATAGGGTACTGCTTCAGCATACTGGCCAAGATTGAAATAGCTTTCACCAATAATTTTTGAAAGTTGGCTTTTTTCAGCGGGGCTGGATTTATCAAACTGCTCCTTCCCCATATCGATTGCCTTTTGGAAGTTTCCTAATTTGAAATTCATATCTGCTTGGTAGTAAGAAAGATCTTCGGAATAGCGTTCCTCGCCTTTTACTTCCTCAAAATTCTTGTTTGCTTCTTCATAATCATCGCCCTCATATGCTATAAAACCCAAATAATATTTGGCCTGCGAACCATACTGCTGTGAAGTGGAAACTTGGTTGAAATAATTCTTTGCGTCATCATACCGTTTCGCCTTAAAATTAACGTAGCCATTGTTGAAGTTAAATTTTTCCCGTTCGCTTCTGCTTAAATTTCCGATGTCAACTTTTTCATACCATTTTTGTGCGTATGAATATTTTCCGTTTTCAAAATAATAGTTTGCAACATCTATAAATGCAGAATTTCGCTTTAAGCTCGTGGGATATTTCTCCACAAATTCCTCCATCAATTGATCGGCATTTTGCTGGTTTAACCTAACTGCCGCATTCGCAATGTAATAGGCACAATCGCTCTGCACGGTTTCATCATTGTTGCTATTTTTAATTTTGTCGAAAAGACTTTGTGCAGCTAAAAATTGCTCATTGGTATAAAGTTCAAGCGCTTGGTTGAACTCAGCAAGATCGTTTGTAAAGGTCGCTGTTTGCTGCGAAAATGATGAAAATGAGAGAAATAGAAAAAATGAGAAAACAAGAAAATTCTTTATCATTATTTACAGTTTTTGTGGCGTAAAGATATTTAACTTTAAATGTAGCTTTCGGCGATACTGTAAATTTTTAAGGTTTAATTAACGAATGATTTTTAAATGAATTTCTTAGCAATATAACGGCGCAAAAGTGAAATAAGTATTTAATGCAGAAGAGATTTTAACATATGGCGAAACGCTTTAAAAAATTACCGTAATTTTAAAACTTTACAAATTCTAAAAGCATTGTTTATGAACAGATTATTGATTTTCGCCATTATTTTATTTTCTCTTTCGGCCACAGCACAACGCAATCCATTCGCGAATCTTACTGAAAAAAATGGCAAAATAGGAATTGGCACAACCTCTCCAGACGAACTTTTAACGGTAAAAGGGAAAATTCACACCCAGGAAGTATTGGTAGATCTGGACGGTGCTGTTGCACCCGATTATGTGTTTGAAAGTCATTTTAATGGTTTTTCGGAAATGATGCCAGAATATAGATTGATTTCTTTGGAAGAATTGGAATCATTTTTAAAAGAAAATAATCATTTGCCAAACGTTCCTTCTGCCGCAACGATGCAGAAGGAAGGAATTTCATTGAAAGAAATGAACCTTATTTTACTCCAAAAAATTGAGGAACTTACGCTTTATACGCTCCAACAACAAAAGGAGATTGATGCGTTAAAAGAAAAAATTTCAGAAAAATAAATAAGTTGGCGACATTCAGTTGCAGTTTGAAGTAATTCAAATTACTTTTGAAGAGTCCAAATACAAACCCAAAAAACTAGGCACATGAAAAATAAGGCGTTTTTTTTAATGTTATTATTCCTATTAAGTTTTTTTTCTTGTAAGCAAGACGATACTGACGAAGTTTGCACAAACGATTGTACTACAATTCAAGGGAAAATTATACGTGCTGATAATAGTGGGATAGAAGGCGTAAAAGTTACTTTTTCATATATTATATCAACTCCAAATTATAGTATAAGAAATATTGCAGATGGATATACTGATCAAAATGGTAATTATAGCTTTAGTGGTTATATAAAGGACAATGAGATAGATTTAACCAAGAATTTCAAAATAACTATAGATACTTTAAAAGTTCAGTCTTCTCTTAGTAATGCTTTTTTGAAAACAAATGAGATGCCAAAGGAAATATTATCGAGAACAGACAATATAGTGATTGAGGGGTTTCAAACTAGACCTGAAACAATTAATGTAATAGATTATATTGTACCTTTTAAAACCGATCTAACTATAAATCTCAAAAACTTTGAACCAATAATTGACAATGATTTATTTGGATTTGAATCTCGAGTTGAATATGGTTTTAGAGAGCAAATGGCTTTAACTATGAGTGTAAATGCTAACAGTGCAAATACTCAATTTAACATTATAACTGGAACTGGCGAAAATGCAATTAAGGTTCGTAAAATAAAAAATGGTTCCCTTTCAAATTACAATGAAACAATAATTATTAACGAAACACCTTCCAATATTTCGTTAGATTTCGAATATTAAAATTTAATTAAAAGCTAATCTATATAACCACAATGGCTGATCACGTATTACATTTAAAAGACGCTTCCATTCTTCAAGGAGATAACTTGGTACTTTCTGACGTTTCCGTTTCAGTTGAAAAAGGCGAATTTGTCTATTTGATTGGAAAAACCGGAACGGGAAAAAGTAGTTTTATGAAAACGCTTTATGGCGATCTTCCGCTTCAAAAAGGCGAAGGGAGTATTGTAGGTTATGATTTGGCAACTCTCAAAGAGAAAGACATTCCTTTTTTACGAAGAAAACTGGGCGTTGTTTTTCAGGATTTTAAACTGTTGAATGACCGTACTGTGAGCGACAACCTGCGTTTTGTTCTTACCGCAACTGGCTGGAAAGATAAAGCGGCAATGGAAAGCAAAATAAACGAAGTGCTGGATAAAGTTGCAATGAAAACAAAAGCTTTTAAATATCCTTACCAACTTTCGGGCGGAGAGCAACAACGCGTTGCAATTGCGCGAGCACTTTTGAACGACCCCGAACTTATTTTGGCAGATGAACCAACAGGAAACCTAGACCCCCAAACCAGCGTTGAAGTGATGGAGGTTTTGAGAGAAATAAACAAAAACGGAAACACCATTTTAATGGCTACCCACGATTATGCCTTACTTTTAAAGTATCCCTCCAAAACTTTAAAATGTGATGAAAACCAGATTTTTGAAGTGGTGCAGAAAACAGTTTAAAAACATTCCTTTCAAAAAAATCAATCATTTAAAATACTTGGATTGCGCAATTTTAGCTCACATTCTTTTTTGAGCGATGGATCAATCTTTAGTTGAATTTTTCCTTTTGAGTTTGGTTTTAAAATTGTGTTTTCAGAAATTACAATTCTTTTTTTTGAGGTTAATTCCAATGTCGCGTCTTTTGTGAATTGTTGGTTTTTCATTACTACTTCAGAAAGAGAAGTTAGCTTAAAATCCCACCTGCTGAAACGCTGGTTTTCAATTTTTACGGGTTCTTTTTCGGCAAACATATCGAAGACCATTTCCACTGCCCTACCTGTATTCAACATTCCTGAGCCATACATTCCTGCATAGGGTTTATTGGGTTCTACATCGTCAATATTAGTTGAGGTAAATTTGATGATAGTTTCCACCTCTTCCGCAGGAAGACACGGATAGAGCGAAAACATTAGGCCAATTGTTCCAGTTACCAAGGGAGCCACTCCCGAGGTTTGATTAAATTCACTCATTACAATTTCATTGTTCATCACCAATTTACTGTATCTAAAAATACCAGTGGAAGGTGCAACAATATCTATAGCGCTATTGATGTTTCGGATACTTATTGGGTAGAGATATGGAACTTGGGTAGTGTCATTATCTTTGAAACCTGCATTGAGCCCAATGTAATTGCGAATATTTTGAACGTAATACAATCCTTTGTCTTTCTCAATTTTAATATTTTCCCAATAGTTTTCATAGCGATGTTGCGCCGAAGAAACCGCAATCACTTTATCATAAGAAGCAGGATAATACAAGGATTTGCCTCTCGTTTTTGAAAAATCCGGATTATGGCCTACTGCTACTATAACTGTCCCGTTTTCCAGAATTTCATAAACAGCTTGTTGGGCAGTTTCATAATAACGTGAAGTTCCCCAACTACAATTAATTACTTTTACGCCCATTTTAGAAAGCTCCACTAAGTTTGCCAAAGTAGTAATATGCATAAAATGGGTAGCATATATACTACAATCATAACATACCCCAGGAATACCGTAAGCATTATTTCCTTGTCCCGCCGCGCTCTCTGCAACTGAATAACCATGTCCTTTTACAAGAGATGATTTGCTTACAATTTTAGTTTTTCCGGCAAATTCGATGTTTAAGGAATCTATACCTCCATCTGAAATTCCAATAATTACATCCCGAGAACCCGTTGTGTAATACCAAGCTTTCGGCACTTCCATAACATCCAGATAATCGAGATTTACCTGCGCTCCTAAATTTTCTCCAATAGTACTTGTAAGACCATAATCATTGGGTTCGAATATTTTTTTGTCTTCTTCGGCAATCAATTCGCCAAACTCAAAAAGATGGGAGGCATTTTGCAATAAATCTGTCATCAGCGCTTCTTTGTCAGCAACCACGAAAAACGTCTTTTTAAGGTTTTGCTTTTTCGCGTGTTTCCATGTTTTTTTAAATGTTTTTATTTTGTAGTTTTTTAATGCTGCTTTTAACCTAGCATCATTTCCTGAATAAATTAAATAGTCTCCATTTTTTTCAAAGGAAGGCGTAAAGGAAGTATCACGAGCGCGCAGATAAAACCAAGCATCTTTCTGTGCATTGACTGTAAACGAGGAAAGGACAATTAAAAAAAACAATAAATTTCGCACGAGAAACACTTTTTCACAAGATACTTCTTTTTTCAAAAATGGCTGGCATTGATATTTTTCAAATTAAATCAGGATATAATTTTTCTGCATCCCAAAAAGATTACTGTATTTTAGCTAAATTCTTCGAGCTTAAAATGAAGAAATTAAATGATTTCCATCCTTATCCCAACATACAATTACAATGTAGCGCCATTAGTAGAAGATTTGCACAAACAGTGTGGGGCTTTAAAAATTGACTATGAAATATTGGTTTTGGACGATGCTTCAACCAATAAAGTTTCTTTGGAAGAAAATTCAAAAATAAATTTTTTGACGCATTCCACTTTTGAGGTTTTGCCACAAAATATTGGCAGGAGTAAAATTCGAAATCTTTTAGCGGAAAAAGCAAAACACAATTGGGTGCTTTTTTTGGATGCAGACACTTTTCCTTCAAATTCAGAGTTTATAGAAAAGTATGTAGCAGCATTTTCGAAGGAAAATTCCGTTGTTTTTGGAGGAATTAAATATCCAGAGAAAAATGCTGAAAATTTCAGTTTAAGACATAAATACGGAAGCGAACGCGAAAGTCTGCCACTTCCGGAACGAATTAAAAATCCGTACAGAAGCTTTATAACAATGGGGTTTGCTATTAAAAAGGAAGTATTTAAATCTATAAAGTTCAACGAAAACCTTTTGGGTTATGGCTATGAAGATTCCGTATTTGGGCATGAACTTCAGAAAAATAAGATTCCATTGCTGCATATTGACAATCCAGTACTTCATTTAAATCTTGAAACCAACGAAGATTTTTTAAAAAAATCTAAGCTCGCACTTCAGAATTTATTGGATTTTTATGAAGCTGGCGTGATTGATGGAGAAACTGTAAAAATCCTTAAAACATATTTAAAACTTAAAAAAAATAATCTCCTTTTCGCAGTTCGACAGTTTTATAAGATTTCGGAAAAGCTTATGCTTAAAAATTTAAATTCCCCAAAACCATCGCTTTTCCTTTTTGATTTATACCGCTTGGGTTATCTTAGTTCTCTTAAACAGAAAGATGCCTAAATTTTCGGTTGTCATATCGGTCTTTAACAAAGAAAAGTATATTGCCAACACATTGAAAAGTGTTTTAGCACAGACTTTTACGGATTTTGAAATCGTTATTTTAAACGATGGCTCCACAGACAATAGTGAAACTGAAATTTTAAAATTTAACGATCCCCGGATTCGTTATTTTTCAAAAGAAAACAGCGGTGCATCTGCAGCCCGAAATTTTACAATACAGCAAGCCAAAACGGATTATATAGCGTTGATGGATGCCGATGATTATTGGTATCCTTTTTATTTGGAAGAGCAAAACAGATTAATAAGTAAGTTTCCGAAAGAATCAGTTTTTGCCACTGCAACTGAAATAAAACGAAACGGAAAAACTTTCACAAACAGTTATACCATTAAAACCTTTGGGAAAGATTCAATTCTTGTGGATTATTTTGAGGCGAGCCAGTTAGATTCCATTCTGCACAGCAGTTCCACTGTTTTGAAAAAATCGGTTTTTGAAGATGTGGGTTGGTATGACCCAAAAATAAAGAGCGGCGAAGACACAGATCTTTACGTGCGGATTGGGCTTAAACACAAAGTAGTTTTTAGTCCAAAAGTCTGTGCCACCTATATAGTGCGAAAAAACAGTTTGTTTAAAAGCGTCAGAAATCTGGATGAAAAAGCCAATTTTGAGGCTTATGAAATTTACGAAAAAGACAATCCCGCGCTTAAAAAATTTCTGGATTTAAACAGATATTCGCTTTGTGTTTTGGCTAAAATGGAAGGAAACCACGAAGCTTTTCAGAAAAACTTTCAAAAAATAAACCAAGAAAACCTCAGTAAAAAACAACAGTTTCTGCTGCGTCAAAACAAAACCATTTTGAAATATCTTTCAAAAACAAAAGATAATTTGGAAAAATTAGGGTTGCGTTTAGGAACTTTTAAATAACTGAAAATCTTCGTATTCCCTAATATAATCATCTTCCAAAAATTTTCCGGAAGAAAGTACCAAACATACAGCCCCGGAAGAAAAATTTTCAAGTTCCCGCCATATTCCAGTAGGTATCAACAATCCTTTATTTGGCTTATTGAGCGTTATTGATTTTTTATTTTCGCCATCATCCAAAACCACTTCAAAACTCCCACTTAATGCAATCAAAAATTCCTGTTGCTCTTTGTGGGCGTGCCCCCCGCGATAGGCATCGCTTGGAACATCGTACAAATAATACACTCTTTCAATAGAATACGGCAAAAAATCGCCCTCAATAACCGAAAGATTTCCGCGGGGATCCGTGATTTTTTGAATGTCAATTAGATCTATATCTTCAATTTTTTTATAAACCATCCTGTAATAATTTGTTCCATTTTTCACCAATGCTTTTCATTGAAAACCGCTCAACTGAAGATTTTGTGTTTTTCTTCAAAGTTTCATAAAGTGCATCATCAAAACATACATCTTGAATTGCTTCCGCAAATAAAGGTAAACTTCTTTCCGCAACCAGCAAACCGTTTTTTTGATGCTTTACAATTTCTGAAGGCCCAGATATTATATCTAATGAAACCACGGGAGTTCCCAAAGAAAGTGATTCTACCAATACCATTGGAAAACCTTCATATTTACTTGTTAGCGTTGCACAACGGGCATTTTTAATGATTTCAAAAGGAGTATTGGTAAAAGGTAAAAATAAAATCTGTTTCACGCAGGGTTTTGATGCTGCCAGATTTTGAAGTATTTCCTTATCCTTTCCATCTCCCAAAATGACGAGATGCACATCTTTTTCCCAAACTTTTGATTGCGAAAAGGCTTCTATTAAAAACGAAAAATCCTTTATTGAATCATCAAGTCTGCCGTATGAAAGTATGTATTTTTTATTTTGAAGTATGTTGGGAAACTCACCAATTTCGTTTTCCCAAGTAGGATTGTAGGCATTATGGATTGTCAACGAATTGTCAATTCCTTCCTTTCTCAAAATCTCGTTTTCAATATATTTTGAAACCGCAACATTCAAAAGATTTTTTTTGCAAATTTTTGAAAACGCTGCGGGATTTTCAGTGAGATATTCCGTTTTTTTGGAACTGTGCGTTACATAAATTTTTTGCAGTTCACGATACATAAATTTGGAGTAAAACAACTCGCGCTCAAAATTATTTTTCGGTCGGTGGTCTATAATTACATCAAAATTTTCCTTTTTTAAATAATTCCGAAACTTCCGAAAACGCAGCAATCGTTTCACCATTGAATCTTTTTCGGTTTTCATTTTGCCCAAGTTCAGCATTTTTCCGCTGTATGGGTAATCAATTTCATCGTTCAAAATCACTACATGCACCTCGTGCCCGTGTGCATCCAACATTTGCGAAAGCATAGCGCAGGACCGCTCCAACCCGCCTTTTGCAAGCGAAATGGAAACAAGACATACTTTGAATTTCTTTTCAGCCACCATCGCCATTAATTGTGTATTTTTGGTTGCATAAGGCAAATATAACTTTATAAGAGTACTTATATCCGAAGGTTTATGAAATTTAACCACAAAGTTCGTAAAGGTTTTCCACAAAATTCAAAGAGAAATATTTGTGAATTTTGTGGCTTTGCTTTGGGTCTTTTGCGTTAAAAAAAAAGAAATATGAAAATACTTTTGGTGGGCGAATACAGCAGGTTGCACAATTCCTTAAAAGAAGGATTAATCGCGCTTGGGCATACTGTAACGCTTGTTTCAACAGGGGATGCTTTTAAAGGGTATCCTTCTGACGTTTTACTGAAGCCAAGATATAATTCAGGAATTTCCAAGAAATTGAAGGTTGGTCTGTTTAAACTTTTCGGACTGGATATTACTTCACGATCCTTGAAAAAACAATTTTTTCAACAACAAGAAAAGTTTAAAGGTTTTGATGTTGTTCAATTAATAAACGAAAGTCCGTTCGGGATTTTGCCCAAATACGAAAAGGAAATTATTTCAATTTTAAAAAACAACAACTCAAAGCTTTTTCTACTTTCCTGCGGCACGGATTATATCAGCGTGAAATATGCCTATGAAAAAAAGTTTCGCTATTCCATTTTTACGCCTTTTTTTGATGGGAAAATTTCCGAAAAAGAATTTTTTCCCGTCCTGAAATATTTGAAACCCGAATACAAAAAATTGCACGATTTTGTTTTTGAAAATGTGGATGGAATAATTGCTTCCGATTTGGATTATGATATTCCGTTAATTGGGAATGCGAAATATTTGGGACTTATTCCAAACCCAATAAATACTGAAAAACTGAAATACCACCCACTTCCCATCAAAGAAAAAATCATCATTTTTCACGGTGTCAATCGGGCGAATTATTTCAAAAAGGGAAATGATTATTTTGAAGCCGCACTTGAGTTAATTCAAAAAAAATATCCTTCAAAAGTTAAAATCATTTCAACTGAAAATATTCCGTATTCAGAATATATTGAAAAGTATAATTCTGCACATATTCTTTTGGATCAAGTTTTTGCTTATGACCAAGGTTATAACGCCCTGGAAGCAATGGCAAAGGGAAAGGTTGTTTTTACTGGGGCTGAAAAAGAATTTCTGGACCACTATAATTTAAAAGAAGATGAGGTTTGCCTAAATGCACTGCCAAATATTGAAAAATTGGTAGAAAAATTAAGTTGGTTAATTGAAAATCCTGAAATGATTGAAAAGATTGGAAAAAATGCCAACTTTTTTATAGAGAAGCAACACAATTTTAAAAAGATAGCGGAAAGCTATATTGAAGCTTGGCAATAGCGAAGAAGTGCTTTTTACGCTATAACCACAGATTTTTCTAACATAGCCTGTTCTCCTTTCCAATCCCGGACAATGCCTTCTTTTAAAAGTTTAGCCGGCATGCCGCCAATCAAAATATTATTGCCATAAGCAGTATAATCTTTATTGCACAATGAGTTTGAAGCCACAATACACTGTTCTGGTGTAACGGTACCTTTCATAATTGTTGTTCTATTTCCAATCCAAGTGTTGCTGTTTAAGACAATTGGGGCGGTCATTGGCAATTTTGTGTTGCCTTTTGTATCAATCATTTGATGGATGGTGGTATCAATAAGTTGTGTTTGGTAGCCAATGCGGACAAAGTTTTTTATTACAATTTTTTCTTTGCAAATCACTTTTATGTCTGAGCCGAGACAGGAAAAATGGCCCATTTCAAAATAGGCGTTTTTGGCAATTTGGATACATACATCTTTTCCAATCTGAACATTTCCTTTGCATATAAAAGTACCATTGAGTGAAAGTTCAGAAACGCCTTTGCTTGTTGTGGGAAACTCAAATGATTTTCCAAAGCCAATCATTCCTTTACTAATAGGGGCATCTATAATAAATTCACCTTCAATACTTGAAAGTTTCAGTTTTCCATAAATAAATACTGGAAGTTTTTTTGCTATTGAATTTGGAAATTTTTTATAATTGAAATAGTAGGTCTTAATCCAATTGACAGCCCTATAATAATGATATTTACCTTTAATTTTTCGATATATCTTCTTCGTAAATTCTATCATTTTTTTCTTTTGAAAATCTTAGAAAACAGTTCTTTTATGTCCATCTTTTTGTCCAATTGAATATATGAAAATACAAAAGAAAACACTGCCAATATTGAAAGGCTAATATATTTTAAGAATGGATTTTCAAGATATGTCAACAAAAAAGCGCAACTACACACCAAGATGCATACACTGAATATGGCATAAAACCCTTTTTCAAAATAAAAATTGTAATAATACTTCGTTATAATCCGTACCCCAATAAAGTGAATAATATAATAAATAAGGAAACTAATGCCCAAACCTTCAAGTCCGCCAAAATAGTAACCCAGAATATTGCCCGCCAAGAGTAAAGTATTAAAGCCAATGGCTGTTTTAATAAAGATTTTGGAATCTCCTTTCGCAATAATAATATAGCCCATAGCAAAAGAAACCGCTTTAAAGGCCATCCCTAAAATGCCCCAATTTACCATACTAATTATTGGAGTGAACTCTTTGGAATACAAAAGAACTATAATTAAAGGAGCAGCGATCAAAAACACAACAACAATTGGCGTAATAAGCAAAATGGCAATATAAGCCTGCTCAAAAACGGTTTTGCGTACTTGTTCAATTTTATCGGAAATTGCAGCTAACCTTGGGAAGTAATCAGTCCCCATTGCATTAAAGACGAGACCTACATAGGAGTTTAATATCACAAAGCCAGCATTGTAAAATCCCACTTGGGCTATCCCTCCAGTTTGGCTTATAAAAATCTGGATTAGATAGGCTACCAACAGCCCTATCATGGCGCTTATACTCAGCGTTACTCCTAAGTAAATCATTGGCTTACCTTCAGAAAAAGCTTGTTTATTTGAAATTTCTACTTTTTCAGTTTCAGTATTTTTTGCATAATAAAAGGTGAAGATAAAGGCTATAAAAGAGGATATTATTATAGCAGGAACAATAGCATCTACCCTATAAAAATAGTACAGAGGAAGCGTTATTATTAATCCAAAAAGATTTCCGTATAAATTGGCCTGTGCTAGCTTTTTTAATTTCCGAAGGCCTTGTAAAATTGCTAATTGGCCACTTGAAAGCTGTTTGAACAAAAGTGCAATAGAAATCCAAACAAAGGAAAAAGTATATTCTTTACTTTCAAAAGCAAATTCGCTCAACCACGGTGAAGCTATAATCATAACCAAAGCTCCAAAAACTGACGTAAACGAAACCAACCTTTTTAAAATTTGAATAGTTCGCGAAACATTTTGAGGGTTTTCAGAATTAAATGAAATGTCTTTAACAGCGCTTTTGTCAAGACCAAAATCGGTCATCCCGCTTATAAGCCCCAATGTTGAGGTAAAGAGTGCCGCAATTCCATATCCAGCAGGACCAATCCAAAGGGCAATAAATTTTGAACGCACTATAGAAACAAGAATATTGAAAACCTGAACACCCCCAAAAAGCGATGTGGCCTTCATTACCTGTCTATATGAATTTTTAGATTCTAGCATGCATTAAAATTGTTGTAACACTTTTTAAACTACACTCAATATATAACTTTAAGATTTACTTTTTTGCTTTTTAAAATATCTAAACACCAAAAAAGAAACAACAAAAAAATAAAGAACATATCTAATAAAATGTGCCATTACTACTCCTTCAACACCGTAAATGCCGGCGAGATAATAGGAAAGAATATAGAAAAGCGCTAACGATATTATTTCTGAAAATATAAAGTTGCGCACCATTTTTTTTGCCAAAAATTGGTAGACTAAAACAATAGCTGCCAACCGGACAAAATCACCCAAAAGCTGCCATTTAAATAGTGGGCCCATTGCGTGAAAATCTGGATATATAATTTGGATTACGTAATCCCTCAAAAAATAAATAAGCAACATCCCTACGCCAAAAAGAGGCAGTAATGTTTTGTAAACATTGAAAAGCTCTACTTTAAAGTCAGTTTTATTATGGATGCCAGCGAATTTTGGAAGCACATATAATGTGAAGATAGCACTGGAAAAAACCATATAGTTTTTGGATATATTCGTCATTGCGGTCCAGATTCCCGCATCTGCCATGGTGATTCGTTTTTGTATCATCACCCTAATGTCTATTTCAACATAATTCAATAAAACGGTAGAAAAGAAAGACATTAACGAGAAAGCCAATAATTCCTTCGCCAATGGTATTTTGAACGTAAGTTTTGAAAACTGAACGTATTCGCGAAGCACTTTTACAAAAATAAAAAGCAATACAGAAAATTGTAAGGCGGGAGTAATAGCAATGGCAACCAGCGCACCATCAATATTATTTGTTAGTAATAGAACAACGGTAAGAATGGCACTTAAAATATAACTGAAAAGATCTATTCCAGCCAATTTTTTGTATCGCGAAAGTCCATTAACTATACCGTTAAAAACACGGTACATACTAATAAATGGTACAATGACCGCCAATAATTTTATGAGATAAATATAATCGGGAGAATCAAAAATAGTGTTGCTTAAATAATCAGCCCCAAAGAACAGTACCAAAGAAACCAGTAGTGTTCCAAAAACCGTGAAAACAAAAGTTGTGGAAAAAAGTTTTTGCAGTTGCTCTTTGTCCTCTTTATATTCTGCAACATATTTCACTATACCACTAAAAATACCCACGGAAGCAAAAGAGCTTAGTATTTCCAAAAGATTACGCAACGAACCAATTTTCGCTATTCCCGCTTCGCCAACCATCAACGCCAGCATACGCTGAATAAAAAACGAAATGACCAGCCGCACAACGATAACCCCAGCATTTAAAGAAGTCATCTTTAAAAGTAGATTACCGCGTATAGATTGGGGAATTTTCAATTAATAGCTGTTTAAAACTGATATTACCTTTTTCACATCGCCCTCACTAAGCACGGGGCTCATGGGAATGCTTACAACTTCATTATGGATTTGTTCTGTTATAGGAAATTTTAAATGGGAATATTCCGAAAGTGCCTGCTGCTTGTGCGGTGGAATAGGATAATGGATCAAATGGCCAATTCCGTTTCGGTCCAAATGTTCTATAAACGCATTTCTGTTTTGCACGCGAACCACGAAAAGATGGAATATGTGATTTTCACTGCCGTCGTAAAGCGGAAGTGTGATTTTTTTATTTTTTATTTCAGAAATGTACTTTTTAGCAATTACTCTTCGCTTTTCATTATCAGAATCTACGGTTGGCAATTTTACATTTAAAAACGCAGCCTGCAGTTCGTCAAGCCGTGAGTTGAAACCTATAAGATCACTGACATATTTTATGGAAGTGCCATAATTTCTTAGCTTTTTGATTACTTCAGCCAAGGCATCGTCATTTGTGGTAACGGCTCCCCCATCGCCCATCGCACCGAGGTTTTTGGTGGGATAAAAGCTGAAACCTGCAGCATCGCCTATATTTCCTGAGCGTTTTCCATCTTTTGCTTTTGCGCCATGGGCTTGGGCGGCGTCTTCAATCACCAACAAATTATTTTCTTTGGAAATTTTTAAAATTTCTTCCATTGGCGAAAGTTGTCCGTATAGGTGCACCGGCATTATCGCTTTTGTTTTTTTTGAAATAGATTTTTGAAGTGACGCCAAATCGAAATTATAAGTCGCAAGGTCCGCTTCCACCAAAACAGGTTTTAAACCAGCTTGTTTTATCGCCAAAATTGTTGCGATATAAGTATTTGAAGCCACCAAAACTTCATCGTTTTCCTTTAGTTTTCCAAGTATTTTATAGCCTTCCAAAATCAATCGTAGCGCATCCAAGCCATTGCCGACGCCTATGCAATGCGTTGTTCCACAATAACGCGCGAAATTTGCCTCAAATAGTTTCACTTGGCTTCCCAGGATATAATATCCAGAATCCAAAAACTGCTGAAAACTGTTTTGAAATTCTTTTTCAAATCGCTGGTTGATTGCTTTTAAATCTAAAAATGGAATCATATAAATATGGCTTCTAATTTTTTATAATCTGCTGTTTTCACTTCATAAAATGATTGTGAAATACTTCGGGCTCCAAAACATTCTTTCCAATATAGCAATCCTTCATTTATATTCTTTCCTTGATTTTCATTTGAAGTTCCAAAATCAAAATACCTCTTTTCCTTGAAGCGTTTGTTTATTAAATATTCAAACAAAAAATCCAATGTTCCCAACTGCTGTTTATCTTCATTTGCTGAAATATATTGCACGTGCGCTACATTTTCGGTTTCAAAAATGTTCGCTCCGCCTACAATTTCATCATTTTTATATACATTAAATTGAAGTATGTTTTTTGGAAAATTGCTCGCCAGTTCAGTTATTTCACCCACCGAATGAACAGGCAATGCATTGTGGCGCAACGCCAAGTTGGGAGCTAAAATAGTATTCCAAAAGGGCTCAAAATCATTGCTTTCCTCAATCCTTAAATTATTTTTCTGTGCTTTTTTAACGCCTTCCAAACGATTTGATGCGATTTTCAAAGGATGCTGTTTTTCTATCACACTTAAAAGATCAACTCTTAAAAGCCTTGCTCCAACTAAAAAAAGCAGGTAATCCATTTCATCGGAAGGGATTGAATTGTAAATACTTGGAATTACTTTTAACTGAAGTTTTTCAATTTTATTTTCGTCAAGCCACTGAAGTACATTTTTAAAAATAGCGGCCACTTCCTGAAATTTTACTTTTTCATTAAGCAACAATCCGCCGTATGTTAACCCTTGGTGGCTGAACAATGTTTTTTCTGAAATATTGGCCGGCAATAGCCCAACCACTTTTTCATTTTTAAAGATCAGTAAAGAATGGTCCTCAAATCTATCGGAATGATATTCCATGAAATCACGATGAAACAGGAATGTAACATTTTTTGCATTGCGCAAAAAAGTCTGCCAAAGCAATTTATCTTTCGAGGTATATTTTTTTACGGAATAATTAGCCAAAGCTTTTTATTATGTTTAGGAATTGAACACTTAAAGTAAATTAATAGTGCAAGTTAGATTTTTTTGCATTCAACGTCTCCTTTTTCGTCTATATATTCATATATTCCCTCAGCTGCTCCTTCTTTTAAGATTAAATAGCTTTTGTCTTCTTGAAGGTGTTCCAGATATTTTTCATCGTTGCCCAGATATGAAAATAAAACACGGAAAACATTTACACAACTCTTTAAATTTGAATCGCTGGAAGGGATTTCATTGTTGGGCCAACGGATAGACAACATTACGCTAAAAGCACTATAAATACTATTCCGATCGGTAGTTTTTTCATAAAGTTCATGGGTATAATCAAGCCCCACAAAACCGCCGTGGTCCGCCATAATCATTATTAAAGCATTGGGATCTTTTTCAACAATAAGGTTTACCATTTTTTTTATTTTCACATTGGCAATTTTCCTTTTTTCAAGCCAATGCTCCCGCTCTTTCTCCTTTCCCATCGAGGCAGCTTTTGTACTGGATATGTGACTGGGTTCAAATATTTCGATAAAAAAGAAATTTCCGTCATCACTTTTCGAGGCAATGGCGTTTTCCAAATCGGGATATACATCCTTTACAACATTGAACCCTGTAGTGATATAGGGAATTTCGGCATAAGTGAAGTTGCTGAAATCATAGCCCACTTTTGGACGGTTCACCATTAAATACGGATGCTCGGTAATAAAATGTGTTTTATAGCCATTATTTTCGAAAATTGTAAGCACTGCATTTTGGGAAATAATGTTTCTTCGTGCATTGATCATTTCCTTATAATCAGTGTTTTTATTGTAATAATGGTGCTTCATCATAAACGTAGCACTGTTGGAAGTTAAGGTGGAAATATAATTGCTGCGGAAATTGGGGTAATTTTTAAAATCGTTTTCTTTCAAAAAAGTTTTAAAATCTGAATCGTCCACGTTATAAAACCCCTTTTCAAGTTCAGAAAAATTTACGTAACCATCAGGCTGGATGTAATAGATATTCGGCTTTTTCTGAAATACAACCTCTTCAATATTGTCTGGCTGTTGTGTCCATTCGGAAGAATAATTCAAATATTTCATTAAAATCGGCACTAAACCTATAAACCCAATTACGGCCAAAAGCAGTTGGACGGCGAGCCATTTTTTAAAATGTTTATGCAAAAAATAAGTTATTAAAGCAGAAATAATAAAGATTCCCAATATTATTTTTCGTTCAACATCGGTGTATAAAATGATTTTTATAAAAAAGAAAAAAACAAAAACATTAAAAAAGGGAAGTACATATTTTCCCCATTTTCCTAAAAAGGAAAGATTGGACAGCCATTTTAAAACGAAGAATAAAACTATGGGAAAAAGCAAAAAAAGAGCAAAAAAATACCCAAACTGCTCCCATGAATTGATCATTCCAAAATTTCGGGAATAGTAAAAAATCAGCGGATATAAACCAGTTGCAACCCCTATAAAAAAGGGATTAGATGAAATATTGCCCAAAACCTTTTTGGTGTTCTTCTGTGTATTTTTAGATTTTATCATTTCTTATTAAAAACCACATTGCCCTCGTTGTCCAAATATTCATAAACCCCCTGCGGAGCGTCAAAATTGATGATTATATAACTTTTGTCAGGCTGCAAGTTTGCAAGATACGAAGGTTCTTTACTAAGATAAGCGGTAAGAATACGAAACAAGTTCACTGAAGTTTTCAATTTATTGTCAAATTCAGGAACTTCCCCATTTGGCCAATGAATGGCGAGAATGGTACTGAAAATGGAGTTTACAAAATCTGGACTGGTATTTTTTGTGTATGATACGCTAGTGTTGGTCATTCCCACAAAACCACCGTGGTCTGCCATAACTATTATCAAAGCCTCGGGGTCGTTTGCGAGTATGGTTTTTGTGAGTTCCGTTAGTTTTTTGTTTGCTTCCCTTAAACTTTCAATATAGTGTTCACGTTCGCCTTCCACTCCTTTTGAATCTGCCAATTTATTGGTGATATGCCCAGGATTGAATATTTCCACAAAAAAGAAATTTGGTCCTTCGGGATAGGTTTCTAAATAGTTTTTAAAGGGTGCAATTACATCTTTAGGATCTCCAATTCCCGTAGTTACAAAATTGATTTCCTTGCTTGAAAAATTGCAAAAATCATAACCCATTTTTGGTTTGTTCGTCAAGAAATAGGGCTGTTCCGTAAGAAAAAAAGTGCGGTACCCATTGTTTTTCAAAATGCGGAGCACGCTATTGTCGGAAACAATAACATTACGCGCATCAATAGTTTCGGTAAAATCTGACCCGTTGTTGTAATAGTGGTGCTTCATCATAAACACTGCGCTATTGGTGGGCAATGTTGCTGCATAATTACTTCGGAAATTGGGGTAATCCTTAAAATTGTTTTCCGCTAAAAAGCTTTCAAACTCGGCATTTTCAATATTGTAATTTCCTTTTTTCAATTCCGAAAAATTCGCATATCCATCGGGCTGAATATAGTAGATGTTTGGTTTCTTTTTAAATGTGGCAGCCTCAATATTGTCCGGCTGCTTCATCCATTCTTTTGAATAATTTAGCTGTTTTAAAACTACTGGCGTTAACGTGAAAAGACCGATCACCGCTAAAATCAACTGAAAAACAATTATTTTTTTGAAAAACTTACGAAGCAAAACCGTTAGCAAAACAGCAATCCCAAAAACAATAAACATTCGCATCCAGCTAAAACCGGCGTAGAGCGCTACATTCAGATATGAAAAGAAAAAGAAAAAATTTAAAAAAGGAAGTACGAAAGGTTGCAATTTTTTAAGAAAACCAATTCCCGATATTTTATGTGCAACAAAAAATACAACGCAGGGAACCAAAAGAAACAGTGTTACAAAATACCCCAAGTGCCCCCAGGAATTTATCATTTTGTAATTGTTTGTGTAGTAGAATAAAAGTGGGTAAAGTCCAGCCGCAACAGCCGTAAGCAAAGGATAGGCTTTCCCGTTATTTAAAAAATTCGAGAAAAAACCTTGCTTCTTTTTATACTTCATTATTTTTGTTTTTCAGAAGATACAGCAAACGTTTTGTGCCTTTTACGACCTCCTTTTTTTCTAAATCGAAATATTTAAGATACCCTTTTTCAAATTCCGTTTCGTTGTAAAAATCGAAGTGGTTTATGAATTCGCGTTTGCGAACCAAAAGTGATTGCGCCCAAGAATCCTCACGGGTCGGGAATTCAATGATAAGATTTTTTGAAAAGGAAGCAAAAAACGAAGCCGATTTTTCAAAAGGAACATTGCCCGAAAGTGTGATGTGGTGAATTAAAGCCAAAGCCATCGTGACATCCGGCGCATAATCCGCCAAACGCTCAATTAAGGAATTGCGCTCCGTATTGTTGAAACCGATGCCCGGTGCGGGTTGCAAAACATCACAAACAAAAGGAAGCATATTCGTCTCCTTATTCTTTTGAAGTTGTTTGTAGTTATAATCCACCGCGTTGCTGTCAATATCGGTAACGATTATATGCGGCACACTGTCAATTACCGTTCGTGCAAAAGTTCCATCATTCCCTCCAACATCAATCAGTTTTTGTGGCGATAATGGCTTTATCCATTCTTTTATAAGCGTTTTTTTTGCTTCAAAAGCGGCTTCATCATAATTTGTTTTGTTGTAATAATCGCCCCATTCGCTGGCTTCTTTTAGCGTTAAACCTTTTATGTAATCATAAAGGCTTTCCAAAATATTTTCCTGCGATTTTTTTGAAAGGGTCGCAATTTTGGTTTCGGCTTTGTAGTCTTCACTGTGCTTGCTTTCCATTTTGGCGAGCAAGTGAATGTTTGGATAAAGTATTGAACTTAGCTTGGAACGTGTTGGCAACATTGAGGCAATCAATTTCACGGGAATTCCATCAATGTGCGTTTGCATCATTTTGAAGATTTCGGTGCCGTGGTATTTTGACAAAACCAACGGTCCAAAAAAGTGCGTTATGAATTGTTTGTAAGCGCGCCACGGTGTTCCTTCTTCATAAAAATCGAAAGAAAGGGTATCTATAAAAACAGGTTTTCCTTTGTGAAATGTTACGTTGTAAGCAGAGGCATCTTTCAAAATAAACCCTTTTGAAAGCGCGTATTTCTGAATTTTTAAAGTGTGAAGTGCGGCGTGTTTGTATTGCTCAAAGCTCCACTCATAAGGATTGGTAATGAATGGAATTTCTTCCGGAGTGATGATTATTTCTTCCGAAGAAACCGAGGTTTCCTCATGCGATATAAGCAAACCGTTCGAAATTAGGTTTTTAAAAAAACCGCTTTCTTTCAGTTTATTGTATTGTGGAAAATATATAGGTTTAATGGCCCTTCGAAGGGTTTTTCCATCATAAAAAATATATCCAGAAGGATCTCGGAATGAAGCTTGGTGTGCGTCAGTTTTTTTTGTCATCTGTATTGGTGTCTTCCTCTTCAATGTCAATTGAATCGTAAGTATCTTCCTCTTCTTTTACCAATCCGAAAAAAGATTTCACCTTATACATAACATTTTTTGAAAAAAGCAAAATGCCAGCTGCTGCTGCCACTACCGCCTGTACTATCATTGCTCCCAGCCCTGGATCGAAATAAAGAAAATTCATACCTATTGTTTTATACTACGTTTGCCTTTCGGCGATAACAAATTAACTAAAAATCGCCGAGTTTATTGAGTTGCTCAGCGATTTTCTTTTTTTACAATTTATTTCTTTTGCGATCCACTTCTTTCAAATAGATTTTTCGAAGCCTTAAGTGGTTTGGGGTAACCTCAACATACTCGTCTTTTTGAATGTATTCCAAAGCCTCTTCCAAAGAAAATTTGATAGCTGGAATAATCCTTGCTTTATCATCAGCTCCAGAGGAACGAACGTTTGAAAGCTTTTTGGTTTTAGTGATGTTCACAGTCATATCATCCTGACGGCTGTTTTCTCCAATAACCTGACCTTCGTAAATATCTTCGTTAGGATTCACAAAGAAACGTCCACGATCCTGCAATTTATCAATAGAATATGGAATAGCCTGGCCTAATTCCATGGAAACCAAACTTCCGTTTTGTCTTTCTGGAATTCCGCCTTTCAAAGGTTGGTATTCCAAGAAACGGTGTGTCATAATAGCTTCCCCGGCAGTTGCGGTAAGCAATTGGTTACGCATCCCAATAATTCCACGGGATGGAATGATGAATTTACATACCATTCTATCACCTTTGCCTTCCATACTTACCATTTCACCTTTACGTATGGTCACCATATTAATGGCGGTTCCACTTACATCTTCCGGTAAATCGATTGTCATTTCTTCAACTGGTTCACATTTAACTCCGTCAATTTCTTTAATGATAACCTGTGGTTGACCAATTTGAAGTTCATAACCTTCGCGACGCATAGTTTCGATCAAAACCGAAAGGTGCAAAACCCCACGGCCAAAAACCATAAATTTATCTGCACTGTCCGTTGGCTGCATGCGCAACGCAAGGTTTTTCTCCAATTCCTTTTCAAGTCTTTCCTTAATATGGCGAGAAGTGACAAACTTTCCATCTTTTCCGAAGAAAGGCGAATCATTAATTGTGAAAAGCATGCTCATCGTTGGCTCATCAATAGCGATGGTTTTAAGTGCTTCGGGGTTTTCAGCATCAGCAACTGTGTCACCAATTTCAAAACCTTCCAAACCAACCAAGGCACAAATATCTCCAGCTTGTACCTCTGCAACTTTTTTACGGCCCAAGCCTTCAAAAGTGTGAAGTTCTTTTATTTTTGATTTTGTTTTAGAGCCATCCCGCTTCACCAAAGTAATTTGCATTCCTTCTTTTAAAACACCTCTTTGCAAGCGACCGATCGCGATACGACCTGTAAAGGATGAAAAGTCCAAAGAAGTGATCAACATCTGCACGGTGCCTTCCTCCACTTTTGGCGATGGAATGTGTTCCAAAACCATATCAAGCAAAGGCTCAATATTATCGGTTTGGTTTTTCCAATCCTCGCTCATCCAGTTATGTTTCGCAGAACCGTAAACGGTTGGGAAATCGAGCTGCCATTCTTCAGCACCCAATTCAAACATCAAATCAAAAACGGACTCATGAACATCATCTGGCGTACAGTTTTCCTTATCAACTTTATTAATAACAACGCAAGGTTTCAAACCAAGGTTAATCGCTTTTTGCAATACAAAACGGGTTTGTGGCATTGGCCCCTCAAAAGCATCAACCAAAAGCAAAACCCCATCGGCCATGTTCAATACACGTTCTACTTCCCCACCAAAATCGGCGTGACCAGGAGTA
Source organism: Aequorivita soesokkakensis (assembly GCF_001641085.1). Lineage (GTDB taxonomy): Bacteria > Bacteroidota > Bacteroidia > Flavobacteriales > Flavobacteriaceae > Aequorivita > Aequorivita soesokkakensis. Next base: position 191,744 of record NZ_LXIE01000050.1, on the reverse strand, counting down.
TCGATAATGTTTATTTTTGTGTCCTTATATATAACTGAAACGTTTTTAGAGGTAATAGTAATTCCTCTTTCGCGTTCCAAATCGTTGTTATCCAGGATAAGTTCTCCAGTATTTTCGTTTTCACGGAAAATACTACAGTGGTGCATAATTTTGTCAACCAATGTGGTTTTACCGTGGTCAACGTGGGCAATAATGGCGATGTTTTTGATTTTCATAACAATGCTCCTTTTTTTAAGAGGGTGCAAAAGTAGTGTTTCTAAGTGGATTAGAAATAAAAGTTGGGTGTTTATTTTAGTTGAAATATGAGGTTGGAATAAATGAAACAAAGCAGTGTTAGCTTGACGACATATCAGAATAGTAAAATACCTATCTTTACATTATTAAAATTATAGTATGAAACTTGATTTAATCCCAAAAATAAAACATACAACTTCCAATAATTTCTTCCTCCTCGCGGGTCCCTGCGCCATTGAAGGCGAAGAAATGGCGATGCAAATTGCCGAAAAGATTGTAAAAATTACAGACAAGCTGGAAATTCCATACATATTTAAAGGAAGTTTCAAAAAAGCAAACCGAAGCCGGATTGACAGTTTCACAGGAATAGGCGATGAAAAGGCATTGAAAATCCTCCGAAAAGTTTCCGAAACCTTTGATGTTCCCACTGTTACCGATATTCACGAAGTAAGCGATGCCGCAATGGCAGCAGAATATGTGGATGTGCTACAAATACCCGCATTCTTGGTTCGCCAAACCGATTTGGTGGTTGCTGCCGCAGAAACCGGAAAAGTGGTAAACTTGAAGAAAGGACAGTTTATGAGTCCGGAAAGTATGAAACATGCAGTGACCAAAGTAACCGATTGCAACAACCAACAAGTTGTTATCACAGACCGCGGAACAATGTTTGGCTATCAGGATATGATTGTTGATTTTCGGGGAATACCCACAATGAAACAATACGCACCCGTAGTTTTGGACGTAACCCACAGTTTGCAACAACCCAACCAAAGTGTAGGCGTAACAGGTGGAAGACCCGAAATGATTTCTACCATTGCCCGCGCGGGAATTGCAACCGGCGCGGATGGAATTTTTATTGAAACCCACTTTGATCCCGCAAACGCAAAAAGCGATGGCGCCAATATGCTCAATTTAAATCTGCTTGAAAAACTGTTGACAGATCTTGTAGCAATACGGAAAACTATAAATCAATTATAACTTAAAGTTATTTGTAAAAATAAAGCGCCCTGCCATCAGTTGATGGCAGGGCGCTTTGGCTAAAAACAAAATTTATAAAATAAGAACTGTTGGTTTTTAAAAGAAAAAGCTGCTCCTTTTTAGGGAGCAGCTAATTAACCTCAATACTTATAAAACTCCCCAATTAAATAAGTATTCAAATATCAGGCTAAAAACAAATACCTGTCAAGAGGGATTTCCCCCATTTTTTTTAAGGGTTTTTCCTGTTTTTATATTTCAGAATATGCTGAAAAAAGAAAAAGCTGCTCCTTTTTGGAAACAGCTTTTAACCTCTTGTCTAAATTAACTCCCCAATTAATTTGATACTGTAAAGATGCGAAGAAGAAGTAAACCAGTCAAGAGGAAAAACCCTGAATTTCATGGGGGATTTCCCCCTTTTTTAACGTAAGGTTTCTCCTACTTAATTTAATTGCCATAAAACCACTCTATATATTTCAGGATTTTATTTGGCTAATAAACAATTTTATATTTACTTTGTTTTTCAAAGTACTTTATTATGAGTAATCAGGATTATCTAAAAGACATAAGCGAAATTAAAAACTTAATGAACCGCTCTTCCCGTTTTATATCGCTGAGCGGGCTCTCCGGTATCTTTGCTGGAGTCTATGCTATTATTGGAGCGGCAATAGCATACATATATCTTTTCCCAAAACCGGGCGAATTTCTTACCCTCCACAGTTGGAATTTTAAACTCTTGCTCGCGCTCCTGGCTTCCGTGGCAATTCTCAGCGTAGTCACTGCTTATCTGTTGACGACCCAAAAAGCAAAAAAAAACAATGAGAAAATTTGGGATGCCACCACCCGTCGTTTACTCATAAACTTTTTAATTCCCTTAATTACCGGCGGAATCTACATAATTATAAAGCTGAACAGCCAACATTACGGGCTAACCGCTTCGCTGATGCTCATTTTTTATGGACTGGCACTCGTGAACGCTTCAAAATACACCATCGGTAACGTAAAATATTTGGGCTATGCCGAAATTACTATAGGGCTAATTTGCGCAGCACTTCCAGGTTACGGACTATGGTTCTGGCTCTTGGGCTTCGGGCTTTTCCATATTATCTATGGAAGTATAATGTATATTAAAGAAAGAAAAAGCTAAAAGTGGGCATCATAGACAACATAAACAAACTTTTTGACCATCGCATCCGTTTGGGAATTATGAGCATACTTGTAGTGAACGAGGATGCAGATTTCAATAGGCTTAAGGAACTGCTTGATGTTACCGATGGCAATCTGGCCAGTCATATAAAAGCTCTGGAACAGGCAGAGTATATTTTGGTGGAAAAAAGTTTTGTGGGAAGAAAGCCAAACACAAATTACATAGCCACAAAGCTGGGAAAGGCCGAATTCAAAAAGCATATTGATGCTCTTGAGAAATTGATTCAAAAACCGAAAACATAATAATTATATTTTTTTATCATTTCACTTTGAAAAACAAAGTACTTTAAGAACATGAAACTACGGAAAAAACTTATTGAGAAACTCTTTGAATGTTCCCAAAAAATTTATTTGAAATTCAAAAAGAAAGAACCCTGGGGAATCAGCACCGCTGAATTACTTGAATTTCCAAATGAAAGCTTCGGAAAAAAATTAGGCGCATTTCTCAATAAAAATGGTTTCGAACTTATTGGGAAAGTGGAACGTCACGATGCCTATCATGTATTGTCCGGTTTCGGCACCAATGTGGAAGACGAAATTGCGCTTCAATACTTATGCTACGGCAACGGCAAACGAACGCCTTATTTAACGGGCGTACTTTTATTGGGCACCACCCTTCTCCCGGAATATGCTTCCTATTATTACAACTCCTACTTGATTGGTAAACAGATCAACACCTTCCACCACTTTGACTTCAAAAAATTATTGCACACAGATTTTGAAGGGTTTAGAAAAGTAATTTTTTCCGAAAAACAATTATTGAAACTTCAAAAGCTTCAATATCAATACGATGAATTTCAATACAGTCCACAAACAATTAACTAATGGCATTTAACCTTTAACACAAAAATTATGGAACAGAAAAAAAGTAGATTCAGCAATTGGATGCGCAACTCCATCACCGCGCGCATGCTCGTGGTAGGATTTTTATTATTGGTTTTATTGATTCCTTTGGAATTCGTAAAATCACTAATCAATGAACGGGCGTATAGACAGGAAGAAGTTGTGCGCGAAATAAATCAAAAATGGGGAAACGAGGTCTTGCTCTCCGGCCCCATCGTCAAAATTCCTTATAAAGTCATTTCTGAAGAAAAAATTTTCAATGAAAAAAGCAACGCCTATTATACGAAAACGAAGGAAACGATAGAGCACGCTTACTTCTTTCCGGATAAATTGAATATTACATCAAATGTTGATACGAAACCGCTGAACCGAAGCATTTATGAATCGGTTGTCTATTCCGCTGCAATAGGCGTAAAGGGAAACTTCCCCACAATTGATTTTTCGGATACTGATATTCCCGAGGAAAATATTCTTTGGGAAAAAGCGACCGTTCTTCTAAAAACCACAAATTTAAAGGGAATAAAAACCACTCCGGTTGTAAACTTAGCTTCGGAAGCACTTTCAATGACGCCACAGTATTCCACGGAATATTTGAACACTATCCAAAGCTATTACATTGCAAACGCCAAGGAAATATTCGCTGCATCGCTACCCTTTTCCTTCGATTTAAAAATAAACGGCAGTGAAAGTTTGAAGTTTTTACCTATAGGAAAAGAAACCGATGCCACGATGAAATCGAACTGGCACTCCCCCAGTTTTGACGGCAACTTTCTGCCCGAAGACACCAATAAGGAAATAAGCCAAGAGGGATTTACGGCCACTTGGCGCATCCTGCAAATAAACAGACAGTTTGAGCAATCTTTTTTTGGACATCTGCCAGATCTTTCAGCTTCCGCTTTCGGCACCAAACTTATCATTCCCGTGGACGAATATCAAAAGAGCGAACGCACAGCCAAATACGGTATTTTGGTTATCGGGCTAACATTGTTGGTCTTTCTACTGATACAATTGGTTAGCAGAATTTATATCCACCCCTTTCAATATATGATGATCGGTTTGGCTTTGGTAATGTTTTATACGCTGCTCATCTCCATTTCGGAGCACAGTAATTTCTTTAAAGCGTATGCCGTTGCCGCAATTTCGGTACTTGTGTTGATAACGGTCTATTCGCGCGCCATTTTAAAAGGCTTTAAATTTCCGTTGCTCATCTGCGGTTCGTTGGCTTCGTTATATGGATTTATTTATGTGATTATCCAATTGGAAAACTATGCGCTTTTGGTAGGCAGCATTGGTCTATTCTTAATCCTAGCAATCATAATGTTTGCCTCACGGCGGATTGATTGGAATAACGATTGAAAAAGATGAAAACACTTTTCAGTAAAATTGCAAAACTTTACAAATGGGCTTTATTGCTAAGCCCATTTGGATTGTTTGCCGTTATTTGTTTGGATACTTACGTGCTTTTGGAAACGGAAAACCAAACATTTCAAAGTACCGAAGAAATTCCGCATAATAAGGTAGGTTTGCTTTTGGGCACTTCAAAATTTATGGCCAATGGCGATATAAACCTATATTATCTATACAGAATAAAAGCGGCCGAGAAACTTTTTAAAGCTGGAAAGATTGATTTTATTTTAGTGAGCGGCGACAATGGCAGAATAGGTTACAACGAACCCTTGCTTTTTAAAAAAGACCTAATTCTACTGGGAATACCCAAAGAAAAAATAGTCTTGGATTATGCCGGATTCAGCACTTTGGATTCTGTTTTAAGGGCACAAAAAATCTTTGGACTGAATAGCTTTACGGTTATTTCACAAAGATTTCACAACGAACGAGCAATTTTCCTGGCAAAACAAAAAGGAATTGCCGCAATAGGTTTTAACGCCGAAACGGTAACGGGAAAGTATTCAATAAAAACAGAACTTCGGGAATACTTGGCGCGAACCAAAGCCTGCCTCGATATTGTTTTTGATTCGCAACCAAAATATTTGGGAGAAAAAATAGCAATACAATGAAGTTTTATATTTCGACAAGACATATTTTAGGAACAAGCATTCTCTTTGCAATAGAGATTGCCATTGCCTATTTTCATTTCAATCACTTTATTAGAGGTTTTTTGGGCGATGTGCTGGTTATACTTCTAATATATTGCTTTATAAAAATCTTTATAAAAAATCACGTTCTCAAAACTGCCGTTTCCGTATTGGCTTTTGCCTATTTTGTGGAACTGCTCCAATTATTCAAGCTAGCTGAAAAACTCAATATCCATTCAGAAATACTATTGACCATTATTGGTTCCGTGTTTGATTGGCGAGACTTGGTTGCCTATACACTGGGCTTTTTACTTATTTTATTAATCGAAAAAATATACATCAAAAATGAAGACTTTAAAAACATTTCTCTTTGATCGTTTCAACATCTGGTTTCCTCTTTTTTCACTGACGGTTTTTAGCATTTTTCTGCTTTCCGTTCGTTTAAAAATAACCCATTCCTTTTTCTATCTTTTTTTGGTTTGGAACCTATTCTTGGCCATGATTCCTTTTTTCATTTCCACTTATATGAAAAACCAAAAACAGATTAAAAAGCTGAAACTGTACTTTTTATTAATAGTTTGGTTGTTGTTTCTCCCCAATGCGCCCTATTTATTGACAGATTTTATCCACTTGCGCTTAAGCCCACTGGAATGGATTGGTTTTGACAGTTTGATGATTGCGGTTTTTGCAGTTACGGGACTCGCTTTTTATGTAGTTTCCATTAAGGAAATGAAGCAATTGTGCATTAAACATTTCAACCAAAAAATAGTTTTAAAATCCCTGATTATCCTTTCTTTTGCGGTAAGTTTTGGAATGTATCTCGGGCGCGTATTACGATGGAATTCCTGGGATATTCTTCACAATCCCTTTATCCTTTTTACAGATGTTTTTGAAATAATCACAAACCCAATTGACAATTTGGAAGCTTGGACATTTACAATATTTTTCGGGCTATTTTTAAAATTGGTCTATTGGGGTTTCGAGAAATATCTTTTTGATTATATGAAAGATTAAGCACTTTGTAATTGCAATATTTATTTTATTTTGCGCAAGAAAATTTGAACACAACTTAATGCATCTTAAAAAATATTTCTTCCTTCTATTATTTTCAAGTTTCTATCTATCCTATTCCCAATCGGGGCGCATTGACGAATTCGGCAAGCCCAGCAAGGAGGAATTGGAACTTAAGAGTTATGAGGCCGAACCCGAAGCTGCCGGGGTGGTTTTATATGAATCCGGTAATTATTATGCGGTTTCCATAGTTAAAAGAACTGCATTTCGGCTGGTGATGGAAATACACAGAAAGGTAAAAGTGTTTGATGTCGCAAAATTTGGCAGTTCCTCAGTAGAGATTCCATATTATGTGGGGAACGGGTTTTATGAAGAAGAACTATTGGACTATAAGGCCATTACCCACAATGGAATTTTACAGGACGCCGTACAGGACGATGCTTTTTATACCATTGAAAAATCTGGCGGAAGAAAAGCACTAAAGTTTACGTTCCCAAATGTGCAGAAGGGAAGCATATTAGAATATAAATACACATTGGTCACCCCCTATTTTTTTAATATGAATGGTTGGGAATTTCAGAACAATTTGCCTACCATCTATAGCTTCTTTCAAACTATATTGCCCGTAAATATTAAATTCAATCGAGTGCTATATGGTCCAAAAAAATTGGACAATCACAGCAACTACATTAAGAAAGACGGTTTCCTGATACCTTCAAATAATGGGCATGTTGATTCAGAAGTTAATATTTATGTAATGAAGAATATTCCATCTTTTGAAGAGGAAAGTTTTATGCTGGCGCGAAGAAATTACATTTCCCGCATTGCCTATGAACCCGTATCGTATAAACCTTTCCATGGGGAAGAAAAAGTTTACACCCGTTCGTGGAAAGATGTAGACCACCAATTTGAGAGCCGGGAGGATTTTGGAGATCAGTTGAATAAAAACAATTATTTCAAAAGAAAATTGCCAAATGCCATTCTTCAAATACAGGATGATATGGAGCGCGCAAAAGCGGTATATGGCTTTATTCAAAACAATTATACTTGGAACGGCAGGTATTTCAATTATGGAAATGATATCAAGGATTCGTTTCAAGATAAATTAGGAAGTGTATCAGATATAAACCTTTCGCTCGTAAACGCGCTTGAAGCGGCTAACCTACACTCAAAATCGGTCATACTTTCTACCCGGGATAATGGACTGCCCACAGAGCTCTATCCCGTACTTTCCAACTTCAATTATGTGTTGGCGGTATTAATGATAAACAACGAAAGGATATTGCTCGACGCCACCGACAAACAAGCCCCTTTCGGGGTAATTCCCTTTCGGGCTTTGAACGTGCAGGGTCGTGTGATGGATTTCAAAAACGGAAGTTATTGGATGCCCATCGTTCCTTTTAAACAAAACATACATTTTGCAAACGCACAAATAACGGCTGATGAAAATGGCAGTTTCAACGGAAAAGTAAATCAGGCAAGTTATGGCTATATAGGTCTCGAAAAAAGAAACGCCATTGCAGAAGAAAATCTGGAAGAGTACATAAAAACAGAAGAAAAGGACAAAGCAGGTATTGAGATTGACTCCTATCAAGTAGAGGATATTGGCGACATAGAGAAACCCTTAAAAGAAAATTACAACATTACCATAGAGCCCGAAATAGTTGGAGACAAGATAATTCTCTATCCTTTTTTCAACAAAACATACCTTAATGAAAACCCTTTCAAAATGAAGGAGCGCAGCTACCCCATGGATTTTGGTTTTCCTTTTACGAACACTTATCTAATTTCCATAGATTTGGGCAATGTTTACGAAGTGGAACAACTGCCAAAAAGCCGAAGTATAAAGCTTCCCCGAGAAGATGGCGAATGTTCTGTTACCTATGTTGCCGAAGGCAATAAAATAAACATCCGTTTCAATATGAAGCTCGCCGCCTATAATTTCCCTCCAGATGCCTACCAATCGCTTAAAGAGTATTTCGGCACTATGCTTACCATACTAAAAAAAGAATCCATTATTCTTAAAAAAATATAAGATGCAAATCAAAAACCTACTTTTAATAGCCTGTTTTTCAATATCTCTTTTTTCATACGCCCAAACCCCGCCTCCCGTGCCCACTTTTGGGGAACCGCTTCCCGAGGAATTTGCAATGGACCATTACACCCCAGACCCTGAGGCGCCAGCCGTTGTGCTCTATGAACGCGCCAACAATTTTTTGGATATTTATGATGGGTCAATTATGATTGCAAAGGAAGTACACGTGAAAATTAAAGTTTTTGACGCCAAACGCTTTGAGAATGCAACCATTGAAATTCCCTATTACAGTCAAAAAAACAACAGTGAGGAAATTAAAAATATAAAGGTGATTAGCCACAATGGCGCATTAAAAACGTTTCTTGCAGACAAGGATATTTTCACCGTTGACGAGTATCCACGTTGGTCCATTAAAAAGTTCACCTTTCCCAATATAAAAGATGGAAGCATTTTGGAATATTCCTACCGCAAGGAATCCTTTTTCTTTTCAAATTTCGGGAACTGGCAATTTCAGGGGAATATGCCAAAAATATATTCAGAACTATATACCAAAATCCCTGGCAATATGCGTTACAACCGTACGCTTTACGGTCCAAAAAAACTCGACATCAACAATGCCGAAATAGTAAAAAACTGTTTCACGCTTCCCGGTTATGGTGTTAATGCCGATTGTGAGGCAGCTACCTATGCCATGAAGCATGTGCCAGCCGTAAAAGAGGAGAAATATATGCTCGCTTTGGAAAACTACGTTTCCGGAATGGGTTATGAAATGATTGAATTTCTTGATTTTAGAGGCGATAAACACCTCTATACCAAAAGCTGGGACGATGTGGACAACGTGTTTAAATACGACAAGGATTTAGGGCGACAGCTTAAGTATTCCGGGTATTTTAAGGATGCAATCCCTGCAAATATTATGAATACCCAAGGGCAATTGGAAAAAGCCAAAGCCATCTATTATTACATTCAGAACCAAATGGCTTGGGACGGCAAATACCGGATTTTTTCAGAGGTACGCGTGAAGGAAGCCTTTGAACGCAAGTCGGGCAACAGTTCCGAAATAAATCTCGCCCTTATAAATGCTCTGGATGCTGCGGGCATTGATGCCAAGATTATGCTTATCACTACCCGCGATTTTAGACAGCCCACGATGCAATACCCTGTTTTGAACGATTTCATCTATGCCCTTGTCTATCTTAAAATTGGGGACGAAACCTACCTTTTGGATGCTACCGACAAATACACTCCGTTTGGTGTATTGCCTTTCCGTGACCTCTGCCCACAAGGCCGTGTAATGGACTTTAAAAAAGGCAGTTTTTGGGAGCCTATTGTTCCTATAAATAAAAACATGCATTACGTGAACATGCAACTGGCCGCAGACGACAAAGGGCTATTTTCCGGAAAGGTGAATGAGGTTTCAACAGGCTATATTGCCGTACCGATGCGAAGGGAGAACAACAATCGCAATAAAGAAGATATTATAAAAAGAAAACAGAGTAGAAACGAAACGCTGGACATCACAAACCTGCAAATTGAAAACGAGAAAGATCTGGAGCAGCCTTATAAGGAAACCTATGATATTACCGTACATGAACAGCCAGTGGGCGATAAACTATTTGTATTTCCTTTTTTGATGGAGACCTATTTTTCCGAAAACCCCTTTACCAAGGAAACGCGCCAATATCCCATAGATTTTGGGATTCCTGTTATGAACAATTATTTGGTTTCCATTGATGTGAAGGACCAATACGAAATCGTCAAGGTGCCCGAAAACAAATCGCTTAAACTGCCTGAAAACGATGGGGAGCTTTCTGTGGTGTATGATGTTTCCGGCAGCAAGATAAATGTGAGATTAAGCGTAAAACTTAACAACCCAAGTTTTCCAACGGAAGCCTATCCAGCCTTAAAACAGTTTTTTGCAAGCTTGGTGAAAATACAATCTGAGGAGCCTATTCAGCTTAAGAAATTATAACGCTATTGGTCGCGATTCTTTTCCTGAATCTTTCTTATAATGGCAGTGGCTGTTCGCCTGGGGACAAAGCGCGGGAGCTTTGACAGAAACTTGTTAAAGTTACCGGGAATGGCCACTACTTTTCCCTTTTTCATTGCTTCATATCCGTATTCAGCAACTTCTTTGGGGCAAGCAATATTGAAGTTTATTCTATTTTCCGATGCCTTTGCCCCATTTGATACCACTTCCTGAAAACAGGTCCTGGTCTGGCCCGGGCATAGTGCGGTAACGGTAACCCCCGTACCTTTTAGTTCGTTGGCAATAGCTTCCGAAAAGGAGAGAATATACGCCTTGGAAGCGTAGTATAAAGACATTAATGGTCCCGGCTGAAAGGCAGCTAGGGATGACATATTCAATATCATTCCACTGCCACGGGCAACCATTCCCTTTAAGATTAATTTTGTTAAATGTGTAGTGGTAATTACGTGCAGATTTAGCATTGCCAAATCGCGTTCCCAATCGGTATCGTTAAAGCTTCCGTAGATGCCAAAGCCTGCATTATTGATGAGTACATTTACGTTTTTGCCATCAAGCGCCTGGAATATTTCTTCCGCCACATTCTGTTGGCTCAGATCTTTGTGCAGTATTTGTATTTGAGTGGGATAAAGCGCCTCTATTTCGTTTTGCGCTTCCTGCAATTTTTCGGCATTTACATCAACCAATATAAGAGAGTATCCATCCTTGGCCAAAAGCAATGCCAATTCAAACCCCAATCCTGAAGCGGCTCCAGTGACCAGTGCCATTTGTGCATTTTTGTCATTATGTATCCCCGGCATAATCGTTAACAAAAAGTTAATTTGTTAGTCGGCAATTTCCACATAATCCTTTAAATATGCAAATCTGGGAGTGAGATTCCCGTCTTGGGTAGTAATTCTGGCACGTTGCAAAATACCATCAGCATCCCCATTAAAGAAGGCCGGAATCACGTTGTCCAAGAACATATCGCCAAAGCCTTCGCTGGCATCCTTTGGCAGTTCGCAAGGCAGGTTGTCAACGGCCATAACGGTGATTGCACCCGGAGCGTCAAAAGTTGTTTCGCTTTCCGTTTTGGGGTCGTACCCGTAAAACGGATCTGCAATGGTGGAAGCCCGAAGGGTGCAGGCTATGGGGCCATCAACATCGCAGGAGATATCGGCTACCAGGTTTATTTTAAAGTCTGGGCTTTTGGCATCTTCCCTTGTGAAAAGATAGGGAGCGCCATTGCCATAAAAGTGGCCTGTGAAGAAAACATCGCTCACTTTGGCATACTTCATAAAATCACTTTCGTAGTCGGATGGGTCTTCATAAAATTCATTTTTGTCAAAGGCGCGACCATCCTTGCGTTTGTTGTATTCCGAAACGTCTATCAAGCAATAAACGGGTTCGTTATAATCCTTGGAAAGATAATCGGCATCGGTAACTTCCCTAATTTTTAAATGATCCAATATCTCCTTTGCCCCTCTGGTAACTTTTCCAGTTCCTGAAAGAATAATCTTAATGTTCGGCAGGGTGATTTTATCCAGCTCGGCCTTTACGGCTTCCAGATCTGGAAGGTGTTCCACTTTGGGAAGTGTGAAGAGATTATCGCGCAATCCCAAGCCTCTAAAACCATTGTAGGCTCCCACCAAACCTGCGTAATAGCCAAACCCAATAAGCCTATGCTTGTCTGCATTCACGATGGTTTCGTGGTCAAACATTTCAATGTTTTTAGCAAGCATTGCCTTTAACAGCTTTCGGTTGTAAGGCTGTTTCTTTATGGTATGGCTAAAGTAGAAGTATTTTTTATTCGGAATCAATGCATCCACGGGCACCTCTTTTACGCCAAGCATCACATCTGCATGGGAAACATCATTCACTACCTCAAACCCTGCTTCGCGGTAGGCATCATCCGGGAAGATGCGAATATCTGAAGCTTCCACGATTATCCGTGCCTCGGGGAATTGTTTTATGACTTCTTGGCACTTTTCCGGTGAAAAAACCACCCGACGATCTGGCGGGGTTTTACGTTCTTTGATGATGGCAAAGGTTATGGGCATTTGGTATGTTTTTTGAATGGTTAATTGCGGTGGCAAAGATAGGGTTTTTCATGTATCTTTGCCCCCGCTCTCCGAAGCTTTAGCGAAGGAGAACTCACTTTGATAGGTTTTGTCAATAAGTATACTTTATTGCTAATTGTTCATTGAAAAAGGGGCCGACTGGTTTTGACAGCGGGTCTAATTGTATTGTAAGCATGCCGAGCGCTGGGATATAGCTCGTTAATATCATATTTCACACTTTTTAAACGGCGAGAATAACTACGCCCTAGCTGCATAATCCGAATTACAGTAGGATGTGCCTCGGCCCACAAGGTGGGCAAGCAGGAAGTCACTCAACGGCCTTGGTTTGCGGCGGTTGATATAGTGGCTTCGTAAAAGTAAACCTAGCAAGAGTAGTGCTTTGATGCTCTTGTGAAGCTCAAGTAAAGCTAAGGGGTGCGTTGGTAGTTTTCGACCGGCAAGCCCACGAAAACCTAAATGAAAACTAAGCATGTAGAAGGCAGTATAATTGCGCGTTTGGACGAGGGTTCGAATCCCTCCGGCTCCACCTTCGCCCTCCGTAGCTTTGCGTTTTTCAGCAAAGCGTAGGGGGGCTTTTTATATTCAGTACAATCATTAATGGTTTCGTGTGAGGGCTTCGGTGGACGCAGTCCACTTCTATTCCGAAGCTTTGCGTTTTCAGCAAAGCGTAGGGGGGCTTATCCTTCGCTCTCCGTAGCTTCAGCGTATATTCAGTACAATCATTAATGGTTCCGTGTGAGGGCTTGCGCCTACGCTCTTCGTAGCTTCAAGTTTATGAGAAGCGTAAGAGAGTAAGATTTATTTCTTAACTTTATAAATCTCCCCATAATTATAAATCTATAAATTATGGAACTACCCTACGCCGTGTATATTCTTAAATGTGCAAATGGGCAATATTATACAGGATATACCACTAATATCGAGACAAGGCTAATTGCGCATAACAAAGGCGAAGTATCTTTTACGAAAGATAAACTACCTATAACACTTTTTCACCTTTCTCTTTTTGCCAACAAACAAAAGGCTTACGATTTTGAACGGTATTTAAAATCTGGTTCTGGTATTGCTTTAAGAAATAAAAGATTGGTCTAAATTGTTTTTAGCTATAATGCTGCGCTTTTCAGCAAAGCGCATGAGGGCTTTTATTTCATCATTTAAAACATTTATTTGTAAGTTATTATTTGTAGGAATTAACTTACCATGACCTTAAGTAAACCTTAAGTAAACCTTACTTATCCTTTAGGTAAACCTTAGGTATCTGTTGACTCTTTTTTTTTTAATTATTTTCATTTTTTCTTGATATCAAAACAAACGAAAAGTCTAATTGGAAAAACGCATTTCCGATTTGGATTTTATTCTTTCTGGAAACTCTTCGGTTTTAATAATTCTCGGTTTTGGGGATTATTTTGAGGCTGGCAATGCTTTTTTTTTCAATTTTTTTTTGGGTGATTTTGTTTCATTATTTTAAATTCATATTCAAGTGGTCTTGCGGATATTTTAAACAATTGCCGGCAAACTGTTAATTTTTTGCATTATATTCAATATTATGATTTTTAAAAAATGAATGCTCTAAATTTTTATGTTATTTTATTTTGATTTTATAATTTTTATTTTATAGCTTTGTAAGGCAATACTTTCAAAAGTATGTACTCTAGAGGCTTTTGGGTTTATTGTTTCAACGTTGAATTTTTATTCTCCCCACTATTTAATTTGATTTATTTTAACGGATAAGCCTTTGGGTTTTATCTTATGTGTAATCTGGTGTCTTGGTATTTATTTGCCATAGTACCGGGATACCCTAAAACTTTAAGCTATGGCACGAAATAAATCTTTTATTAAGTTGGAGGGTACCATAGATGGTATGACCTTCTATATGCAAGACGGGGAAAACCTCGTGAAATCGCAAACTAGTCTTTCAAAGAGCAAGATCTTGAGCGATTCTGCTTTTAGACGTACACGCGAAAACATGCGTGAGTTTGGTGGGGCTTCCCGCGTTGGGAAGGCTTTTCGGGAAGCATTTTCCGGAATAACCAAGACCATGGCGGACACCTATATGGGGGCACGCCTAAACCGTTTTATGAAACGGATAAACCGCAGTGGCTCTGGCCTTCGCGGAGAACGTGACTTTAACCTGGTGACTTTTGGAGACCAACTGAAGGGTTTTGAGTTTAATACCTCTACTCCTTTTGACTCTCAATTTTCGGCGCCTTCTTCACCCCCGACGGTGAACGTGGCACGGGACGAGGCGACATGGGTTGTACCGGATTTTAGCATTGATGCCTATATAACCATACCAGAAGGGGCGACGCACTGCAGGTTGGTGCTTGCCGCTGGGTATGTGAGCAATTATTTTTACAATGCTACTCTGGACAGTTATGTGCCCGATGATGAAAGTGTGGATGGCCGTGGCGGCGTTAGCTTTAGCCCCGATATACCGTTGAGCGGTATGGTGGGCAGCGATACTACGCTTGTGGTTGATCTATCTTCATTGGGAAGCATTCCAGCAACCTCGGAGCTGTTTGTGGGTACTGGTATCATTTTTTACCAAGAGGTGAATGGTGCTATGTATGAACTGGCCCAAGGGAACGCCATGAAAGTGGCTACTACTGGGTAGTATTTTTAGCTAAAAGTGAAACCTCCCTTAGTGACGACTTGGGGAGGTTTTTTTTTGGACTGTTGGATTGTTTCCTCCTACGTTATATTCGTATGCTATACTTCTAACGCTGAAGTTTTAGAATACAAGAGCTACGGAGGACAAAGGATTGTTGGATATGATATTTATATATAAGGTCAAGATAGGGACAATGGTGCCAGCGAGGAGATAAGGTTAGCGCTCGGCATCTATATTAAACAATGGGAATAAACAAGAAACTAGTTTATCTTCAATATAAAAACGATTGACCAAGTTATTCTGTTCTTTATTAAGCGGCATCCAACTTAGGGCTACATTTTTAAGGATTACATCAACACAATGGGCATTGAAAACTCTTTCTAACCCTATTCTAAGCTGTGAGACTGTATTAGGCTTTTGCCCAAAACCAAACTTTACTTCGCGCAACCTTTTAGCAGTATATGGCGCATTTTTCTTTACCTCAATTTTCTTCCATATATCATCAACATTAAGCTTTAGATGTGCCTGAACCCTATTACGCATATTTGTGGATTTACCAACATATAGGCAAATAGCATCAACAGTACGGTCATTAATTACAACTTGGTGAGTAGAGGCATCTATCCATTCATTCGTAAACTGTATTTTCTCAAAATGATCCTCATCGCAGTTATATTTTTTGTGTGAAAGTTTAATATAATATTGCGCGTTTTTTAAAATGCCTCTCAGTTCCGGACAGTTATTAATCCACCAAAATGCATAACAACCACTATTGTTTGGGAGTTCCTTTTTATAATTATATTTTCTATCTTGATTCACCAGAGAGTGAATAGTATATACTTTTGATTTTAAAATATTTTCGGGAGCAGTGGTTATTAGAGTTTGAGAGAACAATGTTATAATTATTAAAATAGTTTATACTACGGTATGCCAATCCTACCTCATAAGCTATATGGCACGCACTGTAAGCTTGCGTCATTGATTTAGTTTATCCCGTCATCCCCTGCACAAACACTTGCACAAACTCCTTCATTTTATCTAAAATACGTTCGCCAACTTCTCTTGCTTTTAAGATGCTTGGTCTATTGTCTAAGCATTTAAATATGTCATCGCGTAAGGGTTCACGGCCGTAGGTTGTGTAGCTTTCTATCAAAGCTTTAAACTGTGCTTTGTCTAGATTTTCTTCTTCGCATATTTTTGATAATGAGAGGATTTTTTCTTCGTGCCAAAAACGTTCAAACTCATCTTGAATAGTATCCACATCACTAATGTAAGGCAGGTTTTCTTCTATAAATTTTTCAATAAGTTCTCTTTTGCTACGCAGCTCTACATCGCCAGAAAGCATATCTATTATTGCTTTTTTCTGTGCTTTGGCATCTGTTGTTTTAGCTTCTTTAAGTTTTGCTAATAGCTGTAAAATATAAGCTACATTAATTTGGTCGCGATGTATTAATTCTAATTCAAAATCTATATCATCAAGAATAGATGTTTTATGTTTTGCGTTGTCCTGCTTTACTTTGTCGTGTAAATCCCAATATTTGCTCTGGTAATTTTCAAAGGTTTGCTCATCTATTCCTAAATCTTCCCATTCAAAATCTGTGTACGATTCCAAAACGTTTTTTGCACGCAGTAAACTTCTAAAGGCTTTTACAAACTTTAATTCATCTTCTTCACTCAACAAATCATCAACACTTTGATAGGTGGGAACAATCGCTAATAGGTTTTTTAAAGCCTCATCAAATTTTTCGGCAATTGATTCATACGGTGGCATTATTATTTCTTCTATTGCTTCTTTATTGGAAAACAAGGTAATAGCTTCGTCTGTTGCTTTTTTAAGGTTTCTGAAACTCAAAATATTTCCTTGCGATTTCTGCTCGCCTAAAATCCTATTTGTTCTAGAGTATGATTGTATTAAACCGTGATACTTTAGGTTTTTATCTACGTACAATGTATTTACCTTTTTAGCATCAAAGCCAGTAAGCATCATATTAACTACTATTACAATATCTAACCTGTCTTTATCTTGAAAAGATGTTTTTTCACGTTCCTTTAAACGCTTGCTAATGTCTTTAAAATAGTTTTCAAACTGCTGACTGTCTTTTGTTGAGAAACTAGTGTTATACATTGTATTATAGTCAATAATATATTCATCTAGCTTGTCGCGGCTATGACTTGTTTTATAGTTCTTATCTGGTTCGCCAGCTACATAAAAATCATCATCTGGCATGAAATCCTGTGCGTCTTCATCGTCTTCATTGGTTCCGTAGGAAAAAATAGTTGCAATACGCAAATCATGCTCGCCTGCTTCTTTTTTGCGTTTAAAGATATCGTAATACTTAATTAGGGTTTCAATATTACTTACCGCAAACAAGGCAGAATAGTCTTTACCAAATGTTTTCTGATTGTGATAGGCAATTATGTAATCTGCAATTTTTTCTAAACGCTTTTCATCTGCAAACACTTCGGCAGTATCAATATCTTCTACTTCTATATCTATAAACGTATTGCTTTTTTGCTTGTATCTGCCAATGTATTCTATTCCAAAACGCAGCACGTTTTGATCTTTAATGGCATCTGTAATTACATATTTATGCAAGCACTTTCCAAACAAATCTTTGGTAGTGCGTTTTCCTAAATCATTTTTAGAGGCGTTATCCCTAAAAATAGGCGTTCCTGTAAACCCGAAAAGCTGACTACTTTTAAAATACTCGGTGATGTCTTTATGCGTATTCCCAAACTGACTTCTGTGGCATTCATCAAAAATAAAGACCACTTTTTTATCTTGTAAATGGGTTAGGCCCTTTTCATATTTTACTTTAGAAATGGCATTGTTCAATTTTTGAAGGGTTGTTAATACCAATTTAGAATCGTCCGTTAATTGCCTTACCAGCGACTTTGTATTGTTTGTAACATCTACACTGTCTTTTTTAAAGCTATTAAACTCTAGCATGGTTTGATAATCCAAGTCTTTCCTATCCACCACAAACACTACTTTGTGAACGCCTGGCAAATCCATAATAAGCTGGCTGGCTTTAAACGATGTTAAGGTTTTACCAGAACCTGTGGTGTGCCATATATAACCATTTTCATTACTCGTGGCAACTTGGTTTACTATATGCTCTGTGGCGTAAAATTGATAAGGGCGCAACACCATTAATATTTTATGGGTTTGGTTGTGGACTATGTATTTGGCAATCATTTTACCCAAGTGGTTTGGGTTTAAAAAGGCAGCTGCAAATTCAGTTAAATCTGTGATATTTTTATTGTTGTGGTCTGCCCAAAAGAAGGTTTGTTTTACTGATTGCAACTTATTATTGGCTAGATACTTTGTATTTACGCCGTTGCTTATTACAAACAATTGTACGTATTGAAACAAGCCGTGATTAGACCAAAACGAATGGCGCTGATACCTGTTGATCTGATTAAAAGCTTCTTTAATTTCTAAACCTCTACGCTTTAACTCTATTTGCACCAAAGGCAAACCATTTACTAAAAGCGTAATGTCATACCTGTTTTTATAAGTGCCTTCTTGGGCTATTTGGTTGGTTACTTGAAATAAGTTTGTTGCATAATCTTCATTATTAAAAAAGCGCACATAAAAGCTATCGCCGTTATCTCTGGTTATGTTGAAACGGTCGCGCAAGGTTTTTGCTTTTTCAAAAACATTGCCTTTTGCTAGATGGTTTAAGATAGTTTCAAACTCCCTTGCATTAAATACGGTATTGTTGAATGCCTCTAACTGTGTTTTTAAATTTGACAACAAACCATCACCATCTGAAATAGCAACAGTCTTATAACCCAAACCTACTAATTGTTTAATTAGATTATTTTCTAGTTGAAGTTCAGATTGTTTGGTCATATTTTAAAGGTCGTTAAATAAATCATTCCAATTTGGATTTATACTTTCTATCAAAGCTATTTTCTTAGCCCTGCTACCACCCTTTAATTGCTTTTCTCTTGCAATGGCATCGCCTATTTGTTGGTGTGCTTCGTGATAAACTAATTTATCACAATTGTATCTGGCAGTGAACGATTTTTTATAATACTTTTCTTTATGCTGCGAAATACGCTGTTTTAAATTAGACGTTACACCAATGTAAAGCGTGGTGTTGTTTTTATTAGTCACTATGTAAACGTATCCTGGTTTCATCTGCTTCGTCCTTCGTCCTCGCAGTGACGGTTATGTTTCATTTTACTTTTGTTAACATACCTCCTGGCAAGGAAGGTTTGTTTCAGTCATTGCGAGGTGGAATTGTTTCGGCTGCAAGCCGAAGCAATCCCACGTTACTTGCGCTGGGGTGTGTGAGTCTGCTTCGTCCTTCGTCCTCGCAGTGACTGTCACTGCGAGGGGTTTTGCTTGGCGGAACGCCAAAGCAACATGCCGAAGCAATCACACAAACATCCCCTGCAACAAGCCCTTTTTAAACTGCTGCGTTTTTTCTAGTTGTGTTTGTACCGTTTCTATTTTTGCATCTAGCGCACTTAAAAAACTGGCTATTTTTTGTTGCTCTTCGTAACTAGGGAACCTAATTTTATAAATAGATATCTGAGGACCTGTTAATTGTGGCACTCCCGTACTTTCTGGAAAAATATTAATTTGATTTATCAGGTTTTCAAAAAAAACAACATTACTCTTCTTTTTAGGTTTTAAAACTAATAATCTTACTATTGGATAAAACTTTTCAGTTCTAGCATGTGCAACACCTAAAGCTCCACGACCAGTAACTGTAACACATTCAAAATCTATTTTATACAAATCGGAATATCCATACAATCCTTTGTTTTTTTCTGAATTAGCGTAAATAGGATATTTAAATTTATCGTTTTTTTCTAAACTTACATTTTCTTGTTTAACATCTCCTCCTGCGTTGATTTTAAACATCTCCCCCAACTTCTTCTCCTCCCAATCCCCAAAATCACTCCCGTCATCCTGTTTAAACCGCAATTGCTGGCTAAAAAGCTGCTGCATCACGCCTTTTTTGTATTGTTCCAGCAGTTCCTTTTTGGTGCTTAGTTGCTGTAGTTTGGTATCTACCGCAGTTAAAAAACTTGCTATTTTTTGTTGTTCTGGGAGGGTGGGAAGGTTGATTTTATATGTTAGCAAATCTACAACAGTAATATTCGATTGATTTGCATTTCCTCTCGCAATTCCTTTTATAAAATATTGATATCTATCGCTATTTATAAAACCTATTAAAAATTTATTAGATATTTTATCAATATTTTCAAATTTCAACATGTTTTGATTTAACAAACCCTCATCGTCATTAATTATAAAGATTCCTCTACCTACAGCGGATTCTAGCATATCTGGTTTAGAGCCAACAGTTGTTATTATGATATTATTCTTTTTTAAAGAATATTTTTCATACTTAACTTCTTCAGAAAAATCTATATAGACTTTCTCATTATCCTGCTTTATATAGTTTGCTCCTAAATCAGAAACTCTAATAATTCTTTTTCCTTCAATCTTATAGTCCTTTGATTTAAAAGCATACCCCTTTGTGTACTTAGTTACTTGACCTAACCTTTTCTCTTCCCATTCCCCTTCAAACTCAGGAAAGCGCAATTGTGGTTTTAATTGTTTTGCTTTCATTGGGTCATTGGTTTTTTTGGTTTGGTTGGTGCTTGCATGTTGAGGTTGCTTCGTCGTGCCTCCTCGCAACGACGGCTTGTTTGCGTGATGAGGTTGCTTCGTCCTTTGTGCTCGCAACGAGGGCTTGTTTCAGTTAGTAGCGTCATTAAAAAGGAGTTTCTATGTTTAACTGCTTACAATAATCTGCAATGGTAGCGTCTGTGCTTCGGCTTTGGGCAGCAATCTCTTTTAGTTCTGCTACTACTCTGCTTAAATCTATGGGTTCTTCTTCTTCAAAAGTATCTACATAGCGCGGTATGTTTAGGTTGTAGTCGTTTTCCTTAACCTCAGCCAATGTGGCTACGTGGCTGTACTTGTCTATTGCGGCTTTAGATGCTTCGACAGGCTCAGCATGACAGTAGGTTCGATAGGTGTTTACTATTTTTTCTATATGCTCTTCCTGCAATACATTTTGGGTTTTGACTTTTTCAAAATGTTGGCTGGCGTCTATAAATAATATGCTTTTACTGCGCTCTGCATTAGTATTTCTATCTTTTTTGAGTACCAAAATACAGGTGGGGATGCCAGTGCCAAAAAATATGTTTGCTGGCAGGCCAATAACGGCGTCTAGGTAGTTTTTGTCTTTTATTAAAAACTTACGAATATGTCCTTCTGCCGCGCCACGAAACAATACGCCGTGCGGTAATACGCAAGCCATGGTTCCGTTTTCATCCAATTGATGTACCATATGTTGCACAAAGGCAAAATCTGCTTTGCTTTTTGGGGCAAGTTTCCCATAAGCCGAAAACCTATCGTCGCTCATAAACAAAGGGCTAGCACTCCAATTTGCCGAAAATGGCGGGTTTGCCACTATGGCTTCAAAACGTTTGTCTATATGGTTTGGGCTTGGGTTTACTAGAGTGTCTTCATTATAAATATCAAAACGTTTGTAGTGTACGTTGTGCATTATCATATTCATACGGCACAAGTTGTAGGTGGTCGGGTTGCTTTCCTGCCCGTAAAAGGCACCTACTTCTTTTACTTCTTTAGCTACCCGCAACAATAATGAGCCAGAGCCACAGGTAGGGTCATACACACTTTTCAGTTTGGTTTTATTGGTTGTCACCAGTTTAGCCAATACTTTTGAAACTTGTTGGGGTGTGTAAAACTCGCCTGCTTTTTTGCCAGCGCCACTTGCAAATTGCCCTATTAAATACTCGTAGGCATCGCCCAATATATCGCTGTCGCTGTTTTCTAAGTCAAAATCAATGCCTTCAAGATGGGTAAGTACTTTTACGATTAGCTCGTTTTTGGCGTCTTCGGTTTTGCCAAGTTTACTGCTGGTTAAATCGAGGTCTTCAAAGAGGTTGCCAAAATCGTCTTCGCTTTCGCTCCCCATGGTGCTTTGCTCAATGCTTGTAAGTACATTGGCAAGGTCGCCCAAAATAAAATTGTTTTTACCGCCCGCATTACCACGTCTTGCAAGTTCGCTAAACAGTTCACTAGGCTTTAAAAAATAGCCCAGTTTGTCTAGAGCTTCATACCTAATTGCTTCTAGCAGGGCTTCGGCATCTTTATGTGTTTCAACTGTATTATAACTTAAACCATCAGGCTCTAAAATAACGTTTGCGTAGCTCTCCATTTTTCGGCTCAGGTATTTGTAAAATATAAAGCCTAGTATATAATCTCTAAAATCGTCTGCATCCATATTGCCACGCAGTTCATTTGCAATATTCCAGAGAGTTTGTTTGAGGTATTGTTGTTTTTGGTTTTCTGACATGAGGAGTTTTGTATAGTCTTTAATCAATTATTAAGCAATGCCTATTTTGTTAGGTTTTCAAATATAATACAATAGTACTTCAATCCCATTACGGGAAATCGCATTGAGATAATTAACTGCCCCCATACGTTATTTGCAATAACTTATCCCTAGGCTATACTCCTGTGCCGCGGCTTCGGAGCACTAAGAGCTTCGGAATACTATGTCGGGGGACGATGCCCTCCTTCGCTATACACCTATGCTAAAGCTTCGGTGTACTAAGAAACTATGGAGGACGATGGGGAGAATATCAAATATATCAAATCCAAAAAACTATTCCGAAGTAAAAACACTTTTATCGTCAATACGCAAATAAAAAAGGAAATAGGTGTTCCTAATACTCCTAACATTCACTACTCAATACCCTAAACCGCAAACTCAGCCCACAACGGATAATGATCGCTAATATGCCATGAAAGGCTCAACTTGCTTAGGTTTTGGTTTTGTAATGCAAGCGGCACAAAATCATAATTACCAGCTTTTATAAACTCCATAGAAAGATTGGGAAGGTGCTGGTGGTTGTTAAACCAGGCTATCTGGTCATAATATTTGGTTTCGTTAAAAATGGAGCGTGTAACGGTTGGGTCCTGCAAGGCTGGTGGCACAGAGAGTCCTTCAGAAAGAAAGGTATTATCCAACAAATCACCACGGGCATCAATATTAAAATCGCCCAGCGCAATCAGGTTTTGGTCATAGGCATTCATATCGCCCGCCCAGTCTGCAAGCCATTTGGCAATTCCTTTTAGTTCCTTTACCCTATCTGAGGCATTACTGCCGTATTTAATATGTAGCGTAACCAGTACAAAGGTTTTATCCAGCGAACGGAATCCTACGGCATAAGGAGTGCGCACAAACTGTTCGTTTAAAGCATTGGCATCTATAGTGCCATACCATTCGTTGGGTACAACCAGTTCACAGGCCAGCCCAGAAAGGTTTACACGACGGGTATCAAATAGATATGCCATTCGCTCCCCATTGCCGGAATCGCCTTTGTTTACATCGGTAAGTATAAGGCTCCAATGGCTTCCCAATACTTTTAAGGTATCGCGCAAGGCGCGGATGTTTGCTTTTACCTCTTGCACGGCAATTACATCAAACCGCCTGATGATTTCTGCAATGCACAATATAGATTGCAAATCTCTTTTAGGGGAATCGGTACCTACCGAGTCCCACTTTCGGGTTAGGTCGCCAAAGGCACGGATGTTCCAGGTAGCAATCAGCAGGTTTTTGTCCAGTTTTTTTGAGGGAATCTTGGCATCTAGGTCTTCAGAAAGTAAACGGAGGTTCTCAACAACCTCAATGGGCGGTATGTCTAGAATGGTTGGCATAACGAGTTGGTTTTAAGAATATAATATACTTCGGGGGAGAACACTAAAGATATTAAATTTAAAAATACTTCGCTACTAAAAATTACTTTCTCGGTTGTTGGTTGTGAGACGTGAGAGGGGAGACGGGAGTTGTGAGATGTGAAAAGTGGGTTGGTGGTTATGGGTTGTCTCCACCTTCGCTAAAGCTATGGCATAGAAAGGCTGTGCGCGGGATGTGGGTGGTAGTATTACACTATTGCCTTATATGTATATGTAAGTAAAACAAGACTTGGTTAAGCGTAGCACTTTAAGGAATTGTTCAGTTGTTTTCCTGTACTCCCTTGATCTTATTTTAACGAATATTAATGCTTGTAAAGGAAGTTAATATTTCCCTTCAACATATAGCATGGACAAAAGACGCCTTTGGTTCTTTGTAAAAAGCTTACACATATATAAAGCATTTGCAATTCAATAGGCATATTCAACCTAAAACCGCTCCTCACCTCACATATTTCCTCCTTCCAATGGTACCGCACTAAATCTAATTCTAAAGGGGCTTTTCAAGAATACCCTAACGGCGTTTATAAGTGTCATAAAATAAAAACCGCCCAAGGAAATTCCTCGGGCGATCTCTTATCAAAAATCAACAATTATGAAATACTATTCCTTGATAAGCCTTTTGGTTATCTGGCCGTTTTCACCTTGTATAATTACAAGGTACGTAGCGGCAGCCATTTCAGAGACATCAATTGTTTTTTGTGTTCCCATGTTTCTAAGATCGATGGATTTTACCATTCTTCCCCTTAAATCGAAAATACTTAGGCTTTCAAGAGAAAGGCTTTGTGGGTTTCCAATCGTTACCGAGTGCTTGGCCGGGTTCGGATACATTTGTAGGCTTCCAATGTTAGCATTGTTATCGCCCACTCCCAAAATGCTCTCCACGGTAAGCTCAAACTCACACGTAGCCGTATTGCCGTACTCGTCCGTTGCCGTTAGGGCAATGGTATAGGTCCCATCTGTTAACGGTGTGCCCGCAGCAGGATCCTGTGTGGTTATCGCAACAGGGTCCGTACAGTTGTCGATTGCGGTAGCCTCGCCCGTTGCAAAGTAATCCGGAACGATGTAGAACAGGTTGCCAGCTCCCGGATCGACCGTTTGGTCCGCTGGGCAGGTAAGTACCGGTTCCAATAGGTCCACGACGGTTACCACTGCGGTGCAGGTGCTCAGGTTACCGTTCACATCGCTGGTGAATACCTGTACCGTTACCGGGGTTCCGATATCCGCACAGCTAAACTCATTGACATCAACGGCTACCGTTGCAATGCCACAGTTGTCGGTATTGCTCGCGATCACATCGTTTGGATCAAGCATCGCAGTTCCGTCCGGGCCTAGCTCCAGGGTGAAGTCCTGGCAGACAAGCACCGGGCTTGTGTTGTCCTCTACCGTTACGATGGCGGTACACGTATCGCTGTTCCCGTTTACATCGGTCACCGTGAGCACAACCGTGTTGTTGCCGATGTTAGAGCAATCGAAAGTGTCTATGTCCAGGTCATAGCTTGCGATGCCACAGGCATCTGTTGAACCATTGTCTATATCCGTTCCAAGAATGGTCACTGTTCCTGTTAGAGGATCCAATTCAACCGTAATGTTCTGGCAGGCAACAACGGGATTGGTCACATCCTGAACCGTTACTATTGCCGTACACGTATTGGAATTTCCATGGACATCTGTAACTGTAAGCACTACTGGGTTATCGCCCACATCGCCACAGTCAAAAGTATTCGGACTTACAGATGTGCCCGCAATTCCGCAGTTATCGGTAGAGCCTCCGTCAACATCTGCTGCCGTTATGGATGCGTTACCTGAAGCATCCAATTGAATGGTAATGTTTTGGCAGATCATTGTTGGTGCTTCATTATCTACAACTGTAATGTTAAAGCTACAGGTGTTGGTGTTCCCGTTCACGTCTGTTGCAGTAAACTCAATGGTGTTAACGCCCACTGGGAAAGCGCTCCCGCTTGGGTCGCCCATGGTCTGCACCACCGTTGCCACCCCACAGTTGTCCTGTGTTATAGGCATTGGGAAGCTTGCCATTGCGGAACAGTTGCCCGCATCGGTGTTGATCGTGATGTCTGCGGGGCAGGTCACTGTTGGCAATGTATCGTCCAGCACAAGAACAACATCATTTCCATCGCCCCCTACATAGGATATCTTGCCGGTAATGTCTCCTAGATTAACGGAATCTCCTTCGGCTATCCCTGCAAAAGTTCCAATAACAGCATCTGTTCCATCGTTGTCTATTAAAGTTACAGTTTCACAGGAGTCTTCAGCTGCACCAGTAATATTATCCAATTCTAGCGCAGCATCTGTAATAGTAACCAAGCCGTTTACCACCACTTGATCAAAATCGGTTCCCGGATTCAGGTAATCCAAAAATTCAACTAAGAGCCTATCTCCGGACCCTATAGTAAAGTCACCGTTTACAGTTACTTGTCCGGGCGATTGCCCCGGAGAGAATACACCGTTTATAATGGTATTGGCTCCCTCAAAAATAGCCGTTGCCGGAATCCCTGCGGGGGTGTTGATCTCGCCGATAATTCCTGTAGCCGTAATGGTTCCTCCCGTGGCAATGGGACCACCTATAGCGGCTATATTAATTGCGGATGTCTCCTCCGCCACACAAGTTCCCAGTAAATCGATATTACCAGAGGTGGATGTAA
Organism: Aequorivita soesokkakensis; assembly: GCF_001641085.1. Lineage (GTDB taxonomy): Bacteria > Bacteroidota > Bacteroidia > Flavobacteriales > Flavobacteriaceae > Aequorivita > Aequorivita soesokkakensis. Next base: position 165,328 of record NZ_LXIE01000050.1, on the reverse strand, counting down.
TCACTGAGTTTCCGTCAATAAGTATTCCTTCCTTTCCTGTTCCTGGGGTGTTGGTGGAGGTACCCGCTATTTGAATAGCACCTGTGGCTGTTGTAATAACAGAGCTGGCGTCTATCCAAGTTCCAGCTCCAAAACTAGGTGCTGTACCACCAATTCCGTTCATTGTGATAGTTCCATTCCCGGTATCTTGTAAGAGACCTTCGTATGTATATAATCCTGTGGCGTCTTGTGAAAGTGCATTCCCTCCCGTTCCTGTAATTGTGATACCACCACCGTTTGACACAATAGTAGAGCCTGTATTTTGAAATAGGACACCACAACTGCATAAATTGGCCGTATCGGCCGCTCCATCAATTGTAATGGTCCCCATTCCATTTTCAATGATATCTGCTTCAAATCCGGAGAGCACCCCTATACTGAAATCACCTGTACTGGGACCACCTGTTCCATTGATGGCAATACCGCCACCATTGGCAGTAATACGTGTATTTGAATTTTGAAGCCAAACACCAGTATTGCTACTGGTGCCGGCACCTCCAATACCGGTAATGTCCACGCTACCTGTTCCAGTAGCTTCAATACGCCCCTGGGAAGCAAGGTGAACACCATTATGGTAATTCCCTAATCCATCACCGCCTACCCCTTGTATGTTGATGTCCCCATCTACGGTTTGAATGGTTCCGGAGCCATTTACATAAAGGCCAATATGCTGACTGCCACTTCCGGAGCTACCCCCATTGGCCATAATTTGTATATTACCTTGACTCGAAGTCACTTGACTGCCCACTCCGTTTATGAGTATCCCATCGTTGCTGTTTCCCGTGCCAATACCGCCTTGCCCTGTAAGTGAAATTTCGCCGTCCATGGTTGTGACAACACTTCCGGCCGTAATGCTAATGCCTCGATTGGTACTAAGACCATTACCGCCTGTTCCATTCAGAACAATATTTCCATCCACCATATCTTGGATACTAGAAGCATTTTCCAGTGAAATTCCTAAGTTATTACTCCCTGTCCCGGCACCGTTTCCAGTGATTGCGATTCCACCTCCATTAGAGCGGACAAAGGTATTTGGCGCAAATAGAACCACCCCTTTATTACTGCCGTCACCGGCAACAGCGTTTCCTGTCAAAGTAATAGATCCCGTTCCCTCCGCCTCAATACTAGCTTCGTTTATAATTGTGATTCCTTCATTGTTTGTCCCCGTTGCGTTCCCTCCAGTACCGGATAGCGTAATTCCACCATCGATAGTACTAATTTTTGTTCCCGTATTCTCCATTCGTATCCCCTGATTGATATAAACTCCGTCACCTCCGGTTCCTTGTAGATTGATTGAACCCATACCCGTATTTTCAATAACTGCGGCTGCCGACATTTGAAGACCATGATTGAAATCCCCGGTTCCATCACCAACCCCTTTCATCGAAATATTTCCGTCTAATGAGCTCACCCTTGATCCCCCATCCAGGAAAATACCGGAATTAAGATCTACTCCGTTCCCTGCTGTTCCATTTAGTACTAGATCGCCATTTGCTGCATCAGAAATAGTGGATGCCAACAACAGAATAACGCCTATCTGTCCATCTCCCGAACCCGGACCGGCATCACCGGTTATCACTGCACCACCGCCGGAGGTTGTTACCGCTGCATTTTGCACCAAAACACCATAATTGTTATCTATACCTGTACCTCCGGTACCATTTATATTGGCAATACCTTCACCCGCTATTTGGACTATATTTCCGTTAAGCAGGGCGGTACCTACTTGAAAATTTCCTGATCCATTACCCCCGGTTCCATTCATGGTGATGTTGCCATCTTCGGTCTGCACTACAGCAGGGTTTACCAGTAGAATTCCTACGTTATTATTTGCTCCGGTTCCGGCTATACCTGTTATTTGTACAGCTCCGGTTCCGGTTGCTGATACTTGGGTTTCAGATTCTATATGAACCCCATTATTAGAATCGCCTCCGGTGCCACCTGTACCGGTAATACTAATATCTGCATTGGTTGTTGTGATAGAAGATCCAAGATTCCCATTGATATAAACACCGACATTGGTAACTGCTCCCGTTCCACCGGTTCCATTGAGTACAATGCTACCTCCTGCCGTATCAGAAATTGAGCCCCCTGCTATTATATAAATACCTAAATGGCTATTTCCGGTACCCGTGCCTCCTTGTCCGTTGAACGTTATACCACCACCGGAAGTTGATACCAAGCCATTATTATAAAGTAGCATTCCAGCGTTAATAGCACCCCCAGATCCACCGGCACCCGTAACATTTACGGAACCAGAACCTGTTGCCCGAACTACATTACCTCCGCCCAATACGACACCATGATGTTCACCAAATGCTCCAGAACCTCCTGTACCGTTTATGGTAATAGTACCGTCTTCCGTCTGTAATTTTGCGGGTGTATAGATATAAACACCTCTATGTTGTTGGCCCACGGCCGTTGAAGTACCCGTCATGGTAATATTACCTGAGGTAGTACTCACCAATGAATTTTCAAGCACATTTATTCCATCACTAGCAAGGCCGTTGCCGTTTCCTGCTCCGATCATGGTGATATCTCCAGTTGTGGTAGAAACATTACTATTCTCTACATAGACGCCTTCGCTTAAAGTTCCAGAAGAGTTTGAGGTACCATTTAATTGAATAGAACCTGTTCCTGTTGCCAACAAATTACCAGTTCTCATGTCTATTCCCCTATTAACAAACCCTGGGATTCCACTAGTACCAGTGATTATAATGTTTCCATTATTGGTAGTCACCGAGGAATTAGGAGCAAGGTCAAACGAAACTCCATGATTTTGTTGATTTGATGCACCTCCAGTACCATTAAGTATGATATCCCCATTTTCAGAATCTTCAATATTTGCACCGCGCAAAAAAGAAATTCCTGCATTTATCGCAAAGCCCGCTGAGCCCCCATTACCATTTAAAACTATACCTCCGCCAGAGGCTTTAATATTAGATGCTTGTATCACGATTCCATCATTTTGCTGCCCTCCGCTTGAAGACCCGCCTTGTCCTGAAACCAAAACAGTCCCTGTTCCAGAAATTTGCACTGTAACTCCGTTGACTAGTCCGACACCCTCGCAAAAATTACCATTGCCAACACCTCCAGTTCCATTCAGTTCAACAGATCCATCTTCCAAACTAATGAGACCTGAAGCAATAAATACTCCATACAACGATGAGGCTCCAGTTCCACCAAAACCTGTAACAACCAATGAACCCGTTCCGGTGAGTAGAATTGGATTCACGCCATGCAGGTAGACTCCATCACTATGTATGCTCGTACCATTTCCTCCGAATCCAAGTAATAAAATGTCACCATCGGCCGATTGCAGGGTAGCGCCATCGGCGTCCCCTTCATTGATCCTGATGCCATTTTGCCGTTCGATTCCGGATGATGCCCCAGTACCGGTAATGCTTATATCCCCTGAAACGGTTTCCAATAAAGACGTTCCTGTTACAAAAACGCCTTGTGTTCTACTGTTAGCGCCGTCATTGCTCCCCGTACCTATGATTGTAATAGTGCCCACTCCGGTTGCTTGTACGTTTCCATCGTCTAGCAGAACGCCGTTATACACATCATTCATGACAATGGCTGTTCCACCCGCGATGCTGATCGCGCCATCGGTGACCGAAATGGTGGCATTGTTGTTTATAACAGTACTTCTTTCCGAAGTAAGATCTATGTTTCCCATTGTAGTGATATCTTCACTTACTACAAGAAATCCCGTATTAACAGTTATATCTTTATTGACAAGATCGGTAGGAGTTGTTTCAAACGTTACCAAGTCGTCCGTATCAAAATTCAAGGTCATATCGCTATCCATGGTGGGGTCTACCCCTTGGAATGAAACGTTGTCCATATCGGTTCCACCATTAATAACAATTGCATCAAACCCATTAAAAAGATGATTCTCAAAAGTGCTTCCGGAAACAATGGTAAGGTTTGGTGTTACCTCACTTGCCACTACTACATCAGGATTTGGGACATTGGGCAAATTAATAGTAAGGGTTCCGCCAGTGCCTAAGTAAATGATAGGCTCCAAACCTGTATACGTAATGAAACTTTTATTGTTGACAATAATTTTTCCTGAACTTTTGTTATACGCGCTTGTCACCACATTTTCCCAAGGCATACCCGTATTTTTTAGGGTTAGTATATCCCCTTTTGTAGTTTGTTCCCCGCCGCCTTCGTAAAGTATGTGAATCCCAAGCTCCAAAACCGAATCGTCTACCACTAAATTGTTGTCATTATTATTCCCTTTAATGACAAGTACGCCATTTAAAGAGGTAGCGGTTACTTCCTGTAAGACTTCGGAATTGCTATTTAAGGGAGATAACTCGATCTTTCCAGTAGTAGAATTATAATGCAATAACACATTGTCATTTTCGGCCATACTAAAAGAGGTATTGGATTCAGCTTTCAGGACCGCGACGAGTCCGGCCACTTGCTTATTTGCTTGCTTTACCATTGCCGCTGTGGGGAACAAGACCTTTGGATATGTTACCTCTTGTTTTGTATTGTCTTCAACGTCCAAAATTTTCGCTGCTCTTGCTAGATTTTTCTGATGATAATCTGGTAGCGTCATGTTTTCTACATCCTTAATTTTGGCCATCTGGGTTGAACTTTTTTGTTCGTAACTAGGTGGTGCTATTTTTTCTGGGTAGCCTTGCATGGCGAAACTGGCAACGGACTTTTTACTGGTAGGCATTGCCTGCACTGGGTCTTCAATTTCGGACAGCGAAGGGATGGGTGCTTCGACCTTCTTTTTCTGAGCCTGAGCAACTTCAGAAAAACAGAGTACAAAAAAGGATACGAAAAATACGAAGGTTTTGTAATTTGGTTTCATAGTGAAATATTTAGTATGTTGAATTTAGTTTTATTAGGATGTAAAATCCTGCATACTAAGGTATTCACTAAAAAAGCAGTTGTCAATCACATCTTGATGTGGTTTTTTGTACTGAAGAGTCTTAAATAGAAAACCGAAATGAGCTTTATAAAAAGACCATTCCATTCTACTGAAAGATTGAAATAAAATCGTGTATGAAGTGTGATTTATAGCTCTCTGTCGAAGGATTTTTTGATCAATTCGGTCTTACTGTTGATCTCCAAAATCTTATAGATGTTCTTGATATGGCTCCTGACTGTATTTAAGGACACGAATAAATCTTCCGCAATTACCTTATAGCTTTTCCCAGAAACGATGCCATTTACTATCTCCATTTGACGTTTGGTTAACACACTGTTGTGCTTGCTTTTTGGCATATAAAAGTTTGCAATTTTTGTAATAGAAGGTAAGATATACAGGCCTCACAAATAGTATACTTTGCCTGTAATACCTTTAAAAGCAGTAACATTATCTTCTTCATACAAGCTAAAGTTCCTGTAATAGCATCTGTTCCATAAAAAATAAACCTAGCAAGAAATTCCATAAGGGTGTTGATTTCACCATTTGTATTAGTAACCGTAATAGCCGTCAGTCCGTTTCCAGTAGTTTATTTAGCTATACGCTGTAGGTCTTTTAGAGGTAATTAACCAAATACCAACAACAGTAATAAAGTAATTCCTTACTTAAATCATTGAGAAATAAGGGCTTCTAATTTTAATAGTCTAGCTTCAATGTTTTTATTGGTTTCTTGGCTTTGAGAAATAATTAGTTCTTGTTTTCCTTTTTCCCTTTGAAGGGTTTCAATCAATTTTTGTTGTTCGGCAATCATTAGCTGTTGCTCTTGCACCGCTTTTACCAGCACAGGAATAAAATCGTTGTACCGCACGCTCATAAATCCTTGATCATCGGTGGTGAGCAGCCCTTGATCGTCATAGTTCAAGGCTTGTAACACTTCATTCAAATCTTGGGCTATAAATCCTATCTCACGGGTTTCGGATGTATTGTTTTTACGGATATAATCTACCGGAGTCAGTTTTTCTATCATATTTAGGCCATACGGTAAGGGACGTATGTTATCTTTCCAACGCTTGTCTGAAGTAACCGTCCAGGCTACTTGAATACCCGCGTAAGAAATATTAGCATCGCCTATTTGTACTTGGTTGGATGCCGTACCCACGGGCACTTGTGCATTATAGCCAATAGCGATATTGTTGCTCCCGGTGGTAATACCAGTTCCAGAGCCATAGCCAATCCCCACATTTAAATTTCCGGATGTATTCCCATTGAGTGCTTCTCCACCAAAAGCCGAATTATTAGCGCCAGTGGTATTTGATTTTAAAACTCTAAAACCGCTGGCTGTATTTAACCCACCAGAGGTATTCGCACCCAAAGCTAAATACCCTGAAGCCGTATTTTGGTAACCGGTGGTATTTGCATCTAATGCACTAGTACCCATAGCAGTGTTTTGATAGCCAATGGTATTGTCATCTAAGGCAAAGGCACCCATAGCAGTATTCTCATAACCGGTAGTATTTGAGAACAAAGCCTTTAATCCACTACCGGTATTATAACTGCCTGTAGTATTACTATATAAGGAAATATATCCAAAAGCAACATTATAGTTTCCTCCTGTATTGTTAAGAAGCGTGTTCACTCCGATAGCTGTATTAGAAACACCAGTTATGTTTGCAGAAAGTGCACCATTACCTATTCCGGTATTATTAATACCTGTAGTATTTGAATTTAATGCGCTATTACCTACTGCTGTATTAAAATCGGCCGTATTATTTTCTAAAGCACCTTGTCCAATGGCAGTGGTGTTATTACCTGTGGTGTTTGAGGCAGATGCCCGATACCCAAAAGCCGTATTGCCGCTGGCCGTGGTATTTAATTTTAACGCCTCAAACCCAGTTGCCGTATTCTCTATGCCCGTAGAATTGTTTTCTAGGGCATAGGCTCCTATAGCAGTAAGGTTGGAGACTAAACTTGATTTTGCCGCATTAAAGCCAACCGCCGTATTATCTGTTCCAGTAGCATTGGCTCGCAACGCATTGACTCCCAACGCAGCGTTTTGGGAACCCGTGGTATTCCCATACATCGCATGAGATCCATCCGCTGTATTAAAATTTCCGGTGGTATTTGAATACAAAACATTATACCCACTACCCGTATTCTGATTGCCAATCGTATTAAATGCTAAAGCACTCTGTCCTATCGCTATGTTAAATGTACCTGTAGTGTTGTACTCCATGGTGAGATAACCTAGGGCTGTGTTATTAGATCCAGTGGTGTTTCTAAATAAAGAACCAGCCCCTAATGCTGTATTATAATCTCCACCGGTACTAACCCCCATAGAATTGGCGCCAATGGCCGTATTATTCACTCCAGAGGCATTTCCTTTTAGAGCATTATCACCTACGGCTGTGTTGAAATAACCAAAGTTATTCGACGCTAATGCCTCAGCGCCTATAGCGACATTATGATATCCATCGGTATTGCTTTCTAATGATCTATAGCCTATGGCAATGTTCCTAAAACCAGTCGTGTTTGCGTTTAAGGCACTAGCACCAACTGCAGTGTTGTTTGCCCCAGTTGTATTTGAAGTCAAAGCCCTATAGCCATTGGCGGTATTTCCATTGGCGGTGGTATTTAATCTTAAAGCTTCAAAACCTGTGGCTGTGTTTTCTGTACCTGAGGTGTTTGTATAGAGTGCATTCACACCTACTGCAGAATTACTCGAACCAATGGTATTTAAATATAAAGATCTAAATCCAACTGCGGTATTGCTACTTCCCATATTATTATAAAGTGACTCCCTTCCAAAGGCACTGTTTTCAATTCCCGTAGTGTTGGAATACAATGCAGCCCCCCCTACGGCAGTATTACCACTCGCTGTGGTATTGCTATAGGCCGCACCCACTCCCACTGCTGTATTGTAGGAACCTGTGGTATTATTTAGCAAGGCTTCCCTTCCAAACCCCGAGTTATGATTTCCGAAGGTATTTAATGTTAAGGCCGCAGACCCCATTGCAGTATTGTAATTCCCAGTGCCATTTTTGTCCAAAGCTAAATTCCCTGTGGCAGTATTTTCAATGCCTGTGGTGTTTGAAGTCAAAGCGTAAAACCCACTTGCAGTATTTCTATTTCCAGTAGTATTTGATCGAAGCGCACTGGACCCAATACCAGTATTATTATTACCGCTTACATTGTAAGAAAGCGCATCTGTGCCCACTGCAATATTATTTGTACCTATGGTATTTGAGAACATAGCAGATGCACCAACTGCAATATTATAATTTGACGTGTTATTTCTTAAAGCATTCCTTCCTATGGCCGTATTATATAATCCTGTTGCATTTGTGGCCAATGATTTGTAGCCATAGGCCGTATTGCCATTCGCTGTCGTGTTTAATTTTAAGGCTTCAAAACCGGTAGCTGTATTTTCGATACCCGTGGTATTTGCTTGTAACGTATAAGCGCCCAGAGCTACATTTCCTGCACCCTGGTTGTTTTCTAGTGCAAACGCTCCAATACCTGTTATTTCACTTGATTGATTCCTTAGTAAGGCATAATATCCTACAGCGGTAACATTATTGGTAGTGAATCCTCCTGCTGTACGTCCTACAGCAGTATTGTTGCTTCCAGAGTTTGTAGTTAAAGCCTGAGTTCCAAGAGCAACATTATTACTGCCAATAAAGTTATTACCCAAGGCACTAACCCCCACTCCAACATTAGCTGTTCCTGTGGTATTATTACTAACTGCGTTGTATCCTACGGCAACATTATCTCCTCCCGAAGTATTATTAGTCAGGGCATTTTTCCCAGTTGCAGTATTTTGATGGCCAGTTGTATTCTTTTTTAAGGCATGATGTCCTAATGCCGTGTTGAAAACACCTATAGAATTTGAACTTAATGTTTCATAGCCAAAGGCAGAATTAGAACGACCCGTTGTATTGATTGTCAATGCATTAAACCCTACCCCGACATTTTGATTGTTGGAACTATCATCGGCAGCACCTGCGTTAAGTCCCAAAAACACCGAAGACCCATCATCGGTACCATCGCTATCCGATTTACCATCCAACAAATCATCTATCTTTTCAACCGTACCTCCACCCCCAAAAGGAACCCAGGCAGTAAGCGCATTGTCCCAATAGTAGAATCCCTTTGTCGGGGTTCCGGCACCTGTGGCATAGATCAACATGCCGTCTTGTAGCGCTGTTGGATTGACAGCCGGATATTCATCTACTTTAGGTATCAAAATACCATCCGTATTGGCAGGGGTTGCTTGATTGGACGCCTGTATATCCAGTTGGGCATTTGGGCTCGTGGTGCCAATACCCACTTGTGCACTTACATTTAGACTACCAAAAAAGGATAAAAAAAATAGAATGGTTGGAATACTTCTTAATTTCATAATAGAATCTTTTACAAAGTGATTTACTTTCGTATAATTGAAGTAAAATCATGTGCACTAAGATATTTACTATAAAAGCTAATGTCAATCACATCTTGATGTGGTTTTTTGTACTGAAGAGTCTTAAATAGAAACCGAAATGAGCTTTATAAAAAAACCATTCCATTCTGCTGAAAGATTGAAATAAATTCGTGAATGAAGTGTGATTTATAGTTCTCTGTCGAAGGATTTTTTGATCAATTCGGTCTTACTGTTGATCTCCAAAATCTTATAGATGTTCTTGATATGGCTCCTAACTGTATTTAAGGACACGAATAAATCTTCCGCAATTACTTTGTAGCTTTTTCCTGAAACGATGCCATTTACTATTTCCATTTGACGGTCTGTCAAAACGCTTTTATTTTCAGTTTTAGGCATATAAAAGTTTGCTATTTTTCTGGCGATGGAAGGAGACATATACGAACCTCCTTCATGAACAACCGTTACCGCTTCAGAAATTTTTTCGAGTGACACCCTTTTGGATACATAGGAACAGGCTCCATTGGATAAGGCTTTAAAAATGACGTCTGTTTCTTCAAAGGTGGTGAGCATGATAATATCCGTATCCGGACAGGCTTTTTTAATCAATGGTAATCCATCTATTCCTGAAATCCCGGGTAAATTAATATCCAATAGTAAAATAGATGGAAGGGTATCTGCATTGGGCAATGCATCCAAAAACGCTTCCACCGAAGTAGCCGACAATAATATATGTGTGTGTAATTGATCCGTAAAGTATGCATTCAAACTATCTTGAACCAAAGGATCATCTTCTATAAAGGCAAGTTGTATGGTTTTCATCCAGGTTTGTTAAAATGAGATTTTAAAGGTAGCCTACTTATTTATGTGTTGCAATAACATCAATATGTGGTTTTTTTACAACATAAATGGCAACTTAATATAAATCTCAAATCCGTTTTCAGTATTAAAATTAATCGTGGCATTCATTTTCTTTGCGCGAAGTGCCATATTGGAAAGTCCGAAGCCGGTTGATTTTTTGGATGGTTTTAAGGTTCCATCGTCTTTAATTAGTACGATACAATTCCCTTGGTGATTTTTAAATTGAAGCCATACATTTTTAGCGTTGGAGTGTCTTAGGATATTGGTAATAGCCTCTTTATAAATAAAAAATAAGTGTTGCTTTGTGATAATGGGAAGCTTTTTGTTAAGAGCTATGTTGTTCTTTTCCATATGAAAGTTAATTCCTTTAGGGAATAATAATTCTTCTGCAAGTTCTTCCATGCGCTCTAATAAATCTGAAACTCTTTCTTTGCGGTTATCAATACTCCACACCAGGTCTCGCATGCTTGAAATGGCATCTCTACTTAAACGCGCTATTTTATTTAGTTTGTTTTTGTCCTCTATTCTAGCATTAGCTTCCAATAATTCAGATTGCATGGCAATACCGGAAAGCATGGAGCCTAGATCATCATGTAAATCACTTGAAATTTTTGTCCGCAAATGTTCTACAGCCAATAGTTGTTTGATACGGAGTCTATACAATCCATAGATAATTGCCAACGCACATAATATGCTCAATAAAATAAACCACCAGGTTTTATAGAATATCGGTTTTACATAAATAGGGATCATTAAGGTGTTTCCATCTTCTGAATTGCTGAAGGCTGCGTTTTTCACCTCTAGTACATAATTGCCAGCGGGTAATTTATTGTAACGCACATAGGGGTTTGTCCCTTGAAAAAACCAAGACGACTCATAACCCTCTAGTTTTGTAAAATATGTATTTGATTTATTTTTAAAATAACTAGGTATGGTCCAATTGACCTGAAAATATTCATCGTAGGGTGAGATTGTGATACCTTCAAGGGGTACATACGACAAATCGAAATGCAATACATCGTTTTGTTTACTGTTAAAACGGGTTAAGGAAGTAAAACGAATGGGGTTCGAATGAAGTTCCTCATCCATTAATTTTTCCGGTTTAAATCTGTTTATTCCATTCATTCCTCCAAAGTAGTAATAGCCCTTACTGTCCCTAAAGAAGGATGTAAAGTTAAATTCGTTATGGGTAAGCCCATCTTCTTCATAAAAATTTTTGAATTGCTTCGTTTTGGTATTAAAAAAAGAAAGTCCTTCATAGGTGCTCACTAAAAGATAGGACTCTTTATAGGGTAGAATTCCAACCACATTATTGTTTGGCAAGTCATTTTTTGCTGTATAAAACGTCACTTTCCCTTTTGTGGGATTCAAGTATGTTAAGCCTCCTCCAAACGTACCCAGCCACAAACTTTCATCTTCATTTTCATGAATGACCATTACATTATTATTGTTTAAAGGGGGGTTAGAATTTAAGTAGTACTGCGCTTCCACCGTACCATTCACATTTACTTTTAAAAGCCCGTCATTAACTGTCCCAACCCATATGATTCCGGGTGTTTTGCTTTCTAAAAAAAAACGAAAATGCAAGATATCGTGGTGAGACCTATCTTTAAAAACCAACTCACTTTTCCCTGTAACAGGATTGTAAATGGTAAGTTTTGAAAGTGTAAAACCAAATAATAAGCGTCCATCTTTTAGGGTTATAATCGGATTAGGACCGGTGATGTTTAGTCGATTTGAAAATTGGGGATAAATTGTGGTATGACCATCTTTTAATCGAATTCTAATTAGATAATCATTTACCGTATATACGTACTCCTTATTTATATCCATCGCAAAAAAACGAGCCCCAAACAAGGGGTTAAACGTTTTTGGATAATCACCCCATAACTCCAAATTGTTTAGTTGGTTTCCAAGAGAGTCGAATACAATGAGTTTTTTTTCACGCTCGTACATGGCCATTACGTTTCCTTCAGCTGTTTCGAAAATACTGCGCATGCTATTTCCCCAACCCTTTTCAGTGGATCGAAACAGTTGATCAAAAATTTTAGGTTTTACCTGTATTTTTAAGAGTCCGTTATCGGTAGAAATCCAAAGCAACCCATTACTGTCAATAAAAAGCTGAGAAATATTAGTGAAATCTAGCACTTGATGTATGGTTTCAGTAAAATCTGAAATAGTTCCGGAGCTATCCATTTTATATAATACTGATTGTCCTGCAAACCAAATATTACCTTCATTGTCTTCAATAGCATGATTAATGCCCTTTGAGATATTTAAAAGACATTCCATTCTTTTTGAATTAGGATCGAACCTAAAAATTCCTCCAGATATAGGGAAGAAAAAATGTTTATTATTTGTATCAAAAAACAGAAAACCTCCAAAATTATTGGGGCAATTACACGGTTCACTATTTGCAGAAATAGTTGCACGGTCAAATGGAATTAAGGAATTGGCTGGATCAAAGGAATCATTAGCGAAGCTGTTCCACCAATCCAAGGTGAGTACATCAAGTATATTGCCTTTGTCCGTATATTTTCTGGTACCCCCATTTATTGTGGTCCACCATAGGTTGTTTTCAGCATCTGATGTTAGTCTGGTAAATTCTCGTTCTCCTCTTTTTACACTATCAATTACTTTAAATCTGCCTGTCTCATTAAACTTTTGGAGGTATTGCTTCGTATCTGCTTTGGAAGAAGTCCAATGGTTTTCTGAAACTATCCAAATTTGCTTTTTATGATCTACATGAAGTTCGATAACACCTCCCTTCAAGCCATCTAGTTTGCTGTAAGATCGAATACTATCTGTTTTTATGTTCAATCTAAACAATGAATTATTTGCTACATACCATATATGACCTGAGCCCGTGTAGATGGTATTATGATCTGTTAATAGTTCTTTGGATATAAAGTTGGGGTTTTCGGTATTACTGTTGTATTGTTTGAACCAATAACCGTCATACTTTAAAAGCCCCTGAGTAGTTCCAAACCACATAAAGCCGAGACTATCCTGTGTAATTGATGCTACATCCCTAAAAGGCAAAGCATCTGCCGTTGATAATGATTCTACTTGAGATAGCGTTTGAGCACTCAGTTGGGAAAGTGTAACACTTAAAAAAAAAACAAGCATTTTTAGTAAACGCATCCTAAGTTGGTGAGATTCCAAATTTGCTCTTTGTTGTTTTAATGTTTTCATTTATCACTTAAGGTTTAAGCAAATCAGTCCTTCTTCATTACTTTTAAAATTAAGCCTTTGTTTAGAAAGGCAAGCTTGCTTTCAACAGTTTTAAGCCACTTTACTACCTTCAAATCACCGAGCTAGAGTGTCATTTTTTGAGTGATTTGAAAGTAGTTAAGCTATGCTCGAAATAAATAGACAAACAAAGCCGATATATATTTTCAACATATTTTGCTGGTTAAATCTAATCAAAATTTTTGGCACTAAACTTCGGTGATGCCTTAATTAAAAACCTTGTAAACATTTTACTTACAAAAATTAACCTTATCTTTAACAAGTCCTTCCTATGAATTGCTAATAAATGTTTAGTACTGTAAATAACGTTCACTTAACTTTTAGAAATAAAAAAACAAAATAGGATTTTATATTATGAGGCTCTGTTGGGTTTTGATGTAATTACCTTCTTTTATTCAAAAAAATTTTATACGTATACATTTATAAAAAAAAAATTAAAGACAACTGCTTCCTATCCACATTTATATCTTTCACTCACTGTAACTTTTTCAGTGAAGGTGTTCCGCCCCGCTTTTCAAATGTAACGATTCGTTATTTACCCCCACCTTACATCGGGTATATCTCGGAGGTATTCAGAGGTTATCTCTGATCAAGGCAATTGACTCCAGTAAATATTAATACGCATAAGTCTATAAAAAGTACTTTTATGCTAATAACCTAAAGTCTCTATTTGAGATTAGCAACCTTATCAATTTTACAAAAACCCAATATCAGTATTAACGGTTTTACCCAGTTTTTTAAAAAGCGTATTATCCCTACTTTTACCCAATGAATATATTCCCTTTGTTTCAATAATGAAAAACCCTTCCTCTGCTCCATCTCAAATTGAAGAAGTCACAAGTTTTGAAGCGCTATTGGCTGCTCCATTTCTGGGGGAAATAAATGCAATTTGTTGGCACCGTAAGTTGATAGGGGATTTTTCTGAAATTGCCAATAAGCTAGTCTGTGCTGGAACTATGGCGACCATTCCTCCAAAGAAACTGCTGGAACTTCAGTTGAGTGAACAAGGAAGGCTTGCTCGGGAGGTACTTTTAAACGACTTGAAACTATTGGAAGCCTATGGGGCAGCACCCGTTCTAAATGTGATTAATCATTATGAGCGGGATGCGGATTTTCCGTTGCTTCCCACGGATGTTTATTCTTATCACGTAGATAGGTCGCCTATACCAACATCTACTTTTTTATGCACGTATTACGGTGCGGCAAGTGATATCCTTCCAAATTCGCAAGCCATTCAAAAAGTGCTTGTTCCCGAAATACGCGCTGAACTCAAAGTATTATACGATGGCGAAGAAGGCGCAGGTTTTGAAGCCTTTTTAAAGGAATACTTTTTTGACTTACACTACCAAGCCACCCCAAATGCACAGCCCATCAACTTAGGGGTTGGCAATTTATGGCGGTTGGCTGTGGATTATCCAGAAAGTAAGGTGCTACCGTGCGTGCACCGTGCCCCTATGGAAAAAGCAGGGGAACGGCGGTTGTTGTTGATTTGTTAGTTGGATTGTTTATTGTTCATTGTTTATTGTTTACGGGAAGGTAGAAAGAACTCAAAAAGAGCCAAGAGCCAATTAACAATTCAATAAATCAACACCTCAACATTTCTTCCAATTCATTATCTTTACTTTTTCAAATCTTTAAAACCGTTTTATTATGGGTGTAGGAAATCTATTTGTTGCCACCGTTGTTTTGTTTTTGGCGCTGTTTGTTATAAGCTATATACAGGAACGGTCTAAGTAATTTAGCTTTTGCGTTTGCCGAATTGAATACAAGGAAGCGCTTAGCGATGAGGAATTAGCGAAGCGCCAAGAGCTAATAGCGACAAAGTAATACCCTTATTCAACTACCTTAATCTCCACACGTCTGTTTAGCGCTTTGCCTGATTCGGTTTTGTTGCTGGCTACAGGACTGGACTCTCCCATTCCCTGTGTTTGGATGTTCAACACATTAATTTTCTTTTCTTGAAGCCAGTTTAAAACTCCTTTTGCCCTGCGTTGCGATAAATCCTTATTGTATGCATCATCGCCTTCAGAGTCGGTATGGCCTATTATCTCTAATTTTAAATTAGGGTTGTTCTTAATAAAATTTCCTAATTGTTCCAAGGTTGCATGCGATTCTTGCTTGGGAACATCCTTGCCCGTATCAAATAAGATTCCGTACAAATTCACGAAGCCTTTTTCCTTTATTTCTTCGTCTAAATAGTTTTCAGACTCTGCCTCTTTTATCTTTAGAATAATGGTTAGCTGCTTTGTTTCATCACGCTTCAGTTCAAAATTTACGTTTTCGGTTTCGTAGCCTTTTTTGCCGGCGCTAACGTTTATCATTCCCACGGGCACTCCTTCCAGATTAAAGGTGCCATCTTCTTTTGTAAGGTTTTCCTTTAACCCATTGGCAGAAACCAAAACATCTTTTAGCAGCTTGTTTTGTTCGTCTTTTACCACGCCTTTAATACTGCCCGTACAATTGTATTCTTCCTTGGGGTTTATTAAAACTTGAACAAAATCTATGGCAAAACCATCTCCTGCTCCCGTTACGGGGTCGTCTATCATAATATTTATAGCCCCTTCCTTAAACAAATAAAGGTCTTCGGGCAAAATGCCAACTTGCACCAATTTGCCCACAGGACCCGTCTGGTTTAAATTGTTTAGAATGGGCTCTATATAAGTAAGCCGTTTGTCATTGATGTAAAACTGAAATGAGGTTTTCCAAACAGGAGCCTGAAAATCATCCAGCATCAATTGTAAAACCACTTCGTTAATGGTCACTGTGGGTTTTTTATAGTCCATTTTTATCGGCACTGGAGTGTTATTCGGTTTTGATGTCGTGGAGGTATAACCATCCTTTTTCCCGGATTGATAACTACTTACCACCATAATGCGATCAGTACCCAAATGGTCCTTTTTATCTACCGGCCAAGGAAATCTGTGCCTTCTTGTATTTTGACCACAAAATGGATCAAACCCCTTATCCCAGCCAAAGCCAAGGTTGTCTACATCGCCTACGCGTATTTGTATGGCCGCTTTATTCCCGGTAGTTGTGTAAAAATATTGCGCTGTTAGGGAGGAATCACCTACTTTTTCAGCGCTGCTTTCTTCGTTATCTTTATTTGAAGTTGCATTGCTATTTGCCGTTTCCGTGCCTTTATCGGCATTTGTAACATCCACAGTTGTATCTGTTTTTTTCTCTTTGGTTTCTTGGCAAGAAAAAGTCAGTGCCAATACGAAGAATGTGAGCACACTAAACGTTAAGTTTTTCATCTGTGGAATGTTTCCACTAAAATAATTAATTTTTATTAACGAAACAGTATCAAGGCTGTAGGCTGTAAACTTTAGGCTAAAGACTAAAATACTTTCAACTTTATACTTTAAAATTTAAGCTTTCAACTTTAAACTTTACCAAAAGGAATCCGCTTTTTGACTAGATACTTCATAAACCCACAACCTATAACTGTAACACCAATCCAATGAATTAGTTACAAAAAATTCATATATTTGAGTTCCCTCCCCCGCAAATACAAACTTTCTTAATCCCTTTTAAACATGGAACTAAAAGAATTCGTAGTTAATGTTGGGCCGCACGGCACCTTTAGACCCTCGGGAAAATACCAAACTACTACCCAGGATATTGATGAAATATTCCAAAAATTTCGAGCAGACAAGCCTGAAAAAATAACCATCTTTTTTCACGGAGGCCTGGTAAATGAGGAGGCCGGTATTGAAACCGCCCTTAAAATGGCTACCCATTTTAAGAATGATAACCATGCGCCCCTTTGTTTTGTATGGGAAACTGGCTTTTCAGAAACCCTAAAGGCAAACATTTCCAAAATTGCAAGTACCGAAATCTTTAATAAATTAGTGAAGGTGTTGGTGAAAAAGCTATCGGAAAAACTGGGCTTCGATTTTGCCGACGGAAGGGGTGCAGGGCAATCCTTGCCAGATGCAGTTATTGAAAACGAATTAAACAAGGAAGTTCCCTTTGAAAATTTTGACCAAGATTTTCTCGATAAAAACAACAGAGGGCCAGCAGCTATAACCGCCCTGCCAGACAACGAGCACAGGTATGAGCTTGAACTGCAAGCTGAGTTCAGGCAGTTGATAGAACCGGACTATGAGTTTATGCAGGCCATTGAAAAGCACAAATTTACAGGGCAGGACCAAACTGAGGAAAATATAGGTGGGCGTGGTATTATCTCTTCGGCACTCTTTATTAAAAGTGTGGCCCAAATTGCCTTTAAGGTTATTAAACGTTTTATCACAAAACGCGATCACGGTTTTTATCCAACCATTATAGAGGAAATTCTTCGGAAACTTTACATAGCCGAAGTTGGCGCTTGGGTGTGGAACGAAATGAAGGTGAAAAGCCAGGATATGTGGGGCGATAACGCCTTGCGGTCTAATCTAAATATGTTTGCGGGGACCTATGTGTTGGAAAAACTGATAGCCCACAAAAAACAATTCCCAGAGGTGCAGATAAATTTGGTGGGGCACAGTGCAGGCTCAATTGCTATCTGCAATCTGCTGCAAGCTACCGTTGAGAGGGACAGCAACTTTACTTATAACAAAATCGCCTTTATGGCTCCCGCCTGTAGGGTGGATTTGTTTGTTGAAAAGCTCATTGCGAATTCCAGCAAGTTTAAAGAGTTCAAAATGTATACTATGGCAGACGCCTTTGAAAAGAAGGACCGGATGGTTCCTTATTTTTATACCCATTCGTTGCTCTACTTAATTTCCGGAATATTGGAGAATGAGGGGAAAGATTACGACAGTTATATTTTGGGAATGGAACGTTATCTTCTTTCGGAAAAACCCTATCATGAAGCGGTGGAACTAAAAGCGGTTATTGCGTATTTATCCAATATTGAAAACAGTGTGGTCTATTCTAAAAGCGATGTTGGCTCGGCCATTGGCCTACAAACGGAATCCCTTAGTCACGGTGGCTTTGACGACGACCCTGCCACCATTAAAAGCGTATTGCACTTTTTAAAATAAGCCCATGATGGATCAAGACTTTGCCTTAATAATTGGGATCAATAATTATACGCCTGTTGAAAATAGGGGCTTGAGAACCCTACACGGTGCTATTAACGATGCCAATGCTTTTGAAAAGTGGGTCTTGGACCCCAAGGGCGGCAATATTCCCGAAGCAAATTGTTTTAAAATAACTTCCACAGAAACTCCCTTAAACCCCATACAGGACCAGATTGACGAAGCTGCCGTTGCTATTTTGGACGAGGCTGTTAAAAATCCAGAGGGCTGTAGGCGGTTGTATTTTTATTTTGCGGGACACGGTCTCGGGGTTCAGTTTGATGAAAAAAACACCGCATTATGTCTGTCTAAATGGTCTGATACCAGAAGGAATACCGCTCTTTCCTCTTCCAAATATGAAGATGTGCTTGTTCGGTATGGTGCTTTTAAGGAGATTATTTTTTTAATGGATTGCTGCCGAAATACAAAAATAAATGTGCAGCCATTGCAGCCTACATTTGATACTTCCTTTTCAGGAGACACTGTTGGGGCTACCAATGTTTTTACTGCCTATGCAACCCTCTATCAAGACCAATCATTTGAGGTGGACGTTATTTCCAATGCAAACCCAGTTGATTTAACCGATGTGGATTCCCTGACCCGTGCCGAAAAAAGAGGTGTTTTTACCAAGGTATTATTAGAAGCACTACAGGGTGGGGCTGCCGATGAACAAGGCATAATAAACGCAGACCGTTTGAGGGATTATTTACAGCAACAAATTCCGCCCTTGGCAAATAAGCACGGCTATAAACAAACCCCCCAGATAAAACACACCTTTGGCGCCAACATCCCTTTGTTCCAATTGAACGTAATAACCGGGGAAGTGGATTGCACTATACAGATAGCTAGCAGTATTAAAAATGAAATTGAACTGTTTAGTAACAAAGGGCTGGAAAAGATCTTTAATCCGATGGATTCTGAAACCATTGCTATAAAATTGCTTCCGGGCGATTACTTTATAAAAGAGAAGGACACTTCAAAAGTGTTGCTGTTTAAGGTGCTCGCAAACGGAAAGGACCAAAACTTTAAATTTTTATAGAAAATGGAACATCTTATAAAAATAACAGTATCCGCTAATTATACGTATCTAATCACCATTGAATTGTTTGATAGCAACAACCGTACAATAGCTCCAGAATCCAGAAGCGATTTAGTGGATATTTATTTTAAGCAATACCCAGGCATCTATAAATTACGGGTTACCTTAAATGGAGCCGTTCAAGATGAGGTGTTCTTTTTGGACACTGATAAGAATTTTTTTGTGGGCAGTCCCAATGAATGGGGTGTTTCTGCATCAACAATAGTAATAAGCCCGCCCACCCAATTTACGGCCGCAACCTTAGGGGAAGCCTACGGATCTTCGCACGAATATTACACTTATCCTTCCATAGACCATAGCCAAGTAGGCACCAATCCCGTAGAATCAAATAGCCTGGAAAATAATTCCCTTTACATCTTTTTGAGATTTTCTTCCAGGGAAATGTATGATATTTACAAACAGCAGACAGATTCCCCCATTCTCTTTCAATTTAAACTGGTGGATGAAACGGGATATTTAATCTATGATTTCAATGATAAATCAAAGGTCGCTTTCGATCTAGATTTTGGCTGGTTGGCTTTTAATATGATGCTTCCCAATGGGCTTTATTATTTAATCTACAGTGGGAAAGATGCCAGACAAATACCCATATATGTTTTTAAGGACTGGCACACCCAGTTCTTTATGATGCTTGCGAGGGAACCGCAATTTGGTTCCATTAGAACCTTTTTATCGCCGGAAAGAAGATTTATACCTGATAGCTTTGACCATAAATATATTGACACTCTTCTGGATGCGCTGCAAAACAATGATTATTCCTTAGAGGGAAACACCATCAATATCGCGGCGCGCAACAAGTTTGAATCGCCTATGTTAGGACTTTTGTGCAGTTACCTATATCTTAAAGGGGATAGCCATAAAAATGATTCGCTTTTTAATATTATGGTAAACAATATTAAGAACGTAATTCTTAAAGACAACACCGAAGCACCAGATTTAATAGCGCTTGAAGTGATTTTAAACTCACACGTTCGAAGTAGGGACGCAAAACATTTTACAATCCCCAACCCGCCCATGTTTAGAATTGGTTTTGAAGCCATTTTACAGGAATCGTTATTGGATGACAAGCTAATTCCCATTTTATCCATGAATGATTATATATCAGAAAACCTGTTTTACGACTCTCCCTATACCACTTTCAAGCCTGTAGATTTTAAAAAAATCAATACGCTCAAGTCAAGCCATGATAAAAACGTAAAGGATTTTATGAAGGAAAAAAGTGCTTCAATAGATCCGTCAACAGCCACTGAAGGGCCCACGCGTTCGGGCGGCTCCCCTATGAAACCCGACAGTCCATTTGAGGAAAAGTATTTTGACTCAAAATTAAATGAATTGTTGGAAGCCGAGGTATTGTCAAAAATTTCAAATGCCGACAACCCACATTTGGAGGATAGTTGGCTAAAAAGTTCAGTTGCTGAAATAATAAGAGAGGAAAGTGATTTAAGTATGATCGCTATTTCTGAAAGACTGGGTATTTCCAAAAATACGGTGATGCGCATTTTGATTGAACTGTCCGTTGAAACCCGGGAATTGGAATAAATAGCTACCGCAGCATTAATTTAACCCTAGAAATAAGTCATCCATTATGAAAAACATATTGCTTTTTATAACCATCGCTCTCCTTGTTTTGGGCTGTCAAAATAATTCGACAGTAAAGAATATAGTTTCTGAAGAAGGTCCAAAACCTTTTCCAAATGGAAAGATAATAGACCTAACGCATACTTTTTCAAGAGAGTCTATTTATTGGGTTACCGCCAAGGAATTTGAATTAGACACCGTAGCCTATGGCGATACCGATAATGGGTTTTTCTATTCCGCAAACAATTTTACCACAGCGGAACACGGCGGCACCCATATTGACGCTCCTATACATTTTGCCAAAAACGCCCAAACCGTAGATGAAATTCCCCTTGAAAATTTGATAGGATCTGCCATAAAAATAGTTGTTTCCGAAAAGGCACTAAAAAACCCGGATTACCTGATAAGCGTTGAAGATTTTACAGATTGGGAAAATACAAACGGCAAAATTCCCGACGGCAGTATTGTCTTGCTTGAAACCGGATATTCCACATTCTATCCCGACAAAATAAAATATCTGGGAACAGACGAGCGCGGGCCCGATGCCGTGGCAAAGCTACATTTTCCCGGTCTTTCCCCAGAGGCTGCAAAATGGTTGGTAAACAATAGGAACATCCATGCCATTGGTTTGGACACGCCGAGCATAGATTTTGGCCAATCGAAGCTTTTTGAGAGCCATGTAACCTTGCTTTCCAAAAACATCCCCGCTTTTGAAAATGTAACGAATCTTGATAAACTCCCCATTAAAGGTTTTTCCGTAATTGCCCTGCCCATGAAAATTAAAGGGGGTAGCGGCGGCCCACTGCGGATTGTTGCAATACTTTGAAATGGTTTAATATTCTAATTGGTATTGTATGCTATATTTACTAATTAAAAATAAACTTGTATTTTTCGCATTAGAAAATAAAGATTATGAAAATTAGAATCCTTCTTACACTTATAGCTTTTTCAACAATATCATTCTTCACAGCCGCTCAACCAACTTGGAAAGCTTTGGACAATGCGCCAAGTGGACTCGGAAGATTTGACGATATATTTTTTCTAAACGAACAATTGGGTTGGGCTGCAAACGGACCTTCGGGCTTGGTATTTAAAACTACTGATGGAGGACAAACCTGGGAGCAACAATTGGAACTATTCTCCTACTTTCGAAATATTGAGTTTATTGATGAAAATATAGGCCTTTTGGGAACCCTTGACGGGGTTTTCTACAGAACTGCAGATGGAGGCGAAAATTGGCAGGAAGTATTTATGTCCACCAATCCCGATGCCATCTGTGGTATTGATGCCGTAGGAGAAAACACCGTATATGGCTGTGGCGCTTGGTTTACGCCAGCCTATTTTATTAAAAGCACAGACGCAGGCGTTTCTTGGGAATATACAGATATGAGCGATTATGCAACTGCGCTAGTAGAGGTTCTTTTTGTTGACGAGCAATTTGGCTATGCCTCGGGGCAAAATGAAGATGGTGGAATTATCCTTAGAACCGAGGATGGAGGTGAAAACTGGGAAGAAATCTATAATTCAGGGAATGCTGGGGAATATGTGTGGAAACTACAGTTAATGGAAAACAATACTTTTATTTACGGTTCCGTGGAATCGGGATTTCAAGGAAAATTAATCAAGTCATTCGATTCCGGCGCTACTTGGGAAGAAAAAAACTTTCCCGACCCAAGCGTGCAGGGTATTGGCTTTGTTAGCCCTACACATGGTTGGATGGGCGGCCACAACAGCGGTTTTTATGAAACCACCGATGGAGGAAATACTTGGACAGATATAGGGCTTGGCTTTAACCTAAACAGGTTTTTAATCTTTAATGACCACTTTGGATATGCCTCGGGGGAAACTATCTATAAATTTGAAGACGAACTTTCGGTTAGTGATTTTTCCGATGAACGCAGCGAAGATATTTCAATAACAATTGCCCCAATGCCCATAAAAGAAAAGCTGAACATTTCTATAGACTTTACGCATATTGACAATCTGTTGATTGAAGTTTATGATATGACCGGAAAACGTTTAGAAAGCTTAATGCGCGACAGAATTGCCGCAGCAGGCACAAAGCATTATTCTTTTGACTTTCCATACGCTGCAGGTACTTATTTAATAAATTTTCAGACCAACAATGGTCGCCGATCCCATACGGTTATAAAAGAATAGACAACCATTATCATAGAATGTACCAGGGTTATTCTTTAATGCCCATTAAATCAAATATGTGAAATTATTTAACATTCTGTTAAATTACTTATGCTTTTAATCGATTATTTATTACATTTTAACGGATAAATTAAATATTATATTTATATTTGGTCACTAACCCCAAATTTAAATATTATGAAATCAAAACTACTTATCCTACTTGTAGGTTTTACAGTCTTACTTAGTTGCTCCAAAGAATCGGATCTGGAACTATTTCAAAAAAACAACGCTGAAGATGCTTTAGACAGTAGAGAAGAACCGATTCCAGGTGCTGAGATTTGTACCCAAGTGGATCTTATGGCCGGACAGCATTATGACTCTGGAAATGTAGAAGTAGCTATTGACGGAGAAAACCTATTGGTCACTTATACTATGGAAGGCGATTGGGTATTAAACGCTACACATCTTTTTGTTGGTGAATGCTCGGAAAGACCCGCCAACAAATCAGGAAATCCAAAAATAGGGCATTTTCCATATGCAGCCACACATGCCCAAGGAACCACAAGCTATACCTATAGTATTCCAATTGCATCTTTACCAAATTGCCTCTGTATTGCTGCCCATGCAGAAGTGAGCGGCCCTTCAGGAAACGAAACAGCCTGGGGTGCAGGCCTTCCTTATGGCGGAAACAGCTGGGCAATGTATTTTGAATACTGTCTAGATCAGTGCGGCTCATAACAAAACCCACATTTATATTTAACAAAGAAGTCCGATTTTAAATAAGTCGGGCTTCTTTCATTTTACAAAACTACCATATTAGGTTCCCGATTGTTTATTTAACCGATATAAAATTTTACTATTTAGTATATTGCAGGAATTCTAAATTAATCAGCAAATGAAATTATTCCGCCTACTCTTTATCTTTTTATCCCTACCCCTATTCGCCCAACAAGGCGGCATGTGGATTCCTTCACTTTTGGAGGGAATGAACGAAACTGAAATGACCAACCTCGGCATGAAAATGACCGCCAAGGATATTTATGACGTTAACAATGCGAGCCTTAAAGATGCCGTACCACACTTCAACGGGGGCTGTACTTCCGAAGTAATCAGCAACCAGGGACTTTTACTTACCAACCATCATTGTGGTTATTCACAAATCCAAAGACATTCCTCATTAGAAAATGACTATCTGCAGGATGGTTTTTGGGCGATGAGCTTAAAAGAAGAACTTCCCAATCCCGGGGTTACCGCAAGTTTTATGGTTCGTATTGAAGACGTCACAAACCAAGTAATGAATGGAATTACCGAAGCAATGACTGAAGCGGACAAACAAAAAAAGATAGAGGAAAACATCGCCAATGTGGTACAGACTTCGCCAAAAGAAGCTTGGCAGGAAAACCGTGTGCGCACCTTTTATGAAGGCAACCAATATATGCTCTTTGTAGTGGAAACCTTTAAGGATATACGTTTGGTGGGCGCGCCACCTTCCTCTATTGGGAAGTTTGGTAGCGATACCGATAACTGGATATGGCCAAGACATACAGGCGATTTCTCCCTTTTCAGAATTTATGCCGACAAGAATAACCGTCCCGCAGAATATTCCGCAGATAACGTGCCCTACACCCCAAAACACTTTCTACCCATTTCATTGGACGGTGTAGCCGAAAACGATTTCACCTTGGTTTTCGGTTATCCCGGAACAACCGATGAATATTTGCCGTCCATAGCCATTGAGCAGGTTGTAAACACCATCAATCCAGCACGTATTGCCATTCGCGATGCAGCCTTGGCCATACAGGATAAATATATGCGTGCCGATCCGCAGATAAAGATTCAATATGCTTCAAAATACGCCCGTATTGCCAACTACTGGAAAAAATGGAAAGGCGAAACCCTCGGTTTGACAAAAAGTAACGCCGTAGGAATTAAGAAGCAACAAGAAACTGCACTTACTTCAGAAATTAATAAAAAAGGGAAACAACAGGAATTCGGGCAGTTATTGCCAAAATTTGAACAATATTATAGTGAAATTGAACCCTATTCCCTCGCCCGTGAATACTTTCTTGAAACTGTATTGCGAAATGTGGAATTGCTGAAAACAGCATATCAAACCTACCAACTGAAACAGGTTTATGAAAACCGTGGCGCCCAATCTTTTGAAGACCGCAGAAACAATTTAGTGACATCCTTGGAAGGCCAATATAAGGACTACAGCAAACAAGTGGACAAAGAGGTTTTTGAAGCTTTAATTGCACTGTATGCGAAAAACGTTCCCGCTCAATTTTTGCCTGCTTCATTTAAGAACATGAACACAGAGACTGTAACCGAAAACATCTATAAAAACTCTGCTTTTGTAGATTATGCATCCGTAAAAAACTTACTCACCGGCGATGCCGAAACGGTTGTTGCAAAATTGAACGGCGACCCGGGCTATCAAATGGTGAAGGAAATGGCGGATGCTTATTTTGATAAGGTTGCGCCTAAATATGAAGAACTGGAATTGAACATTTCAGGTCTGGAGCGCGATTATATGAAAGCTTTGTTGGAATTAAGCCCAAAAGACGCACGTATTTTTCCAAACGCCAATAGCACCTTGCGAGTAACTTATGGGAAAGTTGCGGGATACTCTCCAGCCGATGCCATTTATTACGAACCCGTAACCCATCTTGAAGGCGTAATGCAGAAATACGTTCCCGGCGATTATGAATTTGACGTTCCCAAAAAACTGATTGATCTATACAAAGCCAAAGACTACGGCCAATATGGGGAGGACGGAAAGATGCCAATTAACTTTATAGGAACAAATCACACTACTGGTGGAAATTCTGGTAGCCCAGCCATTGACGCCGAAGGAAATTTAATAGGCCTAAATTTTGACCGCGTTTGGGAGGGCACCATGAGTGATTTATATTATGACCCTGCCCTTTCCCGCAACATTATGGTGGATATCCGCTATGTGCTTTTTATTATGGATAAGTACGCTGGCGCAAAGAATTTGATTAATGAGTTGAAACTTGTACACCCTAAAAAGGAAATGGGGAAAAGTAAAAAGAAGAAGTAACAAATAAATTTTAGCCACGAATTCACGAATATTTGTAAAAAATTATTTGTGAATTCGTGGCTAATTTCATTTTCTATTTCAACCCTCTCGCTTTTAGCATGGGTTCAATTTTAGGATCGCTACCGCGCCAATCTTTGTACATTTTTTCAAGTTCCAATGTATTTCCTTTGGAAAGAACCATATCGCGGAAACGTTGCCCATTCTCACGTGTTAAACCTCCATGGGTTTCAAACCAATTGTAGGCATCGTGATGGAGCATTTCGGTCCAGAGATAAGAATAATAACCAGCACCATAGCCACCCGCAAAAATATGGGAGAAATAAGTGGAACGATATCTAGGCGGGACCGCATGAACGGTGTCCACTTTTGTTCTTTTTAAAGCATCCGTTTCAAAGGCATTTACGTCTTCTATCTTTTTATCGGCTGAAACCATATGCCATTGCATATCCAAATTGGAAGCCGCCAAGTTTTCCGTTAGGCTATAGCCTTGGTTAAACGTACCGGAATTCTTTATTTTATCAATCAATGCCTGTGGAATCTGCTCTCCTGTTTTATAGTGGAGCGCATAGTTTTTCAGAATTTCTGGATACAGCGCCCAGTTTTCATTGAACTGTGAAGGAAACTCAACAAAATCACGAGACACAGCAGTTCCTGAAAGCGATGGATATTGCTGACTTGCGAAAAAGCCGTGCAGGGCGTGGCCGAACTCGTGGAACATGGTTTCTACTTCATCATAGGTCAATAAAGCAGGTTCATTGCCAGCGGGTTTTGGAATATTCATCACATTAAATATCACTGGCTTTTTATTGTACATCTTGGATTGGGTAACAAAATTGTCCATCCAAGCTCCCCCACTCTTACTGGGGCGTGCAAAATAATCTGTATAGAAAAGACCCAATGCTTCCCCGTTTTCTTCAAAAAGTTCGTAAACCTTTACGTCTTCCTGATATACTGGGATGTCCGTTCTTTCTTTATATGTGATGCCGTACAGTTTTTGGGCCGCATAGAAAACACCTTTTTCCAAAACATTTTTCAATTCGAAATAGGGTTTTATTTGGTTTTCGTCAAGATCGTATTTTTCCTTTCGAACCATTTCGGCATAATAGTTCCAATCCCAAGGTTCCAAGGTGAAATCCTGCCCTTTGGCTTTTATCATTTTTTGAATTTCATCTGATTCAGCTTGAGCTTTGGCAGTGGCTGCCGGAATAAGGCCGTTGAAGAATTTGTTTACATTTTCAGGAGTTTTTGCCATTGTTTTTTGAAGGCTCCATTCGGCATAATTGTTAAAGCCTAACAGTTTTGCTTTTTGGGCGCGTACTTCAACAATTTCCTTGATAATTTCCTGTGTATCATTTGCGCCTTGATCGGCTCTATGCCAAGCGGCCTTAAACAGTTTTTCCCTACTCGCCCTATTGTCCATAGATTGCAATAAGGGCTGTTGGGTAGTATTTTGAAGTGGGATTGTCCATCCTTTCCCATCCTTACTTTCCTTAGATTTTAGGAAATCTTCATCCACTCCAGCCAAGTCTTCTTTATTGGTAAAAGTTACCGCCCCGGCATTGTTTGCATCCAAAAGGGTTTTTCCGAATTTGGTGGTAAGGGTAGCCAATCTGGAATTGTAGTCTTTTAGTTTTTCTTTATCCTCGGCAGAAAGATTGGCTCCAGCTATTTCAAAATCTTCGTAATATTCTTCAAGCAATTTTAAGGATTCCGCATCAAGATTTAGGGATTCCTTTTTATTATATAAAGTCTGGAAGCGTAAGAACAATTTCTCGTTAAGATATATTTCATCATTTATAGCTGCAAATTTTGGTGCCATTTCCTCTTCCACCGCCTGAAGTGTTTCATTGGTATTTGCACCTGCAAGCGCATAAAATACCTGCGCGGTTCTATTTAAAAGCATTCCACTCTTCTCCAAGGCAATAACCGTATTTTCGAAAGTAGGCGCTTCTTCGGAATTGGCAATAGCCATTACCGCTTTTTGTTGCTGGGCAATTCCTTCAAGCATTGCGGGTTTAAAATCTTCGTCTTTAATTTTTGAAAAGTCCGGGGCACCATAAGGCAAGGTACTTTCGGAAAGTAGCGGGTTTTCGCTATTGGTCATTTGTTCTTCGGTTTTGTTTTGATTGTCTTTTTCTTTGGAATTGTTGCAGCCCATAAGAATTAGGGCGAACGCTAAAAAGGGAATTGCTTTTTTCATGCTATGGTAATTTTTTAATTGGATTGTAAAGATAAGGAATTAGTGTACTTTTTATCTTCAACGTTACAAAATCAAAAAACCCCCTCAGCAAAGCTGAAGGGGTTTTCCTTTTTGGTTGGTTATTTGGTGATTACTCTTTAATCAAGCGCTTCACAGTGCTTGCGTTGTCACCAATAATCTGAACAACATAAACTCCAGCGGCAAGGGATGAAACATCCACTGCTTTTTCAGCCTGCATATTGCGAAGGTCTGTCTGGTTCACTAGTTTTCCGTTTATGTCATAAATCATCATTTTCTCTAAAGAAATGTTGGTTCTGTTAACAAGGTTCACCACATTGGCAGCTGGGTTTGGATATAAAGCCACGCCAGTTTCCAATGAGTTTTGGTTCACGCCAAGAATTGATTCAATTGTAAGTTCAAAGTTACAGGTTGAAGTGTTTCCATACTCGTCAGTTGCAGTCATAGTGATAGTGTAAACACCATCAGACAATGCTGTACCTGGAGCAGGATCTTGGGTTGTGATTGTTACAGGATCTGTACAGTTGTCATCTGCAGTGGCTTCGCCAGTTGCAAAATAATCCGGTACAATGTAGAACAGGTTACCAGCTCCTGGATCAACAGTTTGATCTGCAGGACAAGTAATTTCTGGAGCCAATAGATCAACCACAGTTACGTTTGCAGAACAAGAAGCTAAGTTTCCACTAGCATCAGTTACAAAAACAGTAACAAGGATAGTTGTTCCTATGTCAGCACAACTAACTTCTGGAACATCTACAGCAGCAGTAGCAATACCGCAAGCTTCGTCCACACTGCTAATAATGTCATAAGGATCTATGGTAGCAGTACCGTCTGGGCCCAATTCAATAACAACATCAGTATTTGTGTTTGCATATGAATAAGTAATACCCCAAGCGTTAAGCGTTCCTGTATCACCACCTGCATTATCAGAAATTGTGATAGTCCAATCCCCAAGAGTGCTTTCACCGTTGAAAGCAGCAAGTGGGTTGTTAGGGCTGAAAGTTCCATCAATAGATGGTACACCCGAACCACACTGACCTTCAATTGGAAGAGCAGCAGCATCATCAAGAGTTGCAAGAATGTCATCTCCTGAACAGCCAACACCACCACCGGTTCCACCGATACGATCTACGATCATAACAGAAGTTCCCATAGGAGAGGTAATAGTAACATTTATATCACCAACCCAAGTATGAGTAATATCTAGGTCAATGTTTAAGTCATCTATAGTAACATCATCTGTTATGGAAATAGTTGAAGAAACACCAGCTGGGTCGTTATCTGGAATAGCCAATCCTGGGCTATCAGAAGCAGTTTCAGAAACTGTTGGTTCTGGACCACAAGTGATAACCGGAGCAGTAATGTCAAATACATTCACCACAGCAGTACAGGTAGAAGTGTTTCCGCTAGCATCAGTTACAGTAACCTCAACAAGGTTTTCGCCAAGATCTGCACAAGTGAAGTCTAGACCTCCACCGCCACCGCCTGTGGTATAAAGAATGTTACCGTTGAATACTCTTGGTTCAAAACCACCAGTGAATGGATAATCCATTCCACGTCCTTCGTAAAACTCAAGGTTAGCATCGGAAGCGAAAAGGTTTCCGGTAGTTGTACCATTAGTATATGAAAGGGTTCCGTTGTCAGTAGTAGTAACATAGAATGCAACTCTATCGCCAGCAGGAACCACAATTCCTAAGTCTAAATCCAATGAGGTTGGTAAACCAGCACCAGCAGATACAATACCTGTAAGAGTAGCTACCAAAGTCCAAGCAGAAGGATCGGTATTGAAACCTACCCAAGTACCTGTCTTGTAATATACTTCGAAATCATTGTCTGCACCAGTTGGAAGGTTAACATCGAATGAATCAATGGTAAGGTCATTAATTGCCATAACATCAAACATTGCTCCGTCAAGTCCGTTTCCACCAGCAAAGGTAGTAGTAAGAGTTTCCATAGTTCCACCACCAGCACCGCCAGCAGTAATAGTATATCCACAAGCTTCGTTAACACCAGTAACAAGATCGTTAGGATCTACACTGGCCATACCGTTAGCGTCAAGGAAAACATCAAGTCCACCGCCAGAAGTAGCTTCGTAGGTCAACAAGAAGTTGTCAACACCAGCTCCCCAAGCCCAGTCACCTTCGTCATCGTAAGTGTAACGTACTTGGAACGCAGCGTTTGCAAATGCAGAAACATCAATGTCTCCTGTATTTGTAGGTATAACATCCATATCATCGATAAACAATACTTGTTGCCAAGCAGCGCCATCCCAAACTTCAGCTTCCAATGTACCTGAGCCAATGAAATCCTGAATTGCATATTCAAAAGAAAGTTGAACGTTGCTTGCACCTGTAAGGTCATAAACTGGAGAAAGAAGTCTTACAAGGTTTACTTGTCCACTTCCAGCAGCATCATCATCAAAGATTGCAGCATTAGTTGCAAAGTTTGGACCAAGAGGCATAACGTTTGAACCAAAAGTCCAATCTGCAACACCTGATTCAATTACTGTTGACCAGCCAGCTGGTATAGAAGCGCCTTCAAAATCCTCAGACTCGCTGAAGCTTCCAAAACCTCCAACGCAGAATACCTCAGGAGCGGTAACGTCCTGAACCGTAACTGTAGAAGTACAAGTGCTTGAATTACCAGAGTTATCGGTAACAGTAAGAACCACTGTGTTTGGTCCTGTCATAGAACAATCGAAAGTTGAAATATCAAGAGTCATAGAAGCAATACCACAGTTGTCTGTAGAACCGTTGTCCACATCAGCACCAGTAATAGTTACGGTGCCAGTAACTGGGTCAAGATCTAAGGTAAGATCCTGGCATATTGCCACAGGAGCCTCGTTGTCAATTACGGTAACTGTAAAGTCACAGGTAGCGGTGTTTCCATCGCTGTCTGTTACGGATAGTGTTACAAGTGTATCACCTACTGGGAACGTGCTTCCACTTGGGTGTGTAGATACAATAGAGGAAGAGATGTTTCCATCTTCATCATCTAATGCAATAGCTACATAGTTTGCTACGCCACCGCAGGTACCGGCAGTATTGTTTATAACGATATCGCCAGGACAAACAATGCTTGGTGGATTACCAACAGTTGTAATTTCAGAAAAGTTTATGCAATAGCTCAACAATGATCCGCTATCCCCGCCACTATCATCACAGATGCTTAGGGTCCAGTTGCCGTTGATTGGCTCTCCTGCAAAAGTAGCTGCAAAAGTACCTCCTTGAGCTTGGAAAGTTCCGGTAAATGGAGCAGCACCAGTAGTAATGCTTGGCGCACCATCCATAAATACTGTGTTGGTATAGTTATCGCCACTGCCACCATTATCACTTGAAAGGTTTAGACTGGTTCCTGAAGGCGAAACCAACGTGATGTCCAAATCTGCATCCCAAGTATGGGTAAGGTTCAGTTCAACACTGTCTAGAGTATAATCGCCAGCACCAACTCCAATATTTCCAGTAGCGGAAACGTTAGCTGGTGAGGTAGTTGGACCACCAACACAAGGAGCACCACCAGTTCCTGTTACAGGAATTGGTTGTGGGTTACCAGTACCGCACACTGAAATAGGCGCAACAGCGCAATCGCCTGAAAGCAACATTACCGTGTCTCGTGGAACACCAAACGTCACAGATCCAGGAGCCCAACCGCCACCTGCATTATTGAATGCAGCCTGAGTACCAATTACGGTATCGGTTGCCAACCAGAATATATTATCAGCACCACTAGAATCTACACCATTTGATAAGCCAATCCAGTATTTTGTGCCTGCAACTCCACCTGGCAATGAAACACCGCTAGCTGAAAGGTTAAAAACACATTCCCGAATATCTCTTCCAAAGGCAGCTCCAATTATGTTTTGAGTAACGGGAACTTGCGCAGGCAATGTAAACAAAGCTGTTCCTGGAACACCTGCATTATCTGAATAAAAAGTAATATTTGCTGAAGTAATAGTATTAGGAGCAAATAAAACCAATGGCACCACAAAAGAGTTAGGAGAAAATATTTCTCCAGCCATTACATCAATATCATCTGCAGTTTGATGTAAAAATGAGCCATCAACACTATACCCATTTGGAGCTCCTGCTATAGGATGGGAATAATTACATGGAGCCATAATGAAATTTTGCAATACCCCATTTCCGTTTAACTGCAAATTGGGATGACTGCCCGTCGACACTAAATTATTAGTCTGGGAATACCCCACACCAATAATAAAGAGCATTAATAATAACGTAATTTTTTTCATAAATTGTTAATTTAAATTAATAGTTAAAAAGTGGTTAAAAATACCATAATTATTTCTTAATCGCAAAATTAAATTCAATGTATAAATTACCCGTTATTTGTTAAAAATTATAGCTTAAAAATATCTATTTTCGAACCCAAGCTTTTTATATATTTGTTTTTTAGACCATTAACCAAACCAATATGAAATCACCGTACTTCCTTATCGCACTTTCATTATTAACGTTCTCATGCTCAAAGACTGAGGAAAAGAAAAACACGTCAAAATACACAGATGACGCCACCACTTTATATTCAAAAATAACTCCGGAACAATCAAATATCCATTTTAAAAACTCGGTGGTTGAAACGATGGATTTTAACTTTTTGAACTACCCTTATATCTATACTGGAGCAGGGGTTGCTGTGGGCGATATTGACAATGACGGGCTGCAAGACGTTTATTTGGTTTCCAATTTCGGACCCAATAAATTGTATAAAAACAAAGGAAATCTAAATTTTGAAGATATAACAACAGCTTCAAAAACTGAGGATTACAATGGGTTTTCAACTGGAGTGACTATGCTGGACATCAATAATGATGGCTGGTTGGACATTTACGTTTCAAAAGCAGGCTCCCTAAATGATGACAATGCCCGCAGAAACCTTCTTTTTGTAAACAAACAGGATGGCACTTTTGCCGAAGAAGGAAAAAAATGGGGCTTGGACGATCCGGGCTACACCACCCAAGTGTATCAACTTGACTATGACAAGGACGGCGACCTTGACTTATATGTTGTAAACTATCGGTATGATTTTAAAAACAACACAAAGATAAGCGGGGAGATTCAACATCAAATTGAAGAAACCACCAGCGACCAACTTTACCGAAACGACGGCAGTATTTTCACAAAAGTAACGGGAGAAGCCGGAGTCTATAACAAATCTTGGGGCTTAGCTGCTGCGATTGGCGATTTTAACAACGACGGCTGGGATGATATATATGTTTCCAATGATTATTTGGAACCGGATATTATGTACATAAACCAGAAAGACGGCACTTTCAAAAATGAAATCAATAGCCGTATGAACCATATTTCCTTCAACAGTATGGGTTCAGACTATGCAGATTTGAACAACGATTTATACCCAGACCTCATCACGCTGGATATGGCCGCAGAAAATTACGCCCGTAGCAAACAGAATATGGCTTCTATGAGTACTTCCAATTTTATGTCGATGGTGAAAGTGGGCTACCACCACGCATATATGGCCAACTTGCTACAATACAATTTGGGTAATGGCAAGTTCACCGAAACGGCTCAATTTAGTGGTGTTGTAAAGACAGATTGGAGCTGGGCACCTCTCATTGCAGATTATGACAATGATGGTTTAAAAGATATATTCGTTTCAAACGGTGTTTATAAGGATTATACAAATCAGGATTTTAGAACACAAATTCGGGAGAAAAACGAGAAAGGCGAATCGATGACACTTGAAGCGGTTAATGATATGCTTCCTTCACAAAAACTGGATAACTATATATTTAAAAACAATGGCGACCTCACTTTCACCAAAATGATGAAAGATTGGGGGCTTGAAGACCCTTCCTTTTCAAATGGCGCGGCCTATGCCGATCTTGATAACGATGGCGATTTGGATTTGGTAGTAAACAATATAAACGACGAAATAGGGCTATACCGAAACAACGCAAACAGCAATTTCATTCAAGTGAAACTGAAAGGTCCACAAAGCAATCCTGTGGGAATTGGCGCTAAGGTTTACGTTAAAAAAGCCGATACTATTCAATATCAACAACTGTATCTTGCCCGCGGATTTGAATCATCGGTTACAGATGTTTTGCATTTTGGCCTTGGCAATAATAGCGATGTGGATGAAGTAGTGGTGCAATGGCCCGACGGGAAAGTATCTAAATTCCCAAATCCGGCAACCAACAAAATGCTCACTGCCGATTATAAAAGTGCGGGAACAGGCTCCGTGGCATATTTAAGCCCTACCTCCAAAAAATCCTCCATTGACCCGGCTAGCTTAGGAATCAGTTTTATCCATAAAGAGAATGATTTTGACGATTTTTCACTTCAGCTTTTAATTCCGCAAAAACAGTCCACAAAAGGAACGGGAATAGCTGTGGCAGATGTAAACGGTGATGGACTGGATGACTTTTTCGTAGGAAATGCCGCGGGCGCGGAAGCCGCTTCGTATATTCAAAAAACGGACGGTACTTTTACAAAAACCAACGAAGCGCTGTGGAAAAACAATGCAAAATTTGAAGATGCAAACGCAATCTTTTTTGATGCGGATGGGGATGGTGACCAAGATTTGTACGTAGCAAGCGCTGGTTATGAATTGGATGAAAACAGTCCGCTTCTGCAAGACAGATTATTTATGAATGATGGCAAAGGAAATTTCACCTATAAAAAAGAAGCGTTGCCAACTATGTTGGTATCCGGAAAAAGTGTTGTAGCAGCAGATTACGATGGCGATGGCGATATGGATTTGTTTGTGGGCGGAAATGTAGTTCCTAAAAAATACCCAACCACTCCCCGCTCTTTCCTTCTTAAAAACGAAAAAGGAATTTTTAAAGATGTAACGGACGAAAATCCTTCCCTAAAAAATATAGGAATGGTTTCAGACGCAGTGTTTACGGACTATGATAACGATAAAGATTTAGATCTTTTGGTAACTGGCGAATGGATGGGGCCAACTATTTTTAACAACACTAATGGTAAGTTTACCCACAATGATACAACTTCAGGCCTTGAAAAAACCGAAGGTTGGTGGTTTAGTATCAGTGCTGCAGATTTTGACGGCGATGGCGACGAGGATTACGTTTTTGGAAATATTGGCGGAAACAATAAGTTTCATCCTTCCGCAGAAAAACCACTATATATTTCGGCGAAAGATTTTGACAAAAACGGCAGTTTTGATGTTGCTATGAGCAAAATAAGCAACGGCAAAGTAGTGCCCGTTCGTGGCAAAGAATGCAGTAGCCAGCAAAACCCCTTCCTATTGGACAAAATTAAAACCTATAAAGAATTTTCCCAATTGGAATTTAAGGACATTTATGGCGAAGAAGAATTAAAAGATGCCTTTAAGCTTATTGCACATGATTTTGAAAGTATGTATGCGGAAAACCTGGGTGGCGGAAAATTCAAGGTTACAAACCTACCGCACGAAGCGCAACTGGGCCCAACACTTTCTTTTATACCGCGCGATTATAACAATGATGGCAATATGGACATTATGGGCGTGGGTGCCATTTATGATGCTGAGGTTGAAACCATTCGCTATGACAGTAATTACGGTTATGTATTGCTTGGAGATGGAAAAGGCAATTTTAAATATTCAAAAGAATACTTACCATTTATAGACAGCGATGCAAAAAATATGAAGGCCATTAAAATAAAAGGCAATGAAATGTTTATGGTTGTGAGCAACAATGCTCCTTTGCAGATTTTTAGTTTTAAATCGTAGGATTAGAAAAACGGACGGTATTGCTCTACCCGAAAATCTATCGTAGTTTTTTCGGGGAATTCGTCTTTCATTTTTTTATAAGCTGAAAGGCTACCCACAGCTCTATTTGCAGCTCCCGAGGGCGCAATTAATGAAACGGTTTTTACAATTCTGCCGTTTTCCGGAAGTTGGAATGTATGTATTCGCGGCACTTTGTTGGTAACCAATTTCAGGGAAATATTGTACTCCTTCAATTTTCTTCGGAAGAAATATTCTGAACCATTTTTACTGTTTCCGCCCGTGAAAAGCAGCGTATCAATCTTCGGGTTTTGCTGAAGTACGGCAACCAAATCTCGCAATTCCACTTCCAGCATACCAATATCTGAAGCATCTACTTTTTCTCTTTTGGCGGAAGCTACCATATCACAAATGCCAATACCTCTTTTTATTAAAAAATGTTCGCGTTGCTTTATGGCTTCGGCGGTGGTTTCAAATTTTAAATCGAGACCGAATATTTTATCCAAAATTAACCATAATTGTCCGTCGCGGCTGCCGTAACAAAAATCCACATCGCCCTCTTTCAATTCCCCGGTTGTGAAACGTGGTGGCGGAAGGGTTCCCACTATCAGTTTGGTTGCATTTTCGGGAATAAATGGCGGGTATGGGTGGATGTGGTGGAACAAATTTTAGATATCTAGATTATTAGATTTCTGGACACTTAGATTTTAGATTTATCGAATAAAAACAGGCTCAATCTCCTTTTCAGTATATTCTTCACTGAAACCATAACCATCATAATCAAAAGCTTTCAATTCATCCAAGGTTTTTACATTCTTATCAATCGCAAAACGGCTCATACTGCCACGTGCTTTTTTGGCGAAGAACGAAATTATTTTCAGTTTGCCATTTTTGAAATCTTTAAAAACTGGAGAAATAACGGGCACTTTCAATTTCTTTTCATCAATGGCATTGAAATATTCCACACTAGCAAGATTTAAGAAAAGCTCATCGTCTTCCAATTCATCATTCAAAGTTTCGGTAAGTGTTTTTTTCCAAAAGGAATACAAATCCTTTTTTCGGTTTATAGGGAGTTTGGTTCCCATTTCCAAGCGGTACGGCTGCATTAAATCCAAGGGACGCAACATTCCATACATCCCCGAAAGGATCCGCAGAGAATCCTGCAAAAGGTCAAGTTTTTCCGAAGGAATTGTGTAGGCATCCAGACCAATATAAACATCACCCGCAAAGGCATAAACAGCTGGACGTGCATTTTCTTTTGTAAAAGGAAGGGTGAACTCTTTATAACGCTGATAATTTAGCTCTGCAAGTTTATCACTAATGTCCATCAATTTGCCGATGACTTTTTTGCTTTTGTGTTCCAGTTTGGCGTTTATCATTGAAGCTTCCTCCAAAAACTTGGGTTGAGTTGCGCGGGTGGTGGGAAGTTTTGATTCAAAATCCAGCGTTTTTGCTGGGGAGATAACTATTTTCATTAACTTTTTCTTTGCTTCAAAAATAACGAAAACAATTCTGAATTCTGAATTCGGGATTCGTTGATTTGGGATTAGGGATTCTTACTTCGTATTTCTAATTTCCACTTTCGTCATTCGTCACTCGTAATTCGTCGCTCGTAATTCATATTTCACTCAATCCTTCTCCCCTGTGTTGTAAAACTCAATCCCTGCGAACCCCGCAGCGAAGTCATAACTGCTTCAAAAATGGGTTCGGGAGTTGTTGCTTTTGTAGTCCATTCAAAAATAAAATTGGCTCCGCTACCTCCGTGCTCATCCGTTTCGTCTATAACAATTTCAACAGTTTCCACAGGTTTAAGTTGAATTGGCTTTTCAAAATAGCTACGTATCAATTCTCCTTTGGTATTGTAGTAATCTGCTTTTGAAATATAAATTGTATCGCTATCGCTTACATTTCTGAGGCTGACCATTGCAGTGAGATTTTGCGATTTTTCTAAAGTAAAACTATAGATATGCGAATAGATACTCAAATAGGTTTTTCCATTTTGCAGCGAATCCTTCAGTAGCCCCAATACTTCGGGGTCTGCATAATGGTCTTCCCAATGGTTTGGGTTAAAAGAGCTTATTTCCTTGGGGTCATCACAGCCCATAAGCATTCCGAAAAGAAATAGAACGACCGTTATTTGTGTTATTTTAAAAAGGATTCCCATTGTATTTAATTCTTATAAAATTACGGCTTTTTATTGATTTCGGCTTTTGTTTCAAGCAGTTCGTTAATTTGCCACTGTCTTGCCTGTTGTTTGTTTGCCAAACCTATAGCTTTATCAATGGTTTCGTTTGCTTCAGAAATATTGCCATTTGCCATTTTAATCCTCGCCAAAACATCGTAACTGTCAAAATTGTTTGGATTGATGGCCAAAGCATCTTTTAAAAGCTGTTCAGCTTCAGCATAATCTTTACTGTCCACAAGTTTTCCGGCCCTATACGTATTAAAAAGAACTAACGCATTTGGGTTCAGTTCCTTTAAAACGGCTTGCACTTTTGTACGCTCCTTTTCATTCTTTTGAAGCATATAATGTGTATTACCAACAATGGTATATGGAATGTTGAAAATGCTGCCGTATTGTTTTTCAACTTCGGAATAATGGTTTTTTAAAGCTTCCGCAGAGCCAAAATACTCTTCCTTTACATACCAGTTTTTGAAAATTTCATCCAGCGCCCAAACATAGGTTGGCATACCTACCGAGTTGTGGATTTCAGAAGAAAATTGATGAAATTTCACATTTTTTGCCATAATATTTTCGGGTACTTTTTTTAGAAATTCAGTAACTCCCATTCCCTGTTCATTGGCTAGCGAAACGTATAAACTGGCTGTGGTTTTTTTGGTTTTGCCCCAAGTATTTTCCATTACATTCTCCATCGCGTTTTTTCCCCACCAAAGCGCGGGACTTATGGCTATGTAATCATTGAAAAGATTGGGATGGTTTATGGCAGTATTTATAACGAAAATACCGCCCACGGAATGGCCGCCAAGAATCTTATAATCGGCTGCTTTATAGTTTTTGTTTACATACGGAATCAGTTCCTTTTCAATAAAACTTGCCATTTCCTCAGCGTTTCCGCTATCTTCCAAACCATCAATTTTTGGTTTGCAGTTTCTGCGGTACTCGTTGGTTCCTTTTCCTGAGATTGCAACCAAAATCATTTCTGGGATAACTTCACTGATTCCGCCCTGCAATTCCAAAATCCCAGCAACATATTGAAAGTTGTAATCGCCATCCAAAATATAAAGCACGGGATATTTTTGGTTTACCGCGGTATTATATGATGGTGGAAAATAGACTGAAAACTCACGGTCTTGCTGAAGTATTTCAGAATAAACCTTATCGCGTTTCCCGATGGAAATTTCCTGTGAAAAACCGCTCTGTAAAACAAAAAACAGAAGGAAAAAATTAAGTAGCCGTTTACCCATAATTAAATTTTTAAGTCAGTGATTTAAACCATTTTCAAAGTTAACCGAAAATATTTCTTTCACTTAAAATATTTTAATTGCTTTTGCTTTAGATTTTGTAGCTTCACTTTTTATAATTTGAAATAACAAAGTGTCCAAAACAGCATATTTTCCAAGCTACACGAAAGTAAGTGAAACGCCGGTTACAATCTTTGAAAAACTACACCCGGAAGTTTTTGACCCGCCTTTTTTTAATGATGTGGTTTCTATATTTCGCGCAAAAGATTCCCTTCGGAAAGAACTCGATTTGACTGAGGAAACCATTTCACAAAATAGAGGGTTATTACCGCTTAAAGGTTTTATTTTTCACACTTCCCATTGCGGCTCAACGCTGCTTGCTAATATGTTTAGAGCAGCAAAAAAGACAAGAGTTGTGTCCGAAACGGAAGCCATAAACGGATTGTTGCTATCCGCGATATTTTACAATTTGGAAGAAAAAATACTTTTAAAAAGTTTAAAAACTATAGTTGAAAGCTATTTACAGCGGCTGGACGAAGCCGAACAAGTGGTCTTCAAACTTACATCGTGGAATGTATTCTTTATCGAGCTTTTCCAAAAAGCATATCCCGAAGTTCCTTGGATTTTTATAGATAGAAAAACGGAGGAAGTGGTTGCAAGCCTTTTAAAATCGGGCCGTGGGTTTGTGGAATGGTTTTATCATCCCACCAATTTGCTCCAAAATTATTTTTTGGGCGAAGAAAAGCAGTTTGAATCATTGGAAAATTATCTATTCGCAATGGTTGAAGCGCATAAAAAAGCAATAGAAAAAATTCGGCTCGGAAATAATTTATTTTTGGAATATCCTTCATTTCCAAATAAATTCGAAAGCGAAATTCTGCCCCATTTCAATTTAAATTATTCTGAAAAAGAATTGGAGAACGCTGAGGAAGCTAGAAAATACGATGCAAAAAGTATTTACAAAACCCCTTATTCAAATTTAGGCAGCTGAAAATTCATGGATATTCAATGCCTTAAACACTTTTTTGATTCCCTTTTTTGTTTCGGAAAGTACGATGAGCACATCATCTGCATTAATGACCGTGTTTCCGTTGGGAGTGATGTATTTGTCGTCTCTTTTTATCATTGCGATAATTGCTGTTTTTGGGAATTCAATATCAACAATCTTTTTGCCGACAATCGTGTTCCCTTTTGCAATACCAATCTCCCGCATTTCAGTTTTTGGATGTTCCTCAAGAAATTTTTCAGAGGGAGATATTTTTTTCTCTTCACTGGGAATACTTACCCTTAACCATTTTGCGACTACCGAAAGGGTAGTTCCCTGAATTAGAATGGAGGTCAGCGAAATAAAAAATACAATGTTAAAAATCATATTCGCTTTATCGATTCCCGCCAATAATGGATAGGTTGCAAACACAATCGGCACAGCCCCGCGTAAACCCACCCAGGAAATATAGAAACGCCTTCGAAGTTTCATTTTAAAGGGAATCAAACTTATAAAAACCGCTACGGGACGTGCCACAAAAATCAAAAACAACGATATTAAAAGTCCAATACCAATCACAGGAACAATCTGCGATGGAAATACCAAAAGCCCCAACGTCAAGAAAAGTACAATCTGCATCAACCACGCCAAACCATCATACATTTTAAGAATGGTTTTTTTGTGGATTAAATATTGGTTCCCTAAAAAGACCGCACAAATATAAATGGCCAAAAAACCGTTGCCGCCCACAAAATCGGTTACGGAAAAGGTTATAAACATTAGTGCAATGACGAGTACGGGATATAAACCCTCAAAATCCAAGTTGATTTTATTGATTATAATCTTGCTCAACTTTCCAAAGCCAAACCCAGCTATGGTTCCTATAATCATTTGTTGAAAAAACAGTGGAATCATAGACACCAATCCTTTATCCTGATTGATTACCAAACCTAAAAAAGCGATTGTAAGCACATAGGCCATGGGGTCGTTACTTCCACTTTCCATTTCCAGGGTGGGACGCAAATTGGTTCGAAGCGCAAGATTTTTGGATCTTAGTATGGAAAATACCGCAGCAGCATCTGTTGACGACACTATACTTCCCAACAGCAAACTTTCATAAATGGTAAAATCGGTAACGTAATAAACAAAGGTTCCCAAGCCAACAGCGGTAAGCAAAACCCCCAAAGTTGAAAGTGCAAAACCTTCTTTCATAATTGGTTTTACAGCTTTCCAATCAGTGTCCAGCCCCCCTGAAAAAAGAATAAAGTTCAATGAAATTATACCAACTAGCTGGGCGATTTGCGGATTGTCAAAACTGATGCCACCTATGCCATCTTCACCGGCAAGCATCCCTATTCCCAAGAAAAGAACTAAAGTGGGTACGCCAAATTTATAAGAAGTTTTACCTGCTATTATACTTATAAAGAGCAGTAACGACCCAACAAGCAAAATGTTTTCAATGGTTAAATCCAATAACTTTTAGTTTAAGGTTTCATATTTCAGCAAAATACAAATTTAAACTTTCAAAAAAATATTGGATTCTATTTTTAAGGCATAAAAAAACATCTCTACAGAATAGTGCCGACATATTCACAAATAAACTTAATTTTGCAGGCAATGGCAACCGACAAAATAGAGCTCCGCACCGTAAACGTTACACGTTACATAACTCCTTTGCGTGAAGGCGGTTCGCTACCAGCCTTGGCCGAAGCGGATGATGATTTTAAATATGTTTTGAAGTTTCGCGGGGCGGGACACGGCGTGAAAGCACTGATAGCGGAACTTTTGGGTGGTGAGATCGCACGAACTATAGGCTTAAAAGTTCCCGAACTTGTTTTCGCAAATTTAGACGAAGCTTTTGGCAGAAGTGAAGGCGATGAGGAAATACAGGATCTATTAAAAGGCAGTCGCGGACTAAACTTGGCCTTGCATTTTCTTTCCGGGGCGCTCACATTTGACCCCGTAGTAACACAGGTTGATGAAACTTTGGCTTCCAAAATTGTATGGTTGGATGCTTTTACCACAAATATTGACCGAACCGT
Organism: Aequorivita soesokkakensis; assembly: GCF_001641085.1. Taxonomy (GTDB): domain Bacteria; phylum Bacteroidota; class Bacteroidia; order Flavobacteriales; family Flavobacteriaceae; genus Aequorivita; species Aequorivita soesokkakensis. The sequence goes on along the minus strand of NZ_LXIE01000050.1, from coordinate 122,574 downwards.
AAAAAATACCAATATGCTTATTTGGCATAAGGAACTTTGGCTCATTGACCACGGCGCCACCTTTTATTTTCACCATTCTTGGGGCGATTGGCAAAAAGCGGCTGTTACGCCATTTCCTTATATTAAAGATCACGTGCTTTTGCCAAAAGCTGCTTTGATTGAAGAAATTAATGAAGAAATAATTGCGCTTTTGCCAGATAAAAAAATACGGGAAATAACTGATCTTATTCCCGCAGATTGGCTAGATTGGGAAGGTATTGAAATGCCTTCGGAAGAAATAAGGGAAGTATATTACCAGTTTTTGGTGACGAGAAGAAACAATGCAAACAACTTTGTAAAACAAATTCAGGATGCCCGGGAAACACTTGTATGAATATGCGGTAATACGTTTGGTGCCCCGCGTGGAACGCGAGGAGTTCCTGAATGTTGGGATAATTCTTTTCTGCAAAGGAGCCAACTATTTGAATTGTAAACACCAAATTGACACCGAAAAGCTAAAACTCTTTTCCTGTGAATTGGAAGTTGAAGAGATTGAAAACAATTTAAAGGCTTTTGAAAAAATATGTTCAGGCTCCAAAGACGGCGGCCCAGTTGCGCAATGGGAAAAACCCGACAGATTCCGCTGGCTTACTGCCCAACGCAGTTCTTCATTACAAACTTCACGTCCGCACAACGGTTTTAGTGATGATTTGGATGCTACCTTGAAACGTCTTTTTTCGGAATTAGTGCTTTAAAAACCCTTACATTTGAATTTGAACAACTTCCCCTTGATAAGTAATTGTCCCGCGGTCATTGGTGCTAATGATAAGTGTAGCATATCCAGAATCACTTACTGACATTAAAATTTCATAAGTATCATTTTCACTCGTTACACTAGTGTTTACTTGATACTCCTTACTTTTTTCAATATTGAAATTTTCTGGTTTTCCTTTAAAACGCATGCCTTTATCGCGACCCATAACCATACCGCTGTAAGCCCTGCCGTAAAAAGGCAGGTTGCTGGTTACCATTTCAGGAGTAAAGGTTATGGAATAATTGCTTCCCACTAAATTTTTGGTAGGTCCACTTAATGGAATTGCTGTATTTGCAATAAATTCAAAGTTTTTTGAATTTAATAATGTTTCAATGGAAGTATGTGCTTTTTCAGATTTATTCTGCGCAGTGGTGCTGCCGAAAATAAATAGAACAGCCAACGTATAAAATATTCTAAGTGTTTTCATTTCCTTTTTTTTAAACAATAACTCAATTTTTGTGCCCAAAATTTCAATCAATTACCGTCCACTGCAACTGAATACTTTATTGTTTCCAGTCCTGCAATTCCTTCACATACAGATACGATTCCACAAAATCAACTTGCTCCTGCCCTGCCATTTTTTTCAATAAGTTCAATGCGGACACATAACTGATTAGATTTCCGTTTGAGGATAAAAACTTTCCATCTTCCACATATCTCACAACGCTGTCATTCTGCACTTTTAAGTTCGGATAGGCTTTTTGAAGCTCTTCACCCCCACCAATCCAAGTGACTATTTTTTTGCCGTCCGCAATTCCAGATTCACCAATTAAATGTGCGCCGGCGCAGTTGCTTACGGTGTATTTTGTGTTTTTATTTTGTTCTTTTATGAAGTTGACGATTTTAGGATTGTGAACTTGCGTGTACATATCATAAGCGCTCGGCACAAAAAGAACGTCCAGTTTTGGGCAGTTTTCAAAAGTGTAATCTGGGACTATTTTTAAACCTTCCTCACTAACAATTGGGTCAGAAGTTTCTGCAATTGTAATTACATTGAAAAGTTGTTTGCCCTCTGGAGTAGGTTTTGTAAAAACATCTGCAGTGGCAGTAACCTCAGTAGTCAAAACGCCGTCGTACATCAATAGGCCAATAATCGGCAGGCTGTCGTTAATTGGTTTTAACGACTGTTGTTCCATTTCGGCTACAACTTCAGGGTCTGCAGGGCTGCTTTCGGGGGTAGTTGATTTATCTGTACCGAAATTGCAACTCGCAAGAACGATTGAAAACACAATAAATAGGCTCAGTTTTTTCATAGTTATATAAAGGTTTTGTTTTAGCGATATTCAGGATTTTCAAAATTCCATCGAGTGCCATCATCCCAATCTTTACGGGAATTTCCGTAAGCGGGATAGCCATTTTGCTCTTTTAGCATCTTTGCCAAATGAAGCAAATTATACGTCATAAAAGTAGTATTCCTATTCGTAAAATCATTGTTTTTTGCTCCGCTTTCTTTATCCAGGTAACTCGGTCCCGGTCCGGCCTCACCAATCCAACCACAATCTGCCTGCGGAGGTATGCTGTAACCCACGTGCTGTAAGGCATACAAAATACCCATACCGCAGTGTTTGATGCCATCTTCATTTCCGGTTATGATGCAACCACCAACTTTTCCGTAAAAATAATATTGGCCTTTTTCATTCTGAAGTGAACTCATAGCGTACAAACGTTCAATCAGTTTGCTGGCAACCGAAGATCTTTCGCCCAGCCAAATAGGAGTACCTATAATTAAAACATCCGCAGCATCAACTTTTTCCCAAATCTCTGGCCACGCATCTTCTTTTGCACCATGCTCAGTCATATCTGGATATACGCCGTAAGCTACCGGATGATCCACAAGACGAATATTTTCAAAAGAAACCCCTTCGGCTTCCATTATATTTTGTGAAACATCAATCAAGCCCTGCGTATGGCTCTTACGCGGAGATTGTTTTAGGGTACAATTAATGTAGAGTGCTTTTAGTTTTGAGAAATCTGGTTTTTGCATAATATCTTTTATTTCTAAAGATACCCAAATCTCTACAAAAAGTAGAAACAAGCGTTAAAGTCTTAACATCTAAACTTATCGACTCTAAACTCTTAAACCCACTTTTAAACTTTTAAATCAATCTCCTTCAAATTCTCAATTCTATTGCGCTGAAGGAAATCGTCTATGCTTTCAAAATGTTCAATAACACGTTTGTCTTTAAATTCGAAAACTTTTTGCGAAAGACCCTGTAGAAAATCACGATCGTGGGAAACCAGTATTAAAGTACCGTCAAACTGAAGAAGCGCTTCCTTCAAAACATCTTTCGATTTTAAATCCAAATGGTTGGTAGGTTCATCCAGAATCAAAACGTTTACGGGTTCCAGCAATAATTTCACCATTGCCAAACGCGTTCTTTCTCCTCCGGAAAGCAAGCCAACTTTTTTATCAATAGCATCGCCACTAAACATAAAGCGTCCTAAAACATTTTTAATCTGTGTACGGATTTCGCCTTTAGCAACCTCATCAACTGTTTGGAAAACGGTAAGTTCTTTATCTAAAAGTGCGGCTTGGTTTTGGGCAAAATAACCAACTTTTGCGTTGTGGCCCAACGTACATTTTCCCTCAAAATCAATTTCGCCCATAATGGCTTTTATCATTGTAGATTTTCCTTCGCCGTTTCTTCCAACAAAACTTACTTTTTCACCTCGTGAAATACTTAAATTGGCATCTTTAAAAACTACGTGGTCGCCATACTTTTTAGTAAGCCCTTCGGCTACCACAGGATAATCACCGCTTCGTTGTGCAGGTGGAAAACGTAGCGCCAAAGCCGAAGTGTCAATTTCATCAATTTCAATAATCTGAAGCTTTTCAAGCATCTTCTCGCGAGAGTTTACTTGATTGGTCTTGGAATATGTGCCCTTGAAACGTTCAATAAATAGTTGGGTTTCCGCTATGAATTTTTGTTGCTCCTCGTAAGCCTTTATTTGGTGCGATCTTCTATCGGCGCGCAATTGCAAATAGTGGCTGTAGTTGGCTTTGTAATCATAAATCCTTCCCATTGTAACTTCAATGGTTCGGTTGGTAATGTTATCAATAAAAGTTCTGTCGTGTGAAATTACGATTACGGCTTTAGCCTTGTTCAGCAAGAAATCTTCCAACCAAATAACCGATTCAATATCAACGTGGTTGGTTGGCTCATCCAGCAAAATCAAATCCGGTTTTTGAAGCAGGAGTTTTGCCAATTCAATACGCATACGCCAGCCACCACTAAATTCTGAAGTTTGGCGGTGTAAATCACTTCTTTTAAAACCAAGTCCGCGTAATGCTTTTTCTACTTCCGCTTCGTAATTTATTTCTTCGAGCGCATAATATTTTTCTCCGAGTTCGGCTACTTTGGTGATGATGTTCATATATGCATCACTTTCATAATCGGTTCGGGTTTCCAGCTCTTTGTTCAATTTGTCCATTTCGTCCCGCATTTCAAAAATCTGCTTAAAAGCCTTGGAAGCTTCCTCAAAAACAGTACAATTATCGTTAGTGAGCAAATGCTGTGGTAGATAAGCAATCACGGCATCTTTTGGCGCTCGCACGTTGCCACGGGTTGGCGTTTGTTCGCCGGCTATTATTTTCATCATCGTACTTTTTCCTGCGCCGTTTTTTCCCATTAGGGCTATTTTGTCGTTTTCGTTAACCACAAAATTAACGTCACTAAAAAGTGTTTCACCACTAAACTCAACCGCCAATCCGTCTATTGAAATCATATCTGCTTTTTAAGGCTGCAAAACTATTAAAAAGAAGTGGATTAGGAATTGCTTGAAAGAAAGTTGTTTTGCAAATTTTGAAGGAATAAACTTCAAATTTTCTATGTTTGGTAGCTATCTTCGCACAGCTTTTACAGTTAACAATTAATTTACATTTCGTAAATTCACATTCAATATTTTTTTTCTAGCCCTAAATCAAATTCGCCCTTAAATTCCTACGCAAAACCTATGTGATCGTTAACTTTTAATCACATTAAAATGCAGTTTCATAGTTTTTTAACCAATCGTTTATTACGCCTTGAGGGAAAGTTGTACAGCGGTAATTTATCTGAAGTTCAACACAAAATAGAATCAGCCTTGGACAGGACACAATCATTGATTATTGATTTAGACCGTCTGGAAAATTTTGATGCCGCAGGCGCCTATATGCTTTACATTGCTTCGGAAAAAGCGCGGGAAAACAATAAAGAGATTATACTGTTCTGCAAGGAAAACGAAATTGTAAAATACGTCTTCAAATTTGTGGGAATCCACTACTACAAAAGACTTCCTAAATTAATAGCTTAAAGTTGTTTTATACATAATAATTGGATATGTTTACAAAAAAACAAAAACTCCGTTATGCTTGGTTTTAATTCATTTATTAAGAGCATTTGTAACAGTATCAGGCTGCGGGCGATTTTGTTTTTCTACAAATATGTCGCTGTATTTTCAAAATCTATCAGCAATATTTCATTCTCTAAATTGAAAATTATCTTTCCGAATTAAGGCGCACCCGCGAGTGTGCCGTAATGGTTTTCTTTTTAATAATTACATCCAAACGCAAAGCACCAATTATTTTGGTGTTGCCAACTCGCTTTATAGTTTTTTCTGAAAAGGAAACTGAGATGTTCAATTTTTGAATTTTAAATTAATTTATAATGGTAAAAGGAAAGAACCTTAAAACTTCCTCAAAAGACGCAAAAGCGTTGAAGCAGGAAAAAATATTAAAGAAATTGGAAGACAAAAAAATGAAAAAGCGCAAGTCGCGCGTTTAATTTTTGTTTCTGATTTAGTTGGTTTGATGAAGAAGAAGGGCCAATGTCAATACCACAAATGTTGACAGGCCCTTTTTCTATTTTTGAGCCTCAGGCATTCTAAAATCAAAAACCCGTCTCTTTCGAAACGGGTTTTATCAAATTAAGTGGGGAGAAATAAGCCTGTGGCTTAGCTCAAATATAAGAAAAAGAAGAATATCATCCACTTCTTTTAAGAGTATAAATAATATACTGTCCTTTTTTAAAAATGGGCCGTCAACGAAAGGATAAAATTTCTACCCGCTCCCGAAATGCCTGAACTGTAAGGGCGGTAACGCTGATCTGTCAAGTTCTCAATTCCGCCACTCACGTCAAAGGTATCGGTCAATTTGTAAAGTGCCTTAAAATTAAGAGTGTACCACGAAGGTGCGAAGGCATTTCCATTTTCGTCCAAGGCGTAAAACTCTGTTTTTTCCTTTTCCTCTTCCGGAAGATCCTCAAAATCACGTTTTCCCTGATAGGCCAAATTAACTTCCATTTGAAGCTTGTTCGCTTTATAGTTTAAACGCGAAACGCCAAAGAACGGTGCAGCATGGCGCGACGGACTGGTTTCGCCATTATCAAGTTCCTCTTCGCCTTTTTGAAAGTTTACATCAGTTGAAAAGCCAAAACCTTTTGGCAGCTTCACCTCAACACCTGCCTGTACTCCATAAACTTTTGCGATTGCAGCGTTTTGAATGGCTTGTACCTGGCTTAATTCGCCTTGGTAAACAATACTATCCAAACCGTTCAGTTTAAAATCGCGGCGAACAAGCGCATCTTTAAGGTGGGTGTAGTATCCGGTAATATCAACCTTTACAACATCGCCAAAAACTTTGGCAATTCCCAAATCTGCATTGTATGCATATTCCGGCTTTAAGTCTGGATTGGGAACTACAACGCTTCCTGGTTCAGAATCGAACACTTTTCCGAGATCGTCAACATTTGGTGACCGGAAAGCCGTACCTAAGTTAGCGCTAATCACCCAAGAATCGTTTGGGCGGTACACGCCGCCAATACTTCCCGTAAGCGCCCCGTTGCTCAAACTCGCTTCAGTAAAAGGAAATGGATAAAATGTAGTGTCAAACTCTGCGTCAAGCAAAATATGGTTGTATCGTGCGCCAGCGCTCAAAGTAAACTGATTCGACACCTTAAATTCATCCGTAACATAAACTGCCATGGATTGCCATTTGGATTGTGGGTAACGGGCTGGACCAATTTCGGAAAGACCTGTTGAAATATCGGTCAATTCGCCCTCGGAATTTACATCGTTCAAAACATATTCCACACCGTAAAAAAACGTGTTCTTTTCGCCTATAGTCTTTATAAAATCTAGATTTGCAGAATAGGCTCCCACTTCTTCACTTTGCGTGTTGCGCTCGGTTTTGTTGAAAGCCCTGTCAATTCTGCTCTCTTCAAACCATTGATGCGCAAGCCGCAGACTCATTTGGTCAAAGATTGAATTGCCCGCATTATAATTTAAGCTCAAATTGTTCATCATCCAAATCTGTGGCCCATAGTCCCATTCTGCATAACGGGCGGTACCATTGCGAACTCGGTTATGCCTATCATACCTGCCATAGGGAGATGTTTCAGAAAAATGGAAGCCGTACTGAAAATCCCAATTTTCATTTGGCTGAAATCGAATTTTCTGCATTATATTTATCTGCGAGTATGCTGATGGAATCTGTAATAATTTATCCTTCTGCGAAATTATAACATCAGTACTGTCCTGTCTTTCCACATAATAATCTTTTATATAATCATCAGGGCCATGGCTTCCCTGACGCAGATTGTCATAATCCCATGAAGTGATACTGGTTACAAATGCCCACTTTTTAAAACCGAGGTTTACATCAAAATGTCCGGTCTTTTCATTATTGGCGGAAGAATAACGCACGTTGGCTTTTCCGCTAATAAATGCATCATCCGTTAGTGATAGTTGTGGCGTCAAGGTTTGAAAACTCATTACACCACCAATCGCATCACTTCCATAGATGACGGACCCGGGACCAAAAAGCACTTCGGTATTTTCTATGGCGAAAGGATCCAGATTGATTACATTCTGCAAGTTTCCCGATCTAAAAATTGCGGTGTTCATGCGAACGCCATCTACTGAATACAGTAATCTATTGGTCGCAAAACCACGAATCATCGGGCTTCCTCCGCCCTGTTGGCTTTTTTGGACAAATACTTTTCCAGAAACACTCAAAAGGTCGGCGGCGGTCTGTGGATTTTGTAATGCCACTTCCTTTGCTGAAATAGAAATGATTTTTGAAGGTATATCATCACTACTCTGGCGCCATCGGGAACCAGAAATCACCACCTCATCCAGGTTTAAATTTGAAGTTTCAAGAGTAATTACAAAGCCTTCCGCTTCAAGTTCGGCATAGCTTTTTATTATTGTTTTATAACCAAGACTGCGAATTTCGATTTTTTCAACATCTTTAAAAGTCGAAATATCTGCCTGTCCCTTGGAGTTGGTTGTAGCGTAAACTTTTGAAGTTGCACTGCTTAAAGTCACCAACTCTATTGGATTGTTAGTTTCTTGTTCTTTTATGGTTATTGTTTGTCCATAGGAAATTCCCATAAAACCCAACAAAAACCATAATATGAATATTTTTTTCATTTAATGATTTGTTTAAGTTAACACGCTCTTTTCGAGCACAATAGTTCACGTTGCCAAAAGCTTACAGCAACGGTAAAATTTAATCTATTTAGAATGTTAACTTGCCTTGGGTGGCGGCGTTGGCGGACTTAACTTGATGGCGTTAAAAATGTTTAGATGCATGGCATCTTGATAAACAATTTCAGTGTTTTGGGAAGGTGTTGCCTTCCAATCAAATAAGTCTGTGCAGAAAAAAGACCATAAATAACTGTAAAATATTTCTTGGGTCTCACGGTTTTCTTCATCTTGGTTAAAAGCGAGCGCGACCATTTTCTTTAGCTTTTTGTTCAGTTCGGTTTCTTCGTAATCCCACCAACATCTATAGAATATAGAGTCGCCTTTTATTTCTGAAGAAACAATATCATACATCTGCCCGTTGTATTCAAATTCCTTGGAATGTTCCCATCGCAGTTTAGTTTCGGTTTCTTCTTTCGTGAATTTTAAAAGTACCAATTCCTCTGGATCCATATAGGCTATCATTTTTCCCTTTATTTCACGGCGGATTGCTGATTTTTCAAATTGAAGAAATGTATAAATTGTTGCAACGGGCGCAAACAATACAAACAGGAATGATATGGCGATTATTCTTTCTTTCAATGGAAAACCTACTATTACCCAAATGTCGTAAAATTGGAGATATCTATTACTCCTTTTTGTTTTTTGTTTGTGGAATTAGCTTAATCCTTTCAAAAATGAATTAGTGCTTTTTACTAATTCCTTTCCATATTTTCTTAAATCCCACTACCACAATTAAACAAACAAAACCAACCAATAGCCCAACAATAAATTCCAAAATAAAAGAAGGCAACTGTGGCAAAAAATGATGGAAAAAATCAACATTGTGGACAAAGATTCCGCCAGCAACCAAAAGTAAGGCTATCGTGCCGATTACACTTAAAGACTTTATAACTATTGGCAATGCCTGAACCAATATTGTTCCTAAAGATTTTAAAAAACTTTTTTCTTTCTTGCTCTTTTTTATCAGCTTATAACCGGCTTCGTCCATTCTAACAATCAGCATCACTATGCCATAAACTCCCACTGTTGCCAAAAGGGCAATAATGCTAACCACCATAATCTGGGTGCCGATTGGCTCTCCCAAAACGGTTCCCAATGCGATGATCACAATTTCCAATGAAAGAATAAAATCAGTAACTATGGCGGACTTTACCCGTTCCTTTTCAATGGCGAGGATCTCACTTTCGGTCAGCCCTTCTTCTACGAATGACTCTGAGGCATGTGCGTGCGGGAAGAAGAATTCATATATTTTTTCGGCACCTTCATAGGCCAAATACAAGCCTCCAAGCACTAAGATAACAGTAACAGCCCACGGCAAAAAAGCGCTCAGCAAAAAAGCGATGGGAAGGATTATCAATTTGTTTAAAAGAGAACCTTTCGTTATGGCCCATAACACAGGAATTTCACGTGAAGAGGCAAAGCCGGAAGCTTTTTCAGCATTTACTGCCAAATCATCGCCCAAGATTCCGGCTGTTTTTTTGGCAGCAACCTTGCTCATCATTGCCACATCGTCCAACAATGCGGCTATATCATCCAATATTGCGAAAAACCCTGACGCCATATGCTATAATTCTATTTTAAGTTTGGTTAAAAATAATCTTTGAAATCTATTTATGCAAAAGCGGCTTTTTTCAATCTCTAATCAACTTTTTCGGCACTTTTCATAAAATCAATCATTTTCTTATCTACAATTTCAGCCTGATCCACAGAAAGGAAATGGCCAGAGTTTGAAATAATCTCACCCCTACCTCTCGGCAGGTATTTTTCGGTTAGGTGAATGGTATGTTTTGTATTGAACATATCGTCATCGCCAATTAAAACAAGTACAGGCATTTTTAGGGTACTCAATTCTTTATTTGGGAATGGCTTCATTTGCACCAAAAATTTGTCTTCTGTATCATTTTTCAGTCCAAGGCGATACTGGGCCATATAAGTTTTATCAATTTTACTTGGGTTTTTTGACAGGGTTTCCATAGTGCGCCACACACCATCTTCTTTAGAATAAAATACATTTAAAATGTTTTTCAGCAAGTCAGTACTTGGTGGAATCCACATAAAAGTCTGGACCGGGCTTAACAGAATTAAACTTTTTATATCTCTTTTACTTTGAAGTGCTATATCAGTAGCAATCCAGCCACCGCGAGAAGTACCGACCAGATGGAATGATTCTAGTTTTAATGCCCAGAATACCTCTTCATACCAAGCGGTAACTTCTTCAATATTTTCAAAGTCTGCTGTTTTATGTGATTTTCCGGGTTCAATAATTAAATCGATTGCAAAAATGCGGAATTGCTTTGCCAATGCTTTGGCATTGGGGTACCACATCGTGGAACTCGCGCTCATTCCATGCAGTAAAACCACGGGTGTGCCATCTTTTGGACCGCTCATGAGAACATGGGCTATTCCTTTTGAAGTGGTTATATAAAGATCTTCATAAGCTACTCCCCAATTTTGAAGGGTTTTATCATAAGCTTCATAATATGCCTTATGTGCCTTATCTGGATGGGTTATATATTCCGGTACTTTTTTGAACTCTTTATATTCGTCCTTTTTGCAGCCTGTAAAAAAGGTTAAAAGGACTAAAAATAGCAGTGTTTTAAAATAATTCATATAATAAATTTCACTTCAAATGTATGCGATAATTAGCAATTCTTATTAAATCCGCTTAATTACTAATTCAAAATTATTTTTTCTAAAAACTAAAAACCCACAGTTCTTTTAAATTAGAATCGTGGGTTTTAAATGCGACTATAAAGTTGCGTCAAAAATTTATTTAGATAAAGTCAGTTCATCAATAATATGGCTGGCACCAGCATATTTATCGATCAAAAACAGAACATAGCGGATATCTACACTTATGGTGCGTTGCAATTGGTCATCAAAAATCACATCACCCGCCATTGCTTCAATATTTCCGTCAAAGCACAAACCAATCAACTCCCCTTTTCCGTTCAATACTGGGGAACCGGAGTTTCCGCCCGTAATGTCATTATCGGTTAAAAAGTTTACTGGCAAGTAGCCATCTTTGTCTGCATATTGCCCAAAATCCTTTTTCTCATATAGATCAATCAGCTTTTTTGGCATATCGAATTCATCATCGCCGGGTTGGTATTTTGCAACCGTGCCTTTTAAAGTGGTGTAATAATTTTTAGCAGCATCGTTGCGTTTGTCTGCTGGCAAAGCAATCACTTTCCCATAGGTAAGCCGTAAAGTGCTGTTGGCATCCGGATAGTATTTTTTATCGGGATTCTGAAGTCGCATGCCCTGCACCATCAATCTATAGGCTTTTTCAAAATCGTTATCCATCTGTTTTTCTTCCTCCGATTTGTAACGGTAGCGTTTCACCAAATCAGTAGAAAGCTGAAACAACGGATCGTTCTTTAAAACCTCCGCATTGGGGTTTGCCATAAAAGCTTGTATTTTTTCCTTTGTTTCAAATATGCTGTTGTTAAAAACAGTATTTATATAGGTGTTCCAACCGGCATCCGTTTTATTATTTGCCGAAGCAACTTGAGCTACCATCGGCGCAATGTCTTTCGCTTTTGTGGAATAAAGTTTAAGTTGTGCCGCCACAACGTCTTTTTCCAAGGGAAGATAAAGGCCCTCGTAAAAATCATCTATTTCGGCATCTATTTTAGGTTTCAATTCTGCCTGCTTTGCTTCATTCTGCTGCAAATAATAGTCAATATCATTGCCCAAGCGGTATGGAATAATTGCCATTTGGGTTCGCAACAACATACTCAAATAGTTGTTATGGCTACTATTCGCGTTGGTTTTACTGTAATAGTTATTGATTACGGACATTACATCTGCATACTTGCTATTTTCCTTTTTGGAAGCCCATTTCTGAAAAGCTTTTTCATCAGCGCGTTTGCTTGCTGCAGTTTTGTGCTGCTTCAATGCATCAATCATACCTTGGCGATTCTTCCAATAATTGGCAGTAGAAGCATAACTTGAAGCATAGTCAAGTTTCACCTGTTGGTCTTTGTCCATATATTTCTTCATAACATCCATAGACGTTTTTGAAGCCTCTACCCAAGCCGGATATGCGTATTCTACGTTTTGCTCAATGCCTCCGGCCGGCATCCATCGGTTGGTTCTTCCAGGATAGCCCATAATCATGGCGAAATCATTTTCCTCAAAACCTTTTAAACTTGTGGTTAAGTGATACTTTGGTTTTAGTGGCACATTGTCCTTAGAATATTCGGCAGGGTTTCCATCTTTATCGGCATACACCCTGAAAAGTGAAAAATCGCCTGTATGTCTTGGCCATTCCCAGTTATCAGTATCGCCACCAAATTTTCCAACACTTGCAGGAGGAGTTCCCACCAAACGCACGTCATTATAATCTTGATAAACGAAATAGTAAAATTCATTGCCTTGGTAAAAGGACTTTACAGAAACGGTATATTTCCCGCCTTCATTGTTTTCCTGCTCAATCTTCGCAATTTCCTTGTTTATGGTAGCTTCACGCTCCGCTTCGGTCATGCTATCGTTCAGCAAACTTAAGATTCGTTTGGAAACATCGTCCATTCTTACAAAGAAACGAACCGATAAACTTTTCGGTTTCAGTTCCTCCCCCTTATTCCCTGCCCAATAGCCATTGGTCAAGTAATCATTTTCAGCCGTTGAAAGCTCAGCAATAGAACTATACCCACAGTGATGGTTGGTAAGTACCAAACCACTGTCTGAAATAATTTCCGCAGTACACCCACGGTTAAACTGCACGATGGCATCCTTTAGGCTGGAATGGTTAACACTGTAAATTTCTTCGGGCGTAAGCTGTAGTCCCATTTTTTGCATATCGCGGTAGTTCAACCGTTCAATGTGCATTAAAAACCACATGCCTTCATCAGCCTTTACGGGCAAAACGAAAGCAATCAGCAAAAGGGAAAGGATAATTTTTTTCATTAGTAAGGGAGTTTTTCTATTAGTAATAAAGACGATAAATATGTAACAGAAGTACATAGATTTATCAAACGGTAAATATAGAATGATTGGTCATTTATACTGCCCGAACGTTACTGAAAAGCGGAACTTTAACTTTTTGTTAAGAGTAGATATTACATTGGTACAATCCCTACTCAGGTATAGTGTAGTTAAAACTTTTTTTTAATAATTCTATTATTTTTAAAATTTCTAAAACCCCAAGAGTAAATAACCTATTCTTTTATAACTCTTCTTACCCCAATATTTCCGTTATCATCCATTACTCGAAGGATATAAATACCCGAAATTAGATTATGTAAATTAATTGTGTTTGAATTTCTTGACTCAATAAGTAATTGTCCCAAATTTGAAAATAATTGCACGGATGAAATTTTGTTCTTACTGTTCAAGTACAAAATATTTTTCGCAGGATTGGGATATACCGCAAATTGAAAAGGAGCGGATGAATCTTCCGTTCCTAGAAATTCTATTATTTCAGTCGAAACTCTATTTGTTTCAATCCCTGGATTAAAATCGAAAAATATATTGGCTTTATTATAAAAAATATCACCAAGCACTACATTTGGCTTGGGCTTTATTTTATAGGAAATATACCCGTGCGATGCTGGTTCATTATGGATGCTGTCCGGCAAATTAATATTGTCAAAAATAAAGGCCAGATCGTTTTCATTTCGAATTTCCACGCGGGTTGAATGACTTATTGCCTCTAATTTTAAAGTAGTCCAGTCCAACTTTTCATCAAATCTATTTTTTACAACCACATTTTGTGCCGAAGCGGTACCAGTGTTTTGAAACCTGATTATATAATGCAAATAGTCATTAGCTTCTTCCAGATAAATACTTTCCCCTTCCAACACAGCAATGTCATTTGGATCGTAAGCTCCTATAACGGTTTGGTTAAAAGTAAAAACGTTATCTTCTGCTGTTGTATCTATGGAAGTTGGTTCAATGGTAGTCCTAAAACTTAAAACATCACCTATATTGGTTGTTGGTATTGTATAAACCTGAAAATGCATCTCAATAGAACGACTTTCAAAAGGGTTAAGTTCTAAATAATCAAAAGTAATCGCCTCTGAAGTTTGCGAGGAAACTGGTTCACTAGCATTCGAAAATTCCATTTTTGAGCCATCAAATTCAATAGTAATTACATCACTTAATACGGTAGTTCCAACATTATTAAAATTAACTATATAACTAGCACCAAATCCAGGTCGCGCCGAATTTAATGGATACATCGTTATATTAACATCATTAACGGTCTGATTGGCAGCAACACAAAAGTCTGCAACAACAACATTGTTTACACCTGCAAACTGATTAATATGAGATTCTGGATCTGAACTAAAATAGGATGGTAAAGAAACTATCTCTGTTGTATATTCACCTTCCTGCATGGGATATATTTGATAATATCCATTAGCGAAAGTAAAAGTTGCCAAAGTTTCGGTGTTGTTTGATGTAGTAACCATAACATTCCCTATCGGTAAATCCGATGGAGAACAACCATTTGCGTCGATATCCAAAGTAACGTCTCCTTGTATTCTATTATTTGAAAGACCTATATTTTCAAGCCAAGAAACTCCCTTGGCAGGAACTCCATCTGAAGAAAGTATAATATCAAAATCCCCATCGTTATCTAAATCTGCTGGAAAGGCGCTATTAGGATCAGGAGTCGTATCAGTAATTATGTTTTTGGTTCCAAAATCACCTTCGCCATCCAGGTTTTCATACCAAATTAAATTTGAATTCTCATCTGATGCTACCAATACATCATTATCACCATCATTATCAATATCTACTATTCTTAAATCATTCGCACCCCTTACGTCAATACTTCCAGAGATTCTTTGCAAGGGCCCAAAAGTCCCCATTCCATCAAGATGCTCCAACCATTCAATTTCAGTAATATCATGTGCAACCAAGATATCCAAATCGCCATCGCCATCAATATCTCCTGTAGTTAGACGTCCTCCTGTATTATTGTTAATAAATACTGGACTACCAAAGGTTCCTTGTCCATCTGTATTCTCTATCCAAGCAATTTTTGCACTACCACTGGCTTTAGAGTACATTAAATCAACATCCATATCCCCATCCAAATCAGTAAGATGTAGAGACCCTATCTGCGATTGCACAAAGGTTAAATTCTCTGGCGCTGCAAAACCTCCTGACCCATTATTTTCAAGATAAACGATATAGGTTAGACTTGAATTAATAGATTTTATGTAAATAATATCCATATCGCCATCACTATCAATATCACTTGCTTGGGGGGTTGACAAAACATTCACATTGATGGTTATATTATTTTCTGCTCCAAAATTACCTCCACCTAGATTTTCCATCCAAATAAAATTATTTCCTTGTCCAGCGGCTATATCTATAAGCCCATCCCCATTAAAATCACTTGCTACATAGCCAAGATAAAAATGATTTTTAATCAAATGTTGCGAACTTAACGTTCCAGCACCATCTAGGTTTTCATGCCACACAAGAGCCTGATCAACCAAATATAGTACATCTAAATCTCCATCGCCATCTACATCTATTGCCTGTGCTTGTTTAGGGTGAGAAAAGAATTTCGAAATTACCTGTTCTGAATCAAAGCTACCTTGGTTATCAAGCTTTTTATACCATACCAAACATGGCTCAAAAGCAGCGCTTTTTGTAATATCTTTTTTTCCGTCCCCATCAAGATCAGCTACCAATATTCCTGTAGTATCAAGATCAGGTCTGGCAATATCTAGTAAGCTTCCAAAAGTACCTTCGCCATCCGTATTTTCAAACCAAGCAATACGGTCAGGATCTCCAGCTTCCAAACCAGCACTTGCAATATCCAAATCTCCATCTTCATCCATATCTGTCACTTCCAAATTCATATATCTATTTCGCTGATAACGCTGGTCAACTAAGTGATTTTCAAAAGTGGCTTGACCATCCGTGTTTTCAACCCACCATATTTCGTGATTTGTAAAAAATAGAATATCGCTATCTCCATCGTCGTCCAAATCACTTGTATATATTTTTGAATAAACCGAATAATTGGGTTCAGAAGCAAAATCATAGAGCAAAGTAGGAGTTCCAAATGTACCCTGCCCATCTAAATTTTCGTACCAATTTATGTGAATGTAATTGTCTATTGTTGATGATGTGTTGGATATCACATCCATATCACCATCTCCATCCAAATCCGCCGTAGCAATAGCCATACTGCCCCATGCATCTGTATCTATTGTACGTAAGTTTCCAAAACTACCAGCACCATCCAAATTCTCAAACCATTTTATATTGTATTCAGCACTTATTAAGATATCCAAATCACCGTCTCCATCTATATCGCTAGCAGCAGCAGTTCGCAAATAACTTAAATCTGAAGAAATAATCCGTTGAGAGCCAAAGCCAGCCGTTCCATCGCGATTTTCATACCATGCTAAAGTTTGATTGTTTTTTGAGGCAGATATTAAATCCAAGTCTCCGTCATTGTCAACATCTGCTGCAATAAGCGATACAACTGCCTTGGCATTTTCGGTAATTATTTTAATATCCCCAAAAGTCCCCAATCCATCAATATTTTCCTGCCACGCAATCCGGTCACCACTTGATGCTCCAGAAACTAAGTCTAAATCACCATCATCATCTACGTCTATAGCTACTGTACAGCTAATGTAAAAAACACTAAAAGTATTATCAATGATTAGGTGATTAAGAAAATCAGTTTGCGCACTGGCAAAAAAAGAGGTAAGCAGGGTTAGGGTGAGTAGTAGGTGTTTCATATTTTTAATTATCAGTTATCGGTTGTCGGTTAGCGGTTAGCGGTTATCAGTTTTCGGTTTCTGGTTTAAAAGTTATTCCAAACACTCGTTATTGTATAACTCCACTACTTTTGGAAGTTCAGATCTTTTAAAACCTTTTTTATTTATGAATTCCATGGCAGGCGCACATTCGGCGAAATAAACCTTTGCTTTCCGCTCATATTTTGGCCCTGTTCCTGTTCCGGACCTATGTAGTTCAAAGGGTTCTTCATCTCCCGTTTGCACATAGATTGAAAAAATATCATTTACATCTCCACTTTTAACCAATAACTGGCATTCGCCATCTTCAACTACATAATATTCTTCGTAACGCTTCTTATCTTTTATGTATTTAATGCCGATATAATTATAAATTAATTGCCTGCCTACGGTCAATTTCCCTTTTACATGAATTTTTTTAATATCATCAATACTAACAAGGTCAGATTTATCTTTATATTCTTGGAGTAGTTTACCAGCTCCAAATCCCATAATTGTTGTTTTTCTTTTCCAATATTCCTTAAAATATCTTAGGGAATCTCTTTCAACAATAAGGTCCTCAGTTGCCATTTCAAATTGATCGCCATTTTTCATTTCGATAATACCATATTGGCTATGCGCGTTAAAACTTAAAAGGGCAAAAACTAGCAATATAATAAAGTTAATTGATTGTGTTTTTTTCATAATTGTGTGGAGTTGAAATGGGTAGAATTCTTTTTAAAGCATTTGTCAAACGTTAACAAAACGTGGAGCAATATATAAAAAACTTTTTTATAAAAAAGCAAATAGGTTCCCCGCCCCCAAAGGAGAAGCGTCTTCGAAGAAAATGAGAACGGAACTCCAAAAAAAACAGACCAACTGATAATTCAATTATTGTAATAATTTCTTATTACTTCCAAACCTGAAAACCAAACAAATTAAAAAATAGATTAGTGCATTATATCACAATAATCAACAATTTAAAGCATGTATATAGCATAATTATAGTATATATATAGCGTGTTTATAGCTTATTTTATAAATATTAAATCCATTACTTCAATATTAAACCCTTCATCCTATACTGCTAAAAATTTCCAAGTAAGTTTTCTGGCCACATGTATTACCTTTTGATAACCCAACATTTATCGATAGCTTTATAAAAATAAATTGAAAACTTATGAAAAAGAAAACCACTCTCCTATTCTCTTTATTTATCGGAATAGTATCAACAACAATTGCCCAAGAATTAGGCAAAAAGGCTAACCTAAATGAAGACGGAACTATCTCAGCAGAAACAATACCGCTTCCAACAAATGATTACAGCCCAAAAAAAACGCAAGTATTCGATATGCTTTGGCGTTACGGCGAACCAGCACATCCTAATTTCAAAAATAGTCGCGGAGCAACTTTAGCCGATATAGATAATGATGGCGTTGATGAAATACTTTATGGAATTTGGAATACCCTTTATGCCTTTAAAGGCAATGGCGACTTACTTTGGGAAAAAGCCGTAAGCGGCACAATATTACTCCCACCAACTGTTGCAGATCTGGATGGAAATGGTTCACTTGAAATAGTGCTGAATACAGGCGGTGTACCAAATGCAGGCAGGATATATTTAATGGATAATCTGGGGAATGACCTTGCAGGCTGGCCATTAAACTTTGACAATCACTGGATGATCAACGCACCTGCTGTGGCAGATCTAAACGGCGATGGCATTTTGGATATTATTACGGGGGAACGCGTGGGAAGCGCGCAGGGTTTTGTCCATGCTATTAAAATGGATGCTACACCTATAAATGCCAACTGGCCTGTTGAAGTTGCAGCAACCCCTGCTTTCACTCCTTCTATTGCTGACATGGACAACGACGGCAACCTCGATGTGGTTATAGCTGCCTCTTCAGCAGGAATGTATATTTTTGATAACCAAGGGCAAGTATTTCCAGGTTTTCCAGTTTTTGACCCTACAGTAAGTTATTCCTACCAATCCCCAATCCTCGCTGATCTTGATGGGGATGACGACTTGGAAATTATAGGAAGCAACCACGGTGATAATCCTGGTTTCTATGTTATGGAACACGATGGCAACTACAGATCCGGATGGCCCATACCGCTGGGAGGCTGGACCTATTCCCCACCAACAGTTTTGGATATAAATGACGACGGTACATTTGAAATTTTTATGTCAGACCGCAATACTAGCGGAACCCCTGGCGTAGAATTGCCTGTTATTTATGCCCTTGATCCAGATGGCAACAACATACCCAATTTCCCGATAGAAAAATATGGCGGCACCGAAGGTGTACTTTCCATTGCCGATGTTAATGACGATGGTGTCTTGGATATTATTTTTCCAAGTGTTTTAACCGATGCCGCTGGTGAAGGCTTTATACATGCCTATTCGTTAGACGGCTCCGGTGAAATAGCTGGATTTCCTTTACGTCCTCACGGTTTTACCTTCTTGAACGGAGCCGTTTTAGGCGATGTAGACGATGATGGAATGTTAGATCTTACGGCAAATAGTTACACTTTAACTTTTGGCTCCGGAATAGATTCTACTTTTGTAAATGTTTACAACCTTAATGTTCCATACAATCCCGATACCATAAAACGCAACGGTTATAAAGGCGACAATACTCGCGATGGATTCGTAGAGTTGGATCCAATAGCTGGAGTATCAGATTTTATAGCATCGCCTACAATAAAAATATTCCCTAATCCTTCGGAAGGAATATTGTCATTTAAAATTTCGGAAACGATTCAAAATGCAAAAATGAAAATTTATAGTATTGACGGAAAAGTTGTTTTTTCTGAAGAAAGAAATCTTGAAATTTCAAATAGCTATAATTTAAAACATTTAAATAGCGGTCTCTATTTCGTAACCATTTCTGATGGTGAGCATACTTCTACTGCTAAATGGGTGAAGAATTAAAATAGAATAATAAATTGTCCGGTCGAGCAACCCGTCCTGAGCACAGTCGAAAGGCAGTCGAGACCTCCGCTCGACTTGGCAATTATTCAATTACATGCTGCGAATAATTTCGCCATTTCTCCAAACACGCTTCCATATCCTCTGGAATGGGGCATTCAAAGCGCATAAAATCTCCAGTAGTTGGATGCACAAAACCCAAAGTACGGGCGTGTAAAGCTTGACGTGGCAATACTTTAAAACAGTTTTCAACAAACTGCTTGTATTTGCTAAAAGTTGTGCCTTTCAATATTTTTTCGCCGCCATAACGCTCGTCGTTAAAAAGGGTGTGCCCAATGTATTTCATATGCACCCGAATTTGATGTGTACGTCCCGTTTCCAATCTACAAGACACCAAAGTAACATAACTCAATCGTTCCAAAACTTTATAGTGTGTAACCGCTGGTTTTCCTCTTTCCTCTTCATCGTTTTCGTAAACAGTGTTTTGCAAACGGTTTTTTGGATGGCGGCCTATGTTGCCTTCAATCGTTCCTTCTTCCTCTTCCACATTTCCCCAAACCAAAGCCACATATTCGCGCTCCGTGCTTTTATCAAAAAACTGCTTGGCGAGATGTGTCATCGCTTCCTCAGTCTTTGCAACAACCAATAATCCACTGGTATCTTTGTCTATTCTGTGAACTAAACCTGGTCTATTACTTGAATTATTCGGAAGGTTTTCAAAATGATACGTCAACGCATTTATAAGTGTTCCGCTGTAATTTCCATGCCCAGGATGTACCACCATTCCCGCAGGCTTGTTCACTACGAGTACAGCATCGTCTTCATAAACTATGTCGAGAGGAATATTTTCAGGAACAAGCAGAAATTCATACGGAGGATGCTCAAAAAGCACCGTCACCACATCATTGCCTTTAACTTTGTAGTTGGATTTTACGGGAACGCCATTTACGTAGATATTTCCCGCAGTAGCGGCTTTTTGTATTTTGTTGCGCGTGGCCTTTTCAATGAGGTTCATCAGGTATTTATCTACCCTAAGCGCGCCCTGCCCTTTGTCTGCCTTAAAGCGGTAATGCTCATAAAGGTCATCACTACCGTCAGTATCTTCAATTTCCTCCTCTTTAAAATTCGCCATTGTTCTCTTCTTCATTTTGAACAGGAGCATCTTGGTTTTCTTCGGAAGGTTCTTCTTCAGATTGAATTCTGTTCAATGATTCATCACCCACAATCAAATCTATTATAGAAGTCTTTTGAAGCGGGGTGCCAGGTTCAAGTTTTTCGCCTTTGTAGCGCAATTCCAAAACGTTGTCGCTAATATGCGGGCGGTAACTTATTTTTCCAATAACAAAACCCATCGCCAAAAGTGTTGGCTCAGCTTGGCGACGCGTGCGGCCCAACACATCGGGCACTTCAATTTTGCGGTAGCCTGAAGGGTTTAATGTTAAATATAGTTTTCGGTCTTCTTTTACAAATTTGCCGGGCTTCGGAATTTGGTCAATTACGGAATATTTTGGAAAATCTGGATTGTAGTTTGCAGAATCCAGGATTTCATAGCGAAGGTCCATTTCGTCCAACTTCTCCTCTACTTTGTCCAATGACATCTTGGCGAGATTTGGCACTTCAATCTTTTCGTTGTGATTTGTAGTTATGCGTAACCACCATAAAATTAAAAAAGTCAAAACAAGTAATGCAACAATAGCGATTAGTAATTGCTTCAAAAATGCTTTGGAAAATACGAACTGGAAAAAAGTCATACGTTTCTTTGTTAATGCACAAAAATATAAAACCCAAAGTTAGTATCTTTCTATGGATAAGTGATATTTTTGTTTTGTGAGTTATTTAACGTAGGTTTTAATGATTTGTTATGGGAAAAAAACATATTGCCGTGGCTATGGGCGGCTATTCCAGCGAGTTTGAGATTTCGCTAAACAGCGGCGAAGTGGTTTGCAACGCCCTCGATAAAAATAAATATGAAGTGTATCCAGTCCATATTTTGGAGGAAGGCTGGTATTTTGTTGCTAAAAACGGCACAAAACATCCCGTAAACAAAGCAGATTTTAGCTTTAATAACGGCACGGAAACCATTCGCCCCGATGTTATTTTTAATACCATACACGGGACGCCCGGTGAGGATGGCTATTTGCAAGCCTATTGGGAATTGCTGAAAATTCCGCATACCAGTACGGATTATTACCAAGCGGCGCTGAGTTTTAACAAACGTGATTGTCTTTCGGTTTTAAAGAATTTTGGGGTTCGGGCTGCAAATTCGTATTATGTGAATGAAGGCACGGAAATTAATTTGGAAGAAATTGTAAAGAAAACCGGCCTGCCCTGTTTTGTAAAACCAAACCGTTCCGGCTCCAGTTTTGGCGTGAGCAAAGTTCACGAAATGGAAGAACTGATGCCCGCCATTGAAAATGCCTTTAAGGAAGATTCTGAAATTATAATTGAAACAGCCCTTGTTGGTGTTGAAGTTTCGGTTGGAGTTTATAATAAAGGCGAAGAAATAATCGCGCTTCCGGTTACCGAAATTGTTTCCGAAAATGACTTTTTTGATTACGAAGCAAAATATTTAGGGAAATCACAGGAAATTACTCCTGCAAGAATTTCCGAGGAAGAGACCGAAATGGTACAAAAAGAAGCCGTCCGTATTTACAAATTGCTGAATATGAAAGGCATCACCCGTAGCGAATTTATTATTGAAAAAGGAAAACCCTATTTTCTTGAGATTAATACCAATCCCGGTCTTTCCACAGAAAGCATCGTTCCCAAACAAGCCCGAGAGGCTGGAATGACATTGACGGAATTTTTTGATATTCTTATTCAAAATGTAATAAAATAGTTTCTTGTTTCAAGTTTCTAGTTTCTGGTTATTATCAGGAACCACAACTTTAAACTTTAAACTTATAACTTTAAACATATAACATTTCAAAATGAAATACTACCTCATAGCAGGCGAAGCTTCCGGCGATTTGCACGGAGCCAATTTAATGAAAGCGCTAAAAAAGGAAGATGCCAAGGCTGACTTCCGTTTTTGGGGCGGCGATTTGATGAAGGCTGTTGGAGGAGTTGAGGTAAAACATTATCGCGAGCTAGCTTTTATGGGCTTTGCTGAAGTGGTCATGAATCTTGGCACCATTCTGAAAAACATAAAACTGTGTAAAAAGGACATTGAAACATACAATCCAGATGTTCTCATTTTTATAGATTACCCCGGCTTCAATTTCCGGATTATGAAATGGGCACGCAACAAAGGCTATAAAACACATTATTATATTTCCCCACAAATCTGGGCCTGGAAGGAAGGTCGCATCAAAGACATAAAACGCGATGTGGACGAGATGTATGTCATCCTTCCTTTTGAAAAGGATTTTTACGAAAAGAAACACGAATTTCCCGTACATTTTGTGGGTCATCCGTTGATTGATGCCATCTATAGCCAAAAGCAAGTTGACCCAGAAACTTTCAAAAAAGAAAACGGATTGGATAATCGGCCAGTTGTGGCACTACTTCCCGGCAGCCGAAAACAAGAAATAAAAAAAATGCTGGAAATAATGATTTCCGTAGCAAAGGATTTTAAGGATTATCAGTTTGTGATTGCGGGTGCACCAAGTCAGGAAAAATCGTTCTACGAAACATTTCTCAGCACCAAAAACGTGCATTTTGTAACCAATAAAACCTACGATCTTTTGAGCATTTCAGACGCTGCTTTGGTTACATCGGGCACGGCCACTTTGGAAACCGCATTGTTTAAAGTGCCGCAAGTGGTTTGTTATAAAGGCAGCAAAATCAGTTATGAAATTGCAAAAAGGGTTATTAAATTGGATTATATTTCATTAGTGAATTTAATTCTCGACAAAGAGGTAGTTACTGAGTTAATTCAAAATGATTTTAATACAAAACGTTTAAAGGAAGAACTAACCAAAATTTTGGATCCCTACAAAAGAGCCACAATGTTTTTGGACTATTACGATTTGGAAAAAGCCCTTGGCGGACGGGGCGCGAGTGAAAACACCGCAAAACTAATTCATTCCGCAATCAAGCCCAAGTAAAGATTTTTCTTTACTTTTAAGCATTAATCTGCTATTCCCTATTGATGAAAAAAATACTCTTTTTTACCCTTTTTGCTTTTTTCCTAGTTTCCTGTGGGAGCACAAAAAATACAGGAAAAGTTCCGGAAGCCATTATAGGAAAGGAAACTCCAAAAACACAAAACACTAAAAAAGAAAGAACAAAAAGCAATAAACAAGTAATTGCAAAAGAGGAAGAACCTGAAAAAGAAGACGCCAAAGACGTTCGGGAAACCATTATAGATTACGCAAAATCTTTTCAGGGAACACGTTATAAATTTGGTGGCACCACAAGTGCAGGAATGGATTGCTCAGGTTTGGTTTACACCGCTTTTCAAAAAGAAAACATCACTTTGCCGCGAATATCGCGCGATATGGCAAAAAAGGGAATTCTTGTTTCCTTTAAGGATATTGAAAAGGGCGATCTGGTTTTTTTCAAAACAAGTTCAAGAAATGCAATTACACACGTAGGTTTGGTGGTTGAAGCCAAAAGAGGCGAGGTGAAATTTATCCACTCCACAACACAGGCCGGCGTTATTATTTCGTCTTTAGATGAAGCTTATTGGAAAAAGGCATTTGTTGAAGTGCGACGGATTATTTAGTTTCTTTAAAGAATTTTCCTTAATTTTAAGTAATTCTATTCTCCCCAATACATTTTAGGTTTCACTTAAAATTTGGGGGTATGAAATTCATAAACTTCACTGTCGTAAAGTTTTCCGTTTTTCTGGTTTTGGGAATTCTCACTTCGCACTACTTCCCTCTTTCCGTTTTTTCTTTGCCCTTTCTTTTAATTGTTTTCTTTCTTGTTTTTATCCTTTGGATTTGGACACGAAACCAGCTTTTTCAACAAGTTCACTTCGGAATTGCGATTTATTTCTGCTTCTTCTGTATTGGTTATTTCAGCTATCAAATGCGGTTGCCGCGATTTCAAGATAATCATTATTCAAATATTATTTCTGAAGAATCTGCTGCATTGGTTCAATTGAAAATTACGCAGAACTTAAAACCAGACAAGTTCAATTTTAAATATTTTGCAAAAGTGAATGCCGTAAACGGGGAAAAAGCAAACGGCAAAATATTGCTGAACATTACAAAGGATTCCTTGCAGAAAAAAATTTCACCGGATGAGATTTTATTGGTTTACGCTCCAATCTCCGAAATCCCACAACCGCTGAACCCGCACCAATTCAACTATTCAAAATACATGCAATCCCTTGGGGTTTATGGTCAAATGCGAATTTCAGAAAAGAAAATTTTAAAGTCCAAAATGGGCAAACAAACGTTTCTTGGGGCAGCACAGAATTTTCGGGCGGGAATAGTTGAAAAGCTGCAAAAAACAAAATTGAAAACCGACGAACGCGCCATAATTCAAGCGTTGATTTTAGGCGAAAAGAAAGACGTTGATAAAAATCTTTACAACGAATACGCCGCTGCGGGAGCCGTCCATATTTTGGCAGTGTCGGGGCTGCACGTGGGTATTCTGTTTTTCATACTAACATTTCTTTTGAACCCTCTTAAAAGATGGAAATATGGAATATATCTTCAATCTGCGGTAATTGTTTTACTGCTGTGGGGTTTCGCATTGCTTTCGGGTTTATCGCCTTCCGTAACGCGGGCCGTAACTATGTTTATCTTTTTTGCAATGGCAGGAATTTTTAAAAGGGAAACGAATTCCATAAATACCTTGTTTCTTTCGTTTTTAACGCTTTTGGTCATCAATCCCCTTTGGCTTTTTCAAGTTGGGTTTCAGTTGAGTTATTTAGCTGTGTTTTTTATTGTTTGGCTTCAACCCATTTTCTATAAAGTTGGTTATTCAAAATATCGGATCATTCGTAAAATTTGGATGATTTTGTCTGTAACCATCTGTGCCCAAATTGGCGTTTTGCCTTTGACTCTCTATTATTTCCATCAGTTTCCCGGGTTGTTTTTGTTGACCAATATTGTGATACTTCCCTTTTTAACAATTTTGATGGGCGGCGGAATACTGATAGTTGTTTTAGCTTCTTTAGAAATCCTTCCAAATTGGCTTGCGGAAAGCTATAATTTTCTGATTGAAGGGTTGAATGGCTTTATTCATTGGGTTGCCGTGCAGGATGAATTTCTTTTTAAAGACATACACTTTTCTGCATTAAAGGTTTTGGCTGCCTATCTTTTGATAATTGCATTGGCACTATTTCTGAAAAAAATGAATTATCGCCGTTTAGTAGTATCGTTATTGTCCATTTCCGCGTTTATAGCAATTTACATTTATGATGAATTCCGAACTTCAGCGAACCAATTTATCGTTTTTCAGAAAAGCAAACAGACCTTGATTGGCTATAAAAATGGAACGAATTTTACGGTTTTTAAAAACGACTCAACTAATAACATTTCCGAAGAATATCCTATAAAATCATTCCGAAGCGCAAATAATATTGAAAATTATTCCGAAGAAAAAATTCCAAAAATATTTCAATATAAGAACAAAAACATTTTAGTTTTGGATAGTTTGGGAATTTATCCGAAGCGAAAAAGCATCCACACACTTTTACTGACCAACAGCCCAAAAGTGAACCTCAACCGAATTATTGACAGCTTAAAACCGAAGCAGATTGTCGCAGATGGAAGCAACTATTTTACCTATGTGAAACGCTGGGAAAAGACGTGTAAATTAAAAAAGCTCCCGTTTTGCCATACTGCAAAACAAGGAGCTTTCTCAATAGAATAGCCCGAATATGAAACCGAAAATGCTATTCTAAAATGTGGGTTTAAAATTTTTCTGGTATTCTTCCCACGCCTCTGCGGTTGTTATTTCCAAATAATCATCACTGTGGATCATTTTTAGGAAAATCTCAAGTTGCTGTGGCGTTCTGTAGCCAGGAACAGCTTGAATGAGGTCTCCATTCTCTTTGAAGAAAACAACACTTGGATAGGCATTTACCTTTAAGGCGTGCGCGAACAGATGCTGTGAGTTTCTGCCTTTTCTTGCCGGATCATAATTGGGATTGGTATAAACAAAATCTTGATAGTTTACCTCCTCAGTCCCCTCCGCGTTGAATTTAACAGCGTAATAATTTTTGTTTATATATTCAATAACCTCTTTATCGCTAAAGGTATTTTTATCGAGCATTTTGCAGGGGCCGCACCAAGTGGTGTAAACGTCCATAAAAATCTTTTTGGGTTCTTTTTTTTGCGCCGCAATGGCTTCGTTCATCGTCATCCAGTTAATTTCTTGGGAATTGATTGTAGCTGCGGAAAAAACAAAAAGGAGAAGTAGAAAATATTTCATTGTAATTTTTTTTAGTTTTCAGGATTTTTGAAACAAAAAGCGTTCCATAAAAAAGGAACGCTTTTGTAGTATAAAGTATTGTGTATTAACGGATGCCGTGCATTAATTTTTTTAGAACAGGATTTAACACCATTGCAATTATCCCCACAACAATAGGTATTAATGTGAAAATTAAAAAGAATGTCCCTAAGGAATATTTAGCGGAAATTTCATCAATCATACCTCCCATTGTGTTTGCTGCTTTTTGACCCACTGCAATGGCTAAATACCATACTCCAAACATGAAACCAATCATTCTTGCTGGCACCAATTTACTTAAATAAGAAAGTCCAACCGGTGAGATGCAAAGCTCGCCCATTGTGTGGAGCAAATAAGCCAAAATCAAAAATATCATGCTCACAGAAGCAGTCATTGCTCCCGAAGGAATGTCGGAAGCACCATAGGACAATACCGCAAAGCCAAGCCCTAGAAGTATTAACCCTATTCCATATTTCATTCCAGCGCTCGGATTGTACTTACTCTCCCACCATCTTGAAAATAAAGGTGCCAATGTAATAATAAAGAACGAATTCAAAATACCAAACCAAGTTGCGTCAACTTCATTTCCTTCCTGTGAAAATTTATCGTACAGTCTATAAAGCACCAATCCCCAAACACCAATAAAGGCTATTGCCAGCACAATATTGGAGGCTCCAATTCTATTGAAAGTTTTCTTGAAAAGAAGAAAGATTACCCAAGTAATTATTATCAACGGAACTGTAGTTAAAAGTGCATCCACAACTTTAAAAATCATTGCAGAATTTCCTACCAAAGTCCTGTCGGTATAATCCCTTGCGAATAATGTCATTGAACCCAACGATTGTTCAAAAAACGAAAAGAAGAAAACGGTAAAAAGTCCGAAGATTGAAACAGCTATAATCCTGTCGCGAACTATTGGCAAATATCTAGCTATACGTGTTATTAATAATATTAAGAACAAAACCAAGGCTGTTAAAACAACTACATTAGTACCGCTTAAACCACCAACTTCAAAAGGGACTAACGATGTTCCGCCTATTTTTTCCAATGGATCATT
The DNA here is from genome assembly GCF_001641085.1 of Aequorivita soesokkakensis. Taxonomy (GTDB): domain Bacteria; phylum Bacteroidota; class Bacteroidia; order Flavobacteriales; family Flavobacteriaceae; genus Aequorivita; species Aequorivita soesokkakensis. The sequence continues at coordinate 94,249 of NZ_LXIE01000050.1, read as the reverse complement.
AAAAAGATACAACAAACCACCAACTGAGGATAGCACTACCAAAATTTTATCAAAAGTGGTAAATGGGTTTAATTTTGTTGGCACCACTTCCTCTTCACGTAGTTCAGGTCTTTCTTCATTAATGTTTTGTGGAATTTCTACCTCGTGAATTTTTGAAGGTTTTGCACCAATATTTCCAAATAGTTTTCCCGCCAGCAAAAACTGAAGCATTCCCAAAAACATAAAAATACCTGCCAAACCAAAGCCCCAAGACCAGCCATAATTTTCGGCTAAATAACCACAAAGCATCATTCCGAAAAATGCTCCAGCATTCACACCCATATAAAATATGGTATAAGCTCCATCTTTTTTGGATTCCTTGCCTTTGTACATTTCAGAAATAATAGACGTAATATTCGGCTTAAAAAAACCTGTTCCTATCACCAAAAGGGCAAGCCCCAAATAAAAAGAAGCAGTTGTTTCCAACGCCATAGAGGCGTGGCCCAATGTCATTACAACACATCCAATAACCACCGCCATACGATAACCCGTAATTTTATCGGCTATCCACCCTCCAATAATTGGAGTTAAATAGAGCAAGGAAGCATAAGTACCTATTAAAGCTAACGCGTTTTCACGTGGCCATTCCCAACCTGGATTGTCACTTAAAATTGGAGCCGTTAAGAATAGTACCAAAAGGATTCGCATTCCGTAGAAGGAAAAGCGCTCCCACATTTCAGTAAAGAAAAGGATAAAAAGCCCCGCGGGATGCCCTAAAACTTTGTCCTTAAACAGATTTTCTATATCGGTGTTCATTTGTTTATGCTTTGGTTAAATTGAATTTTTGAAAAATTAGTTTCCTTTAGTATGGTCTGGATCTGCCAATTCGAATCCTTCGTTTTCAAGAATTTCGCGCTCGTTATCTTCTGCCCCATGTGTAAGATTCTCTAGTTTCTTTCTTACCAATAATACCAATAAGCCGAATACTACACAGAAAACTGCAATTCCAGTAAACACTGTATATTCACCTAAATCTGAAGCAGATTCTCCAAGCAGTCCAGCTACTTTATTTCCAAAACCAGTCATTGCAAAATAAACACCCATCATTAAGGAAGCATATTTTAAAGGAGCCAATTTTGTAATGTATGAAAGTGCTACCGGCGACAAACATAATTCACCAACAGTGTGGAACAAATAAGCAGCTACTAACCAATACATTGCAGAAGCGCCATCTGCATTGTACTGTGCAGCGGCTCCTGTCATAAAAAAGAAGCCAGTTCCCATTATAATTAAGCCAATACACATTTTGAAAAGTGAGGTTGATATTTTTCCTTTCAACTTTCTATGTGCCCAATAAGCAGCAACACTTGTCCCTAAAATGATTATGAAAAGTGCATTTAAAGATTGGAACCAAGAAGCTGGCACCTCCCACCCCATCAACATTCTATTGGTTTTTTCTGAAGCATAAATGTTCATTAAACCTCCTGCCTGTTCAAAAGCGCCCCAGAATACAATCACCAAAATGAAAGAAATGAACAATACAATCATTCTATCTTTTTCAATTTTTGATAGCGGTCTTTTCATTGCCGCTTTTTCTTCCGGATCAATCGATTTATTGGTATTGTTACCTACATACTTCAAATGTTTTTGTCCTACCAAATATTGAATTAAACCCAACAACATTCCTATTGCAGCAAGACCAAAACCGTAATGCCAGCCGTAAACTTCGCCTACATAACCTACTATCAAACTTGATAAAAATGCACCAACGTTTATACCTATATAGAATATTGTAAAACCTTTGTCTCTTCTAATATCTCCAGGCTTATAAAGACCTCCAACCATAGTTGAAATATTCGGTTTTAGCATTCCAACTCCCGCTATGATCAGTCCAAGACCTGTGTAAAATGCCCACATTTGTTCCACTGAAAGAATTCCGTGGCCCAGAACAAGTAAAATCCCACCAACAAGTACGGACTGTTTTTGTCCTAAAAATTTATCGGCAATCCAACCTCCGGGAATAGAAGCCACATAAACCAACATCGTATAAGTCCCGTAAAGTGAAAGCGCATCACCATTGGTCCAACCTAAGCCTGGGTTACCGCTTGTTGCTTCTGCCACTAAGTAAAGTACCAAAATGGCGCGCATTCCGTAATAGGAAAAACGTTCCCACATTTCTGTGAAAAACAATATGTAAAGACCTACAGGGTGGCCAAATAATTCCTTTTGTTTTTGATATTGAAGTGCTTCTGACATATGATTAATTATTAGTTAGATTTAATTTTTATAAATTCTTTTTGATGAAATCGGTCATTAAAGTATAAAGATGCAGACGGGTGTTGCCACCATAAATACCGTGGTTTTTATCGGGATATATTCTCCAATCAAACTGTTTGTTGGCTTGCACCAAGGCTTCAATTAAACGCATGGTATTTTGAACGTGAACATTATCATCGGCACTTCCGTGAACCAACAAAAATTTTCCTTTCAATTTATCTACGTGCGAAATTGGTGAGTTATTATCATAACCTGAAGGGTTTTCCTGCGGCGTTTGCATATACCTTTCGGTATAAATACTGTCATAAAACCTCCAGCTGGTTACAGGCGCAACGGCGATGGCCATTTCAAAAGTATCGGCACCTTGAAATAGACAGTTTGAGGACATAAACCCGCCGTAGCTCCAGCCCCAGATACCTGTTCTGGAAGCATCAATATACGGTAGTTCGCTTAGTTTTTTTGCGATGGCTATTTGGTCCTGCACTTCATACTTGCCCATTTCCTTTTGGGTCATTTTTTTGAAATCCCTTCCTTTAAAACCTGTTCCGCGGCCATCAACACAGGCAATAATAATTTGCTCCTCATTGGCAAGCATTTGGTGCCACCAATCATTTGAACCCATCCAACTATTGGAAACGTTCTGCGAACCGGGACCAGAGTACTGATAAAGAAAAAGTGGATATTGCTTGGTTTCATCAAAGTCCAAAGGTTTTATCATATACATATTCAAATCCTCGCCGTTGATGTTTATGGTAGAAAATTCCTTTGGTGAAATTTTATAGGAAGCCAATCGGTTTTTTAGATTGTTGTTATTCTTTATTTCGCGGATTATTTTTCCAGTTTTAGCTTCATTTAGCGTGAATAAATAAGGTGTATTTACATCAGAAAAAGAACCGATATAATAGGTGTAGTCCGCACTGAAATCGGCATCATTCGTTCCCGTTTTTTGGGATAAGCGGACTTTATTTTTTCCCGAAGGCAGTATGGAATATACATCGCGGTTGATGCTTCCATTTTCGGTACTTTGATAGTAAACCCGCCCCGTATTTTGATCAAAACCGTAATATGCGGTCACCTCCCACGGACCTTTTGTTACTTGGTTCAAAAGTTTTCCGTCTTTATCGTATTGGTATATATGGTTCCAGCCATCTTTCTCACTGGTCCAAAAGAAGCTGTTGTTGTTCAGAAAAGTTAGATTATCCGTAACGTCAACATACGCAGCATCCTTTTCCTCTAAAATTAGTTTTGAAGTATTGTTGGAAGCATCCACAAAAACCAAATCCAAAATATTTTGATGGCGATTGGTAAGTTGAACGCTTAGCTGATTGTTGTCTTGCGTCCAAAGCAAGCGTGGAATGTAATAGCTGTTGTATTTTGAAAGATTTACTTCGGAAGTTTTTCCGCTGGAAAGATCATAAAGCTGCAAGGAAACTTTGGAATTGTTCTCCCCTGCTTTCGGATATTTGAAGGTATTGGGATATGGATAAAGATTTTGGCCATAAACATCCATCGTAAACTCTGGCACTTCGGTTTCGTCAAATTTTATATATGCCAGTTTATCGCCATTTAAGCTCCATTCAAAAGCACGCACAAAGGCGAATTCTTCTTCGTAAACCCAATCGGTAATACCATTAATAATACTGTTCTTTTTACCATCTGTGGTTATTTGCTGGGTTTCGCCAGAATTTAGGTCTTTTATATAAAGATTGTTTTGAAAACCATAAGCCATTTTACTGCCATCGTTACTGAAGGTTGGCTCCTGTATTTTATTGGTTGAAACGAGGCTGAAATTCTTGGTTTTTAAATCGTAAACGTAATAGGTGCCAAGTGAAGAACGGCGGTATATTTGCTCCAGTTCAGTTGAAAAAAGGATTTTGGTTTCGTCTTTGTTGAATTCATAGGAAATTACGTAATCTATTCCCTTTAAATCCTTACTGTTTAAAAGTGTTCGTACTTTTTCACCACTTTTATAATCATACACATCTACAGTGGAAACTTTGTTTTGCCCATCATAGTTTAAAACGGCATATTCCTTACCATTGTTCATAGAATGTAGCACGTCAAGCCTTTCAATTCTAAAAACATTGGAGCCCGGTTTCCAAATATCTTCTAAGGTTATGTTTTTTTGTTGGGCGGTAAGCGGGGAAAAAACTGCTAAAAACAGTACTAAAAAAGACAGGGAGAATAATTTTTTCAAAGTGTTAAAATTTTGTTACGCCAAGTTTACTAATTTTTTGTGAAAGTGCGGGCGGATTTTTTGTTAAATAAGCCTTTGAACCGTCATTTAATAGGAATAACAAATAGTTACAATGCCTTACAAATTGTACACTATTGACAAACCGTAAGCTGGCCCTTGGAAGGTATTTCTTCCACTTAAAATATAGGAAAGATTTATTGCGGCTCCAAAGTTTTCAGAAAGAGTGCGATAGAGCGTTCCACCAACTTTGTGATAGTCAACGCCAAGCTCCTTGAAGTTTTGCGGACGGGGAGTCCCTCTGTAATCAATTCCGCCAAAAGAATGCTGATAATCATAAAAAGCATCGTAATACCAATTGCCGGCTGCCTTTCCTGCTTTGAAGGTTATGGGAATGCTATTTGGGGTTTCCTCAAATTTAAAAGAGAAACCGCTTTGCAAGGTCGCAAACCAACCAGAGCTCCATTTGTAATGTGCCATTACCCGGGTTTCAATAATTGTTGCTTGTTGGCCTATATCATTCAACCCCCCAACATTATAATTTGAAAGAGGTGTTGAAAACCCAGCGCCCAAACTAAATTCAAGATTTCCGATTTCAGAAGCAGATTTAAAAAAACGATATTTCAACATTAAGGAAACATCCTGAAAATCACTTTCATTATTACTACTTAAATAAGGAATTGAAACATTCACATCAAGATTATCTGTAATTCCATAAGCACTGTAAAGATTTATATAATAAAGACTTCGACTTAAATCGATTTTTTCTGTCCCAGCAAAGTAACTTTTGGGATCCTCAAAACCAACCCCCAAAACCACGGAAGTGTTGCCTTTTCCTTTGTAAAATCCGTCAATTTTACCCTGTGAAAAGCTGTCAGAAAAAATAAATAGCGAAAAAATAAGAGTGGTTAGAGTTTTCATCGGAAGGTTTTAAAAGGATTATTTACAATACTTACGTAAATAATAGCTTTTTGGTCGACCGAAAAGAAAAGAAATTACATTAATCCCTAATAAGAGGCATAGTTGTACAACGAAGTAAACCTTCCTGTTTGGAGATTTCGGCATAGGGAACTTCTTCAACCGTAAAGCCTTGTTCGCGTAGCCAAGTGTTTAATCTTGTAAAGTTTTTTTCTGAAATAACAACATCGGGGGAAATAGAGAAAATATTACTGTTCATATTATACATTTCGTTTTTTGTAATATGAAAACAATTTTCCTTTCCGAAGAAATCAATAAGCCATTGATATTCTTCTTCAATCAAAAAACCTTCTTTGTGGATGATTGCCTTGCCTCTTCCCAAAGGCTGAAAACAACAATCCAAATGCAATGCGTTTTCATCGGCAACGGAATTACTTTTCCGAAGACTGAATGATTTCACTTTTTTATGCGGAAACAATTTTTGAAGATGTTTTACGGCTTTCATATTTGTGCGTGCCGTAATAAAACTTGGATAATCTTCGCCGTAATAGGTACCCACAAAAATGTAGTCACCCCATGGCATTACATCGCCACCTTCAATATGTGCATTTTCGGGAAATTCTATTACTTTCGAGGGATCAATTTGGTTTATTACATGCTCAATGGCTTCAATTTCCATAGAACGGTCATCGAGAATATTGGCGATTATAAATTTATCCTCAATCACAAAAGCAATATCTCTCGAAAAAATTTGATTGTAATCTTTTATGGAATGCGGCCTATAAACTTTTACATCATACTTTTTAAAAACTTCAGCAACGGCCTCCATTTCGGCAACCATATCTTCATCCTTTGGATATGTACCAGCTTTTATATGCTCTGCAGATTTTGGATCGTAAGCGTCTTCAAGTTTTGGCACGGGGCCATTGCTATCGGCCCTACCCAATATTACAGCACGCAATGGTGAAATTTCGTCGTTGATATTTAAATTGATCATATAGCAAATATAAAAAAAGCACCTCGATACCGAAGTGCTTTCAAATATATTAAAAATTGTTTTTATCTTTTTTCTACAGACACAAAGCTCCTTAGGGTTTCGCCAGTATAAATTTGACGAGGACGGCCTATTGGTTCTTTGTTTAAACGCATTTCTCTCCATTGTGCAATCCAACCCGGCAAACGCCCTAAAGCGAACATTGGCGTAAACATTTCAACTGGAATTCCTAATGCGCGATAAATGATTCCTGAATAGAAATCTACGTTTGGATATAATTTTCTGTCCACGAAATATGGATCTTCCAAAGCTTCTTTCTCCAATGCTTTTGCAATGTCTAAAATTTCGTCTTCAATACCCAAATTCTCTAAAACATCATCTGCAGCCTTTTTAATGATTTTTGCGCGTGGGTCAAAGTTTTTATAGACTCTGTGCCCAAAGCCCATCAATCGGAAAGGATCGTCCTTGTCTTTTGCTTTGGCCATAAATTTTTTGGTATCGCCACCGTCTTCCTTAATAGCTTCAAGCATTTCAATAACCGCTTGGTTTGCCCCTCCGTGAAGTGGCCCCCAAAGCGCTGCAATTCCTGCAGAAATTGAAACAAAAAGACCAGCGTGTGATGATCCAACAATTCGCACAGTTGACGTAGAACAGTTCTGTTCGTGGTCTGCATGAAGAATCAACAATTTATCCAAAGCCTCTAAAACAGTTTCGTTTGTAGTGTACTCTCCGCTTGGTTTTTTGAACATCATTTTTAGGAAGTTATCCACGTATCCTAAAGAATCTCCGCCGTAATCCAACGGAAGTCCCATACGTTTTCTATATGTCCAAGCAGTCAAAACCGGGAATTTTCCAAGGATTTTCACAATAGCTTTATACATATCTTCCTCGCTATCCACATTTACGGACGAAGGATTGAAAGCCACCAAAGCCGAAGTCAAAGAAGACAGAACGCCCATTGGGTGTGCGGCTTTTGGAAAACCGTCCAAAATTCTTTTTACATCTTCATCAACATGTGATTGTGCTTTTATGTCTGTATGGAATTTTTCTAATTGGGTTTTGGTGGGCAATTCACCAAAAATAAGAAGGTAACAAACCTCCAAGAAATGTGCTTTTTCAGCAAGTTCCTCGATGGCATATCCACGGTAACGAAGTATTCCTTTTTCACCATCCAGAAAAGTGATCGCACTTTCGCAAGCACCTGTGTTTTTATATCCTGGATCTAGTGTAACAACACCCTTAGTGTCGCTACGAAGACTCTTTATATCTATCCCTAATTCGTTTTCAGTTCCCTCTACAATTGGAAACTCGTATTTTTTACCATCTATCTCGAGGGTCGCCATCTTTGCCATAAAATATAGTGTGTTTTTTTAATTTATTCAGAAATGCTAAATTACAAAATCTCAAGCAATTTTTTTAACATTTCTAAGTAATCTTAGGTTAAAAAATCCTTAAATCATCGGTTATACAGCCTATTTTTGGAATATAAAAAAACCTCGCTATTTGCGAGGTTTTCAATTCATTCATTAAATGCTATATTTTGAAAGCATTTCGCTGCGGAAAATAGGCAACTTCGCCTAATTGTTCCTCTATTCTTAGCAATTGATTGTATTTTGCCATTCGGTCACTTCTTGAAGCCGAACCTGTTTTTATTTGACCACAGTTAAGCGCAACGGCAAGGTCTGCAATAGTGTTGTCTTCGGTTTCCCCACTTCGGTGGCTCATCACGGAAGTATATCCCGCGTTATGTGCCATATTTACTGCAGCGATAGTTTCGGTCAAGGTGCCAATTTGATTCACTTTTATAAGGATTGAGTTGGCTATTTTTTCTGAAATACCTCTTGAAAGCCTTTCCACGTTTGTAACAAACAAATCGTCTCCGACCAATTGAACTTTATCACCAATCTTTTCGGTCAAGTATTTCCAGCCTTCCCAATCGTTTTCATCCATTCCGTCTTCAATTGAAATGATTGGATATTTTTTACACAATTCAGCTAAATAATCAGCCTGCTCTTTTGAAGTACGTACTTTTCCTTTTTCGCCTTCGAACTTTGTATAATCGTATTTTTTCTTCACATAGAATTCCGCTGCAGCACAATCCAAAGCAATCATTACATCATCGCCCAATTTGTAACCTGCTTTTTTGGTTGATTTTGCAATAGTATCCAAAGCATCCTCCGTTCCATCTAAAGTTGGGGCAAATCCGCCTTCGTCGCCAACAGCAGTACTCAACCCGCGATCGTGCAGTACTTTTTTAAGGTTATGAAAAATTTCAGAACCTATCTGCATTGCGTGCGTAAAGTTTTTCGCCTTTACAGGCATAACCATAAATTCCTGAAATGCGATAGGCGCATCACTGTGCGAACCGCCATTGATAATATTCATCATTGGTACGGGAAGCGTTTTTGCACTCACTCCACCTACGTAACGATACAATGGCATTCCAAGTTCGTTGGCAGCAGCTTTTGCCGCGGCCAAGGAAACTCCCAAAATTGCATTGGCACCAAGTTTCGATTTATTTTTGGTTCCATCCAAATCAATCATTGTTTTATCGATCAATTCCTGTTCAAAAACAGAGATTCCCAAAAGTGTTCCGGCAATTTTACCGTTTACGTTTTCCACAGCTTTTAAAACACCTTTCCCCATATAAGCTTTTCCCCCATCACGAAGTTCTACAGCTTCATGTTCGCCAGTTGATGCTCCGGAAGGAACTGCGGCCCGGCCCATAAAACCGTTTTCGGTGATTACGTCAACTTCAATTGTGGGATTTCCTCTGGAATCAAATATTTGTCTTGCGTTGATGTCGATGATGATGCTCATTGGTGAAAGTTAATAGTTAATAGTTACTGGTTAATAGTTATTTGAAAAGACCTCACAGGTTTTTAAAAACCTGTGAGGTCTGGAATATTTTATGCAGTTTGCAGTTTATGCTTTTCAATACTTTCAATGAATTGGTCAAAAAGATAAGATGCATCGTGCGGTCCCGGACTTGCTTCGGGATGATATTGTACTGAAAATGCTGGTTTGTTTTTCAGACGAATTCCGGCCGCAGTGTGGTCGTTTAGATGTTCGTGGGTTATTTCGATATCTGGGTTTGCCTCTGCCTCTTCCCTATTGATAGCGAAACCGTGGTTTTGGGAAGTGATTTCACCTTTACCACTGATCAAATTCATAACGGGATGGTTTATTCCGCGGTGGCCATTATGCATTTTATAGGTTGAAATTCCATTTGCCAAGGCTAACATTTGGTGGCCCAAACAGATTCCAAACATGGGCACTTCTTTATCCAAAATTGTTTTCACAACTTCTATTGCGCTGTGAAGTGGTTCCGGATCACCAGGGCCGTTGGATATAAAATAACCATCGGGATTAAAGGCTTCCATATCCGAAAAAGAAGCATTGTACGGAAATACCTTTATATAACAATCGCGCTCCGAAAGTCTGCGAAGAATATTTTTCTTAATACCCAAATCCAATGCTGATATTTTGTATTTGGCATTTTCGTTTCCGAAGAAATAGGGCTCCTTTGTGGAAACTTTTGAAGCGAGTTCCAAACCGTTCATGTCTGGAATTTCGGCCAGTTGTTTTTTCAAACCTTCAATATTGTCAACTTCTGTGGAAATTACAGCGTTCATTGCGCCATTGTCGCGGATGTAGCTTACTAACGCCCGAGTATCCACATCACTTATTGCGAGAAGATTATTTCTATTTAAAAATTCTTCCAAGGAATCATCAGCCGCTGGGCGGGAATAATGGTAGCTGAAATTTCGAACCACCAAGCCAGCAATTTTTATTCCTTCAGATTCTACTTCTTCTTTATTGGTACCGTAATTACCGATGTGGGCGTTTGTGGCAACCATAATCTGTCCGAAGTATGATGGATCCGTAAAAATTTCTTGATAACCGGTCATTCCGGTGTTAAAACAAACTTCGCCAAAGGCGGAGCCTTCTTTGTTTCCAACCGCTTTTCCGTAGAAAATGGTTCCATCTGCCAGTAAAATAAGTGCTTTTTTTCGTGTTTGGTATTTCATTATTTGAAGTGTTTCAAGTTTCTGGTTGCAAGTTTCAGGTTAAAAAACATAGGTCACCCATCATCAAGCATCCAGCATTTCAAAATTCTTTGCAAAAATAGTATAAAAAAAAGGGATAAACGAAAACGCTTATCCCTTTGTTATTTAATGAATTCAAATTCATTTATTCTTCTTCTTTTTTCGCTTCTTTTTCAGCTTTTGCCGGAGCAGCTTTTGCAGCGGCAGCTTCAGTGCCAGTTCCGCTTCCACGACGACTTCTACGAGTAGATTTCTTCTTGGTAGCTTTGCCAGCGTTATAGATTTCGTTGAAATCCACAAGCTCTATCATTGCCATATCAGCATTATCACCTAGACGATTCCCCAGTTTAATAATACGGGTATAACCTCCTGGACGATCACCAACTTTTGGCGCAACAGTTCTGAAAAGTTCTGCAACTGCTTCCTTTTGACGCAATTTTGCGAAAACTAAACGACGGTTGTGTGTGGTGTCTTCCTTAGATTTTGTTACCAACGGCTCCACAAATTGTTTTAAAGCTTTTGCTTTCGCAACAGTTGTGTTGATACGTTTGTGCTCAACAAGTGAACAAGCCATGTTGGCCAACATTGAATGTCTGTGGGCAGTTTTTCTGCCTAAGTGATTTATTTTTTTTCCGTGTCTCATGACATTTTTGTTTTAATCATCATCTTGCATCAACCCATTTTGGGGAGCAAAATATGACGTATTAACTAATCTTTATCTAATTTATATTTTGCAAGATCCATTCCGAAGTTTAGGCCTTTCACGTTTACAAGCTCTTCAAGCTCAGTAAGCGATTTTTTACCGAAGTTGCGGAACTTCATCAAGTCGTTTTTGTTGAAAGAAACAAGATCTCCCAAAGTATCAACTTCTGCAGCTTTCAAACAGTTTAGCGCACGAACCGAAAGGTCCATATCTACCAATTTTGTTTTAAGCAACTGGCGCATGTGAAGAGATTCTTCATCATAAGTTTCAGTTTGTGCAATCTCGTCAGCCTCCAAAGTAATGCGCTCATCGCTGAACAACATAAAGTGGTGAATCAAAGTTTTTGCAGCTTCGGTCAATGCATCTTTTGGGTGAATGGATCCGTCTGTAATGATTTCGAAAACTAATTTTTCGTAATCTGTTTTTTGCTCTACACGGAAGTTTTCAATACTGTACTTCACGTTTTTTATAGGGGTGTAGATAGAATCTGTAAAGATGGTTCCCAAAGGAGCGTTGGCCTTTTTGTTCTCTTCAGCAGGAACATAACCGCGACCTTTTTCGATAGTTATTTCGAAATTTAGGTTCACTTTCTTGTCCATATTGCAAAGAACCAAGTCTGGGTTCAATACTTGGAAGCCAGAAATGAATTTTTGGAAATCACCAGCCTTTAACTGCTCGTTTCCAGAAACTGAAATAGTAACGGTTTCGTTGTCTATTTCATCAATCTGTCTTTTGAAACGAACTTGCTTAAGGTTCAAAATAATTTCGGTAACATCTTCTACTACTCCAGCGATGGTAGAAAATTCGTGATCCACGCCTTCGATACGAACCGAAGTGATGGCGAATCCTTCCAATGAGGAAAGTAATACGCGTCTTAATGCGTTACCAACGGTAAGTCCGTAACCTGGTTCCAAAGGACGAAATTCAAATTTCCCTTCGAAATCGGTGGAATTTACCATTATAACTTTATCAGGCTTCTGAAAACTAAATACTGCCATTTTTTTTCTTCGTTTTAATTGTTATTTAGTTGCGCGGTTTAAAAGTTTGAAGAACACTATAAACCCTTTGGCCAAATACCAATATGATTATTTTATTATTTAGAATATAATTCGACGATAAACTGCTCGTTGATGTTTTCTGGGATTTGGATACGCTCAGGTACGGAAACGAAAGTTCCTTCCTTTTTGTCGCCATTCCAAGTGATCCACTCATAAACATGACTTGCATTTGCCAACGAATCGTTGATTGCGCTAAGAGATTTTGATTTCTCTCTAACGGCCACTACATCTCCAGCTTTCAACTGGTACGATGGAATGTTTACTTTTTCACCATTAACGGTGATATGACGGTGAGAAACCAATTGTCTAGCACCAGAGCGACTTGGGGAAATTCCCATACGGAACACTACATTGTCTAAACGAGACTCACACAATTGAAGCAATACTTGACCTGTAATTCCAGGAGCAGCAGTTGCTTTTTTGAACATATTTCTGAACTGACGCTCCAAAATACCGTAGGTATATTTAGCTTTTTGCTTCTCCATCAACTGGATTGCATATTCAGATTTCTTACCACGACGACGTGCGTTACCGTGTTGCCCAGGAGGGTAGTTTCTTTTTTCGAAAGACTTATCGTCTCCGAAGATAGCTTCCCCGAACTTACGGGCGATTTTAGTTTTTGGACCAGTATATCTTGCCATTTCTAATTTAAGGTTATGAAGGAAAACTAAATTAAGGTCTTACGTTAATCCTTTAGTTTTTGGTTCCTTCAGATTGATATTTATAATTAATTAAACTCTTCTTCTTTTTGGAGGACGGCATCCGTTGTGCGGCATTGGCGTAACGTCGATGATTTCGGTTACTTCAATTCCTGCGTTGTGGATGGAACGTATTGCAGATTCTCTACCGTTTCCTGGCCCTTTTACGTAAACTTTTACTTTACGCAAACCGGCGTCGTGTGCAACTTTTGCGCAATCTTCTGATGCCAATTGAGCTGCATAAGGAGTATTTTTCTTAGATCCACGGAAGCCCATTTTACCGGCTGAGGACCAAGAGATAACATCTCCGTTCTTATTTGTCAACGAAACGATAATGTTGTTGAAGGAAGCATTGATATGCGCCTCTCCAGTTGATTCAACATTAACCTTGCGTTTCTTAACTGTTTTTGTAGTTTTTTGACTTGTCTTTGCCATAACGTTAGGTTTTATTTAGTTGCTTTTTTCTTGTTAGCAACAGTTTTACGTTTTCCTTTTCTGGTACGAGAGTTATTCTTTGTACGTTGTCCTCTTAATGGAAGACCCGATCTGTGACGAATACCTCTGTAACAACCAATATCCATTAAGCGCTTAATGCTTAATTGAACTTCACTACGTAATTCACCTTCGATTTTGAAAGACGACACAGCATCACGAATAGCACCGATTTCATCATCGTTCCATTCACTTACTTTTTTGTCTTCGTCAACTCCGGCTTTGTTCAGAATATCTTGGGCACGGCTCTTACCGATTCCGAAGATATACGTTAACGCGATTACACCCCTTTTGTGCTTCGGGATATCTACACCTGCGATTCTTGCCATAACTTATCCTTGTCTTTGTTTGAACTTTGGGTTCTTTTTATTAATTACATATAATCTGCCTTTTCTGCGAACAATCTTGCAGTCGGCACTTCTTTTCTTTACGGATGCTCTAACTTTCATCTGTTTCTGTTTTTATAGTTCAATGAACCGTGAGGTCCGTTGTATTAATATCTGTAGGTTATTCGCGCCTTACTTAAATCGTAAGGGCTCATTTCCAATTTTACTTTATCGCCGGGCAATAATTTTATGTAGTGCATACGCATTTTGCCCGAAATATGCGCTGTTACAATATGACCATTTTCCAATTCTACACGGAACATCGCGTTTGATAGTGCTTCCACTATACTTCCATCTTGTTCTATTGCGCTTTGTTTTGCCATAATTATGCTACTGCCTTTCTATTTTTACCGCTTTTCATCAAGCCATCATAGTGACGGTTCAATAAATACGAGTTTACTTGTTGCATGGTATCGATAGCAACACCCACCATAATCAATAGTGAAGTACCGCCGTAGAATAACGCCCAACCTTGCTGAATTCCTAAAAGCTTTACCGCAAATGCCGGTGCAATAGCAATCAATGCTAAAAATATAGATCCAGGAAGTGTTATTTGTGACATTATTCGGTCTAAATATTCAGCGGTTTGCGATCCTGGCTTAATACCTGGAATGAAACCACCGCTTCTCTTTAAATCATCCGCCATCTTATTTGTTGGAACAGTGATAGCTGTATAGAAATAGGTAAATATGATAATCAAAATTGCAAATACCAAGTTATACCATAGTCCAAATATATCACTGAATGTAGCCTGAATTCCTTGAGCAAAATCACTTTCGGAGAGACTAGCTACTGCTGATGGCACAAACATAATTGCCTGTGCAAAGATGATTGGCATTACTCCAGAAGCGTTCAACTTTAATGGAATGAACTGACGGGCACCGAAAATATTCTTTTCGTAACCACCGCTTGCAGTTCTTCTTGCATATTGAACAGGTATCTTTCTAACTGCCATTACCAACATAATTGATAAAAGAATAATTACGAACCAGATAACCAATTCAATAAGTATCATAATCAAACCACCGTTTGATTCAATTACTCTTGAAACAAATTCTTGTGCAAATGACTGTGGCAAACGTGCAATAATACCAACCATAATAAGTATGGATATACCGTTACCAATACCTTTATCGGTAATTTTTTCACCCAACCACATTGCGAATATTGTTCCTGTTACAAGTATAATTACTGAAGAAACGTAGAACATAACGCTTTGCCCCATTACAAAAGCTTCAGCCGGAACCCCCATTGCTGGAAGACCTGCTAAATAACTTGGCGCTTGTACCAAACAGATACCGATAGTTAACCATCGGGTAATCTGGTTGATTTTCTTACGTCCGCTTTCGCCTTCTTTCTGTAATTTTTGAAGGTAAGGCACAGCAATTTGCATCAACTGTACAACAATGGAAGCAGAAATATATGGCATAATCCCCAATGCAAAAACAGAAGCGTTAGCAAAAGCTCCTCCTGTAAATGCGTTCAGCAATCCACCAATACCGCCGGCATTGAATTTACCTGCGAACTGTGCCAACATATCTGCATCAATTCCTGGAAGTACTACTTGCGCACCAAAACGGTAAACCAATAGCATTCCAAGAGTAAGCATGATGCGGTTACGCAGCTCCTCTATTTTCCATACATTTTTTAAGGTATCGATAAATTTCATCCTTAGCTTTTGTTACAATGTTACTACTTCGCCACCGGCAGCTTCAATAGCTTCTTTTGCCGAGGCAGTGAACTTGTGAGCAGATACCTTCAATTTTGCTTTTATTTCGCCTCTTCCTAAAATCTTAACCATTTCGTTTTTACCAGCAAGACCCAAACCAACTAAGGTTTCAAAGTCAACGGTATCATTTATTTTCTTGTCGTCAACCAATTGTTGAAGAGTATCAATGTTGATTCCCTTATACTCTTTACGGTTGATGTTTGTAAATCCAAACTTAGGAACACGACGTTGTAGGGGCATTTGTCCACCTTCAAATCCAACTTTCTTGGAATAACCTGAACGTGATTTTGCTCCTTTGTGTCCGCGGGTGGCAGTACCACCTTTACCGGAACCTTGTCCGCGACCTACTCGCTTGCCTTGATTTTTTACCGACCCAGGAGCCGGTTGTAAGTTACTTAAATCCATTATCGTGTTTCTTATTTGGTTTCAACAGAAACCAAGTGATTAACTTTATTGATCATACCAAGAATGTTTGGCGTGTCTTCATGTTCAACCGTTTGGTTCATCTTGTGAAGACCCAAAGATTCCATGATTCTCTTTTGGTTTTTTGGGCGTTTTATAACGCTTTTTACCTTTGTTACTTTAATTTTTGCCATCGCTCTGATATTTATCCTTTGAATACTTTTTCAAGTGAAATTCCACGTTGGTTTGCTACAGTTTGTGCGCTTCGCATTTGCAAAAGGGCATCAAAAGTTGCTTTTACCACGTTGTGTGGGTTAGAAGATCCTTGTGATTTTGACAATACATCGTGAACCCCTACTGCTTCCAATACGGCACGTACGGCACCACCAGCAATTACTCCGGTACCAGGCGCAGCTGGAAGAAGATTAACACGGGCTCCGCCATATTTTCCTTTTTGTTCGTGTGGAAGTGTCACTTTGTTAAGTGGAATACGAACCAAGTTTTTCTTGGCATCTTCAATAGCTTTTGCTATCGCGCTTGCTACATCCTTGGATTTTCCAAGACCGTGGCCTACCACTCCTTTTTCGTCACCAACAACTACAATAGCTGAAAATCCGAAGGCACGACCACCTTTGGTCACCTTGGTTACACGTTGTACACCTACCAAACGGTCTTTCAATTCAAGACCTCCTGGTTTTACTAATTCTACGTTTTTATAATCTTGATACATAATTTGACTTAGAATTTAAGGCCACCTTCGCGTGCACCTTCAGCTAATGATTTTACTCTTCCGTGGTAAAGGTAACCGCCTCTGTCGAAAGCGATGGTTTCAACACCAGCTTTAACAGCTTTTTCAGCGATAGCTTTTCCTACTAATTTTGCAGCTTCAACTTTGTTTACTTTTGAAGCGTCAATATCTTTATCTCTTGAAGATGCAGCGGTAATGGTCTTTCCATTTACATCGTCAATAATTTGAGCGTATATTTCTTTGTTGCTACGGAAAACAGCCAAACGTGGACGACTTTCAGTGCCCTCAACCGTTTTTCTGATTCGCATGCGCAAGCGCTCTCTTCTTTCGTACTTTGATAATGCCATAACTCTATTTGTTATGCAGATTTACCTGCTTTTCTTCTTAATTGTTCACCTACAAACTTGATACCTTTTCCTTTGTAAGGTTCTGGCTTACGGAAGCCGCGGATTTTTGCCGCTACTTGTCCTACCAATTGTTTGTCGTGAGACGTTAATTTTACGATTGGGTTTTTACCTTTATCAGATACGGTTTCCACTTTTACTTCTGGTGCGATGTCCAAAACGATGTTGTGTGAAAATCCTAAAGCCAAATCCAATTTTTGTCCTTGGTTGCTGGCGCGGTACCCTACACCAACTAATTCCAATTCCTTGGTCCATCCTTTGCTTACGCCTTCAATCATATTATTTACCAACGCTCTGTAAAGACCGTGCTTTGCAGTGTGGTTTTTAGAATCTGAAGGACGCTCAACCAATACGTTTCCGTCTTCTACTTTTACGCTAACGTCAGAAAAATCCTGAGTTAACTCGCCTAATTTTCCTTTTACGGTAATTACGTTGTCTTTTACATCAACTGTAACTCCTTGTGGGATGGCTACCGGGTTTTTACCTATTCTTGACATTTCTTTGTCTATTTTTTAGTAAACGTAACACAATACTTCACCACCTACATTTTGAGCTTTGGCCTGCTTGCCGGTCATTACTCCCGAAGAAGTAGAAACAATAGCAATACCCAAACCGTTCAAAACACGAGGAAGTTCTGTTGAACCTGCGTATTTACGTAAACCTGGTTTACTTATTCTTTGAATTTTTTTGATTACCGATTCTTTGGTAACCTTGTCATATTTCAATGCAATTTTGATGATACCTTGTGGGGTACTTTCGTCATCAAATTTGTAGCTTAAAATGTAACCTTGATCAAAAAGGATTTTTGTAATCTCCTTTTTTAGATTTGAAGCTGGAATCTCTACAACACGATGTCCGGCTTTCGCAGCGTTTCTAACTCGCGTTAGATAATCTGAAATTGGATCTGTATTCATTTATTTGAATTTGCGGAAGTGGTTTTCAGACTATTCTGAACCTTCAACCAGTTTATACTTTTTTCTTTTGAACAGAAATCTGTTCTTACCAAGATGCTTTACGCACTCCTGGAATTAACCCTGAATTTGCCATTTCACGGAACAATACACGTGAAATTCCAAAAGTTCTCATATACCCTCTTGGTCTTCCGGTTAATTTGCAACGGTTGTGCAAACGAACGGGTGAGGCATTTTTTGGTAGTTTCTGCAAACCTTCCCAATCGCCGGCTTCTTTCAAAGCTTTACGCTTGGCTGCATATTTTGCTACCGTTTTTTGTCTCTTAACCTCGCGGGCTTTCATTGATTCTTTAGCCATCTCTTAGTTCTTTTTAAAGGGTAATCCCAATTCCTGTAATAATGATTTCGCTTCTTTATCGGTTTTTGCGGTAGTGATGAACGTAATGTTCATCCCTTCAATTTTCTTCACTTTATCGATATCGATTTCTGGGAAGATAATTTGCTCGGTAATTCCCAAAGAGTAGTTTCCTCTTCCGTCAAAACCGGTTGCTTTAATTCCGTTAAAGTCACGTACCCTTGGCAAAGCCGAAGTTACTAACCTGTCCAAAAATTCATACATACGCTCTCCGCGCAACGTAACTTTCACACCAATTGGCATGCCTTTACGAAGTTTGAAGTTTGCAACGTCTTTTTTAGAGTTGGTTGAAACCGCTTTTTGCCCGGTTATCTTTGTAAACTCATCAACCGAATAGTCAATAAGTTTCTTGTCAGCCACTGCTGCGCCCACACCGCGGGAAACAACAATACGCTCCAATTTTGGTACCTGCATGACGTTTTTGTAACCAAATTCGTCAGTAAGTGAATTGATCACTCTGCTTTTGTACTCTTCCTTAAGTCTTGGTGTATATGCCATAACTATATTGCTTGATTCGATTGTTTTGAAAAACGTACTTTTTTACCATTTTCGGTTTTGTACCCTACACGTGTTGCTTTTCCAGATTTTGGATCAACCAATGAAAGGTTTGAAATATGGATAGGAGCTTCCTTTTTTGCAATTCCTCCTTGTGGGTTTTTTGCGCTTGGCTTCTCATGTTTTGAAACCATGTTTACTCCTTCTACGATTGCTTTGTTTTTGTCAAGGAATATTTTCATTACTTTACCTTCAGAACCTTTGTGGTCTCCGGCAGTAACTACTACTGTATCGCCTGATTTTATTTTAAGCTTTGTCATCTTAGTTTTCATATTAAAGCACCTCTGGTGCCAATGATACTATTTTCATAAATTGCTTGTCACGAAGCTCTCTTGCTACCGGTCCGAAAACACGTGTTCCTCTCATCTCGCCTTGGGCGTTCAAAAGTACACAAGCGTTATCGTCAAAACGGATATAAGAACCGTCAGGTCTTCTTATTTCCTTCACGGTACGTACTACAACTGCTGTAGAAACTGCTCCTTTCTTAATGTTTCCATTTGGTGTTGCTTCCTTTACAGAAACTACAATCTTATCACCAATAGAAGCATACCTTCTTTTTGTTCCGCCCAATACACGGATGGTAAGCACTTCCTTAGCACCGGTATTGTCTGCGACTTTGAGTCTTGATTCTTGTTGTAACATAATTACTTCGCTCTTTCAATTATTTCTACTAATCTCCAACATTTGGTTTTACTTAAAGGACGTGTTTCCATGATCCTTACTGTATCACCTTCGTTGCAGTTGTTTGTCTCGTCGTGCGCAACGTACTTTTTAGTTTTCGTTACGAACTTTCCGTACATAGGGTGTTTTACTTTTTTCACCTCGGCAACTACAATGGACTTGTCCATTTTGTTACTGGTTACTACACCTATACGTTCTTTTCTTAAGTTTCTTTTAATTTCTTCCATCTTTCAGCTGTACAATTATTGCACTTCTCTATTAGTTAGTTCAGTCGCTATTCTTGCTATCACCCTTCTTTGGGATCTTAGTTGAATTGGATTTTCCAACGGGGATATGGTGTGAGCCATTTTAAGGTCTGTATAAGCCTTTCTTGAGTCAGCATATGCTTCCTGAAGTTCTGCCGTTGATGCTTTTTTAATTTCTGATTGTTTCATCGTTCAAAAAATTATGCTTGGAAATCCCGAGACATTACAAATTTAGTTTTTACCGGAAGCTTTTGTGCAGCAAGGCGCAATGCTTCTTTTGCTGTTTCAACTGGAACACCAGATACTTCAAAAAGCATTCTTCCTGGTTTTACCACAGCAGCGTAATATTCTACAGCACCTTTACCTTTACCCATACGTACTTCAAGAGGCTTTTTTGTAATTGGCTTATCTGGAAAAATCATGATCCAGATAGAACCTTCTCTTTTCATAAAACGGGTAGCAGCGATACGTGCAGCTTCAATTTGTCTTGCTGTAAGAAATTCTGATTCCAACGATTTTATACCGAAGGTTCCGTATGCTAGCTGGTTGCCACGACCGGCATCGCCTTTCATACGGCCTTTCATTTGTTTACGGTACTTTGTTCTTTTAGGTTGTAACATTTTCTTCTATTTAAAAAATTACTTTCTGCGACGTGCTTTGTTGCCACCGCGTCCTGCTGGAGCTCCTTTTCCACCACTCTTGGTTTTGCCAGTAGCAAGACCAACTAATGGGGAAAGTTCTCTCTTTCCATATACTTCGCCTTTCATAATCCATACTTTAACACCCAATCTACCATAAGTAGTGTGTGCCTCAACTAAAGCGTAGTCAATATCGGCTCTAAAAGTTGATAACGGGATACGACCTTCTTTGTAAGATTCTGAACGTGCCATTTCAGCGCCGTTCAAACGTCCTGAAATCTGAACCTTAATACCTTCAGCATTCATTCGCATTGTAGCCGCGATAGCCATTTTTATGGCACGACGGTATGAAATACGGCTTTCAATTTGGCGTGCAATACTTGCAGCTACCAAAAATGCATCAAGCTCAGGTCTTTTGATCTCGTGAATATTGATCTGTACCTCTTTATCTGTAATTTTCTTAAGCTCTTCTTTTAGCTTGTCTACTTCCTGGCCACCTTTACCGATAATGATACCGGGACGGGCAGTGGTTATAGTAACGGTTACAAGCTTAAGCGTACGCTCAATAATTACTCTACTCACACTAGCTTTACTTAAACGTGCGTGAACATATTTTCTAATCTTGTCGTCTTCGGCCAATTTATCGCCGTAGTCGTTGCCTCCGTACCAGTTGGATTCCCAACCTCTAATGATACCTAAGCGATTCCCGATTGGATTTGTCTTCTGTCCCATTTAATTACTTGCTTTGTGTGTTATCGTTAGCTGCCAATACCAGTGTTACGTGGTTGGAGCGTTTTCTAATTCTGTGCGCACGGCCTTGTGGTGCAGGACGAAGTCTTTTCAACATCGTTCCACCATCCACACGGATTTCCTTAACAAAAAGATCTGCATCTTCTACTGAAGCGTCTTCGTTCTTTTGTTGCCAGTTATTGATGGCAGACAAAAGTAGTTTCTCCAATTTGCGTGAAGATTCCTTTGAACTAAACTTCAAAATATTAAGTGCTTTGTCTATTTTCTCACCTCTTACCAAATCCGCCATTAAACGCATTTTTCTTGGTGAAGTGGGGCAATTGTTCAATTTAGCAAAGTACATTGTTTTCTTTGCTTCCTTGATTGCTTCTGCTCTTTCTCTTTTACGAACTCCCATGGCCTATTATTTTTTACCTTTGTTTTTAGCACCTGAATGACCACGGAATGATCTTGTAGGTGAAAATTCTCCTAGTTTATGCCCAACCATGTTTTCTGTTACATACACAGGAACAAATTGGCGCCCGTTGTGTACAGCGATGGTTTGACCAACAAAATCTGGAGTGATCATAGAAGCACGTGACCAAGTTTTGATTACGGTCTTCTTGTTATCCTCAACGTTTTGTTGAACTTTCTTGTCTAATTTATAATGAACGAACGGTCCTTTTTTTAACGATCTTGCCATAACTTATTTCTTTCTTCGTTCTAAGATATATTTATTACTTGCTTTCGTTTTAGTACGGGTTCTGTAACCTTTTGCAGGGATACCTTTTCTAGAACGTGGGTGACCTCCAGAAGATTTACCTTCACCACCACCCATTGGGTGATCAACAGGGTTCATCACTACTGGTCTTGTACGTGGTCTTCTACCCAACCATCTGCTTCTACCAGCCTTACCAGATACTAACAATTGGTGGTCACTGTTTGATACGGCACCAATGGTAGCCATACAGTTTACCAAAATTAATCGGGTTTCACCTGAAGGAAGTTTTACGGTAGCATATTTTCCATCACGGGCCATAAGCTGTGCGAAAGCACCAGCACTACGGGCCATAATAGCTCCTTGACCGGGACGAAGCTCGATGCAGGAAATAATAGTACCTAATGGAATAGCTGAAAGCGGCATTGCGTTTCCAATCTCTGGAGCTACTGCTTCACCCGAAAGGATGTTCTGCCCAACTTGTAGTCCGTTTTGCGCAATTACATATCGCTTTTCACCATCTTGATAGTTCAAAAGTGCGATAAACGCCGTACGGTTTGGATCGTATTGAATACTTGCAACAGTAGCAGGAACTCCCGCTTTGTCGCGTTTAAAATCGATAATTCGATATTTCTTCTTATGACCACCACCTATGTAGCGCATGGTCATTTTTCCTTGACTGTTTCTACCACCAGATCTCTTATTCGGAGCAAGTAAAGACTTCTCCGGCTTATCGGTTGTAATGGCGTCAAAACCATTAACAACCCTAAAACGCTGACCTGGGGTGATTGGTTTTAATTTTCTTACTGACATTTGTGTCTAATTAAATCTAAGTTGCCTTAGATGTTGCTGTAAAAATCTATTGTATCACCTTCCGCCACCTGTACGATTGCTTTTTTGTAAGCGTTCGTTTTACCAGTTTGGACACCTGTTTTTGTATAACGGGTCTTCCTATCAGGGCGGACATTCATTGTGCGAACTTTTTCAACAGAAACTCCGTAAGTGGCCTCAACCGCTTTCTTGATTTCTACCTTATTCGCCTTTGGGTTTACTACAAAGCCAAAAACGTTTTTGTCTTCAGCATCTTTGGTAGCTTTTTCCGTAATTATAGGTTTAATTAAGATGTTCATCTTGTTTCTATTTACTTAAGTTTGTTTCAATTCCTTCCAAAGAACCTTCAAATAGCACTACACTATTTGCATTCATAATTTTGTAAGTACTTAATTGTGAGTTAGTTATAACTTCAGTACCTTTCAAATTGCGAGAGGACAAATATACATTATTATTTAAGTCTCCCAACACAAACAAAGATTTTTTCTCATTAAGACCTAAACTCTTCAAAACCGCAGTAAAATTCTTGGTTTTTGGAGCATCAAAATTAAGGTCTTCCATTACAAAAATAGCTTTGTCATTCGCCTTCATCGTTAGGGCAGATTTACGCGCCAAACGCTTTAGGTTTTTGTTCAATTTGAAGGAGTAGTTACGCGGACGAGGCCCGAACATTCTACCACCACCTTTAAATACACCAGACTTTATGCTACCCGCACGGGCAGTTCCAGTTCCTTTTTGTTTCTTTATTTTTCTGGTAGAACCAGCAATCTCAGCACGTTCCTTTGCTTTGTGAGTTCCTTGACGTTGGTTGGCAAGATATTGTTTCACATCAAGATACACCGCGTGATTGTTAGGCTCTATTCCGAACACATCTGCAGAAAGTTCAACTTTCCGGCCTGTGTCTTTTCCGTTTATGTCTAATACAGCTACCTTCATTATTTCTCGATCATTACATAAGCGTTTTTATGGCCAGGAACTGCTCCTTTTACCACAAGTAGATTCTTTTCAGGAACTACTTTCAAAACTCTTAAATTTTCAACTTTTACTCTTTCGTTCCCCATTTGGCCCGCCATTCTCATTCCTTTGAATACTCTCGCAGGATAAGATGCAGCTCCAATAGAACCTGGTGCACGCAAACGGTTGTGCTGACCGTGAGTCGCTTGACCCACACCGCCAAAACCGTGACGTTTTACAACCCCTTGGAAACCTTTACCTTTAGATGTACCCGCGATATCCACGAATTCACCTTCAATAAAATGCTCCACAGTAATTGTGTCACCTAATTTGTAATCTTCTTCAAACTTGAATTCGGCGACTTTACGTTTTGCAACGGTTCCTGCTTTTTTGGCGTGCCCTTCGGCAGCTTTAGTTACAGTCTTCTTGTCATCGAAACCAAGTTGAAGAGCATTGTACCCGTCAACCTCTTTGGTTCTGACTTGGGTGACAACACAAGGGCCTGCCTCAATAACGGTGCAAGGAATATTCTTCCCATTCTCGTCAAAGATGCTGGTCATCCCTATCTTTCTTCCAATTAACCCAGACATATTTAATTATTTATTGATTATTACTTATTTAAATTTCTATTCAAAAAAACAGGGTCAAAATAAATTCAACCCTGAATGTTATTTTGTTTCCGTTTTTCCACAACCATCGTTGAGGACATTTTTAATAATTCTGAATTCAAAATTCTGAATTCAGAATTGCACTATACTTTAATCTCTACTTCAACCCCGCTTGGCAACTCCAATTTCATTAGAGCGTCAATTGTTTTCGAAGAAGAACTGTAGATGTCCAAAAGTCTTTTGTACGAACTTAATTGGAATTGCTCTCTACTCTTCTTGTTCACGTGCGGAGAACGCAATACTGTAAAGATTTTTTTATGTGTTGGTAAAGGAATTGGTCCTGTAACTACAGCTCCGGTACTCTTTACGGTCTTAACGATTTTTTCAGCAGATTTGTCCACCAAATTGTGATCGTAAGATTTTAGTTTTATCCTTATTTTTTGACTCATTGCTGAAATTATTAAGCGTTAGCGGTTCCTCTTGCTGACGCGATTACTGATTCTGAAATATTTGAAGGAGTTTCAGCGTAATGTGAAAATTCCATAGTGGAAGTTGCACGGCCTGAAGACAACGTTCTCAATGTGGTTACATAACCAAACATTTCAGAAAGTGGCACTTCACCTTTTATTACTTTTGCTCCTGCACGGTCGCTCATGTTACTGATTGTTCCACGACGACGGTTAAGGTCACCTACTATATCACCCATGTTTTCTTCTGGGGTAAGCACCTCAAGTTTCATAATAGGCTCAAGAATTACAGCTCCTGCTTTTTTGGCAACTTCTTTGAAACCAATTTTTGCAGCAAGCTCAAAAGATAGCGCATCAGAATCCACAGGGTGGAAAGATCCGTCCTTTAAAGTAACCTTCATACTATCAACTTCAAAACCTGCAAGTGGTCCATTGACCATTGCTTGTTTGAAACCTTTTTCAACAGAAGGAATAAATTCTTTTGGCACGTTACCACCTTTTACGGCGTTAATGAATTCCAAACCTACTTTTCCTTCTTCAGCTGGCTCAAGTGTAAATACGATATCAGCAAATTTACCACGACCACCAGATTGTTTTTTGTAAACTTCTCTGTGATCTGCAACTCTTGTAATAGCTTCTTTATACTCAACCTGTGGCTGACCTTGGTTTACTTCAACTTTGAATTCGCGACGCAAACGGTCAACAATAATATCTAAGTGAAGCTCACCCATTCCAGAAATAATAGTCTGGCCAGAAGCTTCGTCTGTACGCACTTGGAATGTTGGATCTTCTTCGGCAAGCTTAGATAAAGCCATACCCAATTTATCAACATCAACCTTAGTTTTAGGCTCTACCGCGATACCAATTACTGGATCAGGGAAGTTCATACTTTCTAAAACAATTGGGTGTTTTTCATCAGACATAGTATCACCAGTCTTGATATCTTTAAATCCAACTGCCGCTCCAATATCACCAGCTTCGATAAAATCGATAGCGTTTTGTTTATTGGAATGCATTTGGTAGATACGAGAAATACGTTCTTTTTTACCTGAACGGTTGTTCAAGATATAAGAACCTGCATCCAAACGACCAGAATAAACACGGAAGAAGGCCAAACGACCTACGAAAGGATCGGTAGCAATCTTAAATGCCAATGCTGAAAAAGGAGCAGACACATCTGGTTTACGAATTTCTTCTTTTTCAGTATCAGGATTTATCCCGATAATACCTTCTTTGTCCGTTGGAGCAGGAAGGTAACGGCAAACAGCATCTAAAAGAAACTGAACACCTTTATTTTTGAAGGAAGATCCACAGATCATTGGAATAATAGACATATCCATTACCGCAGCACGAAGCGCAGCATGCACTTCTTCTTCAGTAATAGAATCCTCATCTTCCATGTATTTCTCAAGCAAGTTTTCGTCATACGCAGCAACTTCTTCAATAAGTTTACCACGCAAAACTTTTGCTTCAGCTTTTAATTCTTCAGGGATTTCAACTACATCAAACGTTGCGCCGAATGAATCATCATGCCAAATAACGGCACGGTTTTTTACAAGGTCAACAATTCCTTTAAAATCTGCTTCGTCACCAATATTCAATACAATAGGCACTGCATTAGAGCCTAACATATCTTTTACTTGTTGGCAAACAGCCATAAAGTTAGCACCAGAACGGTCCATTTTATTAACGAAACCAATACGTGGCACTTTATAGTTATCAGCAAGCCTCCAGTTTGTTTCAGATTGTGGCTCAACACCATCCACTGCACTGAAAAGGAAAACCAACCCGTCAAGAACACGAAGCGAGCGGTTTACCTCTACGGTAAAATCCACGTGGCCAGGAGTGTCAATAATGTTGAAGTTGTAATCCTTTGTTTCAGGAAGTGGCTGAGCGTTCTCCATTGGAAACTTCCAAGTACAAGTGGTAGCAGCTGAAGTGATGGTAATACCACGCTCCTGCTCTTGCTCCATCCAGTCCATGGTTGCAGCTCCATCGTGAACCTCACCAATTTTATGGCTTACCCCTGTGTAAAAAAGGATACGCTCTGTAGTTGTGGTTTTACCGGCATCAATATGCGCGGCAATCCCGATATTTCTTGTGTATTTTAAATCTCTTTGTGCCATTTTTTAGAATCTGAAATGTGAGAATGCTTTGTTAGCTTCTGCCATTTTGTGAGTATCCATACGTTTCTTAACAGCAGCACCTTCTTCTTTGGCAGCCGCAAGAATCTCACCTGCAAGTTTTGCAGCCATGGATTTCTCGTTTCTTTTTCTTGAATAGGTAATCAACCATTTCATTGCAGTTGCAATTTTACGGTCTGGACGTATTTGCATAGGAATTTGGAAGGTTGCTCCACCAACTCTACGGCTACGCACTTCTACGTGAGGCATAATATTGGAAAGTGCATCTTTCCAAAGCTCCAACGCAGTTTTTTCGTCGTCTTGTTTCTTTTCATCTACAATGTCAATTGCATCGTAGAAAACTTTGAAAGCCACACTCTTTTTTCCGTCCCACATCATGTTGTTCACAAAACGCGTAACCAACTGGTCGTTAAACCTTGGATCTGGTAAAAGTGGTCTTTTTTTGGCCTGTCTTTTTCTCATTTGTTGTTTGTTAATGGCAAAGAATTAATTTTTCAATTTATTCTTGACCCGTTTTCATTTTTACTTCTTTGGGCGTTTTGCTCCGTACTTAGATCTACGTTGCGTGCGGCCTGCAACACCTGCGGTGTCTAACGCTCCACGAACAATGTGATACCTAACTCCTGGCAAATCCTTTACCCTTCCACCTCTAACCAATACTATCGAGTGCTCTTGGAGATTGTGTCCTTCGCCTGGGATGTATGCGTTTACTTCCTTACCGTTTGTAAGTCTTACCCTTGCAACTTTTCGCATTGCAGAGTTAGGCTTCTTAGGTGTAGTAGTATATACACGCGTACAAACACCACGACGTTGTGGGCACGAATCCAAAGCAACCGATTTACTCTTCTTGGTTATTTTGGTTCTTCCTTTACGTACTAATTGTGAAATTGTTGGCATATAAAATATGTATTATTACTGTTTAAAAATAAAACACCCCTATTTTTAGGGGATGCAAATGTAGAATATTTTTTTTACTAATCAAACCATACCGAATTAATTTTCAGCATACTTTCAATATTTTTTTAATTTGAATATGAAACACGAAGTTGAAACGTTAGTTTTACACAACTAATTTTGCCCTTTTTGAAAAAATTCCTATACATTTTTATATACCTTAATATATATACCTGTTTTTTCTTCGGAATGAATGCACAGGAATTGTCACTTTCCATAAAGGCCGAAAAACCAATTCCACAAGGCATAAAAGATTCGCTGCGGATGCAAACAACTTTTAAGGATTATGCCGCGCTAAGAAAAGAAACAGACACAATATATTTAAAATTACAACGGATGGGGTATATTGAAAGCGACCTGCTCCAGCTCCAAAAGGAAAACGACAGCAGCTACGTGGCAGAATTTTTCCTCGGAAAAAAATACAGCGAACTTAAAGTTTACTATTCCGAAGAAGATTTTAATAAAAAGGAACTGCAACGTGTTTCTTCCGATATTACCGATACTTATTTTATTCTTCCCTTTGAAGAAATTCCAAATTCATTAAAAAAACTTACAGCCCTACGGAACCAAAAGGGAAATGCTTTTGCCAGATTGAAACTAACAGAACTGGAAAAAGAAGAATTGAACGGCCTGAGCGCAACACTAACAGTTGACAATGGAAACATACGAACGGTAGATTCAATAGCCGTGAAAGGTTATGAAAAATTCCCTAGATCATTCTTAAAATATCATGCCGGCATCAAAAAAGGGAAAGTTTTTAACCAAAAAAGATTGGTGGAACAAAATGAGAATTTGAACAGTCTGGGTTTTGTAAATGCAATTAAACCCCCGGAGGCACTTTTCAGAAAAGATTCAACTATTGTATATTTTTATTTGGAAAAGCAAAACAACAATCTTTTTGATGGAATTTTAGGGTTTGCTACCAATGAAGAAACCCAAAAACTTGAGCTTAATGGTTATTTAAACCTGGAATTAAACAATAATTTAAATTACGGCGAGCAGCTTTTAATAAACTATAAAGCGGACGGACAGGAACAAGTAAACTTTAGGGCCAAAATAACACTGCCTTATTTATTAAAGACTCCATTTGGACTAAGTGGTGAATTGAAAATTTTTAAGCGAGACAGTACTTTTGTCACCACCGAGCAACAACTTAGAGCTACATATCAAATAAATCCACGATCAACAACCTATGTAGGCTATAAAGGTTATGATTCCAGCAATTTACTGGATGTAATAATTGCCGGAACGCCAATTGAAGATTTTAAATCAAAATTTTTCATTTTCGGAGCTACCTATATTAAAGCACAGAACAGGGCGCTCTTTCCAATAAAAACCGAAATATTATTTAACACAGGCATCGGTTCGCGCGAAAAAGAAAGCAAGGCCGAAAACCAAATATCCTTTGAAACGACACTTAACAATATTTTCAATCTTAATTTTAAAAATTCAATTTTTGCACAAAACACAACCAGTGTTCTTTTCAGCGACACCTATCTTGTTAATGAATTGTTTCGTTTTGGCGGTATAAACAGCATTCGCGGATTCAATGAGAACAGTATAGACGCCTCCCTTTTTTCTGTAATAAACACCGAATACAGATACCAATTTAATGAAGGCGTTTATCTTCATAGTATTATAGATATAGGATATTTTGAGAATCAGACACTTTCCTTAAAAGAAAAAATTTACAGCTTTGGATTGGGCCTTGGTTTAAAAACCAAGGCAGGACTATTTCGTTTTAACGTCGCAAATGGAAATTCTGAAAACCAAACTTTCAGTTTTTCAAATACCAAAATACACATCAGCGTTTCCTCAAAATTTTAATACATATCGCTGAAAACATTCATCACTCCTAAATAAAACCTAAATTTTGGGATTAAATACTTGTGTAATTAACTTTTTATTATGATTTTTGCCGTTGGCTAATTCAAATAATTTATAAAAATGAGAACAAAGTTTAGTGGAATTTTAACACTAATATTAGTGTTAGTTGTGCAGCTTACCTTCGCGCAGCAAAAAACTATTACAGGTACGGTGTCGGACGATACAGGTCTGCCATTGCCTGGTGCAAACGTAATAATTAAAGGAACCAGTTCTGGAACCCAGACAGATTTTGACGGTAAGTATACCGTTTCTGCGAGTGTGGGCCAAACAATTGCCTTTAGTTATGTAGGTTTTAACACCAAGGAAGTAAAAGTAGGAGCTCAGAATAAAATCGATGTTACACTACAACCAGATGCTGCTGCTCTGGAAGAAGTTGTGGTAACAGGGTATTCTACAAGAAACCAAACAGTACAAACTTCGGCAGTTGTTTCTATTTCTGCCGCAGAACTTTCCCAAATGGCACCAACCACCAGTATAGACAATATGCTGCAAGGTAAAGCGGCTGGTGTGCAGGTAACTGCAGCCAACGGTAAGCCAGGGCAAGGAGCTTTTGTTCGAATTCGTGGAACAGGATCTCTTGTTGCGGGGGCATCTTCACCATTATATATTGTGGATGGAGCTCCTATTAGAGAACAAGATCTTGCAAACATTCCTAACGAAGACATCGAAAACATTACCATTTTAAAGGATGCTGCAATGACAGCTCGTTACGGATCTAGGGGTTCAAACGGGGTTGTGGTTATTACTACTAAAAATGGTAACCGTAATAAAGATGCCGTAATTCGCTTTAGTTCTCGTTATGGTGTATCCTCTAGGATAAAACCAAACTATACTATGATGACTGCTTCTGAAAAAATGCAGTACGAAGCTGAATTATACGCTTTAGGTGTTTCTGGTGCTTCAGGACTTCCTGGGGTTACTACTCAGCCAGGTTCTCCTGAACGTCAATTCTTACTTGACAACGAAGTTGATTGGGCTGAACTTATTCTTAAGGATGGTATAATCCAAAATAACAGTGTGTCCATCTCTGGTGGTGCCGAAAAAATGGACTACTATTTCTCAGTAACAAATGACCGTAATACAGGTATTATAGACGATATAGATGGTTTTGAAAGAACTGGTGCTCGATTGAATGTTAACTTCGATGCTAAAGATTGGCTAAAAGTAGGTGTTAACGTTGGATATTCTAGATCAATGAGTGATGAACCAAGAGATAGAAACAACACTCAAAACCCATTTAGAGGATTACTTGACTATAATGGTTATGAAACAGAATTTGTTTTGGATGAAGATGGAAATACCGTACTTGATGAAAACGGAAACCCAATCTACAACCCTACTCACACAACATTCCCTATTAGAGGGGCATTATTGTCTGAACCTAGCGAAGATATAGATAACACCACTCTTGGTAGTGTGGATGCATTGGTAACATTTGACAAACACTGGAGTTATAACTTCACTGTAGCTGCAAACTGGTTATCAACCCGTAGAGAAAGCTATTCTAAGCCAGGAGGTATTTTGGATGCCCTTATTGGAGATCCAGCTAACCCAGGTAATAAGTTTGATGACCAACAACACAGAGTAGATTTTACTATTAGTAATCGACTTAACTATAATCTTTCAACTGACGCACACTCTGTGAACGTATTAGGATTATATGAATACAACATGAACGAATTTAATCGTGCATTTGTTAGAAGCATCGGTTTTCCTTCTGCTTTGTTAACTACTCAAGCTAACGCGTCTATGCTTACTGATGGTTTCACCAACAGAAGTAGATTGACTTTGGTTTCTTATGGTGTTTTCGCTGATTATGACTACAAACAAAGATACCTTGTACAAGGTTCTGTTCGTCGTGATGGTTCTTCAAACTTTGGTAAAGATGTACAATACGGTACTTTTTATAGTGGAAGTGTTGGATGGAACATTGCAAAAGAATCTTTCTTCCAAGTTGATGCGGTTAATGACCTAAAATTAAGAGGATCTTACGGTTCAGTAGGTAACAGATCATCATTGCCTAACTACGCCTCTCAAGGTACAGTTGGTTTTGGTTCTTATCCAGGTGGATCAAGTACACTGCCTAATAACGTTGCCAACCCAGAATTAACTTGGGAAACAACAACTACAACCAATATAGGTCTTGAATTGAACATGTTCAGTAAAAGATTACGTCTTGTAAGTGATTACTTTATCAGAAATACCACGGATCTTCTATTTACTATCCCTAAAGCTGACGAGTCTGGAGTGGGTACTGTTAATGGTAACTTAGGAGATATTCGCAACAAAGGTTTAGAAGTTTCTTTACAAGCTGATGTTTTCCGTAATTCAGATTTCACTTGGACTTTAGGAGGAAACATTCTTTTCTTGGATAACGAAATTGTAAGTTTACCTGAGGGAGAAGATATTGATGCTACAAATACATTCTTCGTTCGTTTTAGTGAAGGTAGAAAAATTAATGAGCATTATTTAATCCGTTATGCAGGTGTAGATCCAGCTACTGGTAGATCTCAATTCTACGGTGGTGATGGCAATATTTATTTTGCTGATGAAATGCCAGATATGGAAAACAGAGTATTCCAAGGAAAATCTACTATTGCCGATAAGGAAGGTGGATTCTTCTCAAACATTACCTATAAAGGTTTTGGACTTCGTACTGACTTCGTATTCAAATACGGAAACTGGATTAACAACTTTGTACGTTCTGACCGTGAATCTGATGGTTTAGCTATTGCTGACAACCAATCTGTAGGAGCATTCAATTACTGGCAACAACCTGGTGACACTGGTGTTTTACCAAGCCCAATTTATGCTACTACTGATGCTACTGTTACTGGTAACTCAGACAGATGGTTAGAGAGAGGAGATTACATACGTATGCGTAACGTAACCCTTTCCTATTCATTCCCAAGAGAAACTTTGGAGAAAACTCCAATAAGCTCATTAAGATTATATGTTCAGGGACAAAACTTGTTGACCTTTACTAAATTCTGGGGAGATCCTGAAGTTGGACTTTCTTCTGGAGAAACCATTTCATTCGTAAATGCTGTTGCACCGGGTGAGGCTACCCTTTATAGCTATCCAAACACTAAATCATACCAATTAGGTTTGGATGTTAGTTTCTAATTTAAAAAAAATTGATACAATGAAAAAAATAGTTTATAAAATAACAGTTTTAGCCTTGATCGTTGGAGCGTTTGCTTCTTGTGACAAGGAACTGGACCAAATCCCATTTGATTCGTTTGGTAACGAGAATGCTTATGTTACAACAGCAGACTTTGAAAATGCTGTTCGTGGTATCTATTCAGGATTAACTGCCGGAGGTTTTTACGGTGGTAGCGATGCCGGCGGAATGCTAGATGCTCCTGACGTGCTTTCAGACAACGTTACTTTTGCACAAAAAGGACGTGGAACAAGAAGAACATTACATAACTGGCAGTATGGAGCTGCAGATGGTCCAATGAACGGATTATATACTGCTGCTTACACCGTAATCTATAGAGCTAATTTATTATTGGCAAATAGTGAAGGTTTTGATGGTGAAAACAAAGCAAACGTAGTTGCGGAAGCAAAGGCGCTAAGAGCTTTGGCTCATTTTGATGTAA
Organism: Aequorivita soesokkakensis; assembly: GCF_001641085.1. Classification (GTDB taxonomy): domain Bacteria; phylum Bacteroidota; class Bacteroidia; order Flavobacteriales; family Flavobacteriaceae; genus Aequorivita; species Aequorivita soesokkakensis. The sequence goes on along the minus strand of NZ_LXIE01000050.1, from coordinate 60,876 downwards.
TAACTTTCTTCGGAAAAATACCAACACAATCAGGAGATGCTAACGGAAGTCTTGGAATTGCTTATGTTACAGAACCAGATCCAAATGTTGAGCCTGCAAGACTAACTGTAGGGGCAGTATATGATTTGATTGTTCAAGATCTTACTGACGCTGCTGCAGATATTAACACAGATAATGATGCAGGTAGAATGAGTAGAGATGCTGTAAACACTTTGCTTTCTAGAGTTTATTTGTATATGGGTCAATGGCAAAATGCTGTAAACGCAGCTAATTTGGTAACAACTCCAGTTGCTCCAAGAGCAGATGTTGTAGATGTATGGGAAGACACTAAGCAATCTGGCTTGTTGTTTTACATCCCTAACACTCTACCTGTTTTAGGATTAAATGTTGGAGTTACTTGGAGCCAAGGTGGTCTTACCAACTTAATTCCTGAATATGTTGTTTCTTACGATTTCTACAACTCTTTTGCTAGTGACGATATTCGTAAAGATGCATATACAATGCAAGCAGCAAACAACGCTGATGGTCTTCAGTTTAATGCAATTAAAAAATTATATGGAAGACCTGGCCAATCTAATGGTCAAGTAGACATTAAAATTTTACGTGCAGCTGAGGCATATTTGAACAAAGCTGAAGCTTTATATAATCTAGGCCAAGAAGGTCCAGCAAGAACTGCTTTGGATGTTGTGAGAACCAAGAGATATACTTCACCTCCAAGTGGTGAGACCGGAACTGCACTTCGTAATGCAATACGTTTGGAAAGAAGATTCGAATTTGCTTTTGAATATCAAAGATATTTCGATCTTAAACGTTGGGGCGTGAGTATTGAACGTGATGGAAATGGTGATCTTGCCGATGGAAGTGGAACACCTTCAGATGCTCAATCGCTACCTGCTGGTAATTTTAAATTCCAATTGCCAATAGCACAAAGTTCATTGGACGTAAACCCTAACCTTGTTCAGAATCCTGGGTATTAATAATTTTTAAAATCTATCAAAATGAAAAAAGTTAATATATTAATTGTTATTCTTACCATAGCTCTAGTAGCAGTTTCTTGTGAGACTTATGATGATTATAACACAGATCGCACAACTGTTGTAGGTTTTACAACAGCCACAAAGAATATTAATAATATTCCTGAAGGTGGTACAAAAAGTGAAACTGTAAATTTATTTGTATCAGATTTGTCTAGTGCAGATAGAACCTATACTGTTATACAAGTACCTTTAGATTCAATGGAAACAGCATCAGAGAACTATACTTATGACGCTACAGTAACTTTTCCAGCAAATACGCGTGAAGCATCTATCGTGGTTACCGCGATTGATAATTCAATAACTGATGAAAGAAATTTCTTCAAACTTGCTATTCAGGGAGGTCCAGATGTAGTTTCAGGTGGTTTAGTTTTAGTAGGTGTTAAAAATTAAATTTTAATATTCCACATATTAAACAATCAGTTTATCAAGCACCCCTTTTTTAAGGGGTGCTTTTTTTTACAAATAATTTAGATCCAAAAGAAAAATTATTCTCTTTACCTTTACGCGTTTTTAATTCCAAAAAGAAGAATTAATTGCAAGCATTATGAAAGAAAAAACAAATACAATCTTTGGAATTTACCCAGTAAAAGAGGCCTTAGCTTCAAAAGTTATCTTTGATAAAGTGTTTATCCAAAAAGGGGTTGATAGTGATAAAATTGAAAACCTTATTAAGGATCTTGAAAGAGAAAACATAGCTGTAAGCATAGTTCCTTTTGAAAAACTTAATAGACTTACAAAAGGTAATCACCAAGGCATTGTGGCAGTAACATCACCAGTTGCTTTTCATTCATTGGAAGACGTTGTGGAAAAAGCTTTAGCCAATAAAAAAAATCCACTGTTTTTAATTCTCGATCAAATAACCGACGTTAGAAATTTCGGGGCCATTTTGCGCACAGGAGAATGTACCGGCGTTGATGCCGTTATAATTCAAAAAAGTGGAGGTGCGCCTGTTTCAGGTGATACCGTAAAAACTTCAGCTGGGGCTATATTTAAAATTCCAATTTGTAAAGTGGAACATATAAAGGACGCTATTTTTTATATGCAAGGCTCAGGAATTACCACTGTAGCGGCAACTGAAAAAACCCAAACTGATATTTATTCCTTAGATTTAACCATGCCCTTGGCAATCATTATGGGTTCAGAAGAAAAAGGAGTTTCAAAATCTGTATTGAACCTGGTAGACCAAAAAGCTTCTTTACCCCTACTTGGTGAAATTAATTCGTTGAACGTATCTGTAGCCTGTGGAGCTTTTCTCTATGAAGTAACGCGCCAACGGCGTTTGTAGTTCACTCAGATTTAGTGTCTGGCGTCTTTTTTAAACTGTATATTATTCTAATCCCACGAGGCTTACGCTCAATCTCCTCTTCTATTGGCAGTTCCTTTGGCAATTCAATAAAATTACCCTTTTCGTCAAACTGTCTTAAAAATGGGTCGTTTTCTGGATTGTAATCCTCTTTTTCCCATTCGTACTTTTTATTTTCTATGTGATTTTCCTTAAAGAAAAAAGCAAGGAAAATTCCAACGAAAAATCCCGAAAGATGCCCTTCCCACGATATACTGGAATTTATGGGAAATACATACCACAACATTCCCCCATAAAGAAAAACAACAACCAAGGCCAAGGCGGTAAGCTGAAACTTTTTGGAAAAGATTCCCCTAAAAAATAAAAATGCCACAAGCATATATACTACGCCACTTGCGCCAATATGCAAAGATGCTCTACCAATGCACCAAGTGGCCAAACCTGTCAACAAGAGGCCAAAAATTAAAATTCTCCAACGTATATTTCTATAAAAATAAAATAAGGCCGCAGTCAAAACGAACAATGGAACAGAGTTATTAAAAAGATGCTCCAAACTTCCGTGAATAAAAGGACTAAAAATAATGCCCCGTAAACCTTCTACCCTTCTTGGATAAATTCCGTAGGAGTTGAAATTAAAACCAAAAACAGTCTCTACCCAAAATATAATCCACAACACCATCACAAACAGCAACGGGTAATAGATTATAGAATTAGAAAACTTTAATTGATTTGACATAGATACGTGATTACAAAAACAATCCCAAACTCAAATTTATGATAAATTGTCAGTGAAACCGATTTATTAAAATTGTAATTTTGTATATATATGAATGCTCCCCTCGCCGAACGAATCCGTCCCAATACTCTTGAAGGATATTTAAGTCAGCAACATTTGGTTGGCCCAAAGGGTTCGCTTACTTCGCAATTAAAGTCCGGAATGATTCCCTCAATGATCTTTTGGGGACCGCCGGGAACAGGAAAAACCACACTCGCAAACATTATTGCCAATGAAAGCGGAAGACCTTTTTATACGTTAAGTGCTGTAGATAGTGGCGTGGCAGCTGTTAGGGAAGTGATTGAAAAGGCAAAGAAAAGCGATACGCTATTTTCTACAAAAAACCCAATTCTATTTATTGACGAAATACACCGTTTCAGCAAATCGCAGCAGGATTCATTGCTCGGCGCTGTTGAAAAGGGTTGGATAACGCTTATTGGTGCAACTACTGAAAACCCGAGTTTCGAAGTAATTCCCGCACTTTTATCGCGCTGTCAGGTATATGTCTTGGAAGCATTTAGCCGCGAGGACTTGGAAGCCTTATTGAAAAGGGCCTTAAAGGAAGATAAAATGTTGTCCTCAAAAAAAGTAAAACTGCAGGAAACAGAAGCTTTAATAAGACTTTCCGGTGGTGATGCACGAAAACTTCTGAATATTTTGGAACTGGTCATTCTTTCTGAAAGCGCAGAAAAGGTTTCAATTACAAACGAACTTGTAATGCAAAAAGCACAAAAAAACACGGTGCTTTATGACAAAACTGGCGAGCAACATTACGATATTATTTCAGCATTTATAAAATCCATTCGCGGTAGTGATCCAAATGCTGCGGTTTATTGGCTGGCGCGGATGATTGAAGGTGGAGAAGATATAAAATTCATCGCGCGAAGAATGGTCATCCTCGCTTCCGAAGATATCGGCAATGCAAACCCCAATGCATTATTACTCGCCAACAGTACTTTTCAAGCCGTAAACACTATCGGCTATCCCGAAGCACGAATCATTTTGAGCCAGTGCGCTATTTATTTGGCAACTTCACATAAAAGTAATGCTTCCTATAAAGCCATTGGCGAAGCACAACAAACCGTTCGGCAAACAGGCGATCTATCTGTTCCATTATCAATTAGAAATGCGCCAACAAAGCTTATGAAGCAATTGGGCTACGGAAAGGAATATGAATATGCGCACAATTATGAAGGTAATTTTGTGCCGCACGAATTTTTGCCCGAAGAACTAGCGGGCACCACTTTTTACAGGCCGGGAAATAATCCCAAGGAAAATGCGCTAAAAAGCTATTTGAAACAACTTTGGAAGGATAAATATGATTTTTAGTTTTCAGAGAGATAGTTTGTAACCGAGGAACCATCCTTAATTGTAAGATTCCCGGAAGGATCAAAAGAAGCATCAGAAACTTTTCCAGAGGTATCCATATATTTCACAACTTTATCCATAACTATTATTTTCCCTATTAAAAGAAGGCCATCCGAAGCGTTGGCAGATTCTTCATATAATGAATAACCTTCCGTGGTTTTTCTAAGTAGAAATGTTTTTCCACTGTTGGAATAATTTGAAAATTTTGCGTCGGGAAGCAAATTCCCCGAAACTCTTGAAACTTTTGGTTTTGTTAATTCAGCCTCTTCTGTTTTTAATTTTGTTTGATCAGAAACAGTTGTATTGCTGGAGTTATCACTTAGAAGGATTACATCTTTCTGTTTCACGCGCATCCCTTCAATGCTATTGAACGCTTTTCTTAGAGCATCTTGGTAGGTTTTATCAAACTCTTTGTATTTACTTTTCCCTTCTTGGCTTCTGTATATTTCGTTGTCATTGCAGTCTTTTATAACTATTTGCAACTTTGTTCCTAGGATGGTTTTAAGCTCTTCCACATTTGCGTAAAGACCATCGCAACGATTTGCATTGGGCGCATCTTCAGCAAAATATGCATTGAATCCGTTTTTCTCAAAATAGAATTTTGACATGGAATTCATTTGATACTGATCTTTCTCTTTTAAGAAATCAAATTGGTTCGGAACAATTACATAGCTATAATCACTCAGGTTTGCATTTTGCGAAATAGCATTTGTGGCAAAAAATAAAGAAATAAAAATCAGTAATAATCGTGTCATTCTTCGTCAATTATAATATTAAAACCTAATTGTAAAGATACACTTTTTGCTTTTGCCAAATTGCCATACTTTATGAGATTGTCTGCTGCGATATAAAAATTTATTTTACCAATATCTGCCGAAACACCAAGGCCAACATTGGATAACGAATAGGAATCTACCGTATAAGTTGCCTTGGCGGAAAGATAGTCCGTAAGCCTTCTGTGGTAAAAAAGTGTACCCGCCATTTGTGGTCCCTTCGGCCTAAAAATAGAATAGAACTGAAGCCCAACATTCTGTTTGTGAAGCTTGCCTCCACCCATATTCAAACAATCACAATCGCCAGAAGCATTAAACCTACCAAAACCAAAACTCAGTGCCGCATTGAATTTTACGGGACGTAACTGAGTATATGAATTGTGAAGTGTGTCTATCGGAATTTCACGCTCTATTTCATCCTCAAGATCGTCATAGTACGGAAAGGTTGATTCCCCTTGACTTAAAGGCGGGAAAATAAGGTTTATACCATCTAAAGTATAATTGCCATGGGCGCGATAATTTTCAACATCTTTTGAATGAAAAATGGCGCCCACATCCTGTGCGCTTGCTGAAAGCGTCCAAGCTTCATTAAAATCATAGGTAAAACCCAAGTCCACTCCTACTCCAAAGTTGCCCCCAAAAAAAGCACGGCCTAAAATTTCATTTGTAACCTGGGACGCTCCATCCAATTCGCGCAGTGACGCATAGCCAGAGGTTTCCACAGTAACATCGGCATTTCTAACTGTGTGTTCATAAATATTTTCCGAATTTTCATCGCCCAAGGTGGTGACGAAAGTTCCTGCATTGTTTACACTTCTGTAACTGAACATACTGGAATATAGTTTAAGCCGTGCTCCCACTGTCAATTTATCCGTAATCTGCTTGTTTAGCCCGAAATGGTAAACGGTCATAAAATCGCCGGTCGTACTTATTTCTCCCAAATCAAATTCATAATCCAGATAATCGCGATTTCCTTCCCAAGCAAGAATGGCCAAATCTCGCGGGAAATAGGCTATAAAATCAAATTCCTGATAAATTCCGCCGGAAAAATATATTTCGTTTTTTGCGCGCCACCCAAAGTTGATAAGCTCCAACTGCTGGGTGGCCGTGAAGAAATCAGTATTTTTCATTTCGAAAATCTTTGCCGTAATCCGGTCGTTTATATTATCACTTCCATCTTTAAAAATGTCATAAACAGATACGCCAGAAGAACCGCCATTAAAATGTATTTGAGACAAAAAAGGAATTCCGTAGTGCTTTTTCTGGGTCACTTTCATTCCGGGATTGAGCATTAACGACTGCGGAACGTCATCAAAACCGTAAAGTATTTGCTTATTTTGAGATATAGCAAAAAAGCCCACAAGGGATAATATGATAGTTAAGTAATGTTGCATTGTATTAATATTCCAAAAAGTAGGTAGTTTTGGATTTTAGATTCAATGTGCCCTCAAGGTTTTCATCGGAAGAAGGTATGGTTACTGAAACCACAACCTTATGTGCCTTCGTAAGTTGCAAAATGTCATCGCCTTCAATGTTTTCAATAAATTCAGATATAACGGGAGCATTTGGCGTACCTTGGCTTACTGAGGTTTGGGTTACATAGGTAGTGTCATTCACTTCACTTAAAAACTGAAAATCAACTTGGAAACTTCGGGGAATGCTGTTGGTAAAATTAAAATAGAATTCCGCTCTTTTTAGACTTTCCTGCAAAGTACCATCATCTAAAAATTTAATATCGGTCGTGTCGCGAACGGTAAGTATGGGGTTGGAATTTATAGAATCAAAAAACTGCTCCGCGCGAAGATTGAAGTATATCAAATCCAGTTCAACAACCGGGGTAAGTGCAATATCCTCGGCTTGATCAAAATCGGTATTCTTTATGCAACCCGTGAAAAATAGGCAAATGCATACCACAAAGATGGGCAGGAATAGGGTTTTATTCATAAGTGGGGATAGTTTACGAGTTATTAACGCTCTTTTCTGTAGTATTATTATTACAGATGGTTTTTAATTTCCGAAAGCTCATTAATTGCAAAAAAGTTTTCTGCAACAATTTCATTTCTGTAATTAAAAAATAGCGTATTCATACCTACATTTTTCGCTCCTATAATGTCTGCTTCCAAGCTATCACCAATCATAATGCTTTTCTGTGGCGCTACCGAAGCCTTCTTTAGGGCAATTTCAAATATAACAGGATGGGGCTTCTTTAACCCTACCTCTTCGGAAGTGGTAATTGTGGAAAAATATTTTTTTATACCGCTATTATGTAACTTAAGGTATTGTACTTCCTCAAAACCGTTGGTAATTATATGAAGATTATATTTTTTTGAAAGATATTCCAGAATTTCAATCGTATCCAAAAAAAGATGGTTGTCCACAGGAAGTTCTTCAATATAGGAAATGGCAAGCGCATCTATGGTTTCCAGGGGAAATTGTATTTTAAAAACATCAAAAGTATCCGTCAGTCTTCCTCTGCGAAGCTGTTCCTTGGAAACGGTCTCTTCCCTGAATCTTTTCCAATAAATCAAATTGATGGGTTCGTATTCTTTTAAAAAATCCGTCAGCGACAAATCAATTTTATGCTTTTGAAAAACGCGTGCAAATGCCAAAGCAGAATTTCGGTCAAAGTCCCAAAGGGTGTGGTCCAAGTCAAAAAAAACATCTGTAATATTATTGGGCATACTCATCTAATTTTTCGGAAAAAATACTTCGCCAAACTTTATTATTTTCAGTGGAAGTAAAATCCTTGTTTGAAAAGATAATTGTGAAGGTTCCGTTCACTTTAGCTACCGTAGCGATTAGATTATTTACGGTTTTCTCAATATCTGAAGCATATTTCTTTTGAAAAGCCAAGGTAGTCATCGCCGCAGGCTGAACAACCAAAGGCGTCTTGATTTCATAGTCCAAATCATAAAAAAGAAATGGCGTACAAGTTCCGGCCCTAAAACCAATAGTATCGCGGAAGACCATTGTGAAATCGCGCTTCACTTCCAATTCTATCAAATGGCGGTAAATATCCGGTAAGTTTACTAAAAACTCAGAGTTCATTGAACTTGAAAGGGAACGGTTTGTAATTTCCTCCATTCGGCGTTTTTCACTTTTAAGAATTTCATAGTCACTCAAGGCGTTAAACGAGAAAATGAGCCCCACTTCTTTGTAATCAGATACATATTTTATAAGCATTTTGAACTTCTGCCTATGTGTGTTCATACTCTCATCAAAAACCAAGGAATTGCCCAAAAGAAAGAAAACAGTAAAATTGAACTTACTTCTTGTTGCTTTGTTCACAACCCATTTAAATGTGTCCAAAGGATCGCGTTTGAAGCCCAAAATTACTTGCGTACGCGCTATAATATTGCGGAATTTCCCTTGAAAGAGATTATTTGCATAACCCACCACAGAACGGAAAATACCCTTTTGTTTGTAAGCATAAGGCTGGGCCGCCTCAATCACTGGGTGAACAGTGAGTTTCTTTTCGGGAAAAGTCATATCGGGGAAAGCTTCCTCCAGCTTGCCTTTAAAAATATAGGCCCAGATGTCCACAATGGGCTGCTGGAGAAATCCTTCCTTAAAAGCAAGACTTTCCGAAGCCATAAACCTACCCGTTTCATCTTTTACGTGCGGCAGATATTCCTCATAGCGCGAGATCATATAAAAGCTAGCGGAAAAAATATCAAAAGGCAAATGGCTGTTTGCCGAAACAGCAAAAAAACCAAAGGTGTCCCCCCATTTTTTTACCGTTATTTCAATGGCTTCAAAACCTTGCTGTTCCAAAAGACCATAACTCTGGAAAAAAAGTTCGTTGCCCATAGGTTTTTTCCCATAGGAAATTTTAGGGCCAGTATGGGCAATAAATTCCTCAATTCCTGAAGTGAAAACAACATCAATACCCAAAATACGCAAGCAAATATGCTTGAAAATATAGGAAATTCGAGGTGTGAGTTTTTGGGTATAAATTAAAAGCATAGCGGATTACAGCATATTTTCATCGGCAAAGCTAAAGTACGCTTTTTCGGTAATTATGAGGTGGTCCAGCACTTTTATGTCCAGACTTTCGCCTGCCGTTTTCAGTTTTTTGGTAAGTTGAATATCTGCTTGACTGGGCTTCAACGTTCCCGAGGGATGATTGTGCGCTAAAATAATTCCAACGGCACCTAACTGCAAAGCTTCCTTAAAAGCCAGCCGCACATCTACAACCGTTCCAGTAATTCCACCTTTACTTAGTTGGGCGCTTTTTATAATTTTGTTTGAGTTGTTTAAATAAAGTATCCAAAACTCCTCGTGCGGAAGTTCTCCAATTATGGGCTGCACATATTCAAAAACCGAGTTACTTGAAGTTATTTTTTTTCGTTCCAAAGCTTCGCCCGTTCTTCTTCTTCGCCCCAGTTCCATTGCAGCGGCGATGCTTATGGCCTTGGCCTCGCCTATACCTTTGAATTCCATTAATTCAGGAATGGAAAGCCTTCCCAATTCGCTTAAATTATTGCCCACTGAAGCCAAAATACGCTGACTTAATGAAACGGCGCTTTCGTTGCGGCTGCCAGAACCAATCAGAATTGCAATCAACTCGGCATCGCTAAGCGCGGTTCTACCTTTCAGCAGCAATTTTTCGCGCGGGCGATCGTCTTCGTTCCAGTTTTTTATGGAAAAAGAAGTAGTTTCTTCCATATTCTAAGCTTTTCATTAAAGATAATAACGAATGTTTAAACTACATAAAGATTTGAAAACAATCTTATTAAATAGAAGATTTCATATTTTATTGAATAAATTTATTCCTTCAAACACATATACATAAAGATGAAATCACTTTTTGATGCCGAAACGTATTCTGAAACGCGAAATAGATTGGATAAGCTTTCTGAAAACTCTGAAAGACAATGGGGCAAGATGACCGTTGGACAAATGATGCACCATTGCCAAGGTCCTTTTAACATTATGTTGGAAAAGGATGATTATGGTATGAAGCCAAATTTACTGGCCAAGTTATTTTTCAAAAAAATGCTTTATAACGATACCCCATTTCGAAAAAATTTGCCCACCGCTAAATTTTTAAAAGAATCTGAAGCTCGGGATTTTAACATTGAAAAGGGAAAACTTACCACTTTACTGGATGAATTTGAAAGCCAAAGAAAACGGGAAGAATGGAAGGCCCATCCAGGATTTGGTTATTTTACAAAACAACAATGGGGACAGATACAATACAAACATTTGGACCATCATTTAAAGCAGTTTGGGGTTTGAAACGAACAATCTGTGTTAAAAAAAAAGGAAGAAAAAAATTCTTGAGCAAGCTCAGAACTGAACCACAAATTCACGAATGGGATTCGCCGCGCGCATCCCTCAAAGCTCCGCTTTGAAAATGAAAAGGAAGAAAAAAATTCTTGAGTAAGCTCAGAACTGAACCACAAATTCACGAATGGGATTCGCCGCGCGCATCCCTCAAAGCTCCGCTTTGAAAATGAAAAGGAAGAAAAAATTCTTGAGCAAGCTCAGAACTTTTTTCTTCCTTTTCATTTATTCGTGACCGCGGAGGGATTCAAACCCCCAACCCTCAGAGCCGAAATCTGATGCGCTATTCAGTTGCGCCACGCGGCCTTATTCAGTATTTATAAATAATCAATAACTTATTAATTAATAATCAAGAAAGTCTCGCCTTCACCACGGTTGAAATGGTTTTGCCATCAGCTTTTCCTGCAAGCTTAGCACTTGCCAAACCCATAACCTTTCCCATATCTGCCATAGATGAGGCACCAGTTTCAGCAATAATTTGATCTACAATTTTGCTTACTTCTTCTTCACTTAATTGCTGCGGTAAAAACTGCTCAATCACTTTTGCCTGAATCAGTTCAGGTTCAGCGAGATCTGGACGGTTTTGGGCTGTATAAATTGCAGCACTATCCTTTCGTTGTTTAACTTGTTTCTGAAGTAATTTCAGTTCTTCATCTTCAGTTAAATCTGCTTTAGAACCTGTCTCCGTCTGCGCTAAAAGCAAGGCTGACTTTACGGCGCGCAAGGCTTCCAAAGACTGGGTGTCTTTTGCTTTCATTGCAGTCTTCATCGCCTCCATTACCTTTTCCTGTAAGCTCATTTCTTTGTTTTTTATAGAGTGCGAAGATACTTAATAATGCGGAAACCCGAAACAGTAAAATTTAGATTATTCGCAATGAATTGGCATTAAAAAGAAAAGCCCGAAATCAATACTGAAATTCGGGCCCTGCTTTAAGTGAAAAAATTTCACTTAATCTACATTATCATGTAGAAATGAATTGTTTTTCCGCAACTCAATCTCATCATCTTCTGTATTTACAGAAGTTCTGGAGATATTCGGTTCGTTTTTGGTTTCATTCAAATCAATGCCCATACGCTTGTATGCGGGTTGTTTTTCAATCTCATCAATTCGCGAAGGACTGTTTTTGAATTTATAGTTGAATTCTTTCATCTTTCTTTTGCGCTCTTCGGTGCGATCGCTCAAGATTTTTGAGATTGGTGAATTCAATGGATCTTCTTCTTGGGTTTCCGTTTCATTGGTATTGGGCTCAACAACAGTTCTTTTTTCAAAGACTATTTCTTCGTCTTCCACTTCTTCAGCAACCAATTTTGAAGGCTTAGCGCTGTTTAATTGATTTTCCACCTCTTGGTAATCGTCCAAGCTATAACGCTTTATTCCATCGCCCGAAACTTCTGTAATAGGAATAATCTCTACGTGATCCTGCACTTCAATTTCTTCCAAATTAAAGAAAACTGTTTCTTCCTTCTCTTCGCTTTGTAAAGGTTTTTTTGCGGAATTTATAGGAAGGTCAAACATTAATATTTGCTCATCAGAATCATTTTCAGAAGCTTGCACCTCTTCTTCAACTTGCTTCTTTGGCGCTTCAAGAATCACAAACTCATTGACGTTTATTCTATTAATTTCCACTTGGTTGAATTCCTCAATGTTTTCAACTTCAACCTCTTCATAAGAAACATGTAGGTTTTTAAGCAATTCGGAAGTTTTAATATACCCCTTAAACGGCAATTTTTCTTCAACTTCAGTTTCGTCAAACAATGTATGTTTCACAACGGGAATTTCGGCCTTTTGAGTTGCATTCAAAGGCTTTTCAGGCAATCTTACAGGTGAAGCGGTTGCTTTCGGAGTAAGGTTTTGCTCAGCCCTTTGCTCATCTTCCAAGGTGTGGATTATTTTTTTTGTTTCGGTATTTACTATTTCGTTTTGTTGTTCCACATTGAAACCGGTCGCAATTACAGTAATAGAGATTGAACCTTCAAGGCTTTCCTCTTCGCCAACCCCCATAATGATGTTTGCGCTGTGGCCAGCTTCATCTTGAATGTGATCACTGATTTCTCCAATTTCATCAATGGTAATTTCATCAGTTCCAGAAACGATAAGCAGCAACACGTTTTTGGCACCTTTTATTTTGTTATCGTTCAGCAATGGGGAATCCAAAGCTTTACCAATAGCCTCTTTGGCTCTATTGGCACCCGAAGCGGTAGAACTTCCCATAATAGCGGTTCCGCTATTAGCCAATACTGTTTTAGCATCGCGAAGGTCAATGTTTTGGGTGTAGTGATGTGTGATTACTTCGGCTATACCACGAGCAGCAGTGGCCAAAACTTCATCAGCTTTTGAAAAACCTGCTTTAAAACCAAGATTTCCGTAAACTTCACGTAATTTATTATTATTGATAACCACTAACGAATCCACATTTTGACGCAGTTTTTCAACCCCAATATGGGCCTGATCGTTTCGGGTTTTACCTTCAAATTGAAATGGAATGGTAACGATTCCCACGGTAAGAATGTCCATATCCTTGGCCATTTTTGCAATAATTGGCGCTGCGCCAGTGCCCGTACCTCCGCCCATTCCGGCGGTAATGAAAATCATTTTGGTATTGGTGGTGAGCATACTGCGAATTTCTTCCATGCTTTCCACGGCAGATTGTTCGCCAACCTTAGGATTTGCACCAGCTCCCAAACCTTCTGTGAGTGAAACCCCCAGTTGGATTTTGATTGGCACCGGACTGTTTTCCAATGCTTGTGAATCTGTATTACAAATTACAAAGTCAACTCCCTTTATGCCCTGGCTGAACATATGGTTAATGGCGTTACTCCCTCCACCACCAACTCCAATTACCTTAATCACGTTGGATTGGTTCTTTGGCAGGTCGAAGGAAATGTTGTCAAATTCTGTTTTGCTGCTCATATTTTATATTTTTTATTGCAATTTTTTATTTTTAATTTTTACTGCGTACTGTTACTGCATACTGAACACTTTTTACTCGGCGTTATCCAAAAACTCTTTGAATTTTTCAGCCCATTTATCAAAAAACTTTTTTGAAGTCTTTGATTCTTTTTCTTTGCTTTTTTTGTCTTTCTTTTCTGTTTCCGTTTCTAGCTCAGTTTCTGCTTGCGTTGTATCCGATGCAGCTTCTTCAGTTTGAGCAGTATCTTCGTGCGAAAAACGTTTCATCAAAGAAGATTTTTCTTTGCTTTCCAAACTATTCAGCACCAAACCTACTGCGGTTGCGTACATTGGGCTGGTAGTTTCAGCATCGCTATCGCCTGCCAAATGCTCGTTTGGATAACCAATACGGGTGTCCATTCCAGTAATGTATTCAACCAATTGTTTTATATGCTGAAGCTGGGCTCCACCCCCTGTAAGTACTATTCCCGCAATAAGTTTCTTTTTTTGGTCTTCGTGTCCGTAATTTTTGATTTCCATATACACCTGCTCGATAATTTCGATAACACGTGCATGGATTATTTTTGAAAGGTTTTTTAAGCTGATTTCCTTCGGTTCCCTTCCGCGCAGACCGGGAATTGAAACAATTTCATTGTCTTTATTTTCCCCAGGCCAAGCAGAGCCAAATTTTATTTTCAGCAATTCTGCCTGCTTTTCAATTATTGAGCAACCTTCTTTTATGTCTTCCGTAATAACATTTCCACCGAAAGGAATTACTGCCGTATGACGTATGATTCCATCTTTAAAAATTGCCAAATCCGTCGTTCCACCTCCTATGTCAATCAAGGCAACACCAGCCTCTTTCTCTTCTTGGCTCAAAACAGCCTTTGCCGAAGCCAATGGCTCCAAGGTTATTGCTGAAAGTTCCAAACCCGCACTTTTAATACATCTACCCACATTTCTGATAGAAGAAACCTGCCCCACAACAACGTGGAAATTAGCTTCCAAACGCGCACCGTACATTCCGATGGGTTCTTTTATTTCTGCCTGCCCATCAACCTTAAAATCCTGTGGCAATACGTGCAATATCTCTTCCCCGGGAAGCATCACCAACTTGTGAACTTGGTTGCAAAGCCTGTCAATATCGGCTTCACTAATAACATCCTCGCCATTCGGGCGGGTAATATAATCGCTGTGTTGAAGGCTGCGAATGTGCTGCCCCGCAATACCTACAACCACTTCTTTAATCTTCATTCCTGAAGAAGTTTCTGCATCCTGCACCGCCTGTTGAATAGATTGAATGGTTTGGGTAATATTGTTTACGACGCCACGGTGCACGCCAAGGCTTTTCGCTTTTCCAATTCCCAATACTTCCATTTTGCCGTAATCATTTTTTCTACCAATCATAGCAACAATTTTGGTAGTCCCAATATCCAATCCTACAGCAATATTTTCGTTTTCCATGGCCTTACTTTTTTGTGGCGATTACCTGATTGTCAAATTTCAGGTTTACCATATTGTACCCATACAGCGTACTGTCCTGTTTTGTTTTTTTATAAAACGCTTTAAAATTTTGAAACTTCTTTTCAATATTTTCCGGCTTCCCGAAAAGAACTTTAAAATTTATTTTTCGAAGCTCCAACTCGATGTCACCATCTGTTTTTCGGTTTAAACCTACTACGCTGCTTCTCATAAATTCATCTTTCTCAATTTTAAGCAACAATGGGGTAACTTCGGTGAAATTATTCTTTGAAGTTCCCGTAATTATGGGTACCCTCGCTGAATAAACATTGGACAACGGCATCTTTTTTCCGTCTGCATCCAAGTAATAATCCGGCGAAGCAGACACCCTACCTATAGGTTTGCGCTGTTCAATTTTTGCCCCCAAAGTACCGTCAACCGATACATAGACCTGAGCATCACGAACCATAGGGTTTTCACGCAGTCTTTGCTCCATCTTCTTCAAAACTAAAGTTTCTTTATCTATGCTCGTAACCTTCCCATGATTTTGTATCAACAATTTATTAACTGAATTGTAGGTGATGAATGGGCTGTTTTCATCCACAAATTCCACATCCAGTTTCGTGAGTTTTCGGGCATCATTTCGCTTTTTGGTGAAGCTGAAAAGAAGCGCCATTAATCCAAGCAGAAAAATAAATTTTATGATTTCTAAACTACGCTTCATCTTTCAATTTTTGGGTTAGTTTATTTACCTCGGCACCAATGTCTCCAGCGCCTACAAGCAATTTTATTCTACATTTCGATTTCAATAAAACTTCTGGCAAAGCAGATTTAAAAACCAATCTTTTCTTTTCTGAAACAACTTGATTTAAAAGCCATTCTGAAGTAATTCCTTCAATAGGTTCCTCCCGTGCGGGATAAATATCAAGCAACACAACTTCATCAAATTGGGAAAGGCTTTTTGCAAAACCTACTGCAAAATCACGTGTTCTGCTAAAAAGATGCGGCTGAAAAACAATCTGTTTGTGATCGTTCGGATACATTTCATCCACTGCTTGAAATAAAGCATCAATTTCTGTGGGATGATGTGCGTAATCGTCTATCAAAACCAAATTTTCAGATTTAATTTTATACGAAAAACGACGCTTCACGCCTTTAAAAGTTGCCAATGCTTTGGGCAGGCAATCGGTTGGGGAGCCTGCTAAAATTGCCATGCCCAAAGCCATGATGGCATTTGTAAGATTATGGTGCCCGGGAAGATGGAAAGTTAAATTTTCCAAAGTTCCATTCGGAGTCTTTAAATCGAAAAGATAGGCACCGCCCTTTATTTTTACGTTTTGCGCTTCGTAATCGGCGGTTTCTTCTACCGCAACAGTCATTCCGTCAAGAGGAAGGTTCTTTTTGATGAAAACATTTTCCTCTTTTTCAACCAATTTCGCAAATGTTCTAAAGGCGGTTTCTATTTCAGCGGCATCGCCATAAATATCCAAATGGTCCGCGTCCATTGATGTAACGCAAGCAATATCTGGACGGAGTTGGAGAAACGAACGATCAAATTCATCGGCTTCAACAACTGTTATTTCACTGCCTTTATAGATAAAATTTGAATTATAATTCTCTGCAATTCCACCCAAAAATGCTGTTACGGGCATATTGCATTCTGCCAATAAATGCCCCAAAATTGCTGAAGTTGTTGTCTTGCCGTGCGTTCCGGCAACGGCAAGGCAAAGGGTGTTTTTTGAAACTTCACCCAAAAGCTCGGCGCGTTTCACGATATAAAATTCTTCGGAAAAGAAATAATTTAAAATCTTGTTATGCTTCGGAATTGCGGGGGTATAAACCACCAAAACGTTTTCTTTTGAAATGACTTCTTTTTGAAGTTCAGAAATTTCATCAATGAAAGTCACCGAAATTCCTTCGGCAACCAATTCCTCCGTCAAATCTGTTGAAGTTTTGTCATACCCAAAAACCGCTTTCCCCTGCATTTTAAAATAACGCGCAAGCGCACTCATCCCAATGCCGCCGATGCCGACGAAGTAGAAAGTTTGTATGTCTTTTAGGTTATTCAATGTTTCAGGTTTAATTTAGTCGATGAGTCGATAAGTTTAGGAGTTGAGTCTTCTTCTCAACTCATCGACTTCTCAACTCATCGACTTTTTTCTAATAATTTCTCAATCTCCTCCACAATTTCTTTTGTGGCATTTGGTTTCGCCAGTTTTTTTATGCTTTCCGAAAGGGTTTTTTGTTTTTCTTCGGAAGTAATCAATTCTGAAAATTCACTTTCAAAGCTGGAATCCAAATCGTTTTCTTTAATCAGCAACGCAGCATTTTTTTCAGAAATTGCTTTTGCATTTTTTGTTTGGTGATCTTCGGCAACATTTGGTGATGGAATGAAAACAACAGGCTTTCCAACCAAACACAATTCAGAAACAGAAAGTGCTCCCGCTCTTGAAATAATGAAATCTGCCGCAGCATACGCCAAATCCATTCGGTTTAAAAAAGCGTGGACTTGCACTGTTTCGCTTCCTTTGTTTTTATAGGTTTCTTCGTAATATTTTCCGCATTGCCAGATTAGTTGTAAATCGTTCTTTTCAAAAAATGGCAATGATTTCTCAATTAATTGGTTGATGCGTCTTGCGCCCAAGCTTCCGCCCAAAACCAACAATGTTTTCTTTTCATTTTTTAAATTGAAGAAAGAAATAGCTTCTTCTTTTTTGGAAGAAATATCCAGCAAATCCTGCCGAACTGGATTTCCCGTAAGTATTATTTTTTCCGATGGGAAGAATTTCTCCATCCCTTCATAAGCCACACATATTTTTTGAACTTTCCCACTCAGCCATTTGTTTGTGATTCCGGCATGACTGTTCTGTTCTTGGATTAAGCAGGGAATATTACGCAATGCAGCCATTCGCAATAACGGAGCGCTTGCATAACCTCCCGTTCCTATTGCAATATCTGGTTTAAAATTTTTCAGGATTTTTTGGGATTTTCGCAAACTGGAAACGAGTTTTAAGGGAAAAGCTAAATTTTGAAGTGATAAACTTCGTTGCAGACCAGAAATCCAAAGACCTTTTATTTTATAGCCCGCTTGCGGCACTTTCTCCATTTCCATTCTATCTTCAGCGCCCACGAACAAAAATTCAGCATAGGGGAAACGGATTTTTAACTCGTTCGCAATGGCAACCGCCGGGTAAATATGACCTCCGGTGCCGCCGCCGCTTATGATGAATTTGTGTTTCAAAAGATTTCTATTTATTCAATTTTGTATTTCGTATTTCTAAATCGCTTCGCTTAAAATATCCAATGGGTTTTCTTCCTTTTCTTCTTTTGCAACTATTTCTCTTTTTGCGCTTACGCTCAAAACCATTCCCAAGGCCAAACAGGTCATCCAAATTGAAGTTCCTCCACTACTTATTAATGGTAGGTTTTGACCCGTTACAGGAAACAATTCCACGGCAACAGCCATATTTATCATCGCTCTAAAAATAATTGGCAAGCCCACGCCAATGACGAGCAGTTTTCCAAAAACGGAAGTTGATTTATGTGCAACTATTACAATTCGGAATAATAGAAATAAATACAGCACCATTAAAAACAGACCACCAAAAAGACCAAATTCTTCTACAATTATTGCATAAATAAAATCTGACGACGACTGCGGCAAAAAGTTTTTTTGGACACTTTTGCCCGGTCCAAGACCTGTTACACCACCCGAGGCAATTGCTATTTTCGCTTTTTCTATTTGATAGTCTGCTTCAGTATCTTTATCATCACTGAAATTTTCAACCCTACTTATCCAAGTATCTACACGGTTCGGGAAAACTCCCGGAAACGCTTTTGCTGAAATCACAAAAAGGGTGAGAAAAATTAGGCCTGCGCCTAAAATAATTCCTAAATATCGCAATGGATACCCGCCGATAAACACCAATAATACGATCATTAAAAAGAAGATTGCCGTGGTAGAAAAATTTGCCGGAAGTATTAAAGCAAGTACAATAAATACCGGAACCCAAAGCGGCAACAATGTTTCTTTAAAAGTAACCGCTTTATCTTTTATTCGCGATAAATAACGCGCTACATAAGTCATCAAAACCACTCCAGCCAAAGTTGAAGTTTGGAATGTAACCCCAACAAAAGGCACACGAATCCACCTGCTCGCGTTGGCGCCTTCAATAGTGGTTCCTTCGGCCATTGTAATTATCAAAAGCAATACAACTACCGGAATAGCAATAATTGAAAGTCCACGAAAGTAGTTATACGGAATTTTGTGAACGCCATACAAAATGGCAAACCCCAATACTAAATGGGCGAAATGTTTAAATAGATAAGGCAGTGTACTTCCATCGCCATACAAATACGCAAGATTACTACTCGCGCTGTAAACCGGCAAAAAGGAAAACAACGCCAAAAGCCCCACTACTCCCCAAATTGCTCTATCGCCTTGTATGTATTGAAAAATGTTTTTCACTTTTCCGTTTATTGTTTATTGTTTATTGAAATTATAAATTTCTAACCGCTTCTTTAAATTGTCTTCCGCGGTCTTCGTAGTTTTCAAATAAATCGAAACTTGCGCAGGCGGGAGAAAGGAGAACAGTGTTGTTTCGTTCGGCCAATTTATAAGCAACCTGCACCGCCATCTTCATAGAATCTGTTTCAACAATAGTATCCACAACGTTTCCAAAAGCACTAATAATTTTTTCATTATCAACTCCTAAACAGATTATTGCCTTTACTTTTTCGTTTACCAATGGAAGCAATTCAGTGTAATCATTGCCCTTGTCAACGCCGCCCAAAATCCAAACGGTTGGATTTTCCATGCTGTCCAACGCAAAAAATGTTGCGTTCACATTGGTGGCCTTGGAATCATTGATGTACATCACATTGTTAATTTTCAATACTTTTTCAAGTCGATGTTCCACACCTTGAAAACCTTCCAGGCTTTCACGAATAGTCTGTTTCCGTATTCTCAATAATGTGGCTACCGTTGAAGCGGCCATAGCATTCTTTACATTGTGTTCCCCTTGGATTCCGATTGTTGCGATTGGCATATTGAATTCTTTATTATTTATTTTTATTATTATTTCTTTATTTCTTTTGAACGCCCCCTGATTCAATTCTTTTTTTGTTGAAAATGGCAGCGGCTGCGATTTGATTGGGTTTTGCGAAAGCCATTTTATTATTTCAACATCATCTGCGTCATAGATGAAATAATCTTGCGACGTTTGGTTCATCGTTATCCTGAATTTTGAAGCGATATAGTTTTCATATTTATAATCATATCTATCCAAATGATCCGGACTCAAATTGGTCAAAACTGCGATGTGTGGCGCAAAGGTTTCAATTCCGTCAAGCTGAAAACTACTTAGCTCAAGTACAAAATTTTCATACTTTTCCTCGGAAACCTGTTCTGCGAAACTCTTCCCGATATTTCCGCCCAAAGCCACATTCAATCCGCCATTTTTTAGCAATTCATAGGTCAAGCTTGCCGTTGTGGTTTTTCCGTTGCTTCCAGTGATTCCTACGATTGTTGCTTTCGTGAATTTTGCAGCGAACTCAATTTCAGAAATAACCTTCACTCCTTTTTCGTGCAACTTTTTGATGATTGGTGCCTTATCGGGAATTCCCGGGCTTTTCATCACTATTGTTGCGGAAAGGATTTTCTCTTCGGAATGACCTTCCTCTTCCCATTCAATCCCATTATTTATAAGAACTTCTTTGTACTTATCCTTTATTTTTCCGAAGTCTGAAACGAATACTTCAAACCCCTTCTTTAATCCTAAAATGGCTGTTCCTACTCCACTTTCTCCACCTCCTAAAATCACCAGCCGTTGTTTCACTTTATCTAATTTTTAGTGTAACAATTGTAATTATTGCCAAAAAAATTCCCACAATCCAAAATCGTGTTACAATTTTACTTTCGTGAAAACCTTTAATTTGATAGTGATGATGTAATGGCGACATTCTGAAAATGCGCCTTCCTTCACCAAATTTCTTTTTTGTGTATTTGAACCAACTTACTTGCAAAACCACTGAAAGATTTTCCATCAGAAATATTCCGCAGAGAATCGGTATCAACAATTCTTTTCGAACGGCAATTGCTATTACTGCTATAATTCCGCCAATGGTCAAACTGCCTGTATCGCCCATAAATACTTGTGCAGGGTAGGTATTGTACCATAAAAACCCGATAAGCGCTCCAACAAATGCGGTGATGAAAATGGTCATTTCACCCGTGTTCGGGATGTACATAATATTGAGATAGTCAGAAAGAATTACGTTACCCGAAACCCAAGCAAAAAGTGCGAGCGTAACTCCAATAATTGCCGATGTTCCTGCCGCAAGCCCATCTATTCCATCGGTGAGATTGGCCCCGTTTGAAACTGCGGTGATGATAAAAATTACGATCGGAATGAAAATTAGCCATACATAGCTTTTGTAATTATCACCAGCCCAACTGATCAATTCGGAATAGTTAAACTCGTTTTCTTTTACAAAAGGAATGGTTGTGAGCATTGCTTTGTCCTTCACGTAAAATTCATTGGTTGGCCCTTTCGCAATAATTTCAGTTTCGGTTCCTGGATCGGCAATATTTCGCTGCACGATGATATCTGGGTGAAAATACATTGTTGCGCCAACAAACAATCCTAAGCCAACCTGCCCTATTATTTTAAATTTTCCGGGTAAACCTTGTTTGTCATTTTTAAATTTCTTTATATAATCGTCTATAAATCCAATAATTCCCATCCACAGTGTGGTTACAATCAGAAGTATTACATATATATTTTCAAGCTTTGCGAATAGTAAAACCGGAACCAACGTAGCGAGAATTATAATGATTCCGCCCATTGTTGGCGTTCCCGCTTTTTCGTTTTGTCCTTCCAAACCAAGGTCGCGGATAGATTCACCAACTTGTTTTTTTCTTAAATAATTGATTATTTTTTTTCCGTAAACCGAAGCAATAAAAAGCGAAAGAATAACCGCCAAAATAGCCCGAAACGTAATGAAATTGAATAATCCCGCACCTGGCAAGTCGTATGTTTTATCTAAATATTCAAAAAGATAATAAAGCATTGGCTATTTGTTTAGGGCTATTAAAATTTCGTTTACTATTTTAAAATCATCAAAATTGAAGCGCTCTCCGTTTATTTCCTGATAGGTTTCGTGGCCTTTTCCGGCAATCAAAATGATGTCATTTTCCTGCGCCATTTGGCAGGCGGCTTTTATGGCTTCCTTTCTATTTGTTATGGAAATTGTTTTTTTATAATGTTCCGCAGGCACGCCTGTTTCTATTTGTTCTATAATTTTTTCTGGATTTTCAGTCCGCGGATTGTCACTTGTAAAAACCACTTTTGTGCTCAATGAAGCTGCGATGTTCCCCATCACAGGGCGTTTTTGCGCATCGCGATCGCCGCCGCAGCCAACTACAGTAATCACTTCTTCATTTCCGGTGCGGATGCTATTTATGGTTTCCAAAACATTTTTCAATGCATCGGGCGTGTGTGCATAATCTACAATGGCGGTAATTTTCTTTTCTGAAATTAAATATTGGAAACGTCCATCAACACTATTCAAAGTGCTCATTATTTGAAGGATTTCCAGTTCCTTCAAGCCTAAAAGTTGTGCAGTTCCGAAAATTGCAAGTAGATTATAAGCATTAAAACCGCCAATCAATTTAACCCACAATTCCTGATTGTTTATTTTAAGAAGTTGGCCAGTAAATTGACTTTCCAAAATCTGCGCTTTATAGTCAGCATAGGTTTTTAGGGCGTAGGTGTATTTTTTTGCTTTTGTGTTTTGAAGCATTACCACACCATTTTTATCATCCACATTTACCAATGCAAAAGCGGTTTTTGGCAATTCATCAAAAAAAGATTTTTTTACATCTCGGTATTCCGCAAAATCCTTGTGATAATCTAAATGATCGTGGGAAAGATTCGTAAAAACGCCCCCCGTAAAATGAAGCGCTTCTGTACGTTTTTGATGGATTCCGTGGGAACTCACTTCCATAAAGCAATATTCCACACCTGCATCCACCATTTCGCGCAGGTATTTATTTATGGTTAAAGAATCCGGCGTTGTGTGTGTAGCCTTAAATTCAGCATCGCCGATCATTATTTTTACGGTGGAAAGCAGTCCAGCCTCCAACCCCGCTTTTTTGAAAAGTTGGTATAAAAGAGAGGAAACCGTTGTTTTCCCGTTGGTTCCCGTTATACCCACAAGCTTTAATTCTTCTGAAGGATTTCCGTAATAATTGGCGGCCATAATAGCCAAAGCTTTGTGTGAATCTGCAACCTGAACATACGTAATTCCGTTGACTATATTTTCCGGTAAGGTCTCGCAAATAATGGCCAAAGCGCCTTGATCGGCTGCCTTTTTTATGAACTGATGTCCGTCTGAAACGGTTCCTTTTATTGCAATAAAAACATCGTTCAATGAAACTTTTCGCGAATCAAATTCAAGATTGTTTATGGCCACGGATGTACTGCCAACGACGCTTTCGATGGTAACTTTGTACAATATGTCCTTTAACAAAATCACGATAAGTTCAATGTTATTAATTGTCCTTTTTTCAGGTTTTCGCCAGATTTTATGGATTGGCTTGAAACAGTTCCATTGCCCACAACTTGCACTCGCAGCCCAAGGTTTTCCAAAAGTGAAACAGCGTCCATTCCCGCCATTCCGGTAACATTTGGAACGGTTTTGGCGGGTTGTTGCAACTTTGCATAGTACTGTTCAAAATCTTTTTCAATTGCTGGATCGGTCTTTTCTACGCCTTCCACAGAATCAATAATTTGGGAATCGGTAAAGATTTTCTGGGCGATTCTTTTAAAAACTGGACCCGAAACATCGGCTCCGTAAAATCCTTTTTTTGTACTCGGTTTGTGAATAATCACGATGCAGGAATACTTCGGGTTTTCCGCAGGAAAAAATCCTGCGAATGATGAAATGTAGCGGCGATTGCTCTTCCAATCCGGCATCCAATATTCGGTTTGGGCAGTTCCCGTTTTTCCTGCCATCGAAAAATCTGGCGAATAAAGTGATTTACCAGTACCTCTTTTCACAGTATTTTTTAGTATTTCCCGAACCTGCTTCAACGTTTCATCAGAACATATTTTAGGATTTATAATCTTGGTATCATAGGCAGTAACTTTTTCATTCCAAGCCCTAACTTCTTTTATAAATCGGGGTTTTACCATTACGCCATGATTTGCGATTGCGTTATAAAAAGTTAGCGTTTGCAAAGGCGTCAGTCTCAGATTATAGCCATAAGCCATAGAAGGGAGTGCATTTCGGCTCCATTTTTTGTCACCCGGTTGTGGAATCATTGGGGTTCCCTCGCCTTTTATGGCAACTCCAGTTTTTTCATTTAAATGCCAACTTTTCAAGCGATCGATAAACTTGTTCGGGTTTTTTGAATAATTATCGTTTATAATCGTAGCCAAACCAATGTTTGAGGAAACTTCCAAAGCACGAGCTGCAGAAATTTTTCCGAAGCCTCCACGGTGCGAATCATATATTTTTCTTCCGTAAAAAACTTTCACGCCATTACCAGTATCTATTACCGAACTGGTATCGATAACCTTATCTTCCAAAGCGGCCATAAAAGCCATCACTTTAAAAGTAGAACCAGGCTCGTGTGATTCGCCAATGGCGTAGTTCAATTTTTCGTAATATGTTCCGTCAGAAGTTCGACCAAGATTTGAAACGGCTTTAATTTCACCCGTGGCAACTTCCATTACAATTACGCTCCCGTGTTCTGCTTCGTAGTATTCCAGCTGTTTTAACAGCGCATGGTGGGCAATATCCTGTATGTTTACATTTATGGTTGAAACAATATCATACCCATCCTGTGGTTCAATTTCGTTTTCGTCATAAACTGGCTTCCATTGGCCTTGGGCAATTTTTTGTTTTAGGCGATGGCCTTCTTTCCCAGTCAACAAATCATTGAAGGCGCCTTCTAAACCTACTGCGTAATAGCCGGGACGGTCAAAAGCCTCATCGCCAACAGTTCGTTGTGCAATCTGCCCAATGGGATGCTCGCGAACGGTGCGCTGTTCAACAATAATTCCGCCTTTGTACGGACCTTTGTTAAAAAGCGGTAAATTCTTCACTTTAATATAATTTGAATAACCTAGATTTTTAACCACCAATTGGTAGCGGTTTTTATCGGCGCGAGCTTTTCTGAACATATCCAGATAATAAGCTACCGGCTTTCCGAACATTTTGCTCAATCCTTCGGAAAGTGGTTTTACGTTTTCATTGAAATCTTCGGAAGAAACCGTAACTGCATCAAAACGAATGTCATATTTCGGCACCGACGTTGCCAACAAACTGCCGTCATCTGCATAAACATTTCCACGATTTGCCGGAATTACAAAGTTTTTTGTAGTGTTTTCCTTTGCCAATTCACGGTATTTTTCACCATCCACAAACTGAATGTTCATCAACTTGATGCTGATGGCAAGCGCGAAAAGAAACATACATCCGGCCACGATGTACAAACGGTTTAATATGTTTTTTTCTTCAAAAGCCATTTTTCAGTTATCAGTTGTCTGTTGTCAGGTTTTTTTTCGCTCTTCGCTATTTTCTAAATTCTATTTTTTCGTTTCTACAATTCGGATTCTCTTTGGTGGCGTTCCGGAAGGCTGGAGGCCCCGATTTTCCATTGCGGCTATAATTTTACTTTCCATTCTTGCTTGCATCAACAGCATCCGAACGTCAACGTATTCGCTTTTCAATTCTTTAACTTCAGCGTTCAGTTTTGAAATTTTATGCACTTTTTTGTCTGCGGTGTGCGAGCTGCCAATCATTATCAAAGCCAAGACAGAAAGAAAAATGATGAAGCGCCAGTTTTTCAAGGCATCGTCACTCACCAAAAATTTTCCTTTTATTATATTGTAAAAACCGTCTTTCATTTTATAGTTTTTCCGCAATGCGAAGCTTTGCGCTTCGGGCGCGGTTGTTTTGTTTTATTTCTTCTTCGGAAGGGATTATAAATTTTTCCACTGCTTTAAAAGGAACTTCCACCCTTCCAAAAACATCTTTTTCTGGCTCCCCTTCAAACATTCCGTTTCTTATGTATCTCTTTACCAATCTGTCTTCCAAAGAATGATAGCTTATCAAACTGATACGTCCGCCAGGTTTCAGAACTTCGTTTGTTTGAAGCAAAAATTCCTTAAGCGCCTCCAATTCTTGGTTAACCTCAATCCTAATTGCTTGATAGATTTGGGCCAAGATTTTGTTTTCTTTATGTGCTGGCAGAAATCTACTGAGCACTTTTTTAAGTTGTTCGCTGGTCTTTATTTTTTCGGTTTCACGGGCTTCAACAATAACACGTGCCATTCCGGCTGCACTGCGCAATTCACCATAATTTGAAAGCACATTTCGCAATTGTGCTTCTTCATATTTATTGACCACCGTATATGCCGAAAAATTTGTGTCGCGATTCATCCGCATATCCAAATTGGCCTCAAAACGTGTTGAAAAGCCTCTTTCGGCAACGTCAAATTGATGCGAGGAAACGCCGAAATCACCTAAAATTCCATCTACAGTTTTATAGCCATGAAATCTCAAAAATTGCTTCAGAAATCGAAAGTTTTGATTGATTAATAAAAATCTTGGGTCGTCAAAAGCATTTTCCAAAGCATCTTTATCTTGGTCAAAAGCTATAAGTTTTCCGTTTGGACCCAATCGACTAAGAATTTCCCTGGAGTGGCCGCCGCCGCCGAAAGTAACATCCACATAAACCCCGTCTGGCTTTATGTTTAGCCCCTCTACAGTTTCATTTAGCAAAACCGGATTATGATACTCCATCACCATCATTGCTTTTGTTTCCCATTACTTCCTCAGCCAAGTCGGCAAAATCACTTGCCGCATCGTCTATGGCCTGTTCGTATTTATCTTTATCCCAGATTTCAACAATATTTATTGCGGAAGAAATAACCAATTCCTTATCAATTCCAGCGAAAGCCATTAAGTCTTTGGGAATGAGCAATCTGCCAGTTGAATCCAGTTCAACCGTTTTTACGCCGGCGGTAAATCTTCTTATGAAATCGTTGTTCTTTCTGCTGAAGCGGTTTAGTTCGCCCATTTTCAGCATCAGGGCGTCCCATTCTTTCATTGGATACATCTCCAAACAGGGCTGAAAAACGGCACGTTTAATAACAAAACCTTCTTGCGCTACGGATGCCAATTGCTTTTTTAAAGGCGCGGGCACCATGACCCGTCCCTTTACGTCTGCTTTACATTCGTATGTGCCTATTAGATTGAGCATTGTAGAAATTCCCGATTTGTAATTTGTAGTTTCAAATATATATAACTTTTACCACATTTTACCACATTCTACCACTTTGTTGATAAGTTTTACCACTTTGTAAATAACCCAGATTGAAAATTTGAAAAAACAAAGGCTTCTTTTAAATAGACCTTATGAAATAATTTTGTTTACTTTTGTCATTCTAAATTGCAGCAACCAACGCATGTCGGAAAACTTAAAGAAAGAAGGAAAATTTTCATATTTAGAAATAGGTGAAGGCACTCCAATAATCATCCTTCACGGGCTTATGGGCGGGTTGAGCAATTTTGACGGCGTTGCAGATTTCTTTCCGCCGAAAGGCTATAAAATTTTAATTCCCGAATTGCCCATTTACAAAATGACTTTGTTGCGCACGAATGTGAAAAATTTTGCAAAATACGTGGCGCAATTCATTGATCATTTGGGGTATGAAGAAGTTATTCTTTTAGGGAACTCGCTTGGCGGACACATCGGTTTGCTCTGTACGAAAATGTATCCTGAAAAAGTTAAGGCTTTAGTAATAACCGGAAGTTCTGGCCTTTATGAGAGCGCAATGGGCGAAAGCTACCCAAAACGAGGCGATTATGAATACATTAGGCAGAAAGCAGAAAATGTATTTTACGATCCTGCGGTTGCTACCAAAGAAATTGTGGACGATGTTTATGAAACCGTAAACGACCGAAATAAATTGATACGCACTCTTGCCATTGCCAAAAGTGCCATTAGACATAATATGGCGAAAGATTTACCAAAAATGCACACGCCAACGTGCATCATTTGGGGAAAAAACGACAATGTTACACCGCCCGAAGTTGCTATAGAATTTGATGAACTCCTGCCTGATTCTGAACTTTATTGGATTGATAAATGTGGCCATGCCGCAATGATGGAGCATCCTGCAGAATTTAACCAATTGCTTTATGCTTGGCTGGAAAAGCGTGGGTTTTAAAGGGTTTCTGGTTTCTAAAAAATATTTCCCACATAATTCTTAATTCCTAATTCTTAACTTTTAAACAATGCATATAAAATCCGCAGAATTTGTGATGAGCAACAGTGATGTTGCCAAATGCCCGAAGGACCGCTTGCCGGAATATGCATTTATTGGAAGAAGTAATGTTGGGAAATCTTCGCTTATCAATATGTTGATGCAGCGCAAAAGCTTGGCAAAAACTTCTGGAAGACCCGGAAAGACGCAGCTTATCAATCATTTTCTCGTAAACAAAAACTGGTATTTGGTAGATTTGCCAGGGTACGGTTATGCCCGTGTTTCAAAAAGCAGTAAGAAAGTTTTTCAGAAATTTATTACCAATTATTTTGAAAAAAGGGAACAAATGGTACTCGCTTTTGTTTTGGTAGATTGTCGCCACGAACCACAACCCATCGACCTGGAATTTATGGAATGGATGGGCGAAACAGGAATTCCCTTCAACATAATTTTCACAAAAGCTGATAAACTGAAACCAAAAGCATTGGAAAGAAATATTAAAACATACTCCGAAAAAATGCTGGAAACTTGGGAAGAAATGCCCCCGTTTTTTATAACCTCAGCCAGCGATTCCACGGGAAGGGATGAAGTTTTGAATTATATTAATGAACTCAACAATTCAATTCAAACTTCTGAATTCTAAATTAATTATCCCGCTTCAGCTCTAGCTTTTCAGCAAAATAATCACAGAAATCGCGCATGGTAGCGCTCATTTTATCATCATTTGTAGCACGTTGAAAAGTATCAGCCATCGCGCTTAAAGTTTGGTGGAAGAAGATTTTCATTTCATCAACGGGCATTTCTTTTGTCCAAAGATCAATTCTAAGCGATTCCTTTTTTTTGCTGTCCCAAACCGAGAGCATCACCGCCTTTGTTTCTTCATTTGAAATACCGCCATCTTCAGCGGTCCAATGAATGGTTTCAGGGATTTTATTTTCGTCAAGGCCTACGTTTAGCTTTATTTCAGAAGTATGTTTTATTGCCATTACTTTTTTGGTTTGTATTTTGAGTTTGTAAATATTTCGTCAGCCTCTGTTACCATTAGTTGCTGCACGTTTGTATCATTGTTTTCCATATATGCACGAACAATTTTCCAGCCCAAATAACGCCCCAACATGCCGGGAGATTCGTTGTCTAGTTCAAGATAGAATTTTGAAAAAGGTGCCGGACTTATAAAGCGTGCGCCAAGTTTGGGGTCGGTGCTATAAAGCAATTCCTTTTCCACAAAATAGCGCCACATATATTCCTCATTTTCTTCGGCCCATTTATATTCCTGTTCAGTATATCCTATTTTTTCGGCATCGGATGCATTTGGAAGCCAAATATCCTTCAAGTAAAGTTGCTTTCCGTAATAAACAATTTGCCCCAAAAATGAAGCCTTGTTTGGCGGTTTTATATAAAGTCTTGCATAGGTTTCTGCAACATCGGGACCAATTTGTGAAGGTTTCATTTCCTTTGAAATGTATTTATCTATGCCCTCGTAAAAACGATGTTCACTTCCTAAATAATTGTCCAAACCTATAATCAGCAAACTGTCTGCAAGAATTATTTTATTTCGGTAATCAACGTCTGAAGTCGTAGTTACAACAATTGGAGTTTGAAATTTGGGAAAATAATACTTTATGTGTTGAAACAACGGAACCAAATCATCTTCCAAAATCCCATCCGTTGGAAATGTTTTTATCACTTCAATTTCCAGTTGATTTTGAAGGGTATCCGTCAATTTTTCAATCCAGATACTATCGTTGTACTGTTTCGGAAAAAAAGCTGGAAATTCAGCTTTTAACTTTGGAAGTTCTACGGGAGATGCATTTGCAAATTCTTTGTCGAAACGAATCATTTCAAAATCAATAGGAATTTTTTCAATTTCCTTTTCAACCTTACTTTCGTTATTGCAGGAAAAAAGAAGGACCAGAAAAAGAACCAAAACGGAATACTTCATAGTAGAAAAAATGTTATTGTTGGTTAACGCCATTCCTTTTTATTAATTTTATCTTTAACAACTTTTGCGCTGCAAAGGTATTATTATAAAAGATTAAAAACACAGAAAATGCAAACCGAAAAAGTTGTAGATCATATTGTAAATTGGTTAAAAACATACGCCGTAAATGCAAAAATGGAAGGTTTTGTAATTGGCATTAGCGGCGGGATTGATTCTGCCGTAACTTCCGCTTTATGCGCAAAAACAGGACTTAAGCTTTTATGTGTGGAAATGCCAATACACCAAGCGGCCTCACAAGTTAGTCGGGCCTACAACCATATTGCTTGGCTTAAGGAAAATTTTGCAAGCGTTGAAAAAATTGAGATTAACCTCACGCCTGTTTTTGATACCCTGATTGATGTTTTACCAAAAGTTGAAAAAGAGGAAGATCGTTTTATGTCGCTTGCAAATACGCGTGCCCGTTTGCGAATGACGACACTTTATTATTTTGCGGCTTTGGAAAAATATTTGGTAGCAGGGACCGGCAATAAAGTAGAGGATTTTGGCGTAGGTTTCTACACAAAATATGGCGACGGCGGGGTGGATTTAAGTCCGATTGCCGATTTAATGAAAAGTGAAGTCTATCAAATTGCCCGTCATTTGGGTATTAACAAAGAAATTATTGACGCAGCCCCAACGGATGGCCTGTGGGGTGATGACCGGACCGATGAAGACCAACTTGGCGCAAGCTATGACGAACTGGAATGGGCGATGAAAATGAAGGAAAATGGCAAAACCACTTCAGATTTTTCGGGAAGGCAAAAAGTAGTTTTTGATATATTCCATAGATTGAATCGGGCAAATCAACACAAAATGATACCTATTCCCGTTTGCGAAATCCCTGAAAAACTTAGGTAGTCTTGTTATTTATCGAATAATTTAACCATTAAACGAAAGGTTTATCATTCTTCTCCTTAAGATTTTATATATCCAAAATGTAGTATTAATATTACGTTGTTAAACCTTAATTTCTCCCCCCAAATCTGAAGGTTTTATATTTTTAAGAATCTATAAAATACCATAAGATGAAAAAAGTTGTAATTGCAGACCACCACCCTATTACCAGAAAAGGGGTATCAGTTTTGCTCAATAATACAAACGATTATACAATAGTTGGGAAGGTTTCGCGAGGTTCGGAATTATTGAAATGTCTGGAAAAAGAACGCCCGGATATTTTAATTTTAGAGCTCGACATCCCGGAAATTAATGGTTTCCACGCTTTACGAAGCATTCGTGAAGAATTTCCAAAAACAAGAATCGCAATTTTTTCATCACATCCAGAAGAAATTTATGCCTTGCGCTCCATAAAATCTGGCGCTGCTGGCTATATTCCGAAAACGGCTTCCAAAGAGACATTTATTCAAGCCATTAAGCGCATAGCTATGGGCGGGGTATTTTTAAACGAACAACTTGCGGCGGCTCTAAACAGCAAAGCCGTAAACGACAATACCATTGTGGGCCGCTATAAAAAACTTTCCGCAAGGGAAATTGAAGTGTTGAACCTTCTCTCAAACGGCAAACGCAACAAAGACATTGCTACCCTACTTGAAATTAACGAAAAAACCGTGAGCACCTACAAGACCCGGCTTTTGAAAAAATTAAACGTTACCAGCCTGGCAGAGCTTATTAACCAGGCGCGCTTGTTTCAGTTTAATTAACTACAGTACTCTATTCAATTTATCGGAAAGCACTTTTTTTAGACTGATGTAATCTACAATTTCCTGTAGTCCTGTTTCTTTTTCAGTATTGTCCTCTTGCTTCATTGTTTCGGACAATTCATTTATTTTTTGGGAAACCAAATGCCTTCGAAGATTTAAAATAGTTTCACTCACCATTTGGGCAATGGTCTGTTCTTTCTCCTTTACATAAATTTCCTTTCGCTCCCAATCGTGGAGAATATATCTTTCCTCTTCCATCAAAACGTGCGTAATTGCAGAAGCCATTTCTGGCTGAAGTTCGTTTATAAAAGTTTCTGCTTTCGCATCTGGATTTTGTGTAAAACGATTTACAACTTCGTAATACAAATCTTTAAATTCCTGGTTTGTAAACTCAATTTCGTCTTCCTGCAAATCCAAAAATATTTTTTCATAAACGCGCGATTTATGAATTTCTGGTTTTAATGAAATTTCGCCTTTTTCGTTCGCTTCAAGAATAAGTTCCTCAAAATCCTCTTCAACATTGCCATAAAGAAGCAACAGCTCGATTATTTTTTGTTCCAGTTGAAACTGTACATCTACTTTTTCAATCTTTTTTTCTGTGGGAATAACCTCAAAAGCCTCCTGCGGAATAGTTTCCCTTTTAGCCGCATCTTTTTTGTCCTTTTGAAAAATCTGCGCCAGCGTATTAAAAAGAACCTGCTCCGAAATATCCATAATCCGTGAACATTCCTTTATATACACTTCCCGCTTTATAACATCGGGAATTTTGGCAATACTGTTCACCATATCGTGTATGGTCTCGCTCTTTTTTATGGGGTCATTTTTTGCTTCATTAGCGAGTAAAGAAGCCTTGAAAGTGATAAAATCCTTGGCGTTTTCTTCTAAATAAAGCGTCAATTCTTCCAACGTATTTTTACGCGAAAAACTGTCGGGATCCTCGCCTTCAGGAAAAGTGCAGATTTTCACGTTCATTCCCTGTTCCAAAATCAGGTCGATTCCGCGAAGCGATGCACGAAGCCCCGCCGCATCGCCATCAAAAAGAACGGTAATGTTTTTGGTAAGTCGATTTATAAGCCGAATTTGTTCCGAAGTCAATGCCGTTCCCGAAGACGAAACCACATTGTGGATTCCCGTTTGGTGAAACTGGATAACATCTGTATAACCTTCCACCAAATAACAATTGTCTTCTTTCGCAATACTTTGTTTCGCGTGAAAAATACCGTAAAGCACTTTGCTTTTGTGGTAAATATCGCTTTCGGGAGAGTTTAAATATTTCGCCGCTTTTTTATCCGATGTTAAAATACGACCGCCAAAACCAAGGGTGCGGCCGCTCATACTGAGAATTGGGAACATTACCCTTCCCTTAAAACGATCAAACTGTTTTTCTTCTTTTACAATCGACAGACCCGTCTTTTCCAAAAACTCCAGCTTGTAGCCCTTTTTTATTGCGTGGCTTGTGAAAGCATCCCAAAAATCGGGAGAATAACCCAGTTCAAATTTTTTGATGGTTTCGTCCGTAAAACCTCTTTCTTTAAAGTATGAAAGGCCGATGGCTTTCCCCTCTTCGGTTTTTAAAAGCGTACTGTGAAAATAATCTTTAGCGAATTCGCTTACTAAATAAAGGCTTTCCCGTTCATTTGCCTGTTCTTTGTCTTCGGCGGTTTGTTCGGTTTCCTCTACTTCAATCCCGTATTTTTTTGCCAAAAATTTTATGGCCTCGGGATAGGTGAAATGTTCGTGCTCCATCAAAAAAGCAACTACGTTTCCACCTTTTCCGCTACTGAAATCTTTCCAAATCTGTTTCACCGGCGAAACCATAAAACTCGGCGAACGCTCGTCAGTAAACGGACTTAACCCTTTATAGTTGCTTCCGGATTTTTTCAACTGAACAAAATCACCGATCACCTCCTCTACGCGGGCGGTTTCAAAAACATTGTCTATGGTGGTTTTGGAAATCAAATTATTGGAATTTTAGGTTTTTGGACGGTTTGATTTTTGATTTGTAAAAATAGGGATATTAAGAAAAGAAACCTGCACGAATTTTAAAAATCCATGCAGGTTTTAAACAACGAATAATGAAAGTGTTTATGGCTAATCCACATCAAACCGAAGTCCGAGGGAAACATTGCGCTGATCTATTGGGTTGTTCTTAAAGATTGTGTTTAAATCATACTTACCATAAAGCGCTACACCTTGCCAGCCTATATAAGCGCTTAAACCGTAGATAAATTTATTTGTGTTGTAATCTGCTTTTAATTTTAGTTTTTGGTCTTCGCCATCTTCTTCAAACTTTAGTTTTTGGCGGGCCCCGAGATTTATTCCTGCATACCCGCCTAAACCTACTTTAATTTGGTTTTCTGTGTTATAACGGAAGTAACCATCGTATTCTTCTTTCTTGGATGGGCCAAACTCAAAGTGGATTGGAACAACAAGATTGTCCATCCGGAATTTTGATTTGTCCAAGTCCAATGGATAATTTTGAAGTTTGGTCTGCTCGCCAGCATCTACATAAAAACGATTGTCCGTTGGTTTTAAACCATTAAATTGAAAAGAAACGCCATACTTAATCCGCAACCAATTTGTGTTTTTAAATACGCGGGTTTTCCAAGCCCAGCCCAACTCTGCAAAACGGCTGCCAGCTATCTTAAAATCTGAATCCTGCAAAGATTCTCCTTCAGTAATTACATTGTTCAATCCAAAAGCAAATACCATATCTGAGGTAGTGCGACGGTCAAATTTGCGCTTTTTATTTTTGGGTCCAATGTAGAGAACGTTGTCATTCTCACTATTTTTTCCGCTGGATCCAATCCGAATGATCATTCCGTTATCTTCGTCATCTTCTATGGTTCCATTTCGTTTTACTAATGCCACTTGATTGTCAACAATCGCAATTCTGTTTTCAATATTAAGCGCATGCTTTTCTGCAGCTTCTTTTTTTAGCGTTTCAGCTTCTTCTTCTGTAATGGCTTCACTTTGGAGTCTGGCATTGATGTTTTCAACATCTAACTTTAAAGCATCCTTTTCTTCTTGAATTATTTTTTCCTTCAGATTGGTGAGTTTCTCTATGGAAGCCTGGGTATCTTGGTCATTTTCCTGTGCGTTGGAATAACACGACGCAAGCAACCAAATTGTAAGCGCACTTGTAATTGTAATTAATGATTTCATAACTATTCGATTTTTGATTAATGATGATGAATGTTTATTGTTTATTGAAAATTGAGAATTAAAATTGCTAATCGTTTCTTTCTGAAACAGCTGTCCGCACTTTTTGAAAACCTTCGCCAAGAGCGTCGAAAACCTTATCGCGGAAACTTTTATCAAGCTCCCATTCCACATCTTGCAACAAGGCCGTTGCATCTACTTTTGGGCTGTTTAGAATTCGCTGGGTTTGAATATCGCGACGTGCATTATTTAACAACCTTTCCACTTCCGTCGTCGATATTTCCGCATTGTCTTCCTGTAGTTTTTTTACTGAGGCAACCACTTCATCAACCTTATTATTGATGAGTTTGTCTTCTTCGGAAATGATTAAATCCTCTTTAATTACAGGCTTTTTTATTTTTTCGTTTGAAACATTTGCAAGCGCTTCCGTGCTTTCCATTTTTTTATCAATTGTCGATTTTTTCGGCGGAATCACTTTTACTTCCCTCGTATTCGGTTTTTGTTTTTCTTCAGAATTTATCTTTTCAGAATTTCTTTCCTCGGAAACAATTTCTTCAGAAAGAGTTTTATTGGGAATAATTTCGGGTTGCGAATTGGTTTGGTTTTGCTGAATTTTTTCTTCCACTATTTGATTATCCACTTCTGAATTATTTCTGCTAAAAAGAACAGAGGCCAAAATGAGAATCCCAACAAAGCTTGCTGCCACGTAATACAAAACATTACTTTTCTTTTTGGGCTGCTCGGCATCCAATTTTGCTTCCAGTTTTTTCCATGCGTCCGCAGAAGGTTTCAGTTCCCTCGTCTCCAGTTTTTCACGGATGTTGTCTTCCAGTTTATAGGATGCCATAGCTTAAATTGTTTTGTTGTTTTACCATATTTTGAAGCATTTTACGCGCTTTGAAAAGTTGTGTTTTTGAAGTGTTCTCACTTATCTGCAACAACTCCCCTATTTCACTGTGTTTGTAACCTTCCACCGCATAAAGCACAAACACCGTTTTATAACCGTCCGGCAGACTGTCTATCATTTTTTGGATATCGGCCTCCTCAAGTTCGGTTTCAATAAAAGTGGAATGCTCTGTTGTATTTTCAATTTCGGTTTCTGAAACGAAATGCAACTTTTTGTCCTTCCGGAGTTGTGAAATGCTTTCGTTCACCATTATTCTTCTTATCCAGCCTTCAAAACTGCCTTCGTTTTTAAAATCCTTTAAATGTGTAAACATTTTGAAAAAGCCCGAAAGCATTACTTCTTCCGCTAAATCGTTGTTTTTTAAATACTGTCTGCAAACTCCCAACATTTTTGGTGAAAACATTTCAAACAATTGATGCTGCGCGCGGCGATCGCCTTTGGACGCTTTGTCAATTAAATTTGAATAGTTTTTATGTAATGGTATAATTTTCACGCAAGCTTTGCTGTTTGTGCTTCTATTTTAATAGACGCAGATTTTTGAAGAATGGTTGTCTGGGTTTTCAGTATTCAGTACGCAGTATTCAGTACGCAGTAAAAACTGACTACTGCGAACTGATTACTGACTACTATTTTTTCCGGTCAATAACATAATTCACCATCAATTCCAGTGATTCCTTGTATGGCGATGCGGGATAGGTTTCCAAAAGTTGCAATGCTTCTTGTTGATATTCCTTCATTTTTTCAACGGCATAATCCAAACCACCGTTTTCTTTTACAAAACTGATAACTTCCTTTACACGCTGTTTGTCTTTGTTATGGTTTTTAACCGAATTGATAAGCCATTTTTTTTCTTCGGAAGTGGAATTATTTAAGGCATATATTAAAGGTAGCGTCATTTTTTGCTCCTTAATATCTATGCCCGTGGGTTTGCCGATATGCTCGTTGCCATAATCAAAAAGGTCGTCTTTTATTTGAAAGGCCGTACCGATGAGTTCACCAAATTTGCGCATTTTTTCAACTTCTTCGTCGGGAGCCATTACGGAACGTGCGCCCATTGCACAACACGCGGCAATTAATGTTGCTGTTTTTTGACGGATTATTTCAAAATATACCTCTTCGGTAATATCTAGTTTTCGCGCTTTTTCAATTTGAAGTAATTCGCCCTCGCTCATCTCACGAACGGCGACCGAAATTATTTTCAGCAAATCAAAATCGTCGTTGTCAATGGAAAGCAATAAACCTTTGGAAAGCAAATAATCACCAACCAGTACGGCGATTTTATTTTTCCAAAGTGCGTTTATAGAGAAAAATCCGCGGCGGCGGTTGCTGTCGTCCACCACATCATCGTGCACCAAGGTTGCGGTGTGGATGAGTTCTATTACCGAAGCTCCGCGATAGGTACGTTCGTTCACTTCGCCACCGCCTGTCATTTTTGCAATGAGGAAAACGAACATAGGGCGCATCTGTTTTCCCTTTCGGTTTACTACATAATGTGTGATTCGGTTTAAAAGGGAAACTTTTGAAGACATGGAAGCCGTGAACTTTTTTTCAAAAAGCTCCATTTCCTTTTCAATGGGAAGTTTGATGCGCGAAACTATCTTCATAAAGGCTCAAAGATAGTTAAAATTGGATGACGGTTTCAAGCTGGCAAACAACTAGAATTGCTTGCTTCGAAGACCGAAAAAATTTATTTAACATTTTTTTATATAAATGTCCAGCACAGGAAGAAATAAAAAAAGCAATTATTTCTGTCTTATAAATAGAATGTTTTAAAAAGGCTGTTAATAAAAATACAGAAAATTTAATATTATGGTAATATTCTGCCAATCTTCAAAAAGACGTTAAAATATTTGGAAACCCTCGAAAATAAAGGTGCTAGCCCTATTTTTGGAAAAATCATTTTAACTCCTTAATTTATATTTACAATGAAAAAAATTACATTATTGGCAGCATTATTTGCTGGCTTTGCTATGAATGCACAGACTACAATTTTTGAAGACGATTTTGAAGCTTACGATGACTTCATAATTGAGAATGTTGGAGATTGGACTTTAGTAGATCTTGACCTTTTACCTACTTATGGTTTCACAGGCATTACATTTGATAATTCTGGGTACACTGGAGCTTTTATTGTTTTCAATTCAACTACAACAAATCCTCCGTTAGATCCTACAGCTGATTCGGACTGGACAGCATATAGTGGTGTAAAAGCAATGACATCTTTCGCAGCTGTACCAGATGGAACAACTAACGCAAACAATGATTGGCTAATTTCTCCACAAATGACTCTTGGAGCAGCTGGAAATACTTTATCTTTTTGGGCAAAAGCTGCCGATGCTTTATATTCGGAAGAAACCTTCAACATTTTAATTTCAACAGTTGATACAGATCCAAGCAACTTTTCACCACTTGAAACAGGCTTAGTTCCTCAAGCAATTGATTGGGAAGAATTCACAGTTGATCTTGATGCATATGCAGGACAGGATGTTTATATCGCAATTAACCACGTAGGTGCTGATCAGTTTGGTTTCCAAGTAGACGACTTTAAAGTTACTGCGGATGTTTTGGGAGTGAACGATATTGCTTTTTCAGGCTTCAACTATTTTGTAGCAAACAACCAATTGAACCTTTCTGCAAACACTTCAATGGAGCAAGTTGCACTTTACAATATGTTGGGCCAACAAGTTGTTTCCCAAAAATTGAACAGCAACAACGAAACTGTTGAAATTTCAGGATTACAGTCTGGCGTTTACATTGCTACGGTATCTATTGACGGAGCAAGCAAGTCATTCAAAATTGTAAAAAACTAATTTACGTTTTATACTGAATTGAAAAGAGCGGCCAAAAGCCGCTCTTTTTTATTGTTTGTTTGCCAACTGTCCGCAGGCGGCATCAATATCCTTTCCCCTGCTTCGGCGGACGGTTACTGGAATTCTATCTTGCTCCAAAGCTTCAATATAATCGTCTATAATTGTTGACGAAGCCTGCTGAAAATGGCC
Source organism: Aequorivita soesokkakensis (assembly GCF_001641085.1). Lineage (GTDB taxonomy): Bacteria > Bacteroidota > Bacteroidia > Flavobacteriales > Flavobacteriaceae > Aequorivita > Aequorivita soesokkakensis. The sequence continues at coordinate 21,993 of NZ_LXIE01000050.1, read as the reverse complement.
ATCGTCTATTGGGTTGTATTCTATAATATTTACTTTGCACGGCACATATTTGCAGAACGTGACCAGCGCCTCAATATCTGCCCTCTTGTCATTGATGCCTTTCCAAACTATGTATTCATAAGTTATTTTGCCTTTTGTTTTGCTGTACCAATATTCCAAAGCTTCTCGCAAATCGGGTAATGTAAAGTTTTTGGCAAAAGGCATAATCTGTTCCCGAGTCTCTTGGATTGCGGAATGTAACGAAACGGCGAGATGGAATTTCACTTCATCGTCCGCCAATTTTTTAATCATTTTCGGCACACCTGAAGTAGAAACCGTAATGCGTTTTGGAGACATTCCCAAACCTTCATCACTGGTTATTTTCTCTATGGATTCGAGCACGTTTTTATAGTTCATCAGCGGTTCTCCCATACCCATAAACACAATATTTGAAAGTGGTTTGTCATAATACAAACGGCTTTCTTTATCTATTGCAACTACTTGGTCATAAATTTCGTCCGGGTTTAGGTTTCGCATTCTTTTAAGTCTGGCCGTGGCGCAGAAAGTACAATCCAAACTGCAGCCCACTTGAGAGGAAACACAGGCAGTTGTTCGCTTTTTTGTGGGAATTAAAACAGATTCCACTACCAAATCGTCGTGAAGCTTTACTGCATTTTTTATAGTACCGTCCGCACTTTTTTGAAGATGGTCCACCTTTATGTGGTTGATTACGAAATTTTCATTCAAATGTGCACGGGTTTCTTTTGACAAGTTTGTCATTTCATCAAAACTGTGGCTGCCTTTGCTCCAAAGCCATTCATAAACTTGCGTACCGCGAAAGGCTTTATCACCAATGCTTACAAAAAAGCTTCGCAATTCTTCTTTTGAAAGTGCCCTAATATCTTTTTTTTCTGAAACCATTGCGCAAAATTACTTTATTTTAAAGTAAAAAGCCCCTTTCCTTTTCAGAATAGAGGCTTACCAATAAATAGAATTATGGTTTACTTTTTAATTATTACCTTTTTGGTGATACTGTCCTTGCTGTCTTCATCTAATAAATAAAGGAAATAAATACCTTCAGCAAGATTATCAACGGTGATGGTATTCATAGTATTTGACAATGATCCGGAGAGTATGCGCTGCCCAATTACATTTATAAACTGAAATGATAAATGCGGATACCTGTTGTTCATAACTGTAATAGAAGTGCTTGCCGGATTTGGATAAATTTTAAGATCTCCAATAAGTTCAAAATCTGGAGTATTCAAGAGATTTTGAAGGGTTTCAATATTGGTGTGGCCTGAATTGATTGGATCCAACCAATCCAATAATCGGGTTTCGGGAGTTGTCCCGGCATCCCAAGAAACACCGAACCTACCGTAAATATCATAATCGTGATTGTTGGATTGACCGATGCAAGCAGATTGTCCTGCATAAAGCTGGCCAATAATTCTTCCGTTTTCATCAAATAAAGGCGAGCCCGAAGATCCACTTTCCGTAGTGCCAATTTCCCAGCCATTGCCAGTTCCATGAGAACCTCCACCAATAAGCCAAACTTGGGTACCATTAGCATCTACTTTTTGTGCCCCGGAATCATCGCGGCATATTTTCATTATATCGCCATTTGGATGATGGATTCCTACTTCATACGAAGGATTACCGTCTGAATTGTCCCAGCCGGCAAAAGCAACATCCCAAGCTTCAGGAATGGGATCAAAAAGTTCTACCAATGCAAAATCACTTTTGCTATTGTTTGCTCTTAGTTCTGCGCCACTAATTGTGAAATTGGTTTGCAAATCCCCACTTTCATCACCCGTTCCACAAACCGGCACCGGACTTACCCAGTTAAACCGAACGGACCAAAGGCTAGGATTGCTGTTTTCCAAACAATGATTGGCCGTTAGCAGATATGGGGTTTTGTCATTAGTAGTATTGTTCATCAATGCAGCAGAGCATAAATACCCATTCCCCAAATTCAAAAGTGCGACAGTTTTTTTAACCAAGTCCTTTTTTGAATCAAAATCACTTCCTATCGGGCAGTTTACGTCGTAATTACATTCCCCTGAATCATTTAAACCACGATTTCCTTCAAATAGGGTGTTTACCTTTCCCATTCTATAACCGTGAATAACACTGTTAATTTGGAGTCTTGGCGAGTCTTGTGTTCCTGGAGGTTGATAATATTCTACCCAAATTATATCCCCTTCAACAAACCAAGTTCCTATTTGGCCATTCAATCTGTTTTGGGAATTTGTATATGTATTTGTAATATCAGTATGGTCTTGATTATATAGCTGAAGACGTGAACCATGGGGCAGATAATAATCGTCAAAATTTACGCTGAGGTTTAATGCTCTGGGTGATTTTATGGTTGCTTGCCATATCTTCCCGCCATTTGGCAAAACCGTCCAAAGCCCTCCATTTTGCATGTTCAGTACAACGGATCTTTCAATACCGTAACGCCAAGGCATGCTTTTGTCTAAATCGTTAATGCTGTCCTGCTGGATTATCATTTCAAAATCTAATGCGGGAAGACGAACTACATTGGGCAGTTCCGCTAAGTTTAGGCCCCAGCTTTCTGGCAAATCCCCATCACCGTCTTGTGAAAAGGCATTGGAGAAAATTATGCAAAAAATGAAGAAAAGTAATGTTTTTTTCATTCAGACGGCTAGTTAGTTTTTAATAAGGAAGACTAAGGTAAATTTTTATTTTGACATTTGAAAACCAAATGCTTATAAAATAAAAAATCCTGATTCTCATCAGGATTTTTGCTATTTAAAACTTCTCACTAAATAATCAACATGGCATCGCCATAGGTATAAAACCTGTATTTTTCTTTAATGGCTTCGGCATAGGCTTGCTTTATAAAATCATGCCCCGCAAACGCAGAAACCATCATCAATAAAGTAGATTTCGGGGTGTGAAAATTAGTAACCATTGCATTTGCAATACTAAAATCATAGGGAGGAAAAATAAATTTATTAGTCCAGCCTGAATAAGAGTTTAAAGTATGGTTTGAAGAAACCGAGCTTTCCAAAGCACGCATTGCGGTTGTTCCCACGGCACAAACTCGCTTCTTCTTTTTAATACCCGTATTTATAATATCTACAGCGTCTTGGAGAATGCTCATCTCTTCAGAATCCATTTTATGTTTTGAAAGATCCTCAACCTCCACAGAACTAAAGGTTCCCAAACCAACATGCAATGTAACTTCAGCCACATTCACACCTTTAATTTCAAGTCGCTTTAAAAGATGTTTTGAGAAATGCAACCCAGCGGTTGGCGCAGCTACGGCTCCTTCATTTTTCGCGAAAATGGTTTGGTAACGTTCTGCATCTTCTGGCTCTACTTCTCTTTTAATATATTTTGGAAGTGGTGTTTCACCCAATTCTGTCAATTTATTTCGGAATTCTTCATAAGAACCATCAAAAAGAAAACGAAGTGTTCTTCCACGGGAAGTTGTGTTGTCTATAACTTCAGCCACAAGCGTTTCATCATCGCCAAAATACAATTTGTTTCCAATCCTGATTTTCCTTGCGGGATCTACCAAAACGTCCCAAAGACGGGTTTCAGAATTCAATTCCCTCAAAAGAAAAACTTCAATACGCGCGCCTGTTTTCTCTTTGTTTCCAAACAAGCGTGCTGGAAAAACCTTTGTATTATTGGTTACCAACACATCATCTTCTTCAAAATAATCAATAAGGTCCTTGAACATTTTGTGCTCAATGGTTTTGGTTTTTCTGTTGAGGACCATTAAGCGAGATTCGTCGCGGTTTGGAGCTGGATATTCGGCCAATAATTCCTCAGGAAGGTTAAAGTTAAAATTTGAAAGTTTCATTCCCATAATTCGTCGTGTCTTTAGATTTTACAAGGGCGCAAATATACAACCTCAAAACAGGCGTTGTCAAGTAAATGGCTGATTATTATTTGGAAATGTTTGATGCTGGGCGCTAAGCGCCGAAAGCGGGAAGGAAATTAGTTTTTTTAGGAATTTTCAATTTCGCATTTAATACCCGCTTTCTGAAAATCATCCCAAAAGGCTGGGTATGATTTCGAAACCACCCCGGCATTGTTTATAGTGAGATTTGTTTTTAATGAAAGTGGCGCAAAAGCCATAGCCATTCTGTGGTCTTGATAGGTTTCAATGATTTTGTTCGGGTGAATTTGTAAAGCTATTTCAAGGTTTAAAGAATTTTCATCAATTTGAATTGTAGCACCCAATTTCTCCAATTCATTTTTTAAGGCTGAAAGCCTATCAGTCTCCTTAATTTTCAATGTGTGCAGACCAGTAAGTTTACAGCCAATGCCCAAACCGAAGCACGTTACGGCAATTGTCTGCGCCAAATCAGGTGTGTTTGCCAAATCCAGCAATAACGAATCCGGCAATTCAATCTTCTTTTTTGAAATTGAAATGGTTTTTTTGGAAGAATTAAAAACCGTCTGTACGCCCAAAGAATTATAGATTTGCACTAAAGCAGCATCGCCTTGCAAACTATCTTCAGAAAAACTTCCAAGGGTGATTTCAGCATTTTCAGAAAGTGCGACTAAGCTATAAAAATAGGATGCCGAACTCCAATCAGATTCTACGATCAATTTGGTATTTTCAACATTTTTTGCTGCGGAAATTTCGATTTCATTATTACTGAAACTTCCTTTTATCCCTAAATTTTTAAGTAAGGACAAGGTCATTTCAATATATGGAATGGAAGTGGTTTTTCCTTCCAAAGAAATTTTTAAGCCATTGGGAAGCATCGGCGCTATGAGCATTAACGCAGAAATGTATTGACTGCTAATGTTGGCTTCAATATTCACTTCCCTTTTTTGAAGTGATTTACCTTTTATTTTCAGTGGAGGAAAACCTTCGTTTTTAAGGTATTCAATATCTGCCCCTAAACTTTTTAGCGCATTTACCAAAACTCCAATGGGGCGTTCCTGCATGCGCTGACTTCCCGTGAGAGTAATTTCAGCTCCTTCCTTTGCGGAAAAATAAGCCGTCAAAAACCGCATTGCTGTTCCTGCGTGATGAATATCAACTGAACCTTTTAAGATTTTAAGTGCTTGTTGAAGAACTACCGTGTCATCACTTTCTGATAGATTTTCTATTGAAATATTCGGGAATTGTGCTTGCAAAATCAGCATTCTGTTGGATTCACTTTTAGATCCACTAATGTTGATTTTTATATTTTCCGTTGGGAAACTTCCGCGTTCAAGATTGGCTTTCATCGCCCAGGATCGTTTTCTTTTAGCTTCGCCCTGAACTTTCCAAAAGTTACAAAAAAGCCATACACAAACCCGGCAAGTAAAATAGTGAGTATAAACATTACGGGATTTCTTTCTGTGAAGTAAGCCATTTCAAACCCCTCTATAGCCCATTTTATAAGTGTAAAAAGCACAGCAAAAGAGATGGCCAAAACAAAAACCGATTTCCAAAAACCTTTTGTATTTAGTACTTTTTTGAACATTTATTTCAATTTTTTGTTTCCGTGATGTCTGTCGTGGTCACGTTTGGTTTTAAGTTCTAACTTTTTTTTGAACGCTTCTTCAAGATTAACACCGGTTTGATTGGCGAGACACAGTACCACAAAAATAACATCTGCAAGTTCTTCGCCCAAATCTTTGTTTTTGTCGCTTTCCTTCTCGCTTTGTTCTCCATAACGACGCGCTATAATACGGGCCACTTCACCTACCTCTTCCGTGAGTTGTGCCATATTTGTCAACTCATTGAAATAGCGAACGCCGTGTTCCTGTATCCAGGCATCAACTGCTTTTTGTGCGTTTTTAATATCCATTATGCCTTTGAAAGTACAACTTTTTCGTTTTCCTTCGCTATTAAAAGCTCGTAGAATTTTTTCAAATTTCCGTATTCCTCGGCTGCGATGTAAGCTTTATTTATTGTAAATTCTACTGAAAGTTGCAATTTGTTGCCAACCTGTGAAATTAAATAACGATAGCTACCTGTATTTTCGCCTAAATTAAACACTGCATTTTCAGGAAGGGATTCTACTTTATAACCTTCGGGCAACGCTATGTTTATGATGTAGCGGTCTTTCATTGGATAGCCAAAATCAATTGGATAGTCGCGTGTTTCAGGTTTAAAGGGGCTTTCTTTTGTGGCCATAAACACCATTGGCGAAAAGTATAGTTTTCCGGCAACATCTTCTACCGCGTCCAGTGATTCAAAATCATATTCCAACGAAACCGGTTTTCCGGTGGTATCCAAATTTTCAAAATGCAGCGCGGAAAGTTCCACTTGATTACTGTTTTTTTCGATTTCCTTGCGCTGTGCATCTTCGTTTAAGCTTTTAAATTCTGTTCTGTATTTAAAAGCATAATTGCCCGTAAATCTATTTTGTGCTTTCCCTGAAACGGACAAATCAGGTTTTATTTCAGCAGTCACCATTGCGCTCTTTACTGCGGGAGTTTGTGGAGTTAATGAAACCCATCCGGAAGAACCGTCCTTCTTAATCATTCTTCCTTGCCAATTCATTATGCTGGATTTTAAAATGCCCATTTCAGCATCTTTGTTGGTGGCGTCAAGCAGGATAACACCCTGTGGAAGCTCAACCCCAGCAATTACATAATTGAAACCATTTCGGGTTGGAAACAAAGGCATACCGTGGTCTTTGGTACTGACCAAAACAGGGTCGGCATTCAAGTTTGCTTTACGAAGCATGGCCACAAGTATCAAATTGATATCGGCTACATTTCCCGAGCCTTTTTTATAGGCCTCTTTAACGCCTTCATTTGTATAATAGCCTGTAAACTTGTTCCAAGTCATTTTGTTTACCACATATGAAAATATACGATTTACCTTTTCTTCGGGATTGCTGACTCCGTTTATGAGGCTGTTTAGATCGTCTTCAAAATAATTGCTTCGCTCCAATTCATTTCCAAAGGAATCCACTTCATAAATACCTTTTGAAACATCTTCCCAGGTTGTAGAATAGGTTTTCATTGGAGATCCTGGAAAATCCACATAACTCAATTCAAATTTGAGACTGGTGGAATAGTTGTCAATATTACCCACAAATGCTTCTTCCTTCATTGCGGGAACATTATTCAGTTTTATGGTATATACGTCTTCCTTAAACTTTAAATCTCTCGTACTGGCTTTACTGGTCATGTTTCCATGTCTGTCAAATTCCGAACGCGAATTGGCCAAAGGGATAATGCGGTCTTTTCCGCCTTTATCAACTTTATAGGGAATCCATCCTTTTTGATGTGTCTTGAAAATAAAATATTCTGGGGAAGCAAAAGTCACCTCAACATTATCCACTGGAATCATTTCCTGAAAACGGAACTCGTCAATATTGTTTATGAATGGCGATTTAATGGTGTATTTGTATTCAATAACGCAGCCTTCTTTTACATCGGGCATCGTGAACTTTACTTTGTGGATGTATTTGGTAGTTGCTTCTTCAAAAATACCTTCACTTCTAAGTTTTATCTCTTCAATTTTGTCATTGGCTCCCAAGTAATAGGTATAGGCCTTTAATCCCGAAATTTCATCGTTGGCCCCTGAGCTCCCCTGATATAAATCTATTTCTTTTGTTGCCCAATCGAATCCTTCTTTTTTGTAAATTTTCACACGTTCAAAAACGTCAGTAATCATATAAAATCCCGAATCGCTTGAATAATCAAAGTTTGTGTGGATTTCCCTATACAGAATTGCTGCATCTGCCGTAGGTTCTTGCGGGTGTTCCTTTTGAACCAGTTCTTCTTTGGAAACTTTTCCAAATTTATAGTTTTGGGCAATTGACAAATTCAAAAAGCATAAAACTGTAATTGCTGTAAGTATATTTGTTTTCATTGGTTATTAATATTTATTGTACGCTTTGTTTTAAAAGAATTTTTGTTTTGTCCAACCTTGCTATAGACCTTAAAAAATCTCTAAAGTTTTCATATTCTGAAGGTGGATACTCGCCTTTGTTTAGAGTCATTTTTCGACTATAGATTAATTTATTATCAGGATTTTTACTGAAACCAATCTGGTATTTTCCAAATTTTGTTTCCAAAATAGTTTCTTCTGGAAGCCCATCAATTTCGAAGTTTTCTGGAATTTCAACTTCAACAGTATCAACATCTATAAATCCGCTTCCTATATATAAGTTTTGCTTTCTGGTTTCAATTCGCGGCGGAATGTATTGACTCTGGTTAAAAATATTGGCACAGAAAAGAAAATCATTACCAACCGGGTTGGCGTAATTTGGAATAGTGAGCGATAAGTTTTCAGTAAAAACTACATCTTCCTTATTATTATTTAATTCCACACTGTTTATTGCAAAACCATTAATGTAGCTCCATTTGTTTTTATACTTTTCATCCAAATCTTCCTTTTTTTCTTTGGGAAGCAAATATTTATCGTCATACTGAAGTCCTTTGGAAATACTTTGAAAGCTGGCAGTAACATTTCCTTTTGGATCAATTTTTACTTTTGAAACATTCTCTTGGGTATTTTCTTCGGTTTTGTAAACTTTGGTATGTGCAATTTTTCCGCCTTCGGGAGTAATTATCAAAACATCCCTATCATCAGTAAAATCGCCTATAAAGCCATAGGGCGTATCTTGGCTTGTACATTCAAGCCAAGTCATTTCTTCTCCGTTTGGAATTGCCAAAATCATATGATTTCCTTGAAGTGAAGAAAAATCCGAAACAATATTCCGTTCCGTTGTATCGCCATATAATATGGTATAATAAGAAGGAACACCCACTGCCTCAAGCATTGCTTTTGTATAATTGGTCAGCGCTTTGCAGTCCCCATAACTAAGCTTGTCCACATCTGATGCCAGCATAGGTTTCCATCCACCAATACCTATTTGTATGCTTACATAGCGCACTTTATTCTGAAGAAATTGATAAATTTTTCGCGCCTTTCCTTCGTTTGTTGTTTCATTTGCAACAAGACTTTTTACACGCGCTAACGTACCTTCGGGCAGGTCACGAACATCAGAAAGCAAACTTTTGTCCATCCAGCTTCCAAATTGTTGCCAATCCTTGCCAGAACCAGAAGTACCTTTTAACCGAAAATTATCGAGTGCGATGGTTACATTGGGGAAAATATTGCTGAAGGAAGGGCTGTGCTCTTCATAACGAATTGCCGAAATATTTGAAGCCGAAAAGGTAATTTCATCAGCACTTTCAGAAATTGAAATATCAAAATCTTCCAAATTTTTGGACTTGTATTTTGGTTTGTTCAACGGATCGAACTTAATTTTCAACGTACTTTTTTGAGTGCTTTCGGCATACCCGCCCAAAGGATACCAAGGACTTATAAATGCAGAATCGCCTGTTTCAGTCTCACTGTCATAAACCACAATATACGGATAGGTTGTTGGAGTGTAATTTATATACAATGCCCTAGAATCTACATACATATTATTGCCGGTCCGGCTTACGTCCATAAAATCCTTTTTTCTGAAATGCTCCATTTCTTTTCCAAAGGAATCATAGATGCGTACCTCCACGTCTTTTACACGTGAATTTTCGTTGTAATATTCGTAAAGATTGGTGTCTTCATCGCCAAGTTTGTTAAAAACGGCTATAACTCTGTGTGTTTTTTCCTTCATTTTATTGATGTCGGTTACATCAATTTCAACAAGTTCATCTATCAATACACTGTTTGAATATTCAGTTAATTCACTGGGAATGGATGCTATAGAATAACCCTTTTGGGAAAACGTATGAGCTGAGCAAAGTAGGATTGCAAAGCAAAAAATCTTTTTCATGAATTCATTTTAATGCTTGGCAATATATAAAATTTCCGAAAGGTTAAAAAAAAGTTAAAGAGTTTATTCCTTATTTTTCGAATCAATCCAAATAGTAACCGGCCCATCATTAATTAAAGCTACATCCATCATTGCTCCGAAGCTACCGGTCTCAACTTTTTTATTGGTTTCCCTTTCAAGTTGTAACACAAAATTTTCATAAAGTGGGATAGCAATTTCTGGCTTTGCGGCGTTTATAAAAGAAGGACGATTTCCCTTTTTTGTGTTTGCATGAAGTGTAAATTGACTAACCACCAAACATTCGCCGTCTATGTCCTGCACCGAAAGATTCATCGCATCATTTTCATCAGAAAAAATCCGCAAACGGGCAATTTTTCCAGCTAACCAGTTGATGTCTTCTTGGGTATCTTCCGCTTCAATTCCCAATAAAATCAGCAACCCTTGATTTATCTCGGAAAAAACTTTTTCTTCAATAATTACGGATGCTTTTTTTACTCTTTGGATTAAAACGCGCATTTTTGGATCGTTGGATTTTTAGATTGTTGGATAGTTCGATTAGTGGAATTTTGGTATTTGGTGCTTGAGATTTGGAATTTTACTTCTCATAAATATCTTTTCTGAAATGATCCTCTTCGCCTTCTAAAATCTGCAAATAACTTTTATATCGGGACCACGCTACTTCTTCATTTTCCAAGGCTTCTTTCACCGCACAATGTGGCTCTTCCAAATGAAGGCAGTTGTTGAATTTGCAGTTTTCCTTCAGCTCAAAAAACTCAGGGAAATAATCACCCAATTCTTCTTTATCCATTTCAACCACTCCAAAACCTTTAATTCCGGGAGTGTCTATTATTTGTCCGCCAAAGGATAAATCAAACATTTCGGCAAAAGTAGTTGTGTGTTGTCCCTGCAAATGTTGTTCAGAAATATTTGAGGTTTTTAAACTCAAGCCCGGCTCTAAAGCATTTATCAAAGTAGATTTGCCCACGCCACTATGGCCAGAAAACATAGTTACTTTGTCCTGCATCAAAGCTTTTACTTTATCAATATTTTTTCCTGTGATTGCTGAAATTCCGATGCATTCGTACCCAATTTTTCGATACAGTGCCGCAAGGAATTTTATCTCTAATAATTCGTCTTCGTTGTAAGTGTCAATTTTATTGAAAAGCAAAACCGCTTTAATGTGATATGCTTCCGCAGTAACTAAAAACCGATCTATAAAAGTTGTAAAGGTTGGTGGATTGTTTAGGGTAATCAACAAAAAAGCAACATCAATATTAGCCGCAATTATATGGGTTTGCTTTGAAAGATTTACAGATTTTCGGATGATGTAGTTTTCGCGCTCGTCAATATGTTTGATTACCCCAACGGTTTCATCGCCTTTTTTTTCGATATCAAAATCTACGTGATCGCCTACCGCAACAGGATTTGTGCTTTTTATTCCATCCATACGGAACTTGCCTTTTATGCGGCAATCGTAAAAAGTTCCGCTTTCGGCTTTTACGCTGTACCAACTTCCGGTAGATTTATAGACAAGGCCTTTCATTCAGGTTTCAGGTTTCAGGTTTCAGGTTTCAGGTTTCAGGTTTCAGGTTTCAGGTTTCAGGTTTCAGGTTTCAAAAATATTCAATCTATATTACAATATTATTCATTATTCATTATTCATTATTCATTATTCATTATTCATTATTCATTATTCATTAATAACCTTTTTTTGGTGATTGATGGATTCTTGATGAATGGCTTTAAAAATTTTCAAAATAAATTCCTCACTCAGTTGGTTTTCTTCGCCTTCCAAAATCATTTTCCCTAAAACCTCATTCCATCTTTTTGTTTGAAGAATAGCCACGTTATTTTTCTTTTTTAAAGCTCCAATACTATCTGCAATCTTCATTCTTTTGCCCAATGATTCTATAAGCTGATGGTCCAAAACATCAATCTTTGTACGCAATGTGTTCAATTTATTTCTAAATTCAACTGCATCGCCTTCCTGTTTCCGAATTCGCAAATCGATAGTCATTTGCCTTAAAGCGGCTGGTGTAATTTGCTGTGCGGCATCGCTCCAAGCGTTATCTGGGTCAAAATGTGTTTCTACCATCAATCCGTCATAATTTAGATCCAAGGCGGTTTGACATAAATCAAATATAATATCACGACGTCCCGCAATATGCGAAGGATCCAAAATCAAAGGTAAATCTGGAAATTTATTTTGAAGGTCAATCGGTATCTGCCATTCCGGATTATTTCGGTAACGCGTTTTTTCATAAGTTGAAAATCCGCGGTGAATTACACCCAGATTTTTTACATCGCTTTCATAAAAACGCTCCACTGCTCCCAACCAAAGTGCTAAATCTGGATTCACTGGGTTTTTTATCAAAACTATTTTATCGGTTCCCTTTAAAGCATCGGCTATTTCCTGAACAATAAAAGGCGAAACTGTTGTGCGCGCGCCAACCCAAAGAATATCCACATCGTGTTTCAACGCCAAATCTACGTGGTTTGCGTTTGCAACTTCGGTCGCGGTCATCAAACCAGTTTCCTGTTTCGCTTTTTGAAGCCACTTCAATCCCAAAGCACCAACGCCTTCAAAATTTCCTGGACGGGTTCTGGGTTTCCAGATTCCGGCACGCATTACGGTTGTATCGGTTTCCTTTAGTTGGTGTGCTATTTTCAGCACTTGTTCTTCCGTTTCGGCACTGCACGGACCCGCAATTACAATTGGGTGTGCCAGTTCCATTTTATTTAGCCAATTGCGTAGATTTTTATTATTTTCCATTTAAAATTGCATTTGAAAATTGAGCTTGGGCATGTGTTTCATCTTGTTTGTAAACACCCAATATTTTTAATTCTTTTACTGTTTTTTTGAGCATTTCCACCACTTCAAAAAAGAAATTCTCCTCCTCAAAAACCACATCGACAAAAAAAGCATACTGCCAAGGTTTGCCGACAATTGGCAGCGATTGTATCTTGGTTAAATTTATGTTGAAAGTCGTTAAAAGACTCAGAACATTTCCTAAACTCCCAACATTATGGTCCAGTACAAATTTAAGAGAAGCTTTGTCGGCTTGCCGAATACTTTGCTTTTCTTTTTTGCCCAAAAGTACAAAGCGCGTATGGTTTTCCTTTATATCTTGGATATTACTGTCCAAAATTTTAAGTCCGAATTTCTCTGCAACTTGTTTCCCAGCAATTGCAGCAACGCCTGTTAAGTTTTGATTTTTGATTCTTTTTGCTTCGGAAGCGGTGTCTTTTCCTTCAATAACCTTGAATTGCGGCGGAAATTTCTGCAAATAATCCCGACACTGAAGCAGCGCCACAGGATGTGAATGTATCTCTTTTATATCGTGAATGGATTCACTTTCCAAAGCCATCACGTACATTTGAATATTTAAAACGGTTTCTGCCAAGATTTCAAAATTGCCTGCATCAATCAACCCATAATTCGGCAAAATCGAGCCAACGATAGTATTTTCAATTGCAATCACGCCAAAATCAGCATTACTATTATTTACTGCGGTCGTTACCTTTTCAAAAGAATCGCAAGTCAAAAGATTAATTTCCTCATTGGGAAAAAGTTTTTGAACGGCTTGGTGGTGGAACGAACTTTCAATTCCCTGTATTGCTACTTTTAGGCTCATAATTTTAAATTTAGGTTAAAAAAAAAGTCCCGGAAAATATTTCCGGGACTTTAAATGTTTTATGGTTCAATTACCTATACAACAATCCCGGTTCTATCGTTAAAATAGAAAAACCAAAAATTGTTGAAAGTAAAAAGTGTGCTCATTGTGTTTTAATAGATTGCTAATGTAGTTAATTCTTAAAAACGAAAAAGCCTTTTTTCATTTTTTTATTTGCTTAACTTTGTTCAACTTCTGAAAATATGTCGATACAAGTAGAAAATATTACCAAAACCTACGGCGAACAAAAAGCGCTGAACAAGGTTTCCTTCACAATTGAAAAAGGTGAAATTGTTGGTTTTCTCGGGCCAAACGGCGCGGGAAAATCTACGATGATGAAGATTTTGACCACTTTTCTTCCAGCTTCGGAAGGGGTTGCTGTTGTAAATGGTTTTGAAGTAACCAAAGATGATATTTCCATTAAAAAAAGCGTTGGGTATCTGCCGGAACACAACCCGCTTTATTTGGATATGTACGTTCGCGAATATCTTCTTTTCAATGCTGGGATTTATAATATTTCAAAAACAGAAGTTGAAAATGTTATTGAAAAGACTGGCTTAACGCCCGAAGCGAACAAGAAAATTGGACAGCTTTCAAAAGGATATCGTCAGCGTGTTGGACTTGCAAATGCACTTTTGCACAATCCTGAAGTTTTGATTCTTGATGAGCCAACTACCGGTTTAGATCCAAATCAATTAATTGAAATAAGACAACTTATAAAAAGCGTTGGAAAAGAAAAAACCGTTTTGCTTTCTACCCACATTATGCAGGAAGTTGAAGCAATTTGTGACCGAGTAATTATTATAAATAAAGGCGAAATAGTCCTCGATAAAAAGCTTTCAGATTTAAAAAACAACAAGCAACAAATTATTGAAGTGGAGTTTGATTATCGCGTTGAAGAAATTGCGTTACAAAAACTTCCAAAGATTGAAAAGGTTGAAAATTCATTAGGTTTTGTGTATCAACTTTATTTTGAAACCGAACAGGATATGCGTGGAAAAGTATTCGATTTTGCGCACGACAATGGGTTAAAAATACTTCAACTGCACCAAAAGAATACTACTTTGGAAAAGCTTTTCAGCGAGCTTACTATTCAAAAATAAGCTTGCCGCGATACAATTCCTCAACCTCAACAATCGGCGGTCGGTTTTTGGAAATTACATCCCCCAGGCTTACTATTTTTCCTCGGATAGATTGCTGTGGATTCACAATCATTTCGGCAGTGCTTCTGTGGAAAACAATCAGATTTTGTACGATAAGATTTTCAGAAAAAATTCTACAATCACTAGCGTAAAGCCCAAAGTTGGCACTTGTAGCGCTTCCACTTAAATAAAATTTGGACAAACCATTAGCTACGATAGTCAAATTTTCTACTTCCAGATTCATCGTAAAATCACCATCGGTATGATATTGATCTTCATTTTGTTGGTCTTCTGACAAAAGTTTTAAGGAAGGATATTGAAGCACGCCAATGCTTTCAATAGGCAAACCTGTGCTACTGCGGATTTCAGTTATGTTTGGTGAAGTGATATATACTTTAGTCAAACCATAATCACGAACCAAATTACAGGAATTGTTGTTGTGTATTTCAAGTTTTCCATCTGTTACGGTAACTTCAATATCGTTCATTAAATTTTCACCAGTTTCAACAACTACTTTTTGTTCATCACCTTGCTTTACAAAAAGTTTAATGCGTTCCCACACTAGGATTTTTGAAAATGGCTGGACGGTAAATTCCGTTTGTACAATAGTGCCGGCTTTCTGTGTGCAGTCCCAACCATTTTCTGAATCACATCCAGAAAAAAGAACCAAGAACGCTGCGCTGCAAGAAACAAGAAGCAAGACTTTTCGGAAAAGCTTTGATGTTCTTTTGCAAAATTCGATACTTTTATTGTTTCTCATTTTTTCCATCATTTTGCATCACAATCTATATCCCACTCCAAATTCCACAGCTTCCGCCTTTGCCCAATGCGCATGCACTGTTACGGAGGCGAATATATTATCATCAAAGAAATAACGCTTCAACCCCAAGCGGTTATAAATTCGATTTTCAAAAGCATACGGCCAATACACATAATAGCCCAACTGCGAAACAAAAGCTACACGATTAAAACGCCATTCGTGCCCCACAAAAATACCGACACGTTTGTAATCTTCATCGCCCGAAAGTCCGTCTTCAGGGTAAGCTATGGAACGATACTTAATCAATTCCTTTAAAAAAGTGGAAAAGAAAACATCTACCCCAGCAGTAAGTGTGCTTTTATAATTTAATCGTTTATCAACGAAAAAAGACAATTCATAAAACGGTTCCTGCCCAAGACCCACTACATCACTTTCATTCAAACCTGTTCTGAAAGCAAGATTGTACTTAAACCTTTCGGCGTGCGTTTTACTGAGGGAATCTTCTTTATGTATGTATTCTGGAAATTCCTTGTAATCCAATTGATAGCTTACTCCAGCATTTAGCAAAAATGAATTTGTACTATTGTTAGGCGCTTTAAAATTGGCATTGCTATAATGAATTACAGTAAAGCCAGCGTGAAAACCGAGCCCCTTCCAAATATTTTCACGCACATAATTTCCCTTTAAAAAAGTGGTGCTTAAAAGGTTTGTGCCGTATGCATTGTTATTGTAGTTGTTTTCTGGATCATAATTAAGATCGGAATAGGCAATTCCCTGCCCAACACGCACCATCAGATTTCGGTTTAAAAAATACCAGTTTATGTGTCCGTAAGCACCCAGAACATTTCCCAAATACTCATTGTGCAAATTTTGAAAAGCGACCGTAACACCCCAATCAGGATAATTATAGCGGCGTTCCCACTCATTAAAACCGTATGTTTTTCTGTTGAAGGAAAAAATAAATCCGGTAGGATGCCCCGATATTAAATGTTCAATATCCGGATTGTGCTCCAAAACACTTCCGTAGAAAAAATCTGCTTCCAGCGAAACGGGTTTCAATTCTTTTTCTTCCTGCGCAAAAAGGGGAAAGCTTAAAAGCAATATTGTAAATAAGGAAAGAAGGTGCTTCATATTTTTTTCAACGCCGGTAAAGATAAACTAATCTTCAAATAATAGCCTGCCAGTAAATAATTCTTTTACATCCACCAATGGCGGACGGTTATAACTAATAATATCGCCCGTTGCCACGATTTTTCCGATGATACTTTGCTGTGGATTGACAATCATTTTGTTTGCACTTCTTTGAAAAACAGTGAGTTCATTTATTAAAAAATCCATTCCATCAAAACGTGGCATTTCATCAGCGAAGCTTAGATTGGCTTTTTCAGCAGTGCCAGTTATATAAAAAACACTTTGGCCGTTTGCATTTACACGGAATTCTTCGCAAATAATGTTCAAATAAAAATCGCCACTCTTTCTAATTGTTTCTGGACCAGCTGAACTATTGCTCACCAAAGTGAGTCTCGGAAATTGCAAAACTCCTTCGCCAATAACGTCGTAAGCCGAGCTGTTTCTGATTTCAGTAATGTTTGGAACGGTTACATATATTTTTGTAATTCCGTAATCGCGCACCAAATTGCAATTGTTATGATCCTTCACCACTAATGTTACGCCTTCAACACTTACGGAAATATCGCTTAAAAGGTTTTCGCCCGTTTCAAGAATTATCTTTGTGGAATCGCCCTGTTTCAAATGTAAAGTCACGTCATCCTCAATCCTGATTTTTGTAAAATCTGAAACAAAATATTCTTTGGAAACCGAACTTCCCGCAGCTTGCACACAATCCCAACCATTTTCGGAATCGCATGAAAGCAACAAAAAAACCAAGCTGACAAAAAATAACTTCTTCATAATCTATATTCTAATTCCCACGCCAAATTCCACGCCTTCCACTTTCGCACCGTGCGATTTTAAAGTGATTGCGCTGAAAAGTTTTTCGGTTAAATAATATTTCAAACCTACCCGAAAATACGTTCTTCCCTCAAAATCATAGGGATAATAAACATAATAACCTACTTGTGAAACTACCGCCAATTTGTTAATGTGCAATTCGTGGCCCGCAAAAATGCCGACGCGTTTAAAATCTTCATCGCCTTCCACGCCCATATTTGGAAAAGCAATGGAAAGGTATTCAATTTCCTTTTTCAGAAATGGCAAGTAGAAAAAATCCGCACCCAACTGAAGGGTACTTTTATAGCTCAACCGCTTGTCCGCAAAGGCCGAAACCACAAAAAACGGATGCTGCCCAAGATTTAAATAATCGCTTTCGTTCAACCCGCCTCGAAGCACGAAGTTGTATTTTATGGGCTCTGCGATTTTCTTCGGAAGCGAATCGGAGATATATTCTTGAGTCTCGTCAGCCAACGAATATTGCACGCCAATATTTAAAGTGAAGGCATTTGTGCTCGAATTTGGCGCCTTAAAATTTCCGTTGGAATAATGCACCAAGGCAATTCCCGCTTGAACCCCAAAGTTTTTGAAAAGATTTTGCTTGTTGTAATTCAGCATCAAATAAGTTGAACTCAACAAATGGCTGCCGTAAGCATTGTTTTTGAAATTGGTTTCAAAGTCAAAAGGGTTAGTATTATAGGCAATACCCTGCCCTATTCGGAAGAAAAGATTTCGTTTTAAAAAGTAAAAATTGAAATGCCCGTACAGCCCATAATTTTCACCCAAAACATCATAATTTGCATTTTGATGTACAAATGAAAAACCCCAATCGGGGTAATTGTATTCCTGTTGCCATCGCTCGGCTCCGTAAGTTTTTCGGTTAAAGCCAACGATAAAACCATCGGGATGGGCTTTCACCAAATGTGAAATATCCTTATTGTGCCGAAGAATGGTTCCGTAGAAATAATTGGCGTCCACGAAAAAGTCTCTGTTTTTTTCCTGTGAAAAAACAAAAGAAGTTGTGAGAAAAAACACCAAAAACGCAATTCGGGACATTACCGCAAAATAAAGCAATCTTAAAATACCTGCGAAGCGATTTCCTTAATATTGCTACTTTTTCCCATTGAGTAATAATGTAGAAACGGAACTCCAGCTTTTACAAGTTCTTGACTTTGCTTTACGCACCAATCAATCCCAATCTGCCGAACAGCCTTATTATCCTTGGCTTTCACCACTTCCATCACCAACGAATCTGGTAAATCAACTTTAAATCTATGCGGAATTAAATTGAGATGTGATTTTACGGCAATGGGTTTTAACCCCGGAATAATTGGAACGGTAATGCCTTCTGCCCTGCATTTTTTTTCAAACTGAAAGAATTTTTCATTGTCAAAAAACATTTGTGTTACAATGTATTCTGCGCCATTTTTAATTTTCTTTTTTAGGAAATGAATGTCGCTTTCACTGCTTGGCGCTTCCATATGTTTTTCGGCATAACCCGCCACGCCCACACAAAAATCCGTCGGGAAAGTATGCTGAAGTTCGTCATCCAAATATGTTCCTTTATTCAAAGCATTTATTTGCGAAACAAGATCGCAAGCATATTTATG
The DNA here is from genome assembly GCF_001641085.1 of Aequorivita soesokkakensis. Taxonomy (GTDB): domain Bacteria; phylum Bacteroidota; class Bacteroidia; order Flavobacteriales; family Flavobacteriaceae; genus Aequorivita; species Aequorivita soesokkakensis. The sequence goes on along the minus strand of NZ_LXIE01000050.1, from coordinate 3,153 downwards.
TCCGTTTTTTTCAGGCGTGAAATAGGTTTCGCTTTTTACCGCATCACCACGTAAGGCCATTACGTTATCAATTCCTAAAAACTGAAGATCTATTAAAAAATTCTCAGTTTCTTCCTTTGTAAAACCGCCGCAGAGAATGTGCGGCACGGCATCTACTTCATATCTATTTTGAATTGCCGCGCAAATCCCCACCGTTCCAGGACGCTTACGAACAACTTTTTTCTCTATTAAACCATCCTTCAATTCCTTAAAAACATATTCCTCGCGATGATAGGTTACGTTAATGTATGGTGGTTTAAACTCCATCAGCGGATCAATATTCTCAAAAATGGAATGTATATTTTCCCCTTTTAATGGCGGTAAAATCTCAAACGAAAATTGCGTTTTTCCGTTTCCGTTTTTTATGTGTTCTGTAACTTTCATCTAATCTGCAAGGTTTGTTTTCAGCCAATTCGTGGCTTCTTCTAAATTCATATTTTTTCGCTTTGCGAAATCTTCCACTTGATCTTCCTTAATTTTTCCAAGTCCGAAATAGCGCGCTTCAGGGTTTGCAAAATAATAGCCCGAAACCGAAGCTGCCGGCCACATTGCCAAACTTTCGGTCAATTCAACGCCTATATTTTCCATAACTTTTAAAACTTCCCAAATGGTTCGTTTCTCCAAATGATCTGGACAGGCAGGATAGCCGGGCGCGGGACGAATGCCCTTGTATTTTTCGGAAATCAAGTCTTCATTTGAAAGATTTTCCTCGGAAGCGTAGCCCCAATAGTTGGTACGTACTTCTTTGTGAAGATATTCCGCAAAGGCTTCCGCCAAGCGGTCTGCCAACGCTTTCACCATTATGGCGTTATAATCGTCGTGTTCTGCAATATATTTTGCGGCCAATTCCGCAGTTCCAAAACCTGTACTTACACAGAAACAGCCGATGTAATCTTGAATTCCAGTTTCTTTCGGAGCGATAAAATCTGCCAAGGCGAGATTTGGTTTTCCTTTTGCCTTTTGGGATTGTTGGCGAAGGGTTCGGAATACTGGATTTGGGATTTGGGATTTGGGATTTGGGATTTCCAAAGAAATATCATCATCATTAACAGTATTTGCTTCAAAAATTCCAAGGACAGCCCTCGCTTCCAACAGTTTTTCTGAAATTAATTTCTGAAGCATTTTTTTCGCATCCTCAAATAATTCCGAAGCTTGTTCGCCCACAATTTCATCTGTTAAAATGTTTGGATACTTTCCGTGCAGTTCCCAACTTCTGAAAAACGGGGTCCAATCCATGAAATCCAACAACAGATTTAAATCGAAATCCTTTAAAACTTGGACTCCCAGTTTGTTGGGTTTCACTATTTCTGAAGAATTCCAGTCAATTTGAAATCTGTTTTTCCGCGCTTCGGAAATAGGTAAATAGGTTTTTACCTTTTGTCGCTTCAAAAAATCCTGTCGGAAAGTGTCATATTCCTTTTTCAAATTGTCCTTATACGAAGCCGAAGTTTCCTTTTTCAGCAAATCGCCCACAACGGTAACTGCCCGCGAAGCATCGTTTATGTGCACCACGGCACATTCGTACTCAGGATCAATTTTTACCGCGGTATGCGCCCGACTCGTGGTTGCGCCGCCAATCAACAACGGAACTTTAAAATTTTGCCGCTGCATTTCCTTCGCCAAAAAAACCATTTCGTCCAATGAAGGGGTTATTAAACCACTCAAACCAATGGCATCCACGTTTTCCTCTTTTGCTGTAGCAATAATTTTTTCCGGCGGAACCATCACGCCCAAATCGATTATTTCATAATTATTACACGCCAAAACAACCCCGACAATATTTTTGCCGATGTCATGAACATCACCTTTTACAGTTGCCATTAAAATCCGGCCAGCATTTTTTGAATCATTTATTTGAGGATTTTTTAGTTTTTCATCTTCGATGTATGGAAGTAAATACGCTACAGCTTTTTTCATTACACGAGCGCTTTTTACCACTTGTGGCAAAAACATTTTCCCGCTTCCGAAAAGATCGCCGACTACGTTCATTCCAATCATTAAATTACCTTCAATTACTTCAATTGGCTTGTCAGCATTTTGCCTTGCTTCTTCAATATCCTCTAAAATAAATTCGTCAATTCCTTTTACCAATGCCCTTGTAATGCGGTTTTGCAGTGGCTCCTCTCGCCACGAAAGATCAACTTTACTTTCCTTTGTGGTTCCTTTTACGGTTTCGGCAAAATCCAATAAACGTTCCGTGGCATCTTCGCGACGGTCGAGCATTACATCTTCAACACGCTCTAACAAATCCCTTGGAATATCATCGTAAACCTCCAGCATTGCCGGATTTACGATACCCATATTCATTCCAGCTTGGATGGCGTGATACAAAAACACGGAGTGCATCGCCTCACGAACGGGATCATTTCCGCGGAAACTGAAAGAAACATTGCTTACGCCACCGCTTACGCTAACGTGTGGCAAATTCTCACGAACCCAACGCGTAGCTTCAATAAAATCGATCGCATTTTTTCTGTGTTCATCCATTCCCGTTGCCACAGGAAATATGTTTAAATCGAAAATAATATCCTCTGGCGCGAATTTCACGTGGTTCACCAAAATATTATAAGACCGTTTGGCAATTTCAATTCTTCTGTCGTAATTATCGGCTTGGCCGGTTTCATCAAAAGCCATCACGATCACTGCGGCTCCGTAGCGTTTTATGAGTTTTGCGTGATGGATAAATTCCGCTTCGCCTTCTTTTAAGCTAATGGAATTTACCACACATTTTCCCTGCACAACCTGTAATCCAGCTTCGATTATTTCCCACTTGCTGCTGTCTATCATTATTGGAACGCGGGAAATATCCGGCTCGGCGACCACAAGGTTCAAGAATTTCACCATCGCCTCTTTCCCGTCAATCAGTCCGTCGTCCATATTTACGTCGATGATCTGTGCGCCGTTTTCCACCTGTTCGCGGGCAACGGAAAGGGCTTCCTCAAAATTTCGTTCTTTTATGAGTCGAAGAAATTTCTTTGAACCTGCCACATTGGTGCGTTCTCCCACGTTTATGAAATTGCTTTCGGGGGTGATAATCAATGGTTCAAGACCGCTTAATTTTAGATATTTTTTATTTTTCATTTTTTATTTTTCTCTCTGCGTTCTCTGCGCCTT
>NZ_LXIE01000049.1 GCF_001641085.1 Aequorivita soesokkakensis | reverse complement strand
CTTGATGTTAAAGGATTTTAAGGTTTATAGAAAAGAAAATTTATAAATAAATATTAAAGGGTATAGCTTCAGCCTATTGTTTGACTAACTTTCAAAGAAAAAGAAAGATTATGGATATCCGTTCAAACGAACCTTATTGGTTAATTAAAAATGCCCTTCCACAAAGCTATCCTTCGCTTACAAAATCTATTTCTGCAGATGTTTTAATTATTGGAGCGGGAATAACGGGCGCACTTATGGCCTATAAACTTATAGGTGAAGGGAAAAAAATAGTGATGGTTGATCGAAGGGATATTTGCAACGGCAGCACGGCGGCAAGCACTTCAATGCTTCAATATGAAATAGATGTGCCTTTGCATAAGTTAATAGAGCAAGTGGGCTTAACCTGCGCCGTTTCAAGTTATCAAAATTGTGAAAACGCAATAAAGGAAATAAGAAAAATAGCCACTTCAGTTGGTAGTAAATGTGGATTTAAATATATGAAAAGTGTTTATTTCGCCTCAACAAAAAAGGATTTGGATTTTTTAAGGAATGAATTCAAAGCAAGACAGGAACACGGTTTTGACGTAAAATGGCTTTCCAAGGAAGAACTTGAAAAAATTGGTTTAAAAGCCTATGGCGCCATTGAATCAAAGTCCGGAGCGGTGATGGATGTATATACACTGGCAAATGATATTTTGAAATACTGCAGTAAAAAAGGATTGGAGATTTATGACAGAACTTCTGTGGAGGAAATAAAAGCCAAAAATGACAAAACCGTTGTCAAAACAAAAGATGGTTTCACAATTGAAGTTGATCACGTTGTGCACTGTACTGGCTATGAGAGTACCGAAACCGTGAAAGAGGATATTGTAAAGCTCAAAAGCACTTTTGCATTGGCTTCCGAAGCTTTTGAGACCTTTCCCAAAGCTTTTAAAGAGCGTATTTATTGGAATACGGATGCGCCTTATTTATATTTTAGAAGTACGGACGACAACCGGATTGTGATGGGCGGCGGCGATAGGGATTTTAAAAATGCAATGCGCCGCGATGCATTGCTTCCAAAAAAGGAAAAGGAATTGGCAAAAAGCTTCAAAAAATGTTTTCCCGAAATTGAATTTATTGCAGATTATTCTTGGGCGGGGACTTTTGGGGAAACAAAGGACGGTTTGCCCTATTTTGGAAAACCCGATGCTGAAAAGAACGAACATTATATTTTAGGTTTTGGCGGAAATGGCATTACCTTCAGCGTTATGGGGATGGATGCCATTGTTCATTCAATCAATAAAACACCGCATCCGTATTTGGAGTATTATAAATTCAGAAGGTAATTTTTTAAAAACGTATAAAAATTAAAATTATGGAAAAATGGTTTGAAGCATCAACAACTTCATTGATTGCGATTGTATTGACGGCAATTGGAATCTATTTTGCCACAATTATATTTACAAGGCTTGCTGGCAAGCGCAGTTTTTCGAAAATGAGCAGTTTTGATTTTGCGATGACGGTAGCCATTGGCTCAATAATTGCCACAACGGTTCTTTCAAAATCGGTTAGTTTGTTACAAGGGCTCGTTGGAATGGCAGCAGTTTATGTTCTTCAAATTTTAATGGCAATAATTCGAAGACTTGAAATAGTCCAAAAATTAATTGATAACAAACCGCTACTGTTAATGGATGGCGAAGAAATACTTCAAGAAAACCTAAAAAAGGCACGTGTTACTGGATCAGATTTACGATCAAAGCTTCGCGAAGCCAATGTTTTGGAGCTTTCACAGGTAAGAGCGGTAATTTTTGAAGCTACGGGCGATATTGCAGTGCTTCACAGTAAAGATGAAAATGTAAAAGTGGAAGATTGGTTGTTGAAAGGAGTAGAGCGATAGATTTTTATTTTTTTTTAAGTTTAGCTTCAATTTCTTTCGTTCTAAATTTTACAATATCATTAATCAGTTTCCAGGGAATTTCTTCACTAATAGGAAATTGAATAGAACCTTTCCCCGTTTTATAATTGGAAAGTTGTTTTTTAAATGCCTCATTTCCTGACGGAAGCGCATAAAATCCTATATGGTTTTTATATCCGGCAAAATAAACCAATGGCTTTCCGAGAAGTTTAAAAGCTGGCATTCCATAGCTTATGGATTCAATTGCATTTGGTGTATTTTTTAATACAATTTCACGAATTTTTTTAAGAATAATTTGCACATCCTTTGGAAATTGTAAAATGTATTCCTCCGTATTTTTATAGTTTTTGGCTTCCATATTTATCAATCTTTAAAATGCAATCCCTTTTTATTAAGTAGAGTTTTCAATTTAATTATCCCACTTTTACCCATTCCATGAAAACTTAAAATTTCTTTTTCTGAAAAGTTAGCGAGCTCTTCCAACGTATAGATTTTATTATTTTCCAAAGCTCTCCTGGCTGGTGCAGCAATTTCAGAAAGAAATCCCTCATCGGGTTTGCGTTGGTCTTCACAAAGTGGGCAAATGGGACATTCGCTGGATTTATAATAAACGTGTCCATTTTCACAAGTTCTTTTTGTTGGTTTTGCTTTGCCCATTTTTAAGATTTCGATATTATTTTGGCATCTTTTCCATGTCCATAAAAAGCATATTCCAACGGTGGCCATCCAAATCACTAAAAGCAAAACCGTACATCCACCCCTGTATAGTTTGGGGTTCACTGAAAACATTTCCTCCAGCATTTTTTACTTTTTCGGCCATTTCATCCACTTCTTTTTTGCTTTCAGCATCAAAGGAAATCATTAATTCAGTAACTTTTGATGCGTCAGAAATAGGGTTCTGTACTACATTTTCAAACATTTTTTCCTCAAAAAACATAATTGGCATGCTTGCTTTGCCAACTACAAGTGCTGTCATGGTTTCGGTTTCACGCTCGGTTTTGAAAGAAAAACCTATTTCAGTAAAAAACTTTTTAGATCGCTTCAAATCTTTTATAGGAAGGTTGATCCAATATTCTTTTGTCATAATTATATATCTTTTGAAATTGATATTTTGCTAGAATAAATTTTGTGGTAATACACATATGAAACAATTAAAACAGCGAAAACAATCAAAGGGAAGATGCTGTTAAATGTAAATCCGTCTACCGCTGTGTGACTGATGCTGGCAAAGATAAAGTCGAATGCAAAACCTGCATAAGCCCATTCTTTCACTCTTTTTGGCAACTGTGGAATTATCAAAATCAAGGAACCCAGCACCTTAAAAACAACCAATGCATTCCCAAAATATTCCGGATACCCCAAATGACGGATTCCTTCTTTAGCAAGCTCGGTTTGTGAGGTGAACGCAGGCATCACGCCTTCAAAAAGAAAGATGAGGATGGTTGCTGTCCAAAATATTATTTTGTCTTTTTTCATAATATTAAATTTAAATTAAGTCTTTTAAGTTTATTGAAACTATTTTCGATTTGCTAATTTTTATTTATTCCGCACCATGCACTTCACATCGTTATCATTAAAATACCATTCCACACAAGCGCCATTTGGATCGATTTTCGGATTTAAAAGCAATATTTTGAAAGCTTTTTCTATTGCAACAATATCGTCTTTGTAATTTGGAACAGTTATGTAGTTATAAACCCCTTTTTTTAAAAGATAGGTTTTAAGCCCCAGTGCAGCCGCTTCACCGTCGTAATTTTGCGTAACAGCGGCTTTGTATTGAATTTTTCCAGAACTGTCCGGAAAAGATATTCCGAAATAATCCCTTCCTTTTTTTTCCGTTACCAATGAGTGCAATTCTTGGTGGGCATTCAAAATATCATTCGGAAAGGATACTGCTGAAACGTACATCAAAATTTTATTTTCACCAAAATTGAGTTGATACATTGCTATGGTTATTTATTTGTTTACTACAAATTTAACTGTGTTAATTAAAGGAAATAGGGTGTAAATACGTCAATATCAAGGGGAATTTACGACATGAAAAAAGCCCAATCGAAAACGATTGGGCCGCGAAAATTAGGTTTGTTAAATTAATTTCCGTCACAATCTATTTGTGCCAGTGGCATTAATGAATTAAAATTAAATTTTGTGTTTTTCTTAAACTTCATTTTCCCGTCTATTTCTTCAACTTCGCCAAAGCCCTCAATAAGTTTATTTCCCTTTTCAATAAACATTATTTCACGAACGGAGGTTTTTCCCTCGGCACCAAACGTATAAGTGGCGAAAAGTGTGTCACCTACGATTTTTCCTTCAAACGTACCGTCGTTTTTATCTTTTTCATAATAATTATAGCTTAATGTACCCGCCACTTCATCATTCATTCTCTCCATTTGTATCAGCACAGTATCTTTTGCGGAAGTGTATTTATAACAGGCAATTTGGGGTGTATTCACATCATTTCCCAACACATTGGAATCTTCGGGAGCCATCACTTCGGAATCTCCATTTTTGATTTCATTTTTACAGGAAGTAATTGAAATTATACTGAGAATTGTAAAAACTAAAAGATATTTTTTCATAGAATTATTTGTTAGGATTTTATGGAATTTTAGAGGTTTGTTATACCATAAAGCTAAATAAATATCTCTTGCTTCGGTTATTGGTTATATTTATTTTAACAAAAGCTATCCAAAATTTCAGGCAATCCGTTTCAGTATTTTTCGCGCCCTTGCTTGGTAGCCGGCACTTTTATTTTGTGCATTTTCGGTGAGAATATTTCGCAATTCTGGGTAAATCCATTTTTTATCGTCGTCCCACCCCAAATAATAAAGACATTGCATTGCAGGAGCCTGACAAGCAACTTTCTGGTCTGTGATTAGCCAATCAAAGCAACATTCTGTAATAAGTGTTCTTTCGCTTTTATCTAAAACATTGGAAATTATACCAAATTCATGCATAAAATGATAATGGCAAAGCATCTCACATATTTTCGCGCAGGAGCGTAAGGCAGAATCATTTTTTATGCTGGGTAGCTGTTCAAAAAACAAGTGCATGTATTTAAAAAAGTTCTTTGGGTTATGTTTGCAAATAATCTCCATTACCCAAGCAGTTGGAATCAAAAGTTCGCTTTCGGGCGTAAAGCACCATTGAAGCGCTTCACGAACATAATGCGGTTTTTTGACAACCCAAAAAGCAACCTCCTGTCTCTTTTTTAGACTGCTGTCAACCTCCATCAACTTTTCTTTTAAATCTTCGGGAAGCATAATTTATTATTTTAAAAGTTCAACAACCTTTGGAATGCCTGTTGAAGCGTTTTCAGCAAAAACAGTTATTCTTTTGTTTTCTGAAATGGAAGGTTTGGGGTCTACAAAATAAATATGCGCATCCTCTTTTGCATATTGCACCAAACCCGCTGCGGGATAAACCTGCATAGAGGTTCCAACAATAATAATTGCATCTGCTTGTTCCACAATTTCGGCGGCAACTTCAATCATCGGCACCATTTCGCCAAACCAAACTATGTGCGGGCGCAGTTGGTGATTGTGTTCACAGAAATCGCCTAAATTCAAATCGTTTTTCCAATCCAAAATCAAATCTTCGTCAAAAGTACTTCTCACTTTAAGTAATTCGCCGTGAAGATGAATCACATTTGTGCTTCCGGCCCTTTCGTGTAGATCATCAACGTTTTGGGTAATGATTGTTATCTCGTGATTTTTCTCAAGTTTGGCCAATGCAAGATGCGCTGCATTTGGTTGAACCGTTAAAAGTTGTCTTCGGCGTTGGTTGTAAAAATCCAATACCACAGCAGGATTGCGTTGAAAACCTTCGGGCGAGGCAACTTCCATCACATCGTGGCCTTCCCAAAGACCATCGCTGTCCCTAAAAGTTTTTATTCCGCTTTCCGCGCTTACTCCAGCGCCTGTCAATACTGCTATTTTCATTTAGAGAAATTAAATTTTACAGTGCCAAGTGCTACTGCCAACTGATTACTAATAGTTATCTTCGCTTAAAATTAATTATTTTCTTTGGATTCAGCATTATTAAAATATCTTCAAGGCTATCTAACAGAACGTAGAAAAAACCTCTTTCAAAAAGTACTTTCTGAACGTACGCGGCATTTCACAGTTGTTACCGAAGACGTTTATCAACTTCACAATACAAGTGCCGTGATGCGAACTTGCGATGTTTTTGGTATTCAGGATTTGCATGTGGTGGAAGAAAAAGTGAGCAAGCGAATAGACAAGGAAATTGCGATGGGTGCACAAAAATGGGTTGATTTTAAAAGGTATAGTTCCATAAAAGAATGTATTAAAAACCTGAAAAACTCAGGCTATCAAATAATTGCGACTACTCCACACGATAATTCCACAATGCTCCACGATTTTGATGTTTCGAAAAAAAGTGCTTTTTTCTTCGGAAAAGAGAGCGATGGTTTGAGTGATGTAGTTATGAATTCGGCCGATGGCTTTTTGAAAATTCCAATGTACGGGTTTACGGAGAGTTTGAATATTTCAGTTTCCGCAGCGATTATTTTGCAGAGCGTAGTTTCAAAAATGAAACAAACTGAGGTAAATTGGCAACTTTCCGAAGCCGAAAAGTTTGAGATTGAAATGCAGTGGTTAAAGAAAACGATTAAAGCTTCGGATGAGATTATTGAGAGGTATAATGCTGAAAATTCCAAATGATGATTTCAGAAAAAATTATTTTACGAACAAATCCCTTGTTTGCGTTTGAATTTTTAGAAGAAGGGTTTCACGTGACGGATGAATCAAAAGACAACACAAACAGATTTTATGAATACAAAATAATTAAAGATGTAGAGCATAAATCAAAGTCTATCAATTGGTTTGGTTCAATTATTAATTATTTTGCATTAGTCCTTGGTTTTTCAGGTGATACGGATATTCAAATAGATGGTTATCAAATTCGATTTAAATATGATAACGAAAACGTTATTATTCTAACGGAACATTGTGAATACAAAACGGTTATTGAAATCTCAGAAAGAATTAATAACAAAACTGCACTAAAATCTACCCGAACAAACTATTAAAAAATGAAACTCGTCTTCGCCACCCACAACAAAAATAAATTCACAGAAGTAAAAGCAATGCTCCCGCATCACATTGAATTACTTAGTCTAGACGATATCGGCTGCAACGAAGACATTGAAGAAACTGCAGACACCATTGAGGGCAACGCAATTTTAAAAGCAAACTACGTTCGCGATAATTATAACTTAGATTGCTTTGCTGATGACACTGGTTTGGAAGTTAAATCCTTAAACAACGAACCTGGCGTTTACAGCGCCCGATATGCTGGAGTTTCGCACGATTCAAATGCAAACATTCAAAAATTACTAAAAAATCTTAAAGAAAAAGAAGATAGGAGTGCACGTTTCAAAACAGCAATTGCGCTAAATATGGAACACGAAGAAATTATGTTTCTCGGAATTTGCGAGGGTGAAATAATTAAAGAACTCCGCGGCGACTCAGGCTTTGGCTACGACCCAATTTTCCAACCAAATGGCTTCAACAAAACTTTTGCGGAAATGACACTTCAGCAAAAAAGTGAAATAGGCCACCGCGGAAAAGCAATGCGCCAATTGATTGACTATCTTTCTAAATAAGTTGCAGTATGTAGGGCCAGTTTTCAGTATATCAAAAAAAACTGCCAACTGTAACTGAATACTGAAAACTTTAAGTTACTTTTGCGCCCTTGAAAAATCAATTGTAAATAACCTTTGGTTTTCAAGAAAAATCCTCAGGGTGAGGAGTGTTAGAGTGAAGCTGTCCGTTTTTTATATGTCCAGTAGCTTCCCATTAGCACACATATAAAAACTTTATTACATAAAATGACAGCATTTAAAGCACTCGGCTTGGAAGAAAATCTTCTAAAAGCCATCGCCGACATGGGTTTTGAAACCCCTTCGGAAGTACAAGAAAAAGCAATCCCAATTCTTTTAGAACGCGAAACCGATATGGTTTCCTTGGCACAGACAGGAACTGGTAAAACCGCAGCATTTGGTTTCCCGATGTTGCAAAAAATTGACGTTAAGAGTCGTACAACGCAAGGCCTTATTCTTTCACCAACGCGCGAACTTTGCCTTCAAATTACAAATGAAATGATCGCTTACGGCAAGTATATGCCCGGGCTAAACGTGACCGCAGTTTATGGTGGTGCGAGTATTACAGACCAAGCACGACAGATTAAAAAAGGTTCTCAGATTATTGTTGCAACGCCAGGCCGTATGAAAGATATGATCGGGCGTGGGTTGATTGATATTTCAAAGATAGAATATTGCGTGCTTGATGAAGCCGATGAAATGCTCAACATGGGCTTTTATGAAGACATTACCGAAATCCTTTCACACTCGCCAAAAGAGAAAAGCACTTGGCTTTTTAGTGCAACAATGCCGAAAGAAGTTTCTACCATCGCTAAAAAGTTTATGCATACCCCAGTTGAAATCACTGTGGGAACAAAAAACGTAGGTTCAGACCAAGTTTCACACGAATATTATTTAGTAAACGCACGTGATCGTTACAACGCCTTGAAGCGTTTAGCTGATGCAAACCCAGAAATATTCTCAGTAGTTTTTTGCCGAACAAAACGCGATACCCAAAAAGTTGCGGAACAATTAATCGAAGACGGTTACAACGCAGCAGCGCTTCACGGAGATTTAAGTCAAAATCAGAGAGATTTGGTTATGAAATCCTTCCGTGCGCGCCAAATACAAATGCTTGTTGCAACTGATGTTGCCGCTCGTGGAATTGATGTTGATGACATTACCCACGTAATAAACTACCAATTGCCAGACGAAATTGAAACCTACACCCACCGAAGCGGCCGTACAGGTCGTGCAGGAAAAACTGGGATTTCAATGGTTATCGTTTCAAAAAGTGAAGTGCGAAAAATTCACACTATTGAAAAGATGATCCAAAAGAAATTCATTTCAAAGGAAATTCCTTCCGGAATGGAAATCTGTGAAGTGCAAATGTTCCACTTGGCAAACAATATTAAAGACACCAAAATAAACCACGAAATAGATGCTTATCTTCCGAATATAAACGAGGTATTGGCAGATTTTTCGAAAGAGGAATTAATCAAAAAAGTATTCTCGGTTGAATTTACACGTTTCTTGAATTACTACAAAAACAGTAAAGATCTCAACATTGGCGGGGAACGCAATTTTTCTGACGAAGAAGCAAAAGACAGCACGCGTTACTTCATTAACATTGGAAATAAAGACGATTTCGATTGGATGAGCCTGAAGGATTTTCTTCGCGATTTGTTGCAACTTGGAAAAGATGATGTTTATAAAGTTGACGTAAAAGACAGTTTTTCTTTCTTCAATACCGATACAACACACCAAGAATTGGTGATGGGTATTTTCAAGGATTTTAAACTTGACGGAAGACAAATCAATATCGAAATTTCCAAAGACACAGGCCGCAGCAAAGGAAGAAGTGGTGGCGGTGGCGGTGGACGCGACCGTGGCAAAAGAAGAGGCGACAGAAACGACCGTGGAGATAGAGGAGGAAACCGTGGAGACCGTGGCGAACGCAAAGGAAGTTTTAAAAAACGCAGTGGTGGTTCTAACAGTAGCGACAAACCAGCTTTCAAAGGCAAAAGCCGCAGAGGCAGTGAACGCCCAGAGACAAAAGGTACTGGTGGCAGACGCCGAAGAAAAGACTAGTGCTTTTTTTGTTAAAGTCACAAAATGTTTAAAGAAATTGAATACTCCATTTAAACTTTAGTATCACTTTAACGTCTATATAAGTATATTTACGGGCCTTTTGTAAAGAGGCCCGTGATTTTTTAATGCCTATGCAAACCTTCAACTTTCTGCAGGAACATATATTGGAAAACGACACAGTGCGGCTCAATCCCTTGCACCATCACGATATTGATAAACTCTTGCATTTCTCGGAACAACAGCCAGAACTTTGGAAATATTCCCTACAACCAGCCGATGGCTTGGAGAATTTAAAAGTTTACATAGACTTCGCTTTGCGCGGAAGAAAAGAAGAAACGGCATACCCCTTTGTTGTTTTCGACAAGCGCACCCAGCAAATTGCGGGCAGTACCCGTTTTTACGATTTTCAGAAAAACCACAACACCGTCCAATTGGGCTACACTTGGTACGGCAAGGAATTTCAGGGGACCGGACTAAACAAACAGTGCAAAATGCTGATGCTTGAATTCGCTTTTGAAAACATAGGTGTAGATCGTGTAGAATTTAGGGCTGATGCAAATAACGAAAGAAGCATTGCCGCGATGAAAAGCATAGGTTGCACCGTAGAAGGAATATTGCGGAACAACTGCGCGGCGCCCAAAGGAAGACGGGACAGCATTGTTTTAAGTATTTTAAAAGACGAATGGTTTGGAGGGGTTAAAGAAGTATTGAAATCTAAAATTGAAAAAGAAAGAAACGTTTCGCCTCAGTGAAATTTTTCCGTATATTAAAATCCTGTATGAAAAAATATATCCTACTTATAGCCCTTCTTTTTATCTCAGCAAACTCCTTTGCCCAAGAAAATAACATCATTAAAGGAACTGTAATGAATGATGCAGACGACAAACTTTTGGAAAACGTAAACATCGTAAATCTAAATCAAGTAATTGGCACAACTACCAATGAAAAGGGTGAGTTTGCAATTAAAGCTGCGGTAAACGATACACTTTATTTTTCATATTTGGGTTTTAAATCCCTACGCGTTCGCGTGACCAATGACTGGCTTAAGTTTGGCGATATAAAAGTGAAAATGACGGAACTCGGTATCGCCTTGGAAGAAGTAGTAATCAAGCCCGTTCAACTTACGGGTTATGTTGAAATTGATGCAAAACTGATTCCTGTGTATGACAATTACCGTTACCGGATTTCAGGTTTGAACACAGGATACGAAGGCGGAAGCAATCAGCCGGGCGCTGTGAGTAAAGTTTTAAGTTCCATTTTCAATCCTGCAGATTTTCTCTATAATGTTTTTGGAAAGCGACCGAGGCAGATGAAAAAACTCCGCCAAATGAAAGAAGATGACGAAATAAGGAACCTACTACAAAGCAAATACGACCGCGAAACCCTAATGGCCGTGCTCCAACTAGAGCGTGCAGATATTGATGAAATATTAAATAAATGTAGCTTTTCCAAAGACTTCATCCGCACAGCCAATGATCTTCAGATTCTCGATGCTATCAGTGGGTGTTATGAAGAATACAAGATTCTGAATCGAGATAAGTAAGAACATTTCTATTTTTTTTAAGAACATTCAATTTCATTAAAAGTATTTTTAGTGAAAATTGATTCAATGGAACAAATCGTAAATACCCAGCGCAACTTCTTCAACACCCACGCCACTAAAAACCTTCACTTTAGAAAAGCGCAACTAAAAAAACTTCAAACAGCATTAGAAGAAAACGAACCACTTCTGCACGAAGCCATTTACAAAGATTTCAAAAAGTCTGAGTTCGATAATTACACCACAGAGCTTTCCTTGCTGTATAAAGACATCAAAGAAGCCCGAAGCAATATTTTCAAGTGGTCGCGCATAAAACCTGTTTCCACTGGCATCCTCAATTTCCCTGCTTCCAGTTACATCATTCCAGAACCCTTGGGTGTCTGTTTAGTTATTGGCGCTTGGAATTATCCCTACCAACTTTCCTTCGCTCCGGTCATTGCGGCAATTGCTGCTGGAAATACTGTAATATTAAAACCCAGCGAGTTGCCTTCAAACACAGCTGCCGCAATGGCGAAAATTGTAAAGGAGAATTTTGATCCAGAATTTTTCACGGTTGTTGAAGGAGGAGTAGAAGAGACCCAAGAACTTTTAAAACAGAAATTCGACAAAATATTTTTCACGGGAAGTACCAAAGTAGGCAAGATAGTTTACAAAGCCGCCGCAGAAAACCTCACGCCCGTAACTCTAGAATTAGGTGGTAAAAGTCCTGCAATTGTTACTGAAAGTTGCAATTTAAAAGTTTCGGTGAAGCGATTGGTTTGGGGAAAATTTTTAAATGCAGGACAAACTTGCATTGCTCCAGATTATGTTTTGGTTCATAAAAGCATCGAGAAGAATTTTTTGGAACAATTAAAAACGGAAATCATAAGCCAGCACTTCGCTTTTGAAAATGATAATTACCTCCAGATTATAAACAACGATAATTTTGAGCGTCTCACCAAAATGCTCGTTCCAGAAAAAATATTTTACGGAGGCGAAACAAATGCCGAAACCCGTTACATCCAGTCCACAATAATGCAAAATGTAACTATGGAAGATGCCGTGATGCAGGAAGAAATTTTCGGCCCAATCCTTCCCGTTCTTTCCTACGAAACCATAGAAGAGGCCATAGCAAAAATAAACAGCCTCCCAAAGCCATTATCCTGCTATCTGTTTACAAAAAGCGGTTCCATAAAGAAGAAAATTTTAAAGGAAATCTCCTTTGGTGGCGGTGCTATTAATGAAACGGTGATGCACATCAGTAATTCAAACCTGCCTTTCGGCGGCGTGGGCCACAGCGGCATTGGCAATTATCACGGCGAAGCAGGTTTTAAAGCATTTACACATTACAAAAGCGTGATGGACAAACCCACTTGGCTCGATCCATCTATCCGTTATTATCCTCATACACCGTTTCGATTGAAATTGATGCGGTGGTTTATGAAGTTTTAATACATTTGAAATAACAACCTGAACTGCCTTGAGAAAGTTTTTATATTTAGAAAAAACCATTGCATTTATACAGCTAATCTTGGGTGTAATAATGATATCTATTATCACTTACACCTATAATTTACAGATTAATAAAATGCTTGCCTACTTTGAATTTAAAGAGATTTCAATCATCAAAATTATTATAAGCATTCAGTTTAATATTTTACTAGGTTTACTATTTATAATTTCAGGAATTCTTTTACTGCTATCCAAACGATTTGGTTGGATTTTCAGCCTCGCTTCCTGGGCTGTATTGATATTATTAGCAATAGATTTATATACATATAATGATGTAACCGTAACTTTTCTCAACGAAACAAAATCATTTTTTTGGCAAGCTACTTCAATTATTCTAATAGCTTTTTCCGCAATTATACTTCTCAATTTAAAATATTTTCGAGACAAATACGCAAACAAAAAAGCCTATAATTATACTATTCTTATTGTCTCATTTTTTATTTTGAATAAACTGTTTTTATAAGTTATTTCGAAAATTTATTAAACTCCTTCCATTTTTTTAAGATACAGCAAATACTTTTTGTATTGTAGATAATTTCACTCGTTTCAGAAAATCTAGCAACTAATACCGTCAACCGACAACCAAAATTTTCATTACCTTTCCAAAACGAAACCCAAACCCCTTTTCAATGAAAAAGCTTTACATCCTACTTCTAATCCTCACCACCCAACTAACCTTCGCCCAAATCCGCTTCCAAAATATCCCTGAAAACGCAATTTATCCCGAAAGCATAGCGGTTGAAACTATCACTGCAAACATAGCGTATCAAGGGTATGACGAAACCCAAGCCTATTTCGGCCAAGGCGAATATGAAATCTATTTAGACAATGTTGATGGCGTGCTGGACAAACCAATCATAGTCCTAGATGGTTTTGATCCTGGCGATTCCAGAGATATTCCAGGTCTTTATGCAAGCTTAAGTTTTGATGGGCAAAATATGGCAGACATTCTTCGCGACGAAGGTTTTGATATCGTAATTCTCAACGCTCCCCTTTATAATACGGGAGGAAAAGATATAGACGGCGGCGGCGATTATATTCAGCGGAACGCAATGGTTTTGATAGCAATGATTCAGCAATTAAACGCGGATAAAGTTGGCGATAACGAACTTGTAGTATTAGGCCCAAGTATGGGCGGACTAATTGCTCGCTACGCCCTTTCATATATGGAAGACAACAGTTTGGATTCCGAAACGCGTCTTTACATTTCATTTGATGCGCCACATCGTGGGGCAAACATTCCCATAAGCCTTCAGTATTTAATTAACTACTTTGCAGATCAAGTTGGTGATGCCACTGCACAGCAAGTTGTTGACCAATTATTAAATTCCCCAGCCGCTAAGGAAATGCTTGTGGATCATTTACTGGGGCATCTTTTGGCAGGTTCAACGTATGAGCAAGACCCAACAAAAGTATTGCCTTTGGGCGCCCCAGGTTTTAGAAATGAATTTCAGGCAGAGTTGGATGTTTTGGGTTTCCCTACAAATGTTAGAAACGTAACCATGATAAACGGCTCCGGAATTGGAACCACAACAGGCAGCCCCGGAATAACTATTGTCGATACCAACCTAGAAATTGACGCAGTGACTGATGTAGATGTAGCGTTAAAATTCACCCCAGCTGCAAGTCAGACTAATACGGTTACTGATGTTACCGTAAACTTTTTTGGTTTTCCTATAAATACATATCAAACAACCGCACAATCGCCAAACAATACAGCAGGAGTGGACAGCGCTCCGGGCGGAACGGGAAGTATAAGCGATGCGCTTGGCGATGGCGGTGGCAACCAGGTTTTGATTGACTTTATCAATGCTTTGCAACAAGACTTATACTCCTTCATTCCCACAATGAGTTCTTTGGCGATAGACAATCCAGATTGGTTTGCAACGCCAGATTTGAATGATTCCCCTTTCGTGAATTTCTACATCCCCAACGAAAATGAACCACACGTTACCGTAACTGCTGCAAGCGCCCAATTCGCTTTGGATGAAATTAGGGATGGAGTACTTTCTGTGGGTGAAAATCAGTTTTCAAATCAATTTATTTTAGCTCAAAACCCAGTTCAAAAAAGCATCAACATTGTAATTCCAAGCAATACTTCAACACAAAATTTAACGGCCACGGTTTTCAGCATAACCGGTCAAAGACTGATGCAAAAAACATGGACAAACCCAAGTCAGGAATTAACTTGGAACCACAATCTTTCCAATGGAATTTATTTGTTGAAATTGGACAACGGTTTTTCAACCCAAACCATTAAAATGATTGTTGAGTAAAGTTTTTAAAATGAAAAAATATGTAATTGCTATCGCTGTTTGTTTGTGCATTTTTTCGTGTACTCCAAAAAAGCAAAATATAATTGCGATAGATGTGCTTTTAATTCCTTCGGAAGAAATGTATGCGCAATCCCTTCAGCTAAATTCATTTATAAATCAAAACAATCCCGAAACCATAAAGCTCGATGAAAACCATGTGCCGCATATCACGCTTCTACAGTGTTTTATAAAAGAGGAAGATTTAACGAGTGTTACTAACGCATTAGAAGTAGATAATATATTTGAAGGGCTTTTTGAAACAATTAAAAACGATTCCTTAAACGCGGAAAGCCTTTTTTATTATGAAGACAAAGAAGAAAGCTTCGCAATGATTGCTGTTGAAAAGAGCAATTTTTTAATGAAACTTCACGAAAAAATCATCGAACTTATTCAGCCTTATACCGTGAAAAATGGTTCGCAAATTTCCTTTATACAAAACCCGGATGGAAGCCCTATCAGTGAATCTACTGTAACTTATGTTCCAGAGTTTATAGATAAGCACAGTTTTGGAAATTTTGATCCTCACATTAGTCTTGGTGTAGCACAAACAAAACTATTGGATAGTTTGTCGGAAAATGTTTTTAAACCAATTCAGTTTAAAGCTGCATCACTAAGCGTTTATCAGTTGGGCGATCACGGTACAGCCCAAAAATTGCTTTGGAAATCGCAATAGACCATAAAAAAAAGCACCTTTCAACAGATGCTTTTTTACTATTCATAATAGAATTATTAAATTTTTTCCAGCGCAGCTTTTATATAAACATCGCCTTCCAAAATTTCAAAAGTTTTGTTTCTTGCAACAGCATCATCTAACGCGCCAACGAGTGTTTCTGCTACGTCTCTACGTGGTATTTCTCCGCGCTTGTTCAGTTTGTTGTCCAGTTCAATTTTTCCTTTTCCATTTTCGTTATTGAGTGACCCCGGACGAACAATACTATATTCAATTCCTAATTGCTTTAAGTACTCATCGGCATTGTGTTTTGCTTTCAAATATTCTTGAATTTCATCAGCTTCCTCAGGATTATCAGCGCCCATGGAACTTAGCATGACAAACTTTTTAACACCTTTTGACTTAGCGGCATCCATCAATTTTTTGGCACCTTCCTGATCTACTTCCTTTACCTTCTTTCCGCCAGAACCGGCTGCAAAAATCACCTTGTCTATACCGTTGGTGGTTTTACTTACATCATTTTCCAAATCTGCCAAAATGGTTTCCACTCCGTCATTCTTAAATTGTGAAATCTGCTCTTCCTTCCGAACCATTGCAATGGGTTCGTATTTATTGGAGTCTTTTAAAATTGAAATTATCTTTTTTCCCGTGGTGCCATTAGCACCTGCTACTAATATTTTTTCCATATTCTAAATATATTGGTTGTAATTGGGAAAACCGTGTAGTTTCACAACCTTTAACCCATCAATAGTCATATTTTATGGCTTTATTAACTTTCGGGTTTATTTTTCGCAATTAAACCGAAATGGTTCTTGACCATTAAATCTTTCCAACTAATTATTCATTCCTAATATTACTGCTTATCTTTACAAGCAAACAAAAAAATTCATGGATTACACAGCAAAAATGCTTCGCGACGACGCGTTAAAGGGAAAAACAATAGTAGTAACCGGCGGCGGAAGCGGCCTTGGAAAAGCAATGACAACCTACTTTTTGGAATTGGGAGCCAATGTCGTAATCACTTCCCGCAACATAGAAAAACTGCAAACTGTAAAAGAGGAACTTGAAGCTGCAACCGGCGGAAAAGTTTTACCGGTACAATGCGATGTTCGAAATTACGAAGAAGTTGAAGCAATGGTAGAAGCTTCCGTAAAAGAATTTGGGAAAGTTGATGTTCTTTTGAACAATGCCGCAGGAAACTTCATTTCACCAACGGAAAGACTTTCCGCAAACGCTTTTGACACAATAATTGACATTGTTTTAAAAGGAACAAAAAACTGTACGCTTGCATTTGGAAAGCATTGGATTGAGAAAAAAGAAACCAATAAAACCGTTTTGAATATTGTTACAACCTATGCCTTCACTGGCTCGGCTTATGTTGTGCCCAGTGCCACAGCAAAAGCAGGTGTTTTGGCAATGACGCGCTCTTTGGCGGTTGAATGGGCAAAATACGGCATCCGTTTTAACGCGATTGCTCCTGGACCGTTCCCAACAAAAGGAGCTTGGGATAGATTGCTTCCGGGCGATTTAAAGGAAAAATTCGATCCCGCAAAAAAAGTTCCCGTAAAACGAGTTGGCGAACACCAAGAATTGGCAAACCTTGCCGCATATCTAGTTTCAGATTTTTCAGCATACATTAACGGCGAAGTAGTGGTTATTGACGGTGGAGAATGGCTAAAAGGCGCTGGACAAATGAACTTGCTAGAAGAAGTTCCACAGCAAATGTGGGACATGCTAGAAGCGATGATACGAGAGAAAAAATCTAAATAACAAAACCCAAGCACCAAATTCCAAGTAAATTCCAAAAATCAAAATCGAAAAACAGGTTTTGAAAATTTTCAATGAAGAACTGTATGGATTACTTTGAATTTTGTTTTTTTGAACATTTTATTTGGAATTTGGAATTTTAAAAATTGGAATTTCCCCGCAGGGTCATTGTTTACTTCCTGTTAACAAAAATGATTTTCTATCCACATAATTAATCGTACTTTTAACTGCTAAAATTTCAAGCAAATTAATGGGTAAAATTATTGCAATTGCAAACCAAAAAGGAGGTGTGGGCAAGACCACGACCTCGGTAAATTTAGCGGCCTCGTTGGGCGTTTTGGAGAAAAAGGTTTTACTCATAGATGCAGATCCGCAGGCCAACGCCACTTCAGGATTAGGTATTGATGTGGAAAGTGTTGAAGTTGGAACATACCAATTACTTGAGCACAGTGCCACGGCAAAGCAAGCCATTGTTTCCACAAATTCACCTAATTTAGATTTGATACCCTCCCACATAGATTTGGTGGCTATCGAGATTGAATTGGTAGATGTGGAAAACCGCGAGTATATGCTAAGAAAGGCCATAGAAGGCTTAAAGGCGGATTATGACTATATTCTCATAGATTGCGCGCCATCTTTGGGATTGCTTACTTTGAATGCCCTAACGGCGGCTGATTCGGTTATCATCCCTATTCAGTGTGAATATTTCGCCTTGGAAGGGCTTGGGAAACTTTTGAATACCATAAAAAGCGTTCAAAAAATACATAACGAAAACCTTGATATTGAAGGCCTGTTGTTGACTATGTACGACCAGCGTTTGCGTCTTTCAAACCAAGTAGTAGATGAGGTGAAAAAGCATTTTGACGAAATGGTTTTTGAAACAATCATTCAGCGAAATGTGCGTTTAAGTGAAGCGCCCAGTTATGGCGAAAGTATCATCAGTTACGATGCCGCAAGTAAAGGAGCCGATAATTATTTAAGCCTTGCGCACGAACTAATCAAGAAAAACGAAAAAGAATAAATGGCGAAAGCGACCAAAAAACAAGCCCTCGGCCGCGGACTTTCAGCATTGTTGAAAGACCCGTCCAACGATATAAAATCTGTTGCAGACAAGAATGCCGACAAGGTTGTGGGCAGCATTGTAGAGCTGGATTTGGGCAGTATTGAAGTAAACCCTTTTCAGCCGCGAACCAGTTTTAACGAAGAATCGCTTCGTGAATTGGCTTCGTCAATAAAGGAATTAGGCGTAATTCAGCCAATTACTGTTCGTAAAATGGATTTCAATAAATACCAATTGGTAAGTGGCGAACGCCGTTTTCGCGCTTCAAAATTGGTTGGTTTGGAAACCATTCCCGCTTACATTCGTATTGCCAATGATCAGGAATCGTTGGAAATGGCTTTGGTGGAAAACATCCAACGCCAAGATTTAGACCCGATTGAAATCGCACTTTCATACCAACGTTTGATTGAAGAAATTAACGTAACCCAAGAAGAACTAAGTGATAGAGTTGGAAAAAATCGTTCCACCATCGCAAATTATTTGCGTTTGTTGAAACTGGATCCAATTATCCAAACCGGGATGCGCGACGGTTTCATCAGTATGGGCCACGGCCGTGCGTTGATAAACGTTGACGATTTAAGCGACCAACTTGATATTTATGAAAAGATTTTAAGCCAAAATCTTTCCGTTCGCGATACGGAAGCGTTGGTTCGAAATTTTAAAAACCCAAACGAAAAAGCTTCAGCACAAAAGGCCAGTGCGCCACCTTTCGCAAAAAAAGCGAAAAAGGAATTGACAGACCTTTTTGAAACATCTGTTGAGGTAAAAGTGTCAAAATCGGGAAAAGGACAGTTGGTTGTTCCTTTTAAAAATAAAGAAGACTTCGAACGTATTTTGAAGCTAATCAAAAGTGAAAAGTAATTTCCTATATATTTTTCTACTACTCTTTGCCGCACCTTTGTTAGCGCAGACTTCTGACACATTGGTTGTAAAAAGGGACGAAAAGATTATTGTTGTAAAAGATTCAATAATTCAAAAAGAAGAATACAATCCGCTGGCCCCTGCAAAAGCTGCATTTTACTCCGCTGTAATTCCCGGGCTTGGCCAAGTTTACAATAAAAAATATTGGAAGATTCCAATCATTTATGCGGGAATGGCTGCCGGAATTTACTTTTACAAACAGCAGGATGACGAGTATGACCGTTTCCGAAATGCTTATAAAAGAAGGCTCGCCGGCTATACTGATGATGAATTTTACGGAAATGGCACAGAACCTTTAATTAGTAATGATCGGTTAATAAATGCCCAAAAATCTGCACAGACAAATAAGGATATTAGTTTGATTGTTACCATTGCATTTTATTTATTGAATGTTGTGGATGCGAATGTTGATGCGCATTTACGGCAATATGAAGTAAGTGACGACCTTTCGCTTCAGCCAAATTTTAATGTAAATCCAATCAACGCACAAACACAATACGGAATGTCTTTGACGTATCGTTTTAAATAATTTTCCTATGAAAATAGCTTTGTTGGGATATGGAAAAATGGGCAAGACAATTGAAAAATTGGCTTTGGAAAAAGGACATGCTATTGTTTTTAAAAGTACGAGTGAATCTTCCGAAGGAAATTTTAACGACGCTGAGGTTGCTATAGAATTTTCTTCGCCGGAAGCAGCCGTTTCAAATATTTCAAAAGCATTGGATGCTGGAATTCCCGTTGTTTCCGGGACTACCGGTTGGTTGGAAAAATATGGTGAAATGGTAAAGTTATGTGAAAAACGTAACGGAAGTTTTATTACAGCGTCCAACTTCAGTGTTGGCGTAAACCTCTTTTTCAGCATAAACGAATATGCCGCAAAGTTGATGGCGCCGTGGAAGGATTACAATGTTTCGGTAGAGGAAATCCATCACCTTCAAAAGAAAGATGCACCCAGCGGAACAGCGATTACCATTGCCGAAGGAATTTTGAAACACAGCGATAAAAAGGATTGGAAACTAAACACTTCCGAAGAAAACAGTTTGAATATCACAGCAAAAAGAGAAGAAGATGTAAAGGGGACGCATATAGTTTCTTTCGACTCTTCAATAGATACTATTTCCCTAAAACACGAAGCGCACAGTCGCGAAGGCTTTGCTTTGGGCGCCATTTTGGCAGCGGAATATTTAAAGGATAAAAAAGGTATTTTTACAATGAAAGATGTTTTGGGAATTGAAGATTAACAAATCCCGAATTCACAGGAATGTCACCCTGAGCGCAGTCGAAGGGCCGAATTCACAAATTCACAAATTCACAAATTATGAGTTGGACAGGTTGGTTTATATTTTTTTTAGTGGTTCAGGTAATCCATTTTGCCGGAACTTGGAAGTTGTACCAAATAGCGGGTAGAAAAGCATGGGAAGCAGCGGTTCCGGTTTATAATTCCGTTGTTTTGATGAAAATAATAAACCGCCCATGGTGGTGGACAATTTTGCTGTTCGTGCCAATTGTGAATTTAATAATGTTCCCAGTTGTTTGGGTGGAAACCTTGCGCAGTTTTGGTCGCAACTCCACAACAGATACCATTTTAGGAATCGTGACTTTGGGGCTTTATATTTATTACATAAACTACACCCAAAAAGTTTCGTATATACAAGACAGAAGCCTAAAACCTCGAACTTCAACGGGCGAGTGGGTGAGTTCCATTCTTTTCGCAGTAGTTGCAGCTACTATAGTGCATACATATATTATGCAGCCATTTACGATTCCGAGTTCTTCTTTGGAAAAAACACTTTTGGTGGGCGATTTTCTTTTTGTAAGTAAATTCCATTACGGCGCAAGAACACCGATGACGCCCATCGCTTTTCCGATGGTTCACGATACCATTCCCGTGGTTGGAACAAAATCATACCTTTCAAAACCACAAATACCATATTTTAGATTTCCCGGTTTTCAGGAAATTAAACGAAATGACATTGTTGTTTTCAACTGGCCTGTAGATACTTTAATTGACATCCGTCCCGGCCATATGCGCGGTAGTTTGCAAAAGCCAATTGATAAGGAATCCAATTACGTAAAACGTTGTGTTGGCTTACCGGGAGATTCCTTGGAAGTTCGTGATGGATATGTTTTTATTGATGGTTTGCAAAATGATTTGCCGGATCGAGCTAGAGTTCAACATTCGTATTGGGTAAAGTACAAAAACCCAAATATGAGGCTTAGCGATGAGCAATTATACTTACAATATGGTATAACTGATGCCACTTCAGAATATGACCAAGAAACTGGCGAATTTAAAATCGCCGCTGTTACTGAAGAGGCCGCCGCAAGATTGAAAAACAACCCTAATATTGAATCCATACGAAGGGATATTTCTCCAAAAGGAGAGATGGAAATTCAAAGATACTTGGATGAAAATAACCGAATTGTAGAAAACAACAAGGTTATGTTTCCAAACAATGGGCTTGTAAATTGGAACAACAGTAATTTTGGACCGATTTATATTCCAGAGGCTGGCGCAAAGGTTGCAATAACCCCTGAAACCATTTCACTGTACAAACGGATTATTGAAGTTTACGAAGGAAGTGAGCTTGGAATTACAAATAAAATTACCCAATCTGGTACACAGGTTATGCTAAACGGCCAGCCTATCACAGAATATACTTTCAAAATGGATTATTATTGGATGATGGGGGATAACCGTGATAATTCGCAAGATGCGCGCACCTGGGGGTTTGTTCCATTTAATCACGTAGTTGGAAAACCTGTATTCATTTGGATGAGCTGGGACAGTAATGCTAAAGGCATTGCAAACAAAATTCGCTGGGAGCGCCTCTTCACAACTGTTGGCGGAAGCGGAAAACCAATTTCTTATTTAATGTATTTCGTAATTGCAGTAATCGGTTGGTTTGCTTTTGATTTCTGGAGAAAAAGAAAAAAGGGCGCTAAAAAGTAAAATTTAATTAGCCGCGAATTCACGAATGATTCTTTAAAAATATTTGTGAATTCGCGACTAAAACTATTCAGGAAGCAATCTAAAAATTCCCTGTCCCTCAACGGCAATATAAATCAATCCGTCCGGGCCCATTTTCACGTTTCGAACCCGCCCGATATCCTGTGCTATTTTTTCACGATTTATTACTTTTTCACCATCCAATGTAAGCAATTCTACATAGGCAAATTTTAAAGAGCCTACCAAAAGTTTCCCTTTCCACTGTGGATATTTCTCGCCCGTAACAAAAGCCATCCCGCAGGGAGCGATTGAGGGAACCCAATAATAAATGGGCGGTTCAATTCCGGGTTTTGAGGTTTCATCGGTAATTTTTGTTCCACTGTAATTGACGCCGTAGGTTACAGCGGACCAGCCGTAATTTGCACCTTTTTTTACAATATTTATTTCATCGCCACCTTTTGGGCCGTGCTCGTGCATCCAGATTTTTCCGGTTTCGGGATGCTTTGCCATTCCCTGTGGATTGCGGTTTCCGTAGGTGTAAATCGCTTTTTTGGTGTTGGGTTCATTGTAAAAAGGATTGTCCGTGGGGATGCTTCCGTCATCATTCAATCTGTATATTTTTCCGCCATCACGAGTTATATCCTGCGGATTTACATCGCGCTCGCCACGTTCGCCAATGGAGAAATACACAAAACCATCATTATCAAACTCAATCCGCGACCCGAAATGTTGTCCGGCCGTAGTGTTGGGCGCTGCCTTGTAAAGGGTTTCAATATTTGTAAGCGAATTGCCTTCCAGTTTGCAACGCATCAAAGCAGTGTGCCCACCATTCCCAGAACCTTCTTCGGAAGCATAAGTCATATAAATCCATCCATTTTCTTTATAGTTTGGATGCAATTCAATATCCAGCAAACCACCCTGTCCGCTATTGTAAACTTTCGGCACGTTTGCTATTTCGGTCTTTTCACCGTTTTTGAAATGAATTAATCGCCCATCCTTTTCAGTAATCAACATACTGCCATCGGGCAGCCACGCCATTCCCCAAGGATTGGAGAGGTTTTGGACTACTTTTTCAATTTTATATGATGGAGTTTCGGTTTGCAAAGCAACGTCTTTCTCGTTTTTCTGACCACAGAAAACGAAAAGCATCAAGAAAATAAGAAGTGAAAATTTTAATTTCATCTGTATAAAATATTTGATAAAACGGAATATGGAAACCGAAGGTTCACGAATTCCTAAGTTTTAATTTTCTTATTGTGAGTAATGCCCAGATTGTTCATCTTCTTTTGGTTTGCAATTTGTTAATTGGCATTTCAAAATCGTTTATTTTTCAAAAAGATACTTAAAATATTGAATAAAGATTCGATAAATAAAACTTTTTTCAGATTTGAAAAAATATCGTAACTTTTTAAACTCCTCAAAACAACTCCCTTTTTTATTTAATTAACTAATAGTCAATAATTTAAAGTTAAGTTTGATAATTTAACCTTACTTTTAATGTTGATTTAAATTACTGGATTTGAGTATTATACGCCAATATCCGCTTTTTTATAAATAGAAGTGACATTCATTTTTTAATAATAAACTAATAATCAACATTATGGAACCGATTAAAAAACTAGTGGTTTATGGCAAAAAGGAAACCAATGAGGAGGGAGCAGTTGTTTATAATTTGCAGGCCAGCAATAGAGACGTTTCCAATCAACACGAAATACAACTCGAGGCAAATGATAAGCTGTTGGAATTGGTTCTTGATGATGGCACGTCGTGGATGTGTGATGCCTCAACCATGCACGAGGTTTTTCCGGAACTGGATCCGGCCCTAAAACCTCCCGGCAGCCGTGATATGCATCCCGATGTTTTTGTAATTCCCGATTCGGTGGACGCTCCTTCAACAGAAAGAGGAATTGTTGGCAAAATTGCGTTGAAACTTTTAAAAGTATTCGCGAAAAAGGCCGTTGGGAGTGGGGTTGCGGCTCTTTCAAAAAAACTGGAGGACAAACATCTGCAAAACGAAATTGACCCTGCCGTTTTGCCCAAAAACTTTTTGGTTGCAGGCGCAGCGCTGTTTACGGTTGATAGGGATTTTAAATTTGGGGTTTTTGATGGAAAAGCTTCCAACAGTCCGTTTTTTCTTTTTATCCACGGAACAAACTCAGATACATTTGGTGCATTTCAGGATTTAAAGGCTACTCCGGTTTGGAATACTCTGCACCAGATTTACGGTAAAAATGTGCTCGCTTTTCAACACAGAACCCTTTCGGAAAGCCCGTTGCTAAATGTTGTAAAATTGGCACAAATGCTTCCCGATAATTCCGTGGTGCACATGCTTACGCATTCCAGAGGTGGAATTGTAGGCGACATTTTGAATAAATACAGCAATAACAATGATGAAGCTTCCATAGGTTTTAACAACCAGCACATTGCATTACTCGAAAAAGAAGGAGATAGGGAAGAGGATATTGAAAATATAGAGGCGCTCAATAAAATTTTTAAGGATAAAAAGATAACAGTTGCAAAATTTATTAGGGTAGGTTGTCCCGCTGCGGGAACCAAGCTGGCTTCAAAAAGATTGGACCATATCCTGAATGTATTTTTTAATTTGATAACCTTGGTTGGCGGTCCGTTTGGGGATGTTTTAAAAGAACTGCTTTCCGCAGCCGTTGAAAGCAAGGATGATGTTAATGTACTTCCTGGCTTGGAGGCACAAAGACCAGAATCGCCATTTATAAAAATATTAAATGATCCATCCCTTGAAACCGCTATTAATGGAAAGCCCTTGGCTATTATTTCGGGAAATGGAAGAGTAAGTTTTTCGGGGCAAGGGCTTTTTGTAATCCTCGGGAAATTGTTCTACTGGCAACGTAATGATTTGGTTGTAAATACAGATTCCATGTATTTGGGTGCAAAACGTAAAGACAACATTCAATATTTCTTTGATCAAGGCGCCGACGTTAACCACGTCAAGTACTTTGAAAATGATAAAACCCGCGAAGCGATAGACTTGGTTCTTAAAACCGCTGAAGGGGAACTTATCCCTGGATTTAAATGTATTGCACAGGATGAAATTCCCGGAAGTGACAGAGCACTTGTGGAATCTGGCGAACTGTATCCTTCAACATCGCCACCTTCGGGAACAAAACCGATAGTAGTTATGCTTCCTGGAATAATGGGCTCCAATCTTTCACAGAAAGACAAGGAAATTTGGCTTCATTATGGTCGTATTCTTACTGGAGGATTAGTCAATCTTGGGTATTCCAATGTAAATAAAATTGTTGCGGATTCCGTGGTAAAAACTTCATATTACAAACTTTACAAATGGTTATCCGCAAAATATGATGTGGTGGTATATCCTTTCGATTGGCGAAAACCATTGCCTGAATGTGCAAGTGAATTCAATATAAAAATTAAAAGTTTGCTTAAAGTTGGGCAACCAATAAAAATTATCGGGCATTCCATGGGCGGGCTTTTGGCACGCGATTTTATCCTTAATCACGACGATACTTGGCAAGATTTGAAAGCTTCAAAAGGTTTTAGAATGTTATTTCTTGGATCGCCGCTTGGTGGTTCATTCCGGATTCCTTCAGTTCTGTTTGGAGAGGATGCCATAATCCAAAAGTTGAGCAAATTGGATCTTTTCCATACCAAAGAAGGATTGCTTAAAATGTTCTCCAAATTCCCTGGGATTTTGGCTTTACTTCCTTTAACAACCGATCCCAAAAACGATTTCGCTAAAATGGAAACTTGGGAAAATATGCGGAAGTATTTTGGTAAATTGGATTGGCCATTGCCGTTACAATCTGATCTGGATTACTTCAAAAATTACCGCGATAATATCTTGAAGAAAAGGGATGATATAGATTATTCGAGTATGGTGTATATTGCCGGAAAGGATAAAATGACTCCCTGTGGTTATTATCTCGACGAAATTCCGCCGAAAAAACAACTGTATTTCCTCTACACCAGCGAAGGCGACCAAAGTGTAACTTGGGCATCCGGTATTCCGAAACAACTTATTGAGACCAATGCGGTTTATTATTCACGGGTTACCCACGGTGCCCTGGCCAATGAGCCCGATCTTTTTAATGCGATAGAAGAAATCCTTTCCACCGGGCAAACCAAATTGCTCCTCAACACCAAACCTTTGTTGCGCGGGGAGGAAACAATCTTTAGGGCTGAACCGGATATAGATTTTGATCTGTCCGAAAATGGTTTGGAAAAAACCATCTTGGGACTTGCGGATGAAATGGAACCTGTTGGTAGCCAAATACCGGTTACCATCAGCGTTAGCAATGGCGATCTTCGCTATGCTTCCTATCCAATCATTGCCGGGCATTTCTTGAATGACGGGGTGCTCTATGCAGAAAGAGCCATTGATAATTACCTAAACGGAAGCCTCACCTCAAAACATCGATTGGGGCTTTATCCGGGTGAAATTGGCACCAATGCTTTATTCGGTAAAACAA
Source organism: Aequorivita soesokkakensis (assembly GCF_001641085.1). Taxonomy (GTDB): domain Bacteria; phylum Bacteroidota; class Bacteroidia; order Flavobacteriales; family Flavobacteriaceae; genus Aequorivita; species Aequorivita soesokkakensis. The sequence goes on along the minus strand of NZ_LXIE01000049.1, from coordinate 117,185 downwards.
AAAACAGCGACTTTGAAGGTGCAATTATCGTGGGACTTGGAGAACCGGACCAACTTACTTCTTTTCAGCTTTCAAAATCTGTGGAACAAGGGGTTTTGAATTATTTATTGAGCATTCGAGGTAAAAACATTCCCAAAAGAGGAATAGGGGTTTCTTCTTTAATAGTTGCAACAGGCTATGGCGGACTTTCGGTTGAAGGTTCTCTGAAAGCAATTATTGATGGGGTAAACCGCGCCAATGAAAAAGTGAAAACTTTGGGAGATGATGGTTACAGAACAGTTCAAAATATTGAAATTATCGAGCTTTATGCAGATCGTGCGTTAAATTGTATGTACGTGCTCAATAAAATAGCCAATAAGGAAAATTCAACCTACAATATTATTATTGGTAATAAACGAATCAAAAACTTATTGGGTATTCAAAAAAGAACGCCATTGGACACTGCAGAGGATTGGTGGAACAGAATTACAATCAAATACAAAGAAGCCAACGAACAAACCGGAGAGCCATCCAGTATGGTTTTTGGTTCTTCAACAGGCGATTCCCGTGAAGAAGAAAATGAACTATACAGCAGCACTCCGTTGATAGACCTCTTTATTTCAGAAGCTTCGAGTAGCAACCAATGGTCAGCCTGTACCGCAAAAACCCTTTTCGAATTATTGATTCCAAATAATTTAAAGGAAAAGCTTAAACGTAAAGGAAATATTTCCTGGATCTTGGATACCAAAACGGCTTCCTATCCTTGGGAATTGCTACAGGACAATACAACCAATGCCAAACCTCTGTGTATAAACGCCGGAATGATTCGGCAGTTATCCACAAAGGATTATCGAATTAACATAAAACGTGTTGCCGAAAAAGGCGCCTTAATTATTGCCGATCCTATTCTGAATGGTTTTATTTCCCAATTGCCCGGTGCAAAAGAAGAAGGAATGATGGTTAAGGATACCTTGGAAAATGTGGGTTACCCCACCACAAGCCTTATAGGCACAGATGCCGAAAGCATAGTCAAGAATTTTTTCTGTAACGATTATACAATAATACATTTGGCAGGCCACGGGGTTTTCAATCCAAAATCCCCAAAAAAATCTGGAATGGTTATCGGGAAGGATATATTCCTTACAGTTTTCGAAATACAACAAATGCCCGTGGTACCAGAACTCGTTTTCGTAAACTGCTGTCACCTCGGTTATAGCAATGCGGAAGATGAAAGGTTTTATCAAGATCGCTATAAACTGGCTGCAAATATTGGTACTGAATTGATAAGCATAGGCGTGAAAGCCGTAATTGCGGCTGGTTGGGCCGTTAATGATGCGGCGGCATTGGATTTTTCACAGGTGTTTTACAGCAGTATGTTCTCTGGGGATAATTTTGGGGATGCCGTTAAAAATGCCCGAAATTATATTTATGAAAAGCATCCAGGTAATAATACTTGGGGTGCCTATCAATGTTATGGGGACCCTTTCTTTAAACTGAAAGGTATCTCTGCTGGAAAAGGTTCTTGGTCGCCAAGTTATATAGTTCCGCAGGAAGCTGAGATTCATCTGGATAACCTTCTCAACCAATTGCAGATGGCTACAGGTGCAGACAAAGATAATCTGGCGGAATTGAATACCATTATGAAGGCGGTGGATCGAGATGTTTTTAGAACGCCACAAATTATAGAAAGGGTAGCCAAAATATATCAGGAATTGGCAATGTACATTGAAGCTTCTGATAATTATGAAGAGCTCCTAAAAATGGAGAATGCGGAATTCTCCTTTTCCTGTATGGAAAAATATTGCAATACACGAGCGAAACAGTATATCAGGGAAATTTTTGAAAATGAAAACCCTACCGCAGCTTCCAAAAAAGAAGCGTATAAAAAAACGGAACGTGTAATTACTGATCTTACGGTATTGCTTTTTGCAGGCGAAACGGCCGAACGCCACAATCTTTTGGGAAGTGCTTACAAACGTTTGGCAATGTTGGCTCCAGATGCAAAAAAACGAACCAATGCCTATAAAACTGCAATCTCCCATTACGAAAGGGCTTTTAAAAATGATTTAAATTCAAATAAAACCTATTCCCTCGCAAATGCCATCGAACTCGCCTGTATATTAGTATTTAGTGGCGCATTGAGCCCGGGAAGTGAATTTACGGTAGATAAGAAAAAATATAAATTGAGATTTACTTCCGAAGCACGACAAATACTTAATGAGCTAGAAAGGAAAATAGAAGAAAAGGCTGAAGTTGAAGACCTTGACTATTGGGATTTGATTGCCTCTTTGAATATTGATTTATGCCTCGTCTTGATTATTGAAGATGATAAAATTGAATCAAAATGGAACGAGGTAATTAAAGGTTTTGAAAAGATATGGCAAAAAGCAGGTTCCGAAGCAAAGAAAGCTGCAGAGCTGGAACACCTTGAATTTTTAACCCAATCTCTCAATGAAGTTGTCGGTTTAAATAGCACCGTTTATAAACCGAAAAAAGATTTGGAAACGCGGATAAGTGAATTGAGGACTGCCTTGAGTGGTGTTAGAAAAAAAATGAAGTCGGAAAGCACTGTAAAAGCGAAACCAAAAGCAGCAAAGCAAAGTCCGAAACCAAAACCAAAATCAAAACCTAAAAAATAGTTTAAACATCAAATGTTTTAAATTATAAACCTTGTTGATTTAATTATCGGCAAGGTTTTTTATTTTAGAAAGAATAAGCATTGGCATAATCTTTCCACAAATATTATCTTTATCAAAATTTCAGTTTATGGAAGAAAAATTTAAAACGATTGTCAATGATAATTTTGAGTTTTCATTAAATCCGAAAGATTTGGAAACACTTGATGTTATATCCGATAACAAAAAATCCAATGTTATTTATAATAATAAATCGGTTGAGGTTGAAACCCTCGGGGCAGATTTTAGAAACAGAATTTACACGGTATCAATAAATGGCAATCGCTATCAAGTCAAGATAGAAAACGAATTGGATGCCCTTATTACCAAGATGGGGCTTTCGCTTGGAAATGATTCTTTTGAAGATGAAATCCACGCCCCAATGCCGGGCGTTATTTTGGAAGTCAACATTTCCGCAGGAGATGAAGTAAAAAAAGGCGATTTCATTTGCGTTTTGGAAGCGATGAAAATGGAAAATACCTTGACTGCTCCACGTGACGGCGTTATCAAATCGGTAAACATCGCAAAAGGCGAAACAGTCGATAAAGGAAAATTGCTAATTGAATTGGAAAAAAATGATTAAGAAAATATTAATTGCCAATAGAGGCGAAATTGCTTTGCGAATCATGAAGACCGCCCGAAATATGGGCATTAAAACGGTTGCCGTGTTTTCCGAAGCCGATAGAAATGCGCCCCACGTAAAGTTTGCGGATGAAGCCGTTTGCATTGGTCCGCCGCCTTCCAACGAATCCTATCTTTTGGGCGATAAAATTATAAAGATTGCCAAGGAATTGAACGTGGATGCCATCCATCCCGGCTACGGATTTTTAAGTGAAAATGCGGAATTCGGTGAAAGTGTCGAAAAAAGCGGAATGATATTTATAGGGCCAAAATCGCACGCCATCCGCATCATGGGAAGCAAGCTCGCCGCAAAGGATGCCGTAAAAAAATACGACATCCCGATGGTTCCCGGCACCGATGAAGCTATTACCGATGTTTCCGCTGCCAAGGAAATTGCAAAGGAAATTGGCTTCCCAATTCTCATAAAAGCGTCCGCTGGTGGCGGCGGAAAAGGAATGCGAATCGTTGAAAACGCCAATGAATTTGAAGACCAAATGAAACGCGCCATCAGCGAAGCAGAAAATGCTTTTGGGGACGGCTCGGTTTTTATTGAAAAATTTGTCACTTCACCGCGACATATCGAAATTCAGGTTTTGGCAGATAATTTTGGAAACACGGTTTATCTTTTTGAGCGTGAATGCAGTATTCAGCGTCGTCATCAAAAAGTGGTTGAAGAAGCGCCATCGTCAGTTTTGACTTCGGAATTGCGTAAACAAATGGGCGAAGCTGCTGTTAAAGTCGCAAAAGCCTGCGATTATGTGGGCGCGGGAACGGTGGAATTTCTTTTGGACGACAAACACAATTTCTACTTCCTCGAAATGAACACTCGGCTGCAGGTGGAGCATCCCGTTACTGAATTAATTACGGGACTCGATTTGGTGGAACAGCAGATAAATGTTGCAAACAACGAAAAATTGGCTTTTTCGCAGGAAGATTTAAAAATCATGGGCCACGCTTTTGAACTTCGCGTGTATGCCGAAGACCCGCTGAACAACTTTATGCCGAGCGTTGGAAAGTTGGAAGTGTACCGTCCGCCAAGCGGAAAAAACATCCGCGTGGACGATGGTTTTACCGAAGGAATGCAGGTACCGATCCAATACGACCCCATGCTTTCAAAACTGATCACCTACGGAAAAACCCGAAATGAGGCGATGCAGCGGATGCTGGAAGCCATTTCGGAATACGATATTGAAGGCGTGAGCACCACGCTTTCCTTTGGAAAATTCGTTTTTGAACACGAAGCCTTCCGAAGCGGAAGTTTCGACACCAATTTTGTAAAGAAATACTATTCCGAAGAAAAGCTGAAAGCCATCAATGAAGAGGAAGCCAAAGTGGCGGCGCTTTTCGCATTAAAACAATATTTAAAAGATTCACAAATGCTTCGTATGCCGAAGTAAATTCTTTGCGCCCTCTGCGTCTCTGCGGTGCAATTTATTACCGCAAAGGCGCAGAGTTCGCAGAGGCTTCAATTATCACAAATATGACCGACAACAATAAAAAACTGCAAGCAATCCTTTCCGAAGCCAAAAAAGGCGGGGGCGAAAAACGGATTGCAAAACAGCACGAAAAGAAAAAACTCACCGCCCGCGAACGTGTGGAATATCTCCTCGACGAAGGCTCCTTTGAGGAAATGGGCATTCTCGTAACCCATAGAACCACAGACTTCGATATGCAAAAGGAAGTGTATTACGGCGATGGGGTAGTTACAGGCTATGGCACCATCAACGGCCGTTTGGTATATGTTTTTGCACAGGATTTTACGGTTTTTGGCGGCGCCCTTTCCGAAACCCACGCGGAGAAAATCTGTAAAATAATGGACCACGCCGTGAGCGTTGGCGCACCCGTGATTGGCTTGAACGATTCCGGTGGCGCCCGGATTCAAGAGGGCGTTCGGTCTTTGGGTGGCTACGCCGATATTTTTTACAGAAACGTGCAGGCTTCGGGTGTGATTCCGCAAATTTCGGCAATTATGGGGCCTTGTGCCGGCGGGGCGGTGTATTCACCAGCGATGACCGATTTCACTTTGATGGTGCAGGACAGCAGTTATATGTTCGTTACGGGACCCAACGTGGTGAAAACCGTTACCAATGAAAACGTTACTTCCGAAGAACTGGGCGGCGCACGCACGCACGCCACCAAAAGTGGGGTAACGCATTTCACGGCGGCGAATGATATTGTATGTTTGGAACAGATTAAAACCCTGCTCAGCTATATTCCGCAGAACAACAAATCCGTGACTGAAAAACTGCCTTTTGAAGCCGCCGATGAGTATCGGGAGGAACTGGAGACGATCGTGCCCGATTCCGCCAACAAACCCTACGATATGCACGAGGTAATCAAGGGAATTATTGATGCAGATACTTTTTTTGAAGTGCATAAGGATTACGCGGACAACATTATAGTCGGTTTTGCGCGATTGGGTGGCAGAAGCATTGGCATCGTTGCAAACCAACCGATGAGCCTCGCGGGCGTTTTGGATGTTGACAGTTCCAAAAAAGGTGCGCGGTTTACGCGTTTCTGCGATTGTTTTAACATTCCGCTTTTGGTTTTGGTGGACGTGCCGGGCTTTCTTCCGGGAACTGATCAAGAATGGAACGGTATTATTCTGAACGGAGCAAAATTGCTTTACGCTTTAAGTGAAGCAACTGTTCCAAGGGTAACAGTAATTACCCGAAAAGCTTACGGTGGTGCGTACGATGTAATGAACAGTAAACACATTGGCGCCGATATGAATTACGCATGGCCAACGGCTGAAATTGCCGTGATGGGCGCAAAGGGCGCCAGCGAGATTATTTTTAGAAAAGAAATCGCCGAAGCTGCAAATCCCGAACTAAAACTTTCGGAAAAGGAAGCAGAATATGCCGAAAAATTTGCCAATCCTTTTAAGGCCGCACAGCGCGGATTTATCGATGAGGTAATCCAGCCCCGCGAAACCCGCAGAAAACTGCTGAAGGCTTTTGCAATGCTGGAAACGAAGGACGTTCCGCGGCCAAACAGGAAGCACGGGAATATTCCTTTGTAATTTTTTTTAGTGATATCGATGTCCGGCCGAGCCTGCCTTCCTACGGAGAGCAGACAGGCGCCGTTGAGACCTGGTTTTGGACTTTTTCTTTTTTTAAATGATAGTTATCATAAATGAATGGGTGGGAAATTCATAATTTTAATGATTAACCAAGCCCGTTCCAAAAATGCCCATAACTAACTTCAACATAAAAGGACTGACCAACTCCGAAGTCTTAGCCTCACGAAAAAAATTCGGCAGCAATGTTCTTGAATCAAAAAAGAAAAACCACTTTCTTGAGGCTATAAAGGGCTTGGTAAAGGAACCGATGGTAATTTTACTGCTGGTCGCCGCAACGCTCTATTTTTTCACGGGAAATACGGGTGACGGTATTTTCCTCGCCGCAGCCATTCTTTTGGTCGCTGCCATTTCACTTTACCAGGATGCAAAAACCCATAACGCACTCGAAAAACTAAAGGAACTTTCCCAACCGCACTGCAAGGTAATCCGCAATGGGGAAGTGGTTGAAATAATGAGCCAAGAAGTCGTCGTGGGAGATTTTTTGATGGTGGAGGAAGGGTCAACTATTGTGGCCGATGGCGTTATCGTCCATTCCAATGACTTTTCGGTAAATGAGTCCATTTTAACGGGGGAATCCTTTTCTGTTGAAAAAGATGCAAATTCCGCCGACAATAAGATTTATATGGGAACCCAAGTAGGGGGCGGCCTTGCCATAGCCGAAATAACCGCGATAGGCAACCAGACCAAGGTCGGAAAAATAGGGAAGAGCATAGAGGATATTTCTTCCGAAAAATCGACGCTCGAGCTCCAGATAAACAATTTTGTAAAAAAGATGGTAATCGCCGGAGCGGTGATTTTTCTTTTGGTTTGGGGCATCAATTATTACAATTCCGAAGACGTTTTGGACAGCCTGTTAAAGGCGCTTACCCTTGCCATGAGCATCTTGCCGGAGGAAATCCCGGTTGCCTTTACCACCTTTATGGCCATTGGCGCGTGGCGGCTGATGAATATGGGCGTAATCGTAAAACAGATGAAAACCGTGGAATCCCTGGGTAGTGCCACGATAATATGTGTGGACAAGACGGGAACGATTACGGAGAATAAAATGCGGCTCGATAAAATTTTCACGCTGGAAACCGATAAGGTCACTTCGGTAAAAGAAGTGCTTTCCGCCAGTGAAAAGGAACTTATAATTACTGCCATGTGGGCCAGCGAGCCCATTCCTTTTGATACCATGGAGCAATCGCTGCACAGTTTTTATGAAACAATTACTGAAAAGGATGAAAGGCTCAATTTCAAAATGGTCCACGAATATCCTCTGGGAGGCAAACCCCCGATGATGACCCATATTTTTGAAAATGACAGGGGCAAACGAATTATTGCTGCTAAAGGCGCGCCCGAAGCTTTGATGGCAGTTTCAAATTTAAGTGATAGTAAAAAGGAAATTTTAAAAAAGACAATAACTGATTTGGCAGCCCATGGCTATCGGGTTTTGGGTGTGGGAATTTCAAAATTTGAAGGAACTGACTGGCCAAAAAAGCAACAGCATTTCAAGTTTGAATTTAAGGGTCTGGTTGCTTTTTACGACCCGCCAAAAGGGAACATTTCAAAAGTATTCCAGGATTTTTACAATGCGGGCATTGCGGTTAAAATCATTACCGGCGATATTGCCGAAACCACTGCGGCCATTGCCAAAAAGGTAAATTTCAGGGGCTCTGGGGAGGTTATTTCGGGTGATGACCTTGTGCATCTGAGCGATTCGGAACTGGCAAAGATCACTTCGGAAAAAAACATTTTCGCGCGGATGTTTCCCGAAGCGAAACTTAAAATAATCAACGCCCTGAAAGCACAGGGCCACATAGTGGCGATGACGGGCGATGGCGTAAACGACGGCCCGGCGCTAAAAGCCGCAAATATCGGGGTGGCAATGGGGAAGAAGGGCACCGAGATAGCCAAGCATTCCGCTTCATTGATTCTTGTAGATGACGATCTTTCCAAAATGGTTGACGCCGTGGCGATGGGCAGAAAAATATATTCCAACCTAAAAAAGGCTATTCAGTATATCATTTCCATCCACATTCCCATCATCCTTACCGTTTTTATTCCTTTGGTCTTGGGCTGGGTTTATCCCAATATCTTCACGCCCGTACACGTTATTTTGTTGGAATTGATAATGGGTCCAACCTGCTCGATAGTTTATGAAAACGAACCGCTGGAAAAGGATTCCATGCTCCAAAAACCACGGCCTTTTTCCAGCACCTTTTTTAATTGGAGCGAACTTTTCACCAGTATAATCCAAGGATTAATCATTACGGCAGGAGTGCTTACGGTTTATCAGATTGCGGTAAATGACGGTTCAAATGAAGCGGTAACCCGTACTATGGTTTTCACTGCACTTATAACCGCAAATATTGTGTTGACCTTTGTAAACCGCTCTTTTATCTACTCCATCTTTACCACATTCAAATATAAAAACAACTTGGTGCCAATCATCGTGGGCATTACCGTGGGCATTACCCTGTTGCTCCTTTTTGTGCCGCCCTTCACTAAGTTTTTTCAATTTGAAACACTTGATATAAACCAGCTCGGCATCAGTGTTGGGATCGGGATGTTGAGTGTGTTGTGGTTTGAAATCGTGAAATGGTGGAAACGCCACCAAATTTCAAAAACAGCTATTTCTTCTTCTTAAATAGCTTCAAGTTATTGATAAACAATAATTAACTGATTTTCGTCATAGTAAAAAACTGTTATCCAAAGTAAATTTGAGTGTTTCACGAAAACGTAAACATTATGAAAAAGTTCAGTTTTTTGTTTGTTGCCAACATGCTGCTGTTTTCAATTGGAGCGGAAGCACAGGAAAAATGGTCGTTGGAGTTTAGGCCTGGACTTAATTTTCCCACTGGTGACGTGGGCAATACCGACACTAAAATTGGCTTTGGTTTCGAACTTACCGGCGCATATAAAATTATGCCCCATTTTGCAGTTTATGCGGGTTGGGGCTTAAACGAGTTTAAGGGTGATGATAATTTTTTGACTGAGGAACTTACACTCAAGGAAACAGGATATACATTCGGTTTTCAAATCATAAAACCTATCGGTACTTCCGCATTTTCGTACTTGGCAAGGGCTGGAGCGGTTTACAATCATATAGAAGTTGAAAATAACAGTGGCAGTATTACCGCCGACACTGGCCACGGATTTGGTTGGCAAGTTGCTGCAGGAGTAGATTATGAGTTTGCCCCCAATCTCGCGTTGCGCCCAATGCTTCGCTACCGTTCGCTTTCTAGGGATATAACGATTGAAAATACTTCAACTGAATTAAAACTGAATTATATCTCATTTGGAATTGGTTTGGCTTTGGACTTTTAAGACTGAAATCACGAAAAGTATTTTAAAATGAAAATCGCATTCTTCATTCTTCTTTTACTCCACGGCCTAATTCACTTGATGGGCTTTTTGAAGGCTTTTGACTTTGCTGAAATTCCACAATTGTCACAAAATTTCTCAAAACCGCAAGGTCTTTTATGGCTCGCGGTCGCTTTGACTTTTATAACGATAGGAATTCTATTTCTGTTGAAAAACAAACTTTGGTTTTGGATTGGCGTAGCTGCGATAGTAGTATCGCAGGTTTTGATTATTGTGAATTGGCAGGACGCCAAATTTGGCACCCTTGCCAATTTAATTGTATTGTTTGTAGCCCTATTGGCAATGGCGGGCTGGAATTTTGAAAGGGAATTTAAAAATGATGTTTCTCAATCTTTTGAAAGCGTGAACATTTCCGAAGAAATAATCTCTGAAGCCGATGTTGCCCAGCTTCCTATTCCAGTTCAGAACTATCTCAAATACGTCGGGGCAATCGGTAAACCTAAAATAAAAACTGCAAGAGCCACTTTTAAAGGCGAAATGCGCGAAAAGGGAAAGGATTGGTTTGCGTTCACTTCGGAACAGTATAATTTTTTTGAAGATCCCACGCGCTTGTTTTTTATGAAGGCCAATTTCAAAGGCTTGCCCACCCAAGGTTACCATCGGTATAAAGAGGGAAAGGCATCGATGCTGATAAAACTGCTTTCCGTTTTCCCAGTGGTAAATATCGCGGAACCCGAAATGTTCAAGACCGAAACCGTCACTTTTTTTAACGATATGTGCCTTTTTGCGCCAGCAGCCTTGATTGATAAACGGATCGATTGGCAGACCTTGGATAATAATTCGGTAAAGGCTGTTTTTCACAATGGAGGGGTTTCAGTATCGGCGATTTTGAAATTCAACGAGAGTGGGCGATTGATCAATTTTATTTCAGAAGACAGGGTGGATGTGAATTCCAACCAAAACGTTCCGTTTTCAACCCCGGTTACCGAATACGGCACGGTCAACGGCTATAAACTGCCCGTTGCTGCCGATGCCGTTTGGCACTTTCCCGATGGCGATTTTGTTTACGGAAAGTTTAATTTACAGGATGTTCAGTATAATTTGAAAATTTCAGATTAGGAAAATGGCCTATTCAAAAAACAAGAGACTGCTGTTTATAAAAAGCCTGCACACGGTTATTTGGCTGTTTTTTAATGTGGTTATTTTCTATCTTTTGTACGCCGCCATCGCCAATAAAATTGACAAATGGGTCTGGATCTGCATAGCCCTTGTTTTGATGGAAGGTTTGGTTTTGCTGGCTTTTAGAATGTTTTGTCCGCTTACGGTCTTGGCTCGAAAATATTCTGACTCCACCAGAGCCAACTTCGATATTTTTCTTCCGAATTGGTTGGCGAAATACAACAAGCTTATTTACACAACTATTTTCTTTATAGCTTTAATTATTATCTTTTTTAGAATATTTATTGAATAAAAAAATTAACGCTACCTGTAGATCCATTTGATATGGTTGAAATTTGGTATTTTCGTTATTTAAAAACCAACCAAAAAACATCTCGCATGCTCACAGATTTAAAAGAAAATTTCACCCATATTTTTGAAGACGCTCTCATCGCTGAAATAAACGAAGTAGGTACTTTAAAAGAGGTAAAGGAAGGCGAGAAGCTTATTGAGATTGGCGATTACGTACGTTCCATGCCCTTGCTCCTCAAGGGGGCTATAAAAATTTTAAGGGAAGACGATGACGGGGACGAACTGCTGCTCTATTTTTTGGAGCGCGGCGATACCTGCGCCATGACCCTAACCTGCTGTTTGGGGCAGACCAAAAGTGAGATCCGCGCTATTGCAGAGCTCGACACCACGTTGATAATGATACCCATCCAAAAAATGGAGGAGTGGACGGGCAAGTATAAAAGTTGGCGCAATTTCGTCTTTCAAAGTTACCATGCCCGCCTTACCGAAATGCTCGAAACCATTGACAGCATTGCATTTTACAATATGGACGAGCGCTTGGTAAAATACCTTCAAAACAAAAAAAAGGTAACAAATGATTCCCTGATCAATTCCACGCATCAGGAAATTGCGTATGAGCTTCACACCTCGCGCGTGGTGGTGTCGCGTTTGTTGAAGAAGCTGGAATCCATGGGGAAAATCGAGCTTAACCGAAATAGTATTAAAATAATCGCACTTTAGTTTTAAGATGACATATTTAAACCGTTGAAGTGTAACTTTTGTTACTGTCAAGGGTGAAGTTTCCCTTTATTTTTGAAGTGTCCACAACTTTATACTTAAAATATGAAACTTTTAGCCACATTATTTTTGATCAGTTTATTCACTGCCTGCAATACCAATCCCCGCAGCGAATATTTGGCGATTGCCGAAAATGCAGACAACACTGAAACCGAAATAAATCAGGAACATCCCGGCAAGAAATTGATGGAAAACAACTGTTACGTTTGCCACAATCCAAAAACTGCCGAAGATGCAATGATTGCCCCTCCGATGGTAGCCGTAAAGATGCATTATATTTCTGAGGAAACTTCAAAGGAAGAATTTATTGAGGCAATGGTGGCGTGGGCCAAGAATCCTTCCGAAGAAAAATCAAAAATGCCCGGCGCCATCAAGAAATTCGGATTGATGCCCTATCAATTCTATCCAGAGGAAACTATCAAGCAAATTGCGGATTATATGTTTGATAACGATATAGAAGAGCCCGAATGGTTTGACGCCCACTACAAGCAAATGCACGGCGACCGACCACAGATGAAGGGCCGAATGGGTCGCGCAATGGGCAATGGCAAAGGAATGGGTAAAAACCAAAATACAAATACGCAACCTTCCGTAAATGATCGCGGCATGCAAATGGCACAGACCACCAAAGCCGAATTGGGGAAGAACCTGATGAGCCAAATCCAAAAGAACGGGGTTATTGCCGCCCTAGACTTTTGTAATGTTCAGGCTTTGCCCATAACAGACAGTATGGCTACCGTCCATAAGGCATATATTAAGCGCGTTACGGATAAACCGAGAAATCCAAAAAACAAAGCCAATGCCGCAGAGCTTCAGTATCTTGAAAACTTTAAAAAACAAGTGACTGCCGGAGACGAGGTAAACCCAATTGTGGTTGATTTGGGCAAGGAAACAGAATTTTATTACCCCATCGTTACCAATTCCATGTGCTTGAAATGCCACGGCACTCCCGGAAAGGAACTGGAAACACTCACCTTGTCCAAAATACAGGAGTTGTACCCAATGGATAAGGCCACAGGCTACGGCGAAAATGAAGTGCGCGGCATTTGGAGTATACGTTTTGAAAATTAGCATATGAATTATTACGAAGCTTTCTGGAACCACAAATACCTCAGTGGCGAAACAGGCTGGGATATAGGCCACGTTTCCACGCCTATAAAGGAATACATCGACCAACTTTCAGATAAAGACCTAAAGATTTTGATTCCCGGCGGCGGTAATTCCTATGAGGCGGAATACCTTTTTGAAAACGGTTTCAACAACGTTTACGTGGTGGATATTTCGTCTATTCCCTTAAAAAATCTTGCGGAACGCATTCCGACATTCCCAAAGGAAAATCTGCTGCACGCCGACTTTTTTGAATTGGAGGATACCTTCGACCTGATTTTGGAACAGACTTTCTTTTGTGCGTTGGATCCATCCTTTCGTAAAGAATATGTAAATAAAATGTACAAACTGCTCAAGCCAAATGGCAAGCTAGTAGGATTGCTCTTCAATATTCCTTTAAATGATGACAAGCCGCCTTTTGGGGGGAATAAAGACGAATATGAAAAGCTTTTTTCGGAAAAATTCAAAATTGAGAAAATGGAAACAGCCTACAATTCCATTCCTCCCCGTGCGGGAAATGAACTGTTTTTCATTTTAAAAAGAGAATGAATTTTTAGAGTTTCACACCAAAGGCCAAATCGCCAGCATCGCCCAAGCCCGGCAGAATATAGCCTCGGCTGTTTAGTTTTTCATCAACAGCCGCTATCCAAAGATGGGTGTTTTCGGGAAATTTATCCTGAATATACGCTATTCCAGGTTTGGCGCCGATGATGGATAGAATATGTATCTCCTTTGGCATTCCGTGACTTTTAAAGGCTTTAAGTACGTTTTCCAACGTTTTTCCAGTTGCCAGCATCGGGTCGGTCAATATCAAGGTTTTTCCCTCAACGGAGGGCGATGCCAGATAATTTACGATCACTTCAAAGGCATCGCCGCCATCGGGATGGTGCCGAAATGCAGAAATATAAGCGTTTTCGGCCTTGTCAAAAAAACTTATAACCCCCGTGTGAAGGGGCAGGGCCGCCCGTAAAATGGAACAAACAACAATATCCGTTTCGGGTACTTTCATTTCCTTTTCCCCCAACGGCGTTTTTACCACTTCCGTTTTATAGTGAAGTGTTTTGCTCATCTCATAACTGAGAATTTCCCCAATACGCTCAATATTTTTCCGAAAGCGCATGGAATCCTTTTGAATGGAAACATCGCGCATTTCCAAAACAAATTGGTTGAGAACGGAATTTTCGTTGCTGAAGTCGTGGACAATCATAATCTAACTGAATTGGCACGAAGTTATAATTTCTAACCGATGAATGGAATATTTCAATAATAATATTTCGGCTGTGTAACAAAAGTTACTGTTTTTCTTGTGAAATAGAATCACTTTTGATTTGTCTAATTATTTCATTTCAATATGATTACGGTTATTTTCTGCCGCCATCTTTTGAAGTACTTTAGATGTCAAATCCAAAGAGCCATGGCAAAAATCGTAATATTGGGTGCAGGAATCTCGGGTCACGTTGCTGCCTCACACCTTCGCAGAAAACTGGACAAAACCCATGAAGTAGTCGTGGTTTCGCCCAACAGCAATTACCAATGGATTCCCTCAAACATCTGGGTGGGAATTGGCCGAATGAAATCCAAAGAAATACTTTTTCCGCTTGCGCCTTTGTATAAAAAGAAAGGAATTGGTTTTATGCAGGCGAAAGTTACTTCCTTTTATCCCGAAGGCGATAACGAAACTGAAAAGCCGTTTGTGGTGGCTGAATATGTTTCCGCAGAAAAAAGAGGCCAGACCGAAAGAATAACTTATGATTACCTCATAAACGCCACAGGTCCCAAACTCAATTTTGAGGCTACTGAAGGATTGAATCCCGGAACAAACAAAGCGTATTCGGTTTGTACCTATACCCATGCAGACCATGCCAACGAAGGTTTACAGGCCCTAATTGCTGAAATGAAAAAGGGTAAAGAAGCAAAAATTGTTATCGGCACGGGCCACGCCAAGGCTACCTGCCAAGGTGCTGCCTTTGAATATATATTGAATGTGGAACAGGAGCTTCGCCGCCAAAAGGTTCGCGACAAAGCTAAAATTACTTGGATTTCCAACGAATATGAATTGGGAGACTTTGGAATGGACGGTATGTTGCTAAGCTACGGCAGCAACATTATGAAATCGCACGAAATGGTCGAGATGGTTTTTGAAGACCGCAATATTAATTGGATACTTGGAGCAGGCGTGAATAAAATTGAAGACGGATTAGCTCATTATGAAACTTTGAACGGAGAACACAATAGTATTGAATATGACTTTGCGATGTTGATTCCATCCTTTTCTGGCCACGGATTCAAGGCTTTCGATAAACACAATAACGACATTACGGAAAAACTTTTTAAAGGATTTATGATCGTGGATGCAGACTATACGCCAAAACCTTATGAGGACTGGACCGTACAGGATTGGCCCGAAACCTATCAAAACCCAAACTATAAAAATATTTTTGCTCCGGGAATTGCTTTTGCACCGCCGCATAGCATTTCCAAACCCCGTAAAAGCCCAAATGGGACCGAAATCTTTCCAGCGCCGCCAAGAACAGGGATGCCCTCGGGAATTACGGCCAAATTGGTTGCCGACAATATTATAGACAGTATAAAAAACAAAAAGGAATTTTTGCACCACAAAGGCTCTATGGGCAATATGGGCGCGGCTTGTATCGCCTCTGCGGGCTTTGGGATGACAAAGGGCAGTGGGGTTAGTATCACTACCTTTCCAATTGTGCCAGATTACAAAAAATATCCAGATACCATGGGCAGAAAACTGGGCAAAACCTTTGGAGAGATTGGGCTGGCAGGCCATTGGCTAAAGCTGATGCTCCACTACGCCTTTATATACAAGGCCAAAATGAAACCTTTTTGGTATTTAATTCCTGAATAATTAGGCAGTAGTCAGTAGGTATTAGGCATTAGGCATTAGGTAGTAAGTAGTAAAGTGAGAATCATAGGTAGTATTCAAAAACCAATAATAATAGTAATAAAAATAAATAATAAGAAATGACACAGAGAATATCAAAATTCAAACGGTTTGTGATGATGAACCCCATCATCCAATTTTTTAAATTTATTTTTTTAAGCATTAAGGTATTGCTTATTGTGGCGGGGGGTCACGGGGGAACCCGAAAAGAAGGCTACTAAACTGATACTAATCATAAATTATTCGAAAAAGATTATATATTTTTGAACCCTAAGTGAAAACAATTATTGCCATATCGCTTTCATTCCTCGTTTTTTTTCAAAGCGCGGGACTTGGTATGTCCGACATTTTTTTGCTTGGACGTTTTGTGGAACATGCGCAATACCATTCTGAAAACTATGGCGATGATTTCTTAACTTTTTTTGAAAAGCATTACGGTTCCCTAAAAACCGATCATCAAAAAAATCATAAGGAAGAGGAACAGGAGCATCAGGAGCTCCCTTTTCAGCATATTTCCTGCCATCACGTTTTAACCGATTTGGTTTTGGTTCCTTTTGAAATTCCTATTGTGAAAGTGGAAATAAGCAAAAAGCAATTGCACGCATTCCACTATCAGAATCTATATTCTTCACTTGAAAAATTCTCTATTTTTCAACCACCAAAGTTTGCATAACTAAATAGGCCTTTCTTGGAAATAATTATTTCCAATTTCTTCTGAGGTCAGTATTTACCGCTTTCAAAGCGGTCATTATCAATTTTTATTATTTCGATTTTCAACAGGTTTATGTTGAAGATGCTAAATCCATAATTTGTTATGCTAACAAAAATCATTCAATTCAGTATAAAGAACAAACTCATCATCGGCTTGTTCACGTTGCTGCTGATAGGCTTTGGGGTGTTTTCGCTCACGCAGCTTTCCATAGGTGCCGTGCCCGATGTTACCAACAACCAAGTACAGGTAATAACCACTTCCCGCAATCTTTCTACCCAGGATATGGAGCAATTCATTACCTATCCCGTGGAGCTGGAAATGGCAAATTTGCCGGGTGTAAAGGAAATCCGATCCGTTTCAAAATTTGGGCTTTCTGTGGTTACCATTGTTTTTGAGGAAAATCTAGGCACTTACCTGCCACGCCAACTCATAGCCGAAAAGATACAATCGGCTGCCGAGAATATTCCCGAAGGTTTCGGCACGCCACAAATGGGACCGATTACTACAGGTCTTGGTGAAATCTACCAATATATTTTGGACGTAAAACCAGAGTTTAAGGATAAATATTCAGTAACGGAACTCCGCACCATCCAGGATTGGATCGTAAAACGGCAACTCTCCGGGATTCCCGGCGTTGTTGAGGTAAACACTTGGGGTGGATATTTAAAACAATATGAAGTCGCCATAAACACCAATAAGCTAAACGCTATGAATATCACTGCCCAAGAGATATTTACAGCTTTGGAAAAGAACAACAGTATTTCGGGAGGCGGGTATATTGAAAGGGAGAACCAAGCTTATTTTATTCGTGGCGAAGGTTTGGCGTCTTCTCTTGAAGATATTGGAAATATCGTTGTAAAAAACGAAAATGGTTTCCCTATTTATGTGAAGGATATTGCGAAAGTGCAATTCGGTAGTGCACCCCGTTTTGGGGCAATTACGGGTAATGGGGAAGGTGAAAAAATCCTTGGGCAGGTAATGATGCTGAAGGACGGCAACTCAAACCAAGTGATTGAAGCCGTTAAGGAGCGTGTAGCAAATATTTCCGAATCGCTGCCCGAAGGGGTTTATATCAATCCAGTTTTGGACCGCAGCGTGCTAATAGGCAAAACCACCTTCACCATAGCCGAAAACCTCATTCTCGGGGTGCTTATCGTAATTTTTGTAGTGGTACTCTTATTGGGAAATCTCCGTTCGGGATTAGTTGTTGCGTCCGTGATTCCGTTGTCATTGCTTTTCACGCTTTCACTGATGTACATTTTTGGCGTAGATGCAAATTTGATGAGTCTTGGCGCCATCGACTTTGGGATTATTATTGACGGAGCAGTGATTATTGTTGAATTTGTGGCATTTCAAATAAGTAAAAATGCCACCAGATTGAATGCCTTTTCTTCCGAAGAGAAACAGCAGGCGAAGGATGAACTCACGGTAAAAAGTGCGTCAAAAATGATGAACTCTGCCATCTTTGGCCAGCTTATTATTTTGATTGTCTTTATCCCAATCCTTTCGCTTAGCGGGGTAGAGGGCAAGATGTTTAAACCGATGGCGCTTACGTTCAGCTTTGCGCTTATTGGGGCCATGGTGCTTTGTTTTACCTACGTTCCCGTTGCGGCTTCCCTATTTTTAAAACCTACTGTAACTTCAGAAAAAAATATTTCAGTTCGAATAATGACTTTCCTGAGCCGATTTTACGAACCGACAATTCGTTGGGCATTAGGTGCTAAAAAGTTGGTATTGGGAGTTGCAATACTGATTCTAGCTTCAACAATTTATCTTTTTTCAACTATGGGAGGCGAATTTGTACCAACGCTGGACGAAGGCGATTTTGTGATCCAGCCCGTACTGAAAACAGGGACTTCCCTTAAAAACACTATTGCTACTACCACACAGATTGAGAAAATCCTGATAGAAAACTTTCCGGAAGTAGATCAGGCGGTTAGTCGTATTGGCGCTGCCGAAGTCCCCACAGACCCTATGTCTATGGAAGAGAGCGATATTATTATTACCCTTAAACCAAAAAGTGAATGGGTTTCGGCCAAAAGTAAAAATGAATTGGCGGAGAAGTTTAAGGAGGCCTTGGCGATAATCCCCGGGATGGAAGTGGAATTTACCCAACCCATTGAAATGCGCTTTAACGAGTTAATCACTGGAGTCCGGGCAGATATTGCCATCAAGATTTTTGGGGAAGATCTGGAAGTGCTTAACAAAAAGGCAAATGAAATTAAAAGCCTTGTAGAAAATGTGGAAGGCGCCGATGATATTACGGTGGAGAAAGTGGTAGGTCTGCCAGAGATGAACGTAAAATTTGACCGAGCCAAGATTGCCCGTTACGGCCTTAACATTGAGGATTTAAACGAAATGATAGCCATGGGTTTTGCGGGTAAATCCCTCGGAAGCATTTTTGAGGGCGAAAAGCGCTTTGACCTTGTTGTAAGGCTGGATGAAAACAACCGCCGCGATCTTTCAAACTTGCAAAATCTATATGTGGATACCCCTTCCGGGGAAAAAGTGCCGTTGCGCGAACTTGCGGAAATAAAATACACAAAGGGTGCGGCAAAAATATCAAGGGACGATACCAAACGCCGCATCGTGGTGGGGATAAACGTACGCAGCCGCGATCTGCAAAGTGTGGTGGACGATGTACAAAAGTTAATCGATGAAAACATACAACTTCCCGTGGGCTATACCATCGATTACGGCGGGCAGTTTGAGAACCTGCAAAGTGCGAAAACCAGACTGCTGTTTGCGGTTCCCGTGGCCTTGTTACTGATTTTCTTCCTGCTTTATTTCGCATTCAATTCCGTCAAGGAAGCCCTGATGATCTATTCGGCTATTCCTTTGGCGGCGGTTGGCGGCGTGTTGCTGCTATGGCTGCGCGATATGCCCTTTAGCATCTCGGCAGGGGTCGGTTTTATCGCCCTCTTCGGAATTGCGGTGCTCAACGGCATTGTGCTGATAGAACATTTTAAGGAATTAAAAGAAGAAGGAATGAAAGATAAAAAGGAGCTTATCATACAAGGGACAAAAGATCGTTTAAGAGCGGTTTTACTGACTGCCTCAGCTGCAGCCCTCGGGTTTTTACCGATGGCAATTTCCACCAATGCCGGGGCTGAGGTGCAAAGACCCTTGGCAACCGTGGTTATTGGCGGCTTAATAACCGCTACCATTTTAACCTTGGTTGTGTTGCCGGTGCTCTATTCAATTTTTGATTCAGATAAAAAAACAATCAGTTTAAAAAGAAAAGGTAAAAAGTTGCCTATGGCCATACTTATTTTCTTGCTTGGCTTTTCTGGAGTGGCACAGCAAAATCCCAAAACATTGGAAGACTTACAGCAAATAGCTTTGGAAAACAATGCTGGCCTAAAAGCCGCTTCGCTTCAGAAAGAGGAAGCAAACGCTTTGATAGGCAGTGCTTTCAATTTCGATAAAACCACTGTTTTTTATGAGTATGACGAGAATAATTTAGCACCAAACAATGAACCCCTCGAAGTTTTTGGCGTGCAGCAGGGTTTTCTTTTTCCAACGGTTTATTTCGCTGAAAAAAATGTAAACAAGCGTCAGTTTGAAATGCAAAGCAGTCAATACGAACTGCAAAAACGCAAAACGGAAGGGATGGTGGCCGCTGCCTATTATCAGTTGCAGTTTGAGAAAAACAGAGAGCGTGTTTATAAAAGATTGGACAGTCTCTACCAAAACTTTGCCCACGCTGCCCAACGCCGTTTTGAGCTTGGGGAAACCAATTATCTGGAAAAGATAACCGCCCGCGCCAAACAGCGGCAGTTGGAAACCGATTATAGGCAGAGTAGGGAAGACGTGCAGATTGCAAGGGAACGCTTGAAGGCAGCTGTTCAATCTAAGGATAGTTTAGTAATTCCTGACCAACCCTTGGAGAAGTTACAGCTTTCGCTCTCAGGTATGGAAGCGCATCCGGCAATAGATTATTACCAAAACAGAACTGATTTCTATGAAGCTAAACGCAGTCTGGAAAAGCAGCATTTGTTGCCCGACATCAGTCTTTCCTACTCTCTGGGAAGCAATTCGGGTTTGAGCCAAAATCTATATGCCTATCAGATCGGTCTTAAGATTCCGTTGCTCTTTAGCGGGAATGCCTCAAAAATAAAAGCCTCAAAAATTGCGGCGGACGTGAGCCAACAGCAGGCTGAGGATTATAAAATCCAACTCGATTCACGAAAACTTCAATTGCTCAATGAGGTTTCAAAATATGAAGAAGCGCTGAGTTATTATGAAACCGAAGGAAAATCCCTTTCCGAGGAAATTTTAAAAACGGCAAATATCGGTTTTAAAAATGGGGAAATTGACTTCTTTCAATACATCCAAAGCCTTGAAAACGCTTATGAAATTGAACTGCAATACCTCGAAAATCTCAACAATTACAACCAGGCGGTCATCGCCCTTAACTATTTAATACTCTAAAAACATTTGTTATGAACTATATAAAATCACTTATGTTGCTTTCCGCTTTAGTGTTGACAGCCTGCAACAATTCCGAAAAAGAAAGTCCCCTCCTAACCTCCCCAGAGGGGAGGGATGACATCGTACATCTTTCAAAGGCACAGTTTGAAAATGCAAAAATGGAGGTAGGCCAACTCACCGAAAAACCCTTTGCGGAAACCGTGCAAACCAGTGGGATGATTGACGTGCCGCCACAGAGCCGGGCGGTGATAAGTGCCTTTGCAGGTGGATATATCAAAAACACTCCTTTATTGGTGGGTAATAAAGTCTCCAAGGGTCAGCGTTTGGTAACCCTTGAAAACCCTGAGTTTATTACAATGCAACAGAACTATCTGGAAACCGCCGAGCAGCTTTCCTATTTAAAATCGGAGTACGAGCGGCAGCGGATTATGTTTGATGAAAAAATCACTTCCCAAAAAAGTTTTCTAAAAGCCGAGAGCGAATACAAATCGAACTTGGCGCGCTACAACAGCTTCAAGAAAAACCTTGAAATGTTGAATATAAACCCAGCATCGGTCCAGGCAGGAAATATTGTTTCAGCAGTGAACATTTACAGCCCTATAGACGGCAATGTGACCCAGGTTTATGTTAATACGGGCACCTACGTTTCCCCGGCCGATAAGATTATGGAAATTATGAACACAGACCATATCCACTTAGAGTTAAAGGTTTTTGAAAAGGACTTGCTTCAACTTAAAAAAGGGCAGGAAATACTTTTTACAGTACCCGAGGCTTCAAAAGAAATTTTTAAGGGCGAAGTTCATTTGGTTGGAACTTCAATAGATCCAAATACACGAATAGCCTTAATTCACGGGCATATTGACGAAAAGGACGAGCAGAATTTTACCGCCGGTATGTTTGTAGAGGCCCAGATTGTAACGGGCACTTCAGACCAGTGGGCGCTTCCGGAAAACGCTGTGGTGGAAATGGAAGGGAAAAATTACGTTTTATTGATTGAAAACGAGAATGCTGAAGAATTTGAAATCCTTCCCGTGGAAGTAAAAATTGGAGCGACTTACAATGGCTTCACAGCGATTGGGAAATCTGAGAAATTTAAACCTGAAACTAAGTTTTTAACCAAAGGTGCATTTGTGCTTTTACAGGAAGAAGGAGGAGGGCACGATCATTAAGAGCTGGGCGTCATTGAGATTGCTTCAGTCGTACTTTCTTTGCAATGACCTCTCGACTCCGCTCGAGGCAGGCTCTCTCGACTCCCTTCGACTGTGCTTAGGCAGGCTATCGAGGCAGGCTAGCCAACCGATTGTTTCAGTTGTGTCTCCTTTGCGATGACAAGGGGCTTGCCATCGCAAAGGAGCTAAAGTTGGGCAGATTGATTTGGTATAATGATGATATTAATGGGTTATAGGATGTATTGAATGTTTTTAATACGCTATATATATGCTATAAATATACTATATACACGCTATAAATATGCTTTAAATACCCTTTAAAATTTATATCATTTTGAATTTTTATTATATTAGTATTCTTTAAATCTTACTGTAATGGCAAAGCAAACTGGAACAATAAAGTTAAAGGGAACCATTGGGGATATTAATTATTACAGATCAAAGAACGGGGGGTATTTGGCGCGAGCAGCTGGGGGTGGATTTCAGAAGGGGTCAAAGCACAAGGAAAGCATGGTGCGGACTATGGAAAACGCTTCGGAGTTTGGACGGTGTAGCAAGACCAAGAAAGTTTTTCGCATTGCGCTTGCTCCATTTTTATGCGTTCGCAAGGATGGAGAACTTCATGGGCGGATGATGCAATTGTTTACAAAATTGAAGGATTTGGACTCTGTGAATAGACGAGGGGAAAGGAGGGTAGGACGTGGATTGGAGACTCCTAAGGGCAAACAGTTAGTAAGGGATTTTGCGTTTACCCCTTCGTGCAGTATTACGGAAGTATTGGCTTGTTCATTGAGCTATGATTTAGATTTCAGAACCCTAAGCGTTACGAATTTTGATATAAAAAATGTTGGTTTTCCTGCTGGGGCGACACATATAGCGCTTACATTGGGACTTTTGCATTTTGATTTTGACACTTTGGACTACCGATTGAAGAGCAGTGCTCCGCTTTATATGGACAAGGAATACAGTGCTACATCGTTTGAAATGAGTACAGAATTACCTGATGTTGCTGGAATTGCAGTTGCGGTTTTGGGAGTGAAGTTTTATCAGAAGGTTGAAAGCACTTATTATTTGTTTAAGAGTGCCAATGCTGTTGGAGTTGAGGTGTTGGTGGTTGGTGGTTGATGGTTGGTTGTTTGGCGCAAAGCTAATCCCTAGTACTTCGTATTTCGTACTTCGTATTTCGTACCTCGTATTTCTAAACTCGTCGTTCATTTCATTCCTCAGCATCATCTATTTTCCCATCTCTTTTATCCTTTCTATATTCCTTTTCCTGATTGGCATTGTTCTTCTTTGGGTCAACCGGGCTTTGTTCCGGGCGATTATCATTTTTCTTATCTTCCATGATTATATGTTTTAAAAATTAGTATCGAATAGTACCACACCAATAAATTTAATGCAGCCTACTTTAAAATTAGTTATAAAAACTATAAATAAAATGTAATACTTTGGATTACAATTAGGTTTTTCCTACTTCATCTTTCGTAGTTCGTGTTTATTTTATAGCTCATCGCTAGACGTTCAAATGTCAAGTAAAACACTATAAATTCCTGTTAAGTACTCCCTATATGAAGCTAATTTTCATTACCTTAGAAAAGAAACATTAAATAACCTATCTATAATAAAACCTAAAGATTATGAAAAAACTCTTGATTTTAGCACTTTGCTCCAGTTTTGTTCTTACATCATGTGTAACAAAAAAGCAGTATGCAGAACTTGAAGCCAAACAAAAAAACACTCAAAATTTATTGAACACAGCAACCGTTAAGCTCAACGACTGTCTAGCAGAAAGAGCTGTTGCGACCGCTCGTGCCAAGGAGCTTGAGGGGCGCTTAGCCGATATGAAACAAACAAATTCCGATCTTATACAAAGCTCCAAAGAGCTTACCATGTTAACCTCAAAAGGAGCTACCAACTTAGAAAAATCCCTGGAAAGCTTAAAAGAAAAAGACCTCAAAATCACGCGCTTGCAAGATGCGCTTAACAAAAAGGACAGTGTTACCCTTGCCCTTGTTACTAGCCTTAAGCGGGAAGTGGGTATAAACGATCCCGATATTGAAATAAATGTTGAAAAAGGGGTAGTGTATATTTCACTTTCAGACAAAGTACTGTTTAAAAGTGGAAGCTATCAAATTTCAAACAGAGCGACTGAAATCTTAGGGAAGGTTGCTAAAGTAATCAACGGCAAACCTAACTTTGAGGCCATGGTAGAAGGCCATACAGATAATGTGCCTTACAGCAATGGCTTGTTGCTGGACAATTGGGACTTAAGTGTGAAAAGAGCTACCGCCATTGTAAGGGAACTTCAAAACTTAGGCGTGGAACCCTCTAGATTAGTTGC
This sequence comes from Aequorivita soesokkakensis, assembly GCF_001641085.1. Classification (GTDB taxonomy): domain Bacteria; phylum Bacteroidota; class Bacteroidia; order Flavobacteriales; family Flavobacteriaceae; genus Aequorivita; species Aequorivita soesokkakensis. Next base: position 92,604 of record NZ_LXIE01000049.1, on the reverse strand, counting down.
TTCCGGACGTGCAGACTACGTACCATTAGTACCAAACGACACTGCAGAAAATAGAGCAACCAATAGACGTACGCGTATTTTGGTACTTCCAAAAATCGATCAATTCTATGATATGATTGAAAAGGAAATGAAAAACCTGGAAGCTGGTGGCAAGTAAGAACCTCTAGTATAAAACTAAAAAAAACCAGCTTTTAGCGCTGGGTTTTTTTGTTGGTTTAGTTTTTAGTAGTGAGTAGTTCCACCTACGCTGAAAAAGCTTCGGTGGACGAAGGGAGTGAGACGTGAGACGAGAAACGGAAGCCAGGAATCAAGAAAAAAATAATAAAAAACCCCCAACAGTTCCATTTTTATGGAAAGTTGAAGGTTTTAAAGGAACAATTTAACCTAACTATTAACCTAATCTCTTATTTTAATTCCGTAATAAACTCTGCTTTTGGGCTGCGCACTTTTTTCATGTTTACCAGCCAGTCTTCTGTTTCATTGCGATAGCCCAGGGCTAATATCAACACGCTTTTTAACCCCTGTTCCTTTAGCTCCAATAATTCATCTACCGCTTCGGGCGTAAAACCTTCCATTGGTGTGGCATCTATCTTTTGTTCTGCTGCAGCGGCAATGGCCATGCCAAAAGAAATATATGCTTGTTTTGCTGCATGGTTTGCCTGCCATTCTTCGCCTAGGGGTTTATACATGCCCCATAGCTTTTCTTTGTAAGCATCCATGGTGTCGAGGGGCAGTCCACGCTCGTTCATGGTATAGTTAAAAACCGATTCAATTCTGTCTAAGGAATACCCATCCCACGCCGCAAAAACCAATACGTGCGAAGCGTCCAATATCTGACTTTGGTCCCAAGCAACAGGTTTTATCTTTTGTAAAAGTTCCCTGTTGGAGATTACGAATATCTTATAAGGCTGTAGGCCCGAGGAGGAAGGCGCCAATCGGGCTGCTTCCAGTATATAATCCAGTTTTTCTTGCGGAATGGTTTTGCCATTCATCTTTTTGGTGGCATAGCGCCACTGTAAATCTTCTACTAAATTCATATCGTATAGTGTTTTTTATTTATTCAATTGGTCCCAAAGCTTTTCGGCAACCAACTCAGACGATGCAGGATTTTGGCCTGTAATTAAAAGTCCGTCTTCCACAGCATACACTGCCCAGTCATCACTTTTGGAATAGTCCCCTCCGTTTTCCTTCAGCATATCTTCCACTAAAAAGGGAACAACATCGGTAAGTTGTACTGCCGCTTCTTCACTATTGGTAAAACCAGTAACCTTTTTATCTTTTACCAACGGTAAGCCATCAGCGCCTTTTGTATTTTTAAAAACCGCTGGGGCATGACAAACTGCTGCCACTGGTTTATTGTGTTTGTAAAATGACTCTATTAGGGCAATGGAATTTTTGTCATTTGCTAAATCCCATAACGGGCCGTGGCCTCCTGGATAAAAAACCGCATCAAAACCAGCTTGGTCCACGGTTTCCAGTTTTACCGTGTTTGCAAGAATTTCTTGCGTCTCTTTGTCACCATTAAAGCGCACAGTTGCGGGGGTTTGTGCATCTGGGGCAGCACTTTTTGGATCTATGGGGGGTTGTCCGCCTTTTGGGGATGCAATAGTAATTTCCACACCTTTATCTTTTAATAAATAGTATGGGGCTGCAAATTCCTCAATCCAAAATCCTGTTTTTTCGCCAGTGTTCCCTAAGTCGGAATGGCTTGTCAATACAAATAATACCTTTTTCATTGTTTTTTCTTTTTCAATATTTATAGTTTCAATTTTAGACTTGTCTTCTTGTTTGCTACCACAGGAAGTAACCACAGCGGCAATAACAATTGCAAGTAAAGTAAATTGGTATTTCATAATCGCGTTAAATTGCTGAAATTAGAATAGTAGCTATACTGTATTTCAACTACTTCTAGTGAATACAAAGTTAGCTGGCAGGGTTGAGAAAAAAATTGACCTATGGTAAGAAACTATCCCTGCACCAATTCCTTTCGAATGCGGCTTAGGCTCTGGGTTGTGATACCTAAATAGGAAGCAATATGATAGTTTTTAACGTTTTGTTCTATGTTTGGGTAGGTGTTTATAAAATTTAAATAACGCTCGGAAGCCGTTTGTGAAAGATTGGCAATAATTCTTTTTTGGAAGGAAGCAAACGCGCGTTCCATCTTTTTCCGGAAATAAGATTCAAGCTTTGGCATATGGTGGTACAGCTGCTCCATATCATTTTTGGAGATTTTGTAGAGTGTGGCATCCTGAATACATTCAATATGCATCAAGGCGTTGCTACTATTGAAAAATGCGGTATAGTCACTGATCCACCAATCGGTTATAGCGAACTGTACAGTGTGTTCTTTGCCATCTGGGGCTATATAATAAGTTCGCAGGCAACCCTCGGCAACATAATATTGCTCATACACGGCTTCACCTGCTTTCAGGAGCAAGCTGTGTTTTGGGAGATGCAATTTTTCAAAACTCCGCGTCAACAGTTTCCTTTCCTCTAAGGTGAAGGACAGGCCGTTAAAAATGGTAGTTATCAGTTCTGTTTCTAGCGTCATTGCTTTTTGGTACTGTAAAAATACATCAAAAGGAAGTACGAAGGACAAAATACGAATGATGCAGGTTGAATTATAAAGTACAGGTATTAACTTTCTTGCTGAGTTCAAGTTCCCACCCCACAACCCACAACCGATAACTGACAACCGACAACCATCAGCCATCAACTAACAACTAACACCAACAACCACCATAAGAAGAGAGCAAGGTTTTCATAACGGGAACTTAATGCATACAATCATTTCGTAAAAGTAGCTATAATGGGTACTTTAAAAACAAATGAACGTTTGGTTCTTTCCCAACTTTAATTAAAGGTTAAGTCTACTTGATGATATCTGTTTCTGCTGTTCTTGCCTAAAAAGCCTTAGTATATTTGCCTGAAAAAATTAATCTTTTAAATCATTTACAAGAAATGAAACAATTCAACTATTTATTTATTCTCTCAATTTTCTGCGTTTTTTCAAACGCGCTAATTGCCCAAACGGTAATCGGATTTGAGGATTTTGATGGAAATGAAATTAATTTAACAAATACCGCAAACGTAGCCGATTATGGAATGGCTGGCGGAACAGGCGGCGATGTGTTTGGCCGTGTGGATGGCCAACTGGGAGGGGTAGGAATGCCTTTTGACGTTGCCGACGACACTCAATTTGATGTGAGCGGAGCTGGGGCTGGATCAAGCTTTCCAGCAGACCAACTTGGTATTGCCGGACAAAATACCACGGCCTTTTTTGCCCTAAATGACATGGACGCAATTAACATTAATAATGCAACATTCACCTTTTCTGGATGGGGTGCAGCGGTAATTAGTGATATAACTATTGATCTAGCCGCTATGGGTAATTTTGAAGCTGCTTCCAGTGATGGATTTATTATTGAGGCAGCAATTGATGGAGGCGCTTTTCAGGAAATATTTAGGGGAGCAACCAATGAGGCGGCTTCCAAAGCATACAGACCATTGGACGGCGGTTTTGTTTTTACTGATGATGATCCCTTAGAATTATTTATTGACGGAAGCAGTACTGCATTTGGTTTTCTTGATAAGTGCGATGTTGCTAGTGGGAACTTTGATACCTATACTTCCACACTTTTAAACGGTCAACTGGCTACCGAGGTTCAAATTAGAATTCGTTGGGAGGGAACCCCAAGCGGATCTGAACCTATGGGGATTGATAACATTACGGTTAATGGTACTTTGAGTAATGGTATGCCGCAATTGGTGATTTCAGAAATTATGTACAATCCTTCTAGCGCTGAGGATGATTGGGAATGGATAGAAATCTACAATGCAGGGGCTGTTGCGGTGGACCTAACAGGTTTTGTAATTGACGATAATAATGGAGTAGCCCACACAGCGGCAAATATTGCGGGGGGTACAATAGCCGCAGGGGCTTCGGGGGTTTTATATAATGCTGACGATATTACGGCTTCCAACTTTACAGCTGCTTGGGGCGATGTTGCACTAATTCCAGTTACCAACTGGACGGCTATGGCATTAAACAATGGCGGGGATACCATAGGAATTTGGGAAAGCTTTGCTGATTATTCTGGCGACCACCAAACACAATTAAATACTGTTGAGCAAGTAGTCTATGATGATGCCAGCGGATGGCCAAGTGATGATGGCTTAGGTTCTATCTTTTTAAATGACCTAATGGCTGATAATAATGTGGGTGCCAATTGGTCGTTAAGTACAAATGGGGCATCTACACCACTTTTTAACGCCTACACCAGCACTGCCACTGGTGGAAATTCTGGGTCCGATATAGGCTCCCCTGGCTTAAAAGCGGGAGGAGTCCAATCCTTGCTTATCAGTGAAATTGTGGTAACCCCCACAGCTGGTGAGTTTATTGAAATATACAACCCGAATGCAACGGCAATGGATTTAAGCAATGTGTATATTACAGATGCTACTTTTGCCGGCGGTTCCACTTACTATTACAACATCGTAACAGGAAGCAACGCTGGGGGCGGAAGCTTTGCAGATTTCTTAGCGCGTTTCCCTGATGGGGCAACTATAGCCCCGGGTGCTTACCAAACGATTGCCCTAGCAGGTTCCGATGGGTATTTTGCTGCCTATGGCTTAAATCCAGATTATGAACTTTTTGAGGACAATGCCACTGCTGATGGGATTGCCGATATGCGCGAGGCATTGCCTGGGTCTATTAACAATCAAGGAGGGTTAACCAATGGAGGCGAAGTTGCAATCCTTTTTTATTGGGATGGCACTACCGATCTGGTTACCGACCTCGACTACGTTATTTGGGGCGATACCGATGAGGCCGTAGATAAAACAGGAGTTTCAATTGATGGTCCAGATGCCGATAATACGCCTTCCGTTTACAATAACGATACCGCCATCGCTTCACAGCAAATAATAAGTGCCTCAGCGCATTCCAATGGGCAATCCTTCCAAAGACAGGATCTTAATGAAGGGAATGAAATTACTACTGGAGGAAATGGCGTAAACGGTCAAGATGAAACTTCGGAAGATTTGATGAACACTTGGTGTTCTTCTGCCGTAACTCCGGGAGCAGAAAATTCCTGTGGTGTGCTTCCCATTGCTGAATATAAAATTCACGAAGTGCAAGGCGCTTCCTCAGCTACCCCCTTAGCCGGACAAATGGTAAAAGTTTCTGCCATTGTTACTGCTAACTATCAAGCAAATGATCAATTGAGCGGTTTCTTTATTCAGGAAGAAGATGCAGATGCCGATGCAGACGATGCAACTTCAGAAGGAGTGTTTGTGTATTGCAACTCGTGTCCCGATGCAGTGGCGATTGGCGATTTGGTAGAGGTAACAGGTTTGGCGGAAGAATTTTTCGGAATGACCCAAATAGATATTTCTGAAACAGGAGGCCTTGTTTCAATTATCAGCCATGCAAATGCGCTACCAACCGAAACTGCAATTACATTGCCTGCAGCCTCAAGCACCGAGACTGAAAGCACTTTTGAAAATGTGGAGGGAATGATTATCAATATTACTACCGATCTAGTAGTAAGCGAATATTTTGAGTTGGCTCGTTACGGTACTTTGGTGCTTTCTGCTAATGAAAGGGTACATCAGTATAGCCACGACAATGCTCCTGATCCAGCGGGATATTCTATTTTCTTGGAGGAATTGAACAAAAACAGAATTTTATTGGACGACGATAACAACCTTCAAAACGATGCTATAGTAGGCCCTTCCGATGAGCCCTATTTCTGGCCACGCCCCGGCTTGAGCAACACAAACCTAATTCGTGGCGGGGATCAAATAAGCAATTTAAAAGGAATTATGCATTGGTCATTTTCAGGACAAAGCGGTACCGATGCTTGGAGAATTCGCCCTGTGGATGTTTTTGATTATAACTTCACTGCTGTAAACCCAAGGGAAACTACCCCACCTGAAGTAGGGGGAACTTTTAAGGTTGCCAGTTTTAACGTCCTTAACTATTTTACTACCATTGATTCCCGAGGCGCAGATTCTGCAGCCGAATTGACACGCCAACGCGAAAAAATAGCTACTGCTATTTGCGCATTGAACGCCGATGTGGTAGGGCTTATAGAAATTGAAAACAATGGAACCGTAGCAATAAACGACCTACTGAATGGAACAGGCGGAATAAATGAAATGTGTACGGGTACTTATGCTGCTGTTGATACAGGAGTTGTGGGTACTGATGAAATTGCCGTAGCCTTTATTTATAATACCGCAACCGTTTCTTTGGAAGGAGCACATGCTATTTTGGACAGTTCTGTTGATCCGCGTTTCCTTGACAATAAAAACCGTCCTGCTTTGGCACAAACTTTTAAGGAAACTGCTTCAGGCGCTAAAATAACGGTAGTTGTAAACCACTTTAAATCTAAAGGTTCTTCCTGTAATGATGTGGGCGATCCAGACTTAAATGATGGAGCGGGCAATTGTAACCTTACTCGTACTGATGCTGCAGCTGCCTTGGTAGATTGGTTGGCTACAGACCCAACAAATAGTAATGACCCCGATTTCTTGATTATTGGCGATTTGAATTCCTATAAAAGTGAAACTCCAATCGATGCCATTAAAGCCGGTGCTGATGATACAGCAAGCACAGGAGATGATTTTACTGATTTGTTGGAAAATTTTGTTGGCGATGACGCCTACAGCTATGTGTTTGATGGGCAATTGGGCTATTTGGATTACGGCTTGGCAAGTGCGAACCTCGTGAGCCAAATAACTGGTACTATCGCTTGGAACATCAATGCCGATGAGGTGAATGTATTTGATTATAACGACGCAATCCAAGATGCAGGCGAATCGTCCTTCGAACGCGAATCAGACGCCCTTCCTATTTATGAGGCCAATATGTTTAGAGCATCAGATCACGATCCTATTTTGGTGGGGATGAATCTTGACCCAGCAAACAATGCCCCCGTTATTAGTTGTACTCCCAATATTAGTACAACTACCGATGCAGGGGTTTGTGGGGCAGTGGTTACTTTTCCAGATGCTACGGCTACGGATATTGATGGAGATTTAGATACAATAATGCAAACAAGTGGTCTTATCTCAGGAAGTGAATTTCCAGTGGGAGTTTCAACAATTGAATTTACGGCTACTGATTTAAATGGAAATGCTACAGTTTGTACTTTCACTATTACAGTAGAGGATAATGAAGCTCCCGAACTGGTGTGTATGGATATTACAGTTGAATTGGGCGCAGATGGAACAGCTACTATCGCACCTCAAGATGTAATTGCAAGTAGTTTTGATGCCTGTGGTATAGCTACCTTGGCGATAGACATTAATGCAGTTAGTTGTACTGATATTGGAAATCCAGTTGCTGTAACTGTTTTTGCAGAAGATGTAAATGGAAACTTGGCGCAGTGTGCTACTACAATTACCGTGGTTGATGCATTGGCTCCAGAAGTAAACTGCCCCAATGGCTTGACGGTTGATCCGGGTGCTGGGAACTTGTTCTATGAAGTTCCAGACTTTTTTGCAACTGGTGATGCTTCCGCGATTGACAATTGTACCAATCCAGTCATCACGTTCACCCAGGACCCTGCGGTAGGCGACTTGCTTGCGGATGGTATCTATCAAGTTAGGGTAACTGCGGAAGATGAATATGGAAATATAGGGGAATGTACTTTTGAATTGATTGTAGAAAGTGTATTGGGAACCCAGGATATTACATTGGAAAATTCAGTAAGTCTATATCCAAACCCAGCTACAAATAAAGTTATTATCGCGAAGCACCAAAGCATCTCTTTAACCGAAGTGGTTATTTATGATGTGACCGGAAGAATGATAAATACAATCGATTTAAGCAAGATGGGACAAGAAGAAACAATTGATGTTTCTGCTTTGGAAGCAGGGATTTACCTTTTCCAAATTAGAGGAGAAAATACAAGTATGGTAAAACAGTTGATTAAGAAATAAAACAGAGTTAGCCCAATTTTGAAAAGACCGCCTGCTTTTGTGGGCGGTACAGCACTTTATAAAAAAACCGTAGCCCTAATCCGCGCCTATGCCAACATAGCTGAAGAGATGGAGGATGCAGGTTATACTTTAAAAGAAATAGAAGGCATTAAAAAGGAAATAGATTATTATTTAAAACTTCGGGAAGAGATTAGAAGGGCAAGTGGTGAGACTTTGGATCTAAAAAGCTATGAAGCAGATATGCGGCATTTAATAGACACCTATATTCAAGCCGATGACTCCATAAAGGTATCTGCTTTTGATGATATGACTTTACTGGATATAATTGTGAACTCTGGAATTGCTGATGCGATCAACTCGTTGCCAACAGGTATAAAAAAGGATCAGGGTGCTATTGCAGAAACGATAGAAAATAATGTTAGAAGCAAAATAATTAAAGATCATTTAATTGACCCTGCTTTTTTTGAAGAGATGTCGAAGTTATTAGATGCTGTAATACAAGAACGAAAGGCCAAAGCAATTAGTTATGCAGTTTATTTGGAAAAAATTGCTTTTATAGCAAAAACAGTAAAAGAAGGAAAAAGTGATGCAACTCCTGATATTTTAAAAACACAAGGCCAACGTGCGATTTATAACAATGCCGGTAAGGATGAACATTTAGCTATTCAGCTTGATAAGGCCATAAAAAGAGTAAAACGTGACGGCTGGAGGGGAAACCTTGCCAAGGAGCGGGAAATAAAAGCTGAGATTTTTAAACAAATAACAAAATACGGAGCTGAAAATGGTATTGATATCGCAAACGAACCCCCAGAGCCTTATGGAATAGAAAATAAAGTGGAAGCCATTTTCAATATTATTAAAGCACAGGAAGAGTATTAATGCAACAACTTGAACTAGGAAATATAACTATTGATGTAGAGCTAAAGGATATTAAAAACATCCATTTAAGTGTCTACCCTCCTAATGGTGCAGTTAAGATAGCTGCTCCATCTAGAATGGATATGGACACGATTAGGGTTTTCGCTCTAAACAAGTTAAAATGGATAAAGAAACAACAAGCCACATTTAAAGGTCAAGAACGCGAAACTCCAAGAGAGTATTTGTCAAAAGAAAGTCATTATTTTAAAGGAAAACGCTACTTGCTAGAAGTAATAGAACACTCGCATCCTCCAAAAGTAGTTTTAAAACATAGTACACTTAAACTCTATGTTAAGCCAGATACACCCTTAGAAAAAAGGAAGGAGATTTTGGAAGAATGGTATCGCACCCAACTTAAAGAAATAGTACCTAAGCTTATAAAAAAATGGGAACGTAAAATAGATGTACAAGCCAATGAATTTGGTATACGGAAAATGCGTACCAAATGGGGTACTTGTAATACAGAGGCCAAACGTATTTGGCTCAACTTAGAACTTGCTAAAAAGCCTGTAGAGTGTTTAGAATTTATTATTGTACACGAATTGGTGCATTTGCTAGAAAGAAGTCACAATGAGGTTTTTGTAAATTATATGAATCAGTTTATGCCTAAATGGAGGTTTTATAGAGAAGAATTGAATAAGCTTCCTTTTAGTCATTTGGAATGGAAGTATTAAGACTTCCTATAAGAAATTTTTTAAATATGAAAGAGCTTGTAAAACATTACATTAAAAAACTAACAGATCAAGGCGATCCAGACGAAGCATACAAATGGGAAGCTATTAACCATTTTCAAAAACATTGGGATATTGAAGCTATAGATTTTAATGCAATGTTTTTAGAATCTTTCAAGCAAGTGGGCAATCTACTTTACCAAAACTCTTGGGGTTACATTAGATCCTTAACAGCAAATTTTCCGGAAGAAACTCGAGAAATGTTTCGAGAATTGTATGATGAATCCGAAGGCATTGGAATTAGAATTAAAAATTTTCAGAAACAAGCAAAGGATTTGGTTCCTCGTGTTAAGGAGGCTTTGGGAAAAACGAAAATTAATCATCAGCAAGATGAGCGCACCATTTCGGTATATCTATCTTTTAAATTCCCAGAGAAATATTACTTATATAAGTCTTCGTTTTATACCCAACTCTGCAACCAGCTTCATATAAAGCCAGTAGAAACAGGAAGAAAATATTTACATTATTTAAAGCTCGTTGATGACTTAAATGAGCAGTACATATCTACTAACCAGGACATTCAACAAATTCACCAGGAAATTTATCCTAAAACATCGTGGAATGATGACAACTTAATTACACAGAACTTTTTGTATACTATGTTAGAAAAACCAATCTTGGACACCAACGATTCAAGTACTCTCCAGTTAGTCGAAAACAGAAAATATTGGCTTTTTGCTCCAGGCAAAAATGCAATTAAATTCAACGAATTTTATGAAATAGGAGAAATAGGAATGGGTTGGGACAAAATTGGCGATTTGGCACAGTATACATCACTCGATGAAATCAGGCAGGCGCTATATGCCGCTTATGGAGGTGAAGGAGATAAACGAAATGACACTACAGCTAATTGGGAATTTGCAAACGTGATGGACATCGGAGATATAGTGATTATAAAAAAAGGCAGAAGTCATATATTGGGCTATGGCCTTGTTACGTCAGGTTATTATTATGATGGTTCTAAATCCGAATTTACAAGTCGCAGAAAAATTGAATGGAAAAAAAAGGGAGATTGGAAAGTGGAAAACAGTTTAGTGCTTAAAACGTTGACAGATATCACAAAATATCCAAGTTACTCCCAGAAGTTTAATACTTATTATGATGAATTGATGAATCTTATGGAATTTAATGTGGAAAGCAGTATAAAGTTTAATCAGCTAATTAAAGAAGTATTTCCATTAAATCAAATACTTTACGGCCCACCAGGAACGGGAAAAACATATATCAGTAAAGAGATTGCAGTTAAAATTGCTGCTCCTGAATTTAAAGTTGAAGAATCATTAAACTCAAAGGAAATAAGGAGAGAAATTAATTTGAAGTACCAAGAATTATATGATAAGGGTCAAATTGTCTTTACCACTTTCCATCAATCTTTCAGTTATGAAGATTTTGTTGAAGGTATAAAACCGCTTTGGGAAAAATCTGATGATAAGACTGATGAATTAGAATATGGAATTGAAGCAGGAATTTTTATGCGCTGCTGTGCCTATGCTGCCTATAATTGCTATAAGCTTTTAAGACAAAAGGATACTAACGAAAAATACAGTTTTGATGATTTGTATGAAGCCTTTATAGATCAATACCGCGAGGTGGAAGAAAAGCCTAATTTTAGGACTATCACGGGTAGGGAGGTTGAAATTTTTGAGATTAATAAAAATGATTCTATTCGAGCTAGAGCTAAAGATTCAAAAGCTACACACGTTGCTCCTCTAACAAAAGAAAATTTACAAAAGTTATATGATACATTTGATTCTGTTGCGGAAATTAAAAATCTACAACAAGTTAGAGATGCAGTAGGGGTAAGTCCTAGAATTACTGAATTTTACGCCATTTTTAAAGGGATTAAAAATTTTGAGAAGAAGGAGTATAAAAATTTACCTAAAGAACTTTTAGAAATTGATACTACAGAGTTAGATGATGCAGAGATAATCAAGAAATTTAGGGCGGGTGTATTTGATAAAGCGTTTGAATTATATTCAAATAAAGCAAACCCAGTGGTACTCATTATAGATGAAATAAATAGAGGTAATGTTTCCTCAATATTTGGAGAATTGATAACATTAATTGAAAAAGACAAAAGGTTAGGAGGTGAAGAAAAATTACGAGTACAACTTCCTTATTCAAAACTTTCATTTGGAGTACCATCAAATTTGTACATTATTGGTACTATGAATACCGCAGACCGCTCAGTGGAAGCTTTAGACACCGCTTTGCGAAGAAGGTTCAGCTTTAAGGAGATTATGCCAGACCCATCGCTTATTGAAGCTATAGAATTTGATGGCTTCAATCTAAAAGAAGTGTTGGAAACCATCAATGAACGTATCGAATTTCTATTGGACAGAGACCATACAATTGGCCATTCCTATTTTATGGATTTGGAAAGTGATGATACCGATGGTTTGGAAGAAGTTTTTAAAAATAAAGTCATTCCACTATTGCAAGAATATTTTTACCACGACTATGAAAAGATAGCTCTTATACTCGGTTCTGGTTTTGTAAAAGTAGAAACAAATCATCAGGTTAAATTCCCAAGTATTGAAGGAATCTCCAGACCAGATCAAGTTACCTTATGTGAACTTGTAAATGATATTGACGATATAGAAGCTGCTGTACTTAAACTTCTAAACAGGGATGGGGAATAAAGTAATTCAGGTTTTTGAACATCAAACACTTAATTACGGTGGGGTATATAAAAACGTGCCTTTCACCAAAAAGCACTTTTATGCGCTCGCCAAACTGAATGAACTTCACGATAATAAATATTTTACCTTACTACATAAGGGCATTAAGTTTTCGCAATATGTGGGGGTGGTTCAAATTGATACACTTACGATTGAGATTTTGCCCAAAGCAGATTACTCGAAGTCTAGCAATGGAGAAGAAGGCATATGGCGTGATGTATTGATTGATATGCTTCGCATTACTCGAAAACTTAAAGTAAATCAGGTAGGGCAGGCCAATGTGAACAAACAGAATATCCATCTTTTGGATATTTACTTTGAATGGTTTTTAAGAGAGGTGGAACTCTTGCAACGGCAGGGTTTGGTGAAAAAATACTACAAAGAAACCAAGAATGTTACCGCACTAAAAGGAAAGCTAGAATTTGCGGGGCATATTGCCAAAAACCTAATTCATAAGGAACGGTTTTATATTACCCATCAGATTTATGATAAGGACCATCAGCTACATCAAATATTAAATCTTGCGCTTTGTATTATTGAACAAGTTTCAAAAGGAAGTTATCTATACGCTAAATGCAAAAGGGTACAGTTGGATTTTCCAGAGGTTTCCGGCATAAACTGTAATGCATCCACTTTTGAAAAAATAAAGCTAAACCGGAAAACACAGCCCTATGAAACAGCGCTCGAAATTGCGCGATTGATCATATTGAATTATGCGCCTAATATATCTTCTGGCTCAGAAAGAATGTTGGCATTATTGTTTGATATGAATAGTTTGTGGGAAGAGTATATATTGATTCAGTTAAAAAAATCCTGTATTCATAAACCCTACGAAATACTTGGGCAGCAATCAAAATCCTTTTGGGGTGGCATGACCATAAGGCCCGATATTCTTATAAAACAGGGCGATACTACAAAAATTGTTATAGACACTAAATGGAAACGGATGGATGGCAATAAGCCTTCTACAAATGATCTTAGACAGATGTATGTTTACAATGATCATTGGAAATCCAATTGTTCCATATTGCTATATCCCGGGGTAAAGCAAGAAAAAATATATCATCAGCCATTTAAATTTCCAGATCATTCTTGTGGTATTTTAAAGATGAATGTACTAGACAATGATGGGGTATTGGATAAAGAAATTGGTGAGAAGATTATAATGGCTTTTGAGGGTGCGAGCTTTATTTCATCATAAATAAATTATTCATAAAAACCTTAAAAAGGAGTTCGATTAATAACACCAATTAATCATAAAAATTTATAGGTTCAAAAAGATGACTTCCTAAACCAAATCGTATATACCCTAAATATTGCAATCTACCTATTATGCAAGCAGGATGGGTAGTGAATTTTTTAGCATATGTTAGAATGTCCTCTTCCATTAAATTTGGGGTACACCATATTTCATCAACCTGTGCCTCAGTTAAAATTAAATTAGAAGCGAATTCATCAGCTTCCTTTTCATAATCTTCATTCTCGCCAGAGTATGAAACATTTTCAATAGAGATGTATTTTTTTCCATGTAGTAATATATGTCCTACTTCGTGAAAAAAAGTAAACCAAAAAATATCATTTCTTTTATACCTGCCACTTAATTGTATCAAAGGAATATCATTAATCCATCGTGTTGAACCGTGAATAGCCGTATTTGGCAAACAAGGTGTATGCACAACTTTAACGCCAGCTGTTAAACAGATTGCTTGTAATTGGGCAAAAAAGTTTTTAGGATGTACCGCCATTATATCTTTAATCTTGGGCAGTAATGCCTTAAATTTTGCTCTATCATATTCTGGAGCTTTCAAACTTTGAGATTGAATTTCTCCTTGTCTTAACCAAGAGGCAATAGCAGTAGCATTTTCCTGATCCTTTAATGAAATTCTAAAAGCTACTTGTAATTTCTGGTTAAGGTAGAAGTCATTCCAACCTTTTAAACTGGCGACTTCAAAATAGTCAAACAAATGGATAACTTTTTCCCTTAGCTTAACTGTCTTTGGCACCCAATTAAATTTTGCCATTTTAGCATAAGGAAAAGATTGAGCCCATTCTTGGGCTTCATCAATGGCATTTTGGTAATTTAACCTTGCTTGGTATTCATCAAAATTTCTTTGGGCTTCCATCCAAAAATGAGCGGGTATCTTAAGCACTTGTTCAAATAAAACTGCCATATCTGGTGTTATGGCACTTTCCCCTTTTAATACTGCTGTAATTGTTTTTTCTGGTTTCCCAGTTCTAATTGCAAATTCTTTTGCTCCTAAGTCTCTTTCTTCTAATGTTTCTAATAAAATCTCTCCAGGGTGTGTAACACTCTCCGGATAATACTGATTAATAGTAGCCATACTTTCTCCCCTTTTTAATGTTCTGTGTTAATGGTAATCTTCAATTTCAATAATTTCCACTCCTAAAATTTCAACCCAAATAAATTTCCCATGATTATCAGTAGGTATTGGGTTTTCTTGTGGAATAAAAATGAGTCTATAAGGTTGGTCTAGATCACAAGCCCATTCACCTTTTCTGTTCTCTTTTAATTCGTGGAATCTACCTGGTGAATACCTTAAGTCTTCTAGATTTTTCGCCGCTCTAATTTGGTCAAGTCTTTTTTTGTAGATTTTAAATCGAATTACTCCCAATTTTTTATAGCCCTCTCTGTCACTGTTGGCGTACTTCTCTAACTTATTGTTCCCAAATAGTATATCCATTGCAAATATATAAATATTATTAACATCAAGTGTTAATTAAAAAACAAAAATACAAATTAATATTTTATTGTCTCTTAAAATTCCCACTCTTATTCGAAAAATTATTTTATTCAGAACAGATATATGTGCGAAACAGTTTTCCATTAATACAAAAGCGGGCTTATTTAATTAAATTGGATAAAATGATTGGCAACCTTAATACTAGTTTCTGTACTAGGGCCAAATTAACTGGTCCTCCTACGTTATTTGCAATAAATTCGGAGGACGAGGGGGAGAGTGCCAAAAATAAATATTTTCTTCGGGCTTTAAAATTTAGGTTCAAGCTATAAATACCGCAATTACTTGACGCGCTTTTCTAAGCTATTCTAGGGTGGAAGTGCTTTTAAAGTTACACTATACAGCATATCGCATATCGCAATATGCGATATAGTTATTAAGTAATTTGGTTTTCAGTTATATATAATTTAATATTGCATATCGCAATATGCAGTACGTATGAATATTTCAAAAAACAATCTCAAACCACAAGATGTGGTAATTTTATTAAAAATAATTGCTTTGGGTTCAGAGCTCTGGTATCATCATACTCTTGCAGAGGATTTAGGAATAAGCCAGTCTGAGGTGAGCCAGTCATTAAATAGGTCTAAATATGCAGGACTTATAGACAATGCTAAAAAAAAAGTAAACAAATTGGCGTTTATCGATTTCTTATTACATGGCGTTGCATATGTTTTTCCACAACAACCTGGAGCGTTGGTAAGAGGAGTTTTAACTGCGCACTCAGCGGCACCATTGAACCAAATTATCATATCAAATGACAAGTACGTTTGGCCATATGCTAAAGGCAATGAAAGAGGGCAAGCTATAGAGCCCTTGTATAATACAGTTGTAGAAGCATCAATAAGGGATAAAGAATTATACGAATTGCTCACCATGGTAGACGCTATACGGGTGGGAAGAACTAGAGAAAAGGAAATTGCAAAAAACGAACTCCACAATAGAATTCTAAATGCATAATAAGGTCATAAATCTAGCCTTAGTGGCTCAAGTGGCAGAAGGCTTACACGAACTACGAGATAGAATGGTATTTATTGGAGGGGCAGTAATTAGCCTATATACGGATGATCCAGCTGCAGATGAAGTGCGTCCAACGGGAGATATTGATATGACTATCAATTTGGCAAATTATACAGAATGGACACAGATGCAGGAACGTCTGACAGAATTAGGGTTTTATCCAGATCCACATGGACAATCAATTTGCTCATACAAGTATAAGGATATTGCCATAGATATAATGCCAGCAGATGACAGCAGCATCGGAATTTCAAATAGTTGGTACAAACCTGGTTTTGAATATCAACAACAAATTGAATTACCAGCAGGGATAAAAATCAATATTTTACCTTCGCCTTATTTTTTAGCAACAAAACTAGAGGCTTTTATAGATAGAGGTAAAAATGATTTTTATGGCAGCCACGATTACGAAGATATTATCTATCTAATTGATAACAGAACAACTATAGTTGAAGAGATTCTGGCAGCTGATATTAAGGTGAAAGAATTTATTAAAACTCAATTGACTGCTATAAAAAATCATCCTCAAGCTGAGGAAATTCTAGCCATGCATATTCATCCTTTGATTAGAGAGGAGCGATTTCAAATGTTGATGGAGAAAATAGAACTTATAACTAATTAACCCTTTTTCTTCAATACCTGTTGAAGTTCCTTTTCGGTGAGCTGAAGTTTATCAGTTAAGAGTTTAATTGCTTTCTTGATTTGGCTCCCAGATTCGCTCATTATTTTATCGGCCTGGCTTAGCACTTTTATCTCATCTTCCAGATAAGTTAATTTTTTGCGGAGTATATAGGGGCTCTTCGCTTCGTTTACTTGCAGCTCCTGAATTTTACTTTCGGTTATCATAGGTTCCTTCCCACATAATAACCAAGAAGGATTTAACTCTGGACACTTATTGTAAAGGAGTTCGGCATCAAACGAATTTCTGCTTTTCCAATTAGAAAATGTTTGCGGTGTAATTCCTAGAAATTTAGCAAAATCCACATCCGTTTGAAAACTATAGTGATCTTTAATCCTATCTAACATTATGGCTTTATCCATAATTATAAACTTTTTGTGTATAAAATTTGCATAATAAACAAAGTGTTTATATATTTGATTTTCAGTTTAAATATCTGTTCAATAAGTGGGAACAGTTTATATAATTTGTAAATATAGTTAAAATGAAGCAAACTTATAGCGCAACACTTGTAAAGGCGCTGGCTAAGAAATATAAAATATCACCAAAATACGTTAGGTATTGTCTTAAAGGAGAACGTTCTCCATGCTTTGCAGATAAGATTAAGAAGGATTATAAAAAGTTTATTAGTGAGATTGAAATTGTTTTGGAAAGGAAATGTAAGCCTAAACCATAGAATTTCGTGAAAAAATTTAAACGAGCCCTTTTGAATGGGGCTTGGTCGGTTTTTCTTTCTTCAATCTTCTTTCAAGGCGTTTTTTGTGAATTTGTGAGTTTGTGAGTTTGTGAATTTGTGAGTGGTGAAACGTGAAGTGTTAATCGTGAATTGATTTATTCAGCACCCCCTCTCCGCCGTTGGTGGATCTCCCCCTTAAAAGGGGGCGAAGCTTTGGGGGATTAATAATTAGTAATGAATTAAGGTATGTTTACCTGCCTTTTAAACTTCTTTTGAAACCGAAACCGAAACCGAAACCGAAACCGAAATCGAAATCGAAATCGAAATCGAAATCGAAATCGAAAATGAGAATGTCGGAGTAAGTGCAGTCGAACCTCGGTTAGTGCGCGTTCGCAACGCGTGACCAAATCCATTACCCGTAAAACATATCAGTCTCCACAACAACCCACTCCCATAATCTCCCAAAAATCCGTATCTTAAACCTTCATTTTTAAAACCTACGGACTATGAAAAAACTAATGACTCTTTTCGTTTTGGCAATGGCGTTCTCAACTTTTGCCCAAAACAAGATTCTTCCAAAGGACATACAGATTAAGACCGCCGTCTTGGCCGCCCCCGAAATGTACCGCGAAGATGCCACGGTTTTGGGCTATAACCAAGAAGGAAAAATCGTCACTCTGCGCGAGGGCAACAATGGCATGGTATGCCTGGCAGACGACCCCAACAAGGCGGGCATAAGCGTGGCCTGTTACGGCGCCGAATTGGAACCTTTTATGGCCCGCGGCCGTGAGTTGGCCGCAGAGGGCAAATCAAACGAAGAAAAACGGGAGGCGCGAAAAAATGAAATAGAGGCAGGCACTCTTAAAATGCCTTCGGAACCGTCTATGGTATATATTTTGGCGGGAGAGGAAAAGGACTATAGCGCCGAAACGGGCGAACTTCTAAAGAGCAAGATACGCTACGTAATCTACAAACCCTATATGACGGGCGAAAGCACAGGCCTGCCCACAAAACCCCAAGCCCCCGGTATGCCCTGGCTGATGGATGCGGGCACCCACCGCTCGCATATTATGATTACGCCGGCGAATTAGTTTTCGGTTGTGGGTTGTGGGTTTTCGGTTGTGGGTTTTCGGTTGTGAGTTGTCGGTTGTGAGTTTTCGGTTGTGGGTTGTCGGTTGTGAGTTTTCGGTTGTGAGTTTTTGGTTGTGAGTTGTCGGTTATGGGTTGTCGGTTGTGGGTTGTCGGTTGTGGGTTGTCGGTTGTGGGTTTTCGGTTGTGGGTTGTCGGTTGTGAGTTTTCGGTTGTGGGTTTTCGGTTGTGGGTTGTCGGTTGTGAGTTTTCGGTTGTGAGTTTTTGGTTGTGAGTTGTCGGTTGTGGGTTGTGGGTTTTTACTTCGTACCTCGTATTTCGTACCTCTTACTTCGTACCTCTTACTTCGTACCTCGTATTTCGTACTTCATATTTCATAAATTTTTCCTTATGTAATCTTTGTTACAGAACTTCCCGTTTTGCAGGCTTACCTTTGTTTCAGATTGTTAAAGCAAATTAAATAATCCGAAAATTATGAGTTATTACATCAGTACAACATTAAAAAACACAACTTTTGAAGACGCCATTGAAAAGACAACGGCAGCTTTAAAAGAGGAAGGTTTCGGGGTGTTGACCGAAATAGATATAAAAGCCACCTTAAAAAAGAAGTTGGATGCAGATTTTTATAATTACACCATTCTAGGTGCCTGCAATCCGCAAATGGCACATCAAGCATTGCAAGCTGAAAACAAAATAGGTACTATGCTTCCCTGTAACGTAATAGTGCAGGAACGCGAGCCCGGAACTGTTGAGGTTTCGGCAGTAGATCCAGCGGCATCCATGATGGCGGTAGAAAATGATTCTTTGGCTGGTATAGCGAAAGAGGTCCAAGAAAAATTGACCAAGGTCATTAAAAGTATTTAGGAGCGTTTCTTGGTTGGTTCGTTCCTGATAAGTGCAGATTTTATTTGGTTAGTGAAGAGGCTGTCTTAATAGGCGGTCTCTTTTTGATATAATAGGGTAGGGTTGAGGGATTAATTTTCAATACTCAATATTCAATTTTCAATACTCAATTATCAATTATCAACATTCACTACCCACTGTCCACTACCACTATCAATACTTCTTTGGTAACATTAGTTACTGACCGTTGTTAAATTCTGAACTATGTTTGCATCAAATTAATTTAAAAAATGAAGATCAACAAGTTTTTTCTATTTCTCGGTTTCTTGCCCGCACTGGTTTTTGCGCAAGAAATAATCCCAATTTCCAAAGCTGAGGTTTTGGAAAAGGTTAGTACACAAAACAATCAGCTAAAAATAGGGGAGCAACAGGTGCTTGCCGCCAAAGGTGATTACAACCAAACCAATGCGGTTTTCCTGCCTAATATTTCTGCGTCGCATACAGGAATGGCAACAACCAATCCGTTGATGGCTTTTGGGTTTAAGTTGAACCAGGAAATAGTGACCCAAGCAGATTTTGATCCGAATAAATTAAACGATCCTTCCCAAATAAACCTGTTCGCAACAAAGTTTGAAGTGCAACAGCCCCTTATAAACGTTGATGGTATTTTCCAAAGAAAAGCGGCAAGGGCAACATGGGAGGCCACCCAAATGCAATTGGCTAGAACTGGCGATTACCTTTCCCTGGAAACTGAAAAAGCCTATATGCAGTTGCAGTTGGCCTATAAAAGTGTGGAGGTTTTGGAAAAAGCTTTTAATGCCGCCAACGAAAACCTGCGCTTGGCTAACAATAGTTTTAAGCAGGGGTATTTGCAACAGAGCGATGTTTTGGCGGTGCAGGTCCGTGTTACTGAGGTAGAGAACCAATTGCAATACGCAAAAAGCAATGTGATAAATGCTTCAGAATATCTTACAATGTTAATGAATGAAGAGGTTTCCGGTGTTTTAAAACCAACGGATTCGTTGACGGTTTCTTCGGAATTGAATTCCGCTGAAACCCTTTCCAATTCCAGGGCCGATATTCAGGCGATGGAATTTGCCGCCGAAGCCTACAGACAAAATTACAAGGCAGATAAAATGACGTTTTTGCCAAGGCTGAATGCTTTTGGAAGCTACGAACTCTACGACGACCAGATTTTTCAGGCAGATGCCAATGGTTATTTGTTTGGCGCAGCTTTAACCTGGAATCTCTTTGAAGGCTCAAAACGTTTTGGGAAAACCCAAAAAAGCAAGGCTGAATTCAACAAGGCAAATTTGGAATTGGAGCAATACAAGGCCGAAAGCCAATTGGAGCTGAACAAGGCAAAACGAATGTTACAGGATGCAAAAAGTAATTTAAAACTTACCGAATTGGCGCTGGAACAATCAAAGGAAGCACTTAGAATCCGCACCAACCGATTTAAGGAAGGCCTGGAAAGAACCACCGACCTGTTAATGGCCGAGACGCAGTATTCGCAAAAGCAATTGGAGTATTTCAATACCGTATTTCAGCATAATTACGCCTTGGCATATCTTCAGTTTTTAACAAAGAATTGAAAACGAAATTGAAAATGTCAAGTTGAGCCCTTCGACTGCGCTCAGGGTGACAGCAGAATGTCAGGTTGAGCGCAGTCGAAACCTACTTATGGAAACCAAATAATTATAGATTAGAATTTCTCTTAAACAGAAATCGAAAACGAAACCGAAATCAAACAAGATTTAAAAAATATAAATATGAAATTATTATACTCAAGCTTGATATTGACAGCAGTTATAGGTCTTACTAGCTGCGGCAATTCTTCAGAAGAAAAGAAAATTGATAGCACTCCAGCTGTTCCAGTAACAGTAGGTTCTGTAGCTGCAGAAAATAACACCCCATTTTTAACCGCCAGTGGAAAAATTGAAGCTGCAAACAGTGCCACCCTTAGCACCCGAATGATGGGCTTTGTGGATAAGGTGCACGTGAATGTGGGTGACAAGGTTTCAAAAGGGCAGTTGTTGGTGAGTATTAACAATTCAGATCTTTCAGCAAAACAAGCCCAGACCAGTGCCGGCATTACCGAGGCTCAGGCGGCTTTTAACAATGCCGAAAAGGATTACCAACGTTTCCAAAACCTTTTTGCTGAAAATAGCGCGAGCCAAAAGGAACTCGACGACCAACGCGCCCGATATGAAATGGCAAAAGCCAGATTGGAAGGGGCAAAGCAGATGAAAAACGAGGTGCAATCGCAGTTTGCCTATGTAAATCTTCGCGCTCCTTTTAGCGGCGTGGTTACCAATAAATTCATTGAAGCGGGCGATATGGCAAATCCCGGGGTGCCATTGGTTTCAGTGGAAGGGCCAGGCAATTTTGAAGTAACGGCTTCAGTTCCCGAAAGTGAAATTTCAAAAATAAAGTCTGGAACGGAGGTACAAGTGATTGTAAAATCTTCAGATAAAATACTTCCCGGCACGGTTACCGAGGTCAGCACTTCCGCTAAAAACACGGGCGGGCAGTATTTGGTAAAAGTAGTTTTGGACAAAACCGATGCCAGCATTCTTTCGGGTATGTATGCTACGGTCCAGTTTCCCATTGAAAAGAAAGCAGACGTTACCGCGGTTATGGTGCCAAAGGAGGCCTTGGTCAAACGCGGACAATTAACTGGAATTTACACCGTGAGCCAAAGCAATACCGCCTTACTGCGCTGGTTACGCCTTGGTCGCACTTTCGGCGATAATGTGGAAGTACTTTCGGGCCTTGCCGCAGATGAAAATTATATTATTTCTTCCGAAGGAAAACTTTTCAACGGAGCAAAAATAACCATTAAACAATAACGATGAAGGACGGATTAGCAGGCAAAATTGCCAAGTTATTTATAGGCTCAAAGCTTACGGTGCTGTTGATGATCGTGTTTATGGTCATCGGCGTTTACAGTTCGTTTTTGATACCGCGCGAGGAAGAACCACAGATTGATGTGGCGATGGCCGACATCTTCGTGGGCTACCCCGGCGCCTCCCCAACCGAGGTAGAATCGAGGGTAGTAAAACCTTTGGAAAAACTGGTTTCCAATATTCCGGGGGTGGAATATGTTTATTCCACTTCTTCGAAAGAAGGCGCGATGGTAATCGTACAATTTTATGTGGGCGAGGGTATTGAGCGTTCCTTCGTAAAACTCTATAACGAAATGAACAAGCATATGGACCAAATGCCTCCGGGCGTTACCATGCCGCTTGTAAAACCGCGTGCTATTGATGATGTGCCAATGCTTGGAATTACACTTTGGAGCGAAAATTATGACGATTTTCAACTGAAACAGATTTCGGACGAACTCACACAAGAAATTGAAAAGGTGAGTGAAGTTTCTAATACCAAAAAGGTTGGCGGTCGAAATAGACAACTAAGAGTGGTTTTGGACAAAGACAAATTAGCTGCAAGCGGTCTAGACTTTTTGGGCGTTGCCGAAATGATAAAGGCAAACAACCAGCAACTGGGCTCGGGCAGTTTTGATAAGAACGATACGGAGTTTTTGGTTACTACCGGAAATTTCCTAAAGTCCGTAACAGATGTGGAAAACTTGGTAGTGGGCGTACAGCAGAACCAACCCATTTATTTAAAACAGATTGCGGCTATTTTTGATGGTCCGGAAATTCCAAGTCATTATGTTTCCTTTGGATTTGGAGGCGCTAGCGATAATATTTCAAAGTATCCTTCCGAATATCCTGCCGTAACCATTTCGGTTGCAAAAAGAAAAGGAGCCGATGCAATGAAAATTGCGGATGTAATTATCGATAAAGTAGATCATTTGCGAAGCAACTTAATTCCAGATGACGTTCACGTAGAAATAACACGTAACTACGGCGAAACAGCTTCCCACAAAGTATCAGAACTGTTGATGCACCTTATTGGTGCTATCTTCGCCGTTACTTTGGTGGTAATGCTCGCCATGGGCTGGCGCGGTGGTTTGGTGGTTTTTCTTTCAGTGCCAATTACGTTTGCCTTGACACTTTTGAGTTATTATTTGCTTGATTATACGCTAAACAGAATTACGCTTTTCGCTTTGGTATTCGTAACGGGAATTGTGGTGGACGACTCCATCATTATTGCAGAGAATATGCACCGGCATTTCAAGATGAAGCGCTTGCCGTTTAAGCAAGCAGCTATTTACGCAATAAACGAAGTAGGAAACCCAACCATTTTGGCAACGTTTACGGTAATCGCTTCGGTATTGCCAATGGCGTTTGTTTCCGGACTGATGGGGCCATATATGTCGCCAATGCCTATTGGAGCTTCTATTGCGATGATACTATCGTTATTCGTGGCCTTGACTATAACACCATATTTAGGCTATATTTTTCTTCGTGAAAAAGAGAAAAAAGGAAAAGCACCGAAAGAGGAAAAACCTTTGGAGCGTACTTTTATTTATAGAATTTACTCAAAATTTGAAACGCCTTTAATCGAAAACAAAAAAACACGTTGGCTGTTTTTGGGGATTACCATTGTGATGCTTTTGGGATCGATAATGATGTTTTTTACCAAATCGGTTGCCGTGAAAATGCTGCCTTTCGACAATAAAAACGAAATGCAGGTAGTGATAGATATGCCAGAGGGAACCACTTTGGAAAGAACAGCAGTGGTTGCCCGTGAAATTGGACAATATCTTTCAACACAGCCTTTGGTAGTGAATTATCAAAATTACGTGGGTACTTCGGCACCGATAACCTTTAACGGTTTGGTGCGCCATTACGATTTACGCGGTGGTAGCAATATGGCTGATATTCAAGTGAATTTGGTAGGGAAGAAAGATAGAAAAGAACAGAGCCACGATATTGCAAAATTGATTCGTCCGCGCATTCAGGAAATTGGAAAAAAGTTTGGCGCAAATGTGAAAATAGTGGAAGTCCCACCGGGACCACCAGTACTTTCTACGATAGTTGCTGAAATATATGGACCCGATTATGACCAACAAATTGCAGTTGCAAAACAAGTTGAAAACATTCTGAACGAAACCCAAGATGTGGTAGATGTAGATTGGATGGTTGAAGCAGACCAAAAGGAATACGAATTTATTATAGACAAAGAAAAAGCGATGCGTTACGGCGTGGCGCCACAACAGATTGTTTACACAATGAATATGGCACTTTCGGATAAACCTGTTACCAATCTGTATGCTGAAGATGCTACGAACCAAGTAGGTATTTTGCTTGCTTTGGATGAAAAGGAAAAATCGACCATTCAGGATATTTCACAGTTGAAGATTGCTTCCAAACAAGGTAATATGTTTTCTGTGGGCGATTTGGTCGATATACGGGAAAGCATCCGTGCCAAGAGTATTTATCGCAAAAACCAAAAACGCGTGGTTTATGTGTTGGCGGATATGGCCGGGGAGCTCGAAAGTCCGGTGTATGCCATATTGGGGATGACGGACAAGCTGAATAATATTGAACTACCAACTGGTTACAAAATGAACGAACTGTATTTACAGCAACCCGAACACGAAGACGATTTTACGGTGAAATGGGATGGCGAATGGCAGATTACACTGGAAGTATTCCGCGATTTGGGGATTGCGTTTTTGGGCGTAATCATCATCATTTACATTTTGATAGTTGGTTGGTTCCAAAACTTTAAAGCGCCTGTGGTAATGATGGTTGCCATTCCCCTCTCATTGATAGGGATTGTGCTTGGCCACTGGATAATGGGCGCGTTTTTTACCGCTACTTCCTTTATTGGGATGATTGCCCTGGCAGGAATAATGGTGCGGAACTCGGTGTTGTTGATTGACTTTATAAATCTTCGAACTGCTGAGGGAATTCCGTTAAAGCAAGCCGTTATTGAAGCGGGCGCCGTACGGACAACCCCAATTTTATTGACTGCGGGAACGGTGGTAATTGGAGCATTTGTAATACTGTTTGACCCAATTTTCCAAGGACTTGCCATTTCACTAATGGGCGGAACTATTGTTTCAACTGTACTTACATTACTTGTAGTACCATTGGTTTATTATATGATTGAACGGAAGAATTTTGAGGAAAAAGACAAAGAGTTAGGGGAGAAAAAAGAGTAAAGAATAAACAGAAAAGATGTGATTGTGAGTAAAATAACCAAAAACCACAAACAATAAACCATAAACATTTTTATTATGAAACTACTAATTGTAACCGTTGTAGACGAATTTCAGAAAGACGTGCTACAGCTTTTCAAAAAAGCGAAAATTGAGAGTTATAGCGGCTCCGATATTGAAGGCTATAAAAATGTGTCATCCTTTATGATGAACTCCAATTGGTTTCCTTCGGAAAAAGGCGGAGCGGACAGCAGTATGTTTTTCTCTTTTACCGAGGATGAAAGGATTGATTCGTTTTTCGATTTGGTAGAAAAATTTAATGAAAACCTGGAAACAAACAACCCAATTCATGCGGTTGTGGTACCGATAGAACGGAGCATTTAGGCCCCTCCCGGCCTCCCCGAAGGGGAGGTGATGGAGAGGACAATCAAGATTGTTTAATTTTAAAATTTCAATATTATGATTAACAGATATATCAGGGCAATTGCCGGGACTTTTATTTTGACCAGTCTTATTTTGGCTGTTTATGTGAATATTAATTGGTTGTGGTTCACAGGTTTTGTGGGTGTCAACTTACTGCAATCATCTTTTACAAAATGGTGCTTGATGGAAAAAATACTCAAGAAACTCGGTGTAAAGGACGAAGGAGAAAGCTGCTGTGCATAGCTAACCTCGTAAAATCAGTTATAATTTAAATAAATCCTGTTTTCAATTATTTTGGGAAACAGGTTTTTTTATGATAAAATCTTTCTTTTTAATTAGCTGAAAAATGTGACGAAAATCATTTTTGAAACGGCTTAGCGATACTATATTTGCTCTGTGAAAAATGTAATTCTCATAGTCGCTTCCCTGATAATGCTCACAAAACCATTGTGGCCCGTGGTTGAGTATGTTGTGAATTATGATTACATAGTAAATGTACTTTGTGAAAACAAAGACAAGCCCGAAATGCACTGTAACGGAAAGTGTCATTTAACCAAAGAACTTGCAAAAGAGGCTGGGGCAGAAGATAAAAACCCGTTCAGCGGCAAAACATTAAAAACTGAGATTCCACAATTTATCATTTCAGAAAATATATCAGAATATACTTTTGCTTCGGCAACTGAAATTATTTCCTTTAAAAACATAGGCTACAAGCCAAATTTGAATTCTTCCCTTTTTACTTCAAAAATCCTTCATCCGCCACAGTTGGGATAATTTATAGCAACGGTCATAATTGAAATTTCTTCGGAATATTTTCAACGTGACAATTCTTATTAAACTATCAAAACTATCATAAAATGAAAGCATTTATAAGTGTATTTCCTTCACGGGGAATACTTATGGGCTGCCTTTGGTGTGCACTGTTTTGCGGTACTTTTATGTCGCAATTGTATGCACAGGAAACGCCTGCGGATAGCTTGAAATTGATTCATCTTAACGAGGTGATCGTAATTTCGGCTGGCAAGCAATTGGATCATCAAAAGCAGCGAAAACCGTTGTCAACTCTAGACGAGTTTTTGGAATCATCGCTCAGCATCAATATGGTGAAACGCGGCGCCTACGCTTGGGAACCAACCATGAACGATATGGCTTCGGAACGTTTGGCGGTAACCATTGACGGTATGCAGGTTTTTGGCGCCTGTACCGATAAAATGGACCCGATAACATCTTATGTTGACGTGTCAAATCTTTCGGAAGCGCAAATTGGTTCAAGTCAGCAAGGTGCAGCTTTTGGAAATACAATTGGTGGTGGCATCAACCTAAAACTGGACAAAAGCAATTTTAAACCAACTGGCTGGAACGGTTCAGTGGAAAGCGCTTTTGAAAGCAATAACCTGATGCGTGTGTTTGGTGGTGAGCTGAACTATTCTGATGAAAAATTCTATTTGAACACTGACGGAATCTATCGAAAAGCAGATAATTATAAAGCCGGCGGCGATAGAGAAGTGTTCTTTTCTCAATTTGAAAAATATAATTTCTCTGTCAATTCTGGATATAAATTGGCTGCCGACAAATCCATTTCTGCCACTTTAATTTATGACGAAGCGAACGATGTGGGCTATCCAGCATTGACGATGGATGTTTCCTTGGCGCGCGCGGTGATTAGCTCGGTGAGTTTTAATCAGGATACTTTGCTTGGTAATTTCACCAATTGGGAATCTAAACTGTATTACAATAACATAAAACACGTAATGGACGATACCAAGCGCCCAGACGTGCCGATACACATGGATATGCCGGGTTGGAGCGAAACGGCTGGTTTTTATACGCAAGCCAATTTCAATAAAGAAAAGAATCATTTCTTCTTAAAATTAGATGGGTTTTACAACAAGAGTTATGCGGAAATGACGATGTACCCGGCTGACAGTAACGAGCCGTTGATGTTTATGTTGACGTGGCCAGATGTGCGGACAAAGGATGTTGGATTTTATGCCGAAGACCATATTGCTTTTGAAAAAGCTTCACTGAAACTTTCCACACGTTTGGCGTACCATTCAAACACGGTTGCGGATGATTTTGGGTTGAACAGTTTAAAAATCTTTTACCCAGAAATGGATCGTACAAATACCCGTTTTCTGAAAAGCTTTTCAGCACAATACCACAAAATGGTGAATGATTTTCACTTTAATGGTGGTGTTTCCTACGGCGAACGGGCGCCTTCGGTTTCGGAAGGGTATGGGTTTTATTTGTTCAATAGTTTTGATAACCACGATTACATTGGCGATCCAGACTTAAATACGGAAAGCTCTGCAGACGCCAATATTTCCGTGACCTATAAAAAACCAACTTTTGAAATTACTGCCGCTGCAAATTATTTCCACATTTTCAATTATATAATTGGTGTGGTGGATAATTCGCTGAGCACGATGACCATTGGCGCTGATGGGGTGAAGATTTATACCAATCTGGAGTATGCGCAGCTTTTCAATGCAACGCTTACGGGAAAGTATAGTATTTCCAATGCCTTTAAATTAACGGGTAATATTTCCTATCACCGTGGAATTGACGACGAAGGTGAAAACCTGCCATTAATAAGTCCCATTTCATACAGAAGCGCCCTCGATTTTTATAAAAATCAATTTTCAGCATCGCTATCCGTTGATGGCGCTGGAGAGCAAACCAATTTCAATCCTACTTATGGCGAAACCAAAAGTGCTGCTTATGCAACGCTTTCGGCGAGTTTCGGGAAGCGATTTTTCATCAATGAAAATGATCTTTTTGTAAAAGCTGGAATTGAAAACATTCTAGACACTTATTACTCTACCTATACAGATTGGAACAACATTCCACGGATGGGCAGAAATTTTTATTTAACAATTTCTTATTCAATCAATTAATAAAACTATAATTATGAAAACATTAAAATATATTTTCGCAATCCTAATTCTGTCAGTTTCATTTGTAAGTTGTTCCGATGACAATGATGAAACCCCAATGGAACCAAACCCAGTAGAAGGTTTGAATAAAATTTATGAATTTCCATCCGCAGACCATTCCGTAGAAATCTATTCAGAAAAGACTGCTTTGGAAGTAGGCTACAATGAAATTTCAATCAGAATAAAAGACATGGCTAGCGACAAATACGTTACCAATGCTGCTGCAACCTGGATGCCGATGATGCATATGGAAACAATGGAACATTCGGCACCGCACAGTATGTTGAGCAATACGGAAAGCAATTCGGTTTATAAAGGCTATATTGTTTTTCAAATGCCAGGAAATGATACAGAATATTGGGATGTAACGCTCAATTATAACTTGAACGGACAAGCAATGACCGAAACCCACCGCGTTTCTGTAACACAACCAGCAGACGGACTGAATAAAGTGCAGGTGTTTATGGGAAGTGATGACAATAGATATGTTTTGGCATACGTAAATCCTAAAACACCACAAGTTGCCATCAATGATTTTCAGGCTGTGCTTTACAAAATGGAGAATATGATGAGTTTTCCCGTGGTTGAAAACTATAAAATCACGGTTGACCCAAGAATGCCTGGAATGGGCAACCACAGTTCGCCAAACAATGAGGATTTAACCTTTAATCCCACAACAAAAATGTATAACGGGAAATTGTCTTTAACTATGACTGGTTACTGGAAAGTAAATCTAAAACTGTTAAACCAAAGCGGCGAAGTATTAAAAGGCGAAGACGTTACGGAGTCCAATCCAGAAAGTAGTCTTTACTTTGAACTGGAATTTTAAATATTGTTGTTTTTTATTGTTTCTGAAAACGCCTGCGAAAGTGGGCGTTTTTGTTTTAAAGGTAACTGTATTTATATGACTTTGGTCATTTTAAATGCTCTTAATAAGAGCTATATTTGAAAAATAGAAACCAATTCAGGAAATTATGACTATAAACATTCAATACGTGAAAATGCCTACCAGTGAAGCGATGAACGAGTTCGTTGGAAAAAAACTCAAAAAGCTGGGTGAAAAATATGAATGGCTAATTAGAGCCGATGTAAGTTTTAAGCTTGAAAACAATAATTATGGCAAAGGCAATATTTGCGAAATAGAACTTAGTCTGCCAGGACCAAAAATCTTCGCTACTTCAACAAAGGAGAGTTTTGAGGCAGCCGCAAAAGAAACCATTTCAGATATTGAAAAACAGCTAAAAAAACGAAAAGCAAAATTCACAACCCATTAAACTCAAAATCATGAAAAAAATATTAGTTCCCGTAGATTTTTCCAACCATTCAGAATATGCGCTGGAAGTTGCAGCAAACATCGCAAAAAAGCAAAATGCTGAAATAGTAGCGCTGCACATGATGGGGCTTAGCGACGCTGTTGTAACGCGCGATGAAAGCAAAGAGGTTTTTGAGGCTATGTACTATATGAAATTGGCTGAAAAGCGTTTTGCTGAATTTCTGGACAAAGACTATTTGGAAGGAATTAAGGTAACGGATGCCGTGCACAATTATAAAATTTTTAGTGAATTGAACGATGTTGCCCGCGAGTTTGAAGCAGATTTAATTGTAATGGGGTCTCACGGAAGTTCTGGTTTAAAAGAGGTCTTCGTTGGAAGCAATACTGAAAAAGTAGTGCGCACTTCTGATATACCAGTTTTGGTAATAAAACACCGCCACGAAAATTTCAATCCTGAAATTGGCGTATTTGCTTGCGATTTTCTGGAAAATTCAATTGGCCCATACAAGCGCGCGCAAAAGCTATTTGATACTTTAGGAATAAATATGCAAATGCTTTACGTGAATCTTGCAGGCGATTTCCGCAGCACCCGAGAAATTGAAAAACGAATTCTCAGCTTTTTGAAAGATGCCGGAGAACCGAATCCACTTGAAACCTTAAACAAAGTGATCCAATACAATGAATATTCTGTGGAAGCTGGCATTTTCGGTTATAGCCAAGTGAGCAATGCAGATATTATCGCTTTGCCAACCCAAGGCCGTCAAGGCTTGGCGCACTTTTTCTCCGGAAGTATCGGCGAAGATGTGGTAAACCATTCAGATTTGCCAGTGATGACTTTTAAAGTATAGTTAATTGCTATCGACAACAATTAACACCGAAAAGCAGGAATTTCAATTTTGAGTTCCTGCTTTTTTTATGGGAAATAGGGAAGAATTTACTTTAAATGCTATGTTGATTTATAATATTTACCAAATCATTTTTCTGAAGCACACCGCTCTGTCGCCAAAGCTGTTTTCCGTTTTTAAAGAGAATCATTGTAGGGACCCCGCGCACTTGATACTGCGCCGCTAACGGTTGATTTTTATCGACGTCTATTTTTACAATTTTTACTTTATCTCCCATTTCATCCTTTACTTGTTTCAGTATGGGAGCAAGCATTTTACAAG
This sequence comes from Aequorivita soesokkakensis, assembly GCF_001641085.1. Taxonomy (GTDB): domain Bacteria; phylum Bacteroidota; class Bacteroidia; order Flavobacteriales; family Flavobacteriaceae; genus Aequorivita; species Aequorivita soesokkakensis. Next base: position 61,381 of record NZ_LXIE01000049.1, on the reverse strand, counting down.
GGCCGCACCAATCTGCAAAAAAATCGATCAGTACGGGCGTTTCAGAATTTATTATGTCTTTAAAATTACTTTTCATAAGAACGGTTGTCGGTTGTCAGTTTTCGGTTTTCGGTTTTAAACTTTCTTCTTTCTTCTTTCGTCTTTATTCTTTTTTCTTTTTTCTAAGAAATTAACCAATCAAAAGGTTCTTTTTATATTTTCTTAAAACGGGCATCAGCATTTCCAAGGGAATTTGGATGGAATAAGTTCCCGTATAGGATGGGCAGATTACGCAGTCGTCAAAATAGAACTCCACCACATCGTCATTTATCACAAAATTATTTTTGGCATCGAAGAAATCATCTTCGGAAATAGCCCAACAATCGTAATACATTTCGCCGGAATTTATTTTTTCCTTTAAAAGATCGTTTAAGATTTTGCGAAGTTCTTCTTCAGAACCATTATTAAAAAAATCCTCATAATTCATAAAAACCGCTCTTTCCAAATCAAAGTTTAAACAATCAAAAGTATAGGCAGCATGCGCTGCGCCGGTGTAGTGGTTTTCTTTGTAAAAAAGCACACTTATAAGTCTATCGTTAAGGTTGTAGATTTTATAATCTACCATTCGCTTTTCGTTCTGCTTTGGAATTCCCAAGGAGTCGCATAATCTTTTTTCTTCCAAAATCTGCTTTTCCACGCCTTTGGCATCCAGATAATATTTGCTTATATATTCATTAAAATTTTCAAATTGGGGTTTTATTTTTTCGTTGAGGTACGGATATTTAAAATCCAAAGTGTACCAATCACCTTCTTTCAAAAATGATTTTGAGATCAATAGGTTTTCCATCTCAACCTTTGAATCTTTTTTCTCTATGAGTTCCTGCCGTTTTAGGTTTAGGGTTTTTTGTTGCATTTCCAGATTTCTGTCAGAAACGCGCAAGGAATCTACAATTTCCTCTGAATTGGTTTCCTTTTCAATCTCACTCTTTTTCGAGTCGTTTTTGCAGGCGATACATGTGAAAAGTATCAGAATTGGCAGAAAAATTTTCATGGGTGGGGTTTTAATTTATAAAAATAGGGAAACAATTGAGACGATAAAAAGAAGACTTTTTAAAAAATTACGATTCTTCCAAAAGCATTTTCAGCTTTGCCAGTATAATCAGTTCGTTTTTGTTTTTTCCCGAAAAGGCATTTGCAATCGCGTTTGCGGTTTTCCAAATAAGTTTCTTTCGCTCTTCTGTGAAGAGCTTTTGGTTTTCCTTTTTATAATCCGCAAAACTTTCAAAGCAGTCATTGGCGTCCAGCTGTTCATAATCAAACCAGTCAAAAACCACTTCAATTTGGTATGCAGCATCGGTGTGGAAACCATCCTCATAATCATCAAGATCTTTCCATTGTTCGGCAACGTTTCTTTTTAAAGCTTCATATTCCGCTTTTCGCACCACATTATCTGCCGCCGCAATGGAATAGAAAAGCTCTCCCATTTTCTGGTAAAACAGGAGTTGGGGTTTATCTATAGTTCCCATAATTCTTTGGTTTTTTTATTTCTAATGCTGTAAAACTAAAGGGTTTTTACGTGAAATTTTATGACATAAATCAGTTCGTGAAAACTGTTTAAAATCCTTACTTTTGGGGGATGAAGGTTTTTGAGGAAAAAAAAGGAAATATTTTCAGAATTCTTTCCGAAGCCATATCGGAAGGTATCGTTATTGTTAATGAAAAGCAGGAAATTGTTACTTCTAACGACGCCGCGGGCAAAATGTTTGGCTATAAGCCGGAAGAGCTTTTGGGGAAAAACCTGGGTATTTTAATTCCGAAGGAATACAGGAATAGCCATCCCAAACAAGTTGAAGGTTTTTTGGAAAAGAGTGACCCGCGCCAAATGGGTCATGGCCGAGATCTTTACGGACTTCGAAAAGATGGCAGCACCTTTCCGGTGGAAGCCGGTCTAAACCCTTTTGAAATTTACGGCAGTAAATATGTGATGGCTTTGGTAACGGATATTTCCGTTCGTAAAAGTCAGGAATTGCAAATTTTGGAGCTGAATACCGAACTGGAGCAAAAAATTGAAGAACGTACAAAAGCCCTAAAGGAAACGGTGCGCGAGCTTAAAGCTGAAGTTTTGAAAAGAATGGAAGCAGAGCATAAAATAAAGGAATCCTTAAGAAAGGAACGCGAGCTGAATGAGTTGAAAACAAAATTCCTTTCCTTGGTTTCACACGAATTTAAAACTCCTTTGAGCGGGATTCTTACTTCCGCCACCTTATTGGGAAAATATACCCAAGAAGAGCAGCAGGACAAGCGCGAAAAACACATAAAAACCATTCAGAATAAAGTGAAATATCTCAACAATATTCTGAATGATTTTCTATCCATAGAACGTCTTGAATCTGGCAAGGCAACTTATAAATTTGACACCTTTCCTTTAAGTAAAGTTGTGAATGAAGTTATTTATAACGCCAATATGCTGTTGAAGGATGGGCAAAAAATTAATTACCCCAACAATATTGATGATATAATCGTGAATTTTGATGAAAAAATTCTGGAACTCTCGCTTACCAATCTCATAAACAATGCAGTGAAATATTCGCCAGAATTTACAACTATTGATGTTGATGTGGAGCAAAAAAATAACAGGCTCAGCATTAAAATAATTGATGAAGGAATGGGCATTCCCGAGAAAGAGCAAAAATTTATTTTCAACAGATATTTTAGGGCTGAAAATGCGTTACTGGACCAAGGAACAGGCATAGGCCTAAACATTGTAAAAAGCCATTTGGAAAATGTGGGCGGCAGCATTTCCTTTAAAAGTGAAGAAAACAAGGGAAGCACGTTTACTATTTCATTCCCAACAAAAAACAATACAAATTAAAATGAAGACAATACTCCTTATTGAAGACGATACCGCATTAAGAGAAAACACGGCAGAACTTTTGGAGCTTTCGGGCTACAAAGTTATCACTGCTCCAAATGGTAAAATTGGGATTGATAAAGCTAAACAGGAAATTCCAAATGTTATTATTTGTGATATTATGATGCCCGAAATTGATGGTTATGGCGTATTGGAAGCTATGGCTTCTGGAGAAACCACCCAGCATATTCCTTTTATATTTCTTTCGGCAAAAACCGAGCATAAAGAAATTCGTAAAGGGATGGATATGGGCGCAGATGATTACCTGACCAAGCCTTTTGATGAACAGGAATTAATCAGTGCGGTAGAAAGCCGTTTGGCAAAGGCAACTATTTTGGCAATGCGTGAGCAGAGTTCAGCTTCCGGGATCGATGAAAATGATGAAAATCCGCAAAACCTAAACCAACTAAAAAACTTTTTTTGTGATGAAGGCGTTGTAAATACATTTAAAAAAGGAGAACATATTTATAAAAACGGTGATCATTCCAATAGTTTATTCCTGCTTTTAAAAGGCGTTGTAAAAACCCACACCATGGATGCCAATGCCAAGGAATTGATAACGGGACTCTATAAAGCCGATGATTTTTTAGGATTCACTTCTTTTGAAGACAACATTCCCTACAACGAAACTGCAACTGCGGTGGAAGAAACCGAAATTGTGGGTATTTCAAAAAAATATGTGAAGGATATTTTAAAGAAAAGTCAGGATGTTTCTTTGGAATTGATGAATTTGCTTACAGATAATCTTTCTGAAATAAAGCTACAATTAGTAAAGATGGCGTACAGCTCCGTTCGGAAAAAAACGGCCAGCACGATTCTTCAATTTGTTGAGATAATGAACAAAATGCCTCAGGCTCCGCTTCGCATTTCCCGAAACGATTTGGCCACAACCGCTGGCATAGCAACGGAAAGCTTGATAAGAACACTTTCTGATTTTAAAAAAGACGGTCTCATTGAAATTGAAGGGCGCGATATTCGCATTATTGATTTGGAAAGTTTGCGGAATATTGAATAATCTCCACTGCATTTATTTTTTCCGTTAAACTGATTTTTATCATTTTCTGAACCGACCCATACAGATATTTTTGTCGGTAAGATTATGTTATAATGAAGAATGTTTTAATCCCGACAGATTTCTCTGAGAATTCACACAATGCCTTGCGGTATGCGTTGGATTATTTTGCGGATATTCCCGTGAATTTTTATATTCTTCATGTTTCGCTTAAAACTCCACATTACCAAGACGAAGAACCCGAAGGTTTTTTTGAGGAATTTGCAGAAAACCACACTATACATAGCCCAGGCGCACTTTTAAAAGAAGAACTGAAAACCTGCAGGTTACTTGCTAAGAATCCAAATCATGTTTTTTATCCGTTGCATGAAAATATATTGTTGGTGGAAGCGATCAGAAAATATGTTTCCGAAAAGGAAATCCATTATATTTTAATGGGAACCAAAGGATCTTCAAAAATGAACCGTAACGAAATTGGCAGCAATACCAGTGAAGTAATTACAAAAGTGAAATGTCCCGTATTGGTAATTCCTGAGCACGCGAAATTTACTAAAATTAAAAATGTGGCGTTCCCCACAGACTATAATTGCATGTATAAAAACCGTGTAATTAATACCATTTATGAAACCTTGAAACTACAAAAAGCCGCGTTGCGAATTCTAAATATAAAATCCACTAATCACGAATTTACCCATACACAGATGGAAAACAAAGGATTTCTTCAGGATTTTTTAAAGGAAACCAAGCACAGTTTCCATTTTTTGGAAAGCAAAAACATTGAGGCTGGAATACAGGAATTTGTGGAAACTTGGGAAATAGATATGATTGCCATGGTTGCAAAAAACCTGAATTTTATACAGCGATTGCTCTTCCGTCCAACCGTGAAATCAATTAGTTACCACACTAAAATTCCTTTTTTGGTGCTTCATGAATAGTGGTCAATGCTCAGTAATCTGCATTCAGTTGTGCGTTGCAGTATTTGTTACTTAAAACTTGACCAATTTTTAAATTATTCCTCTCGGCCAATGGGGTGGTCTTCATAAAAATCCTTAAAGGTTTTGGTTGTGGTATAATTGTCTTTTAAAACCTTAAAGACCGTAAATATTAAAAATGCTTGACCCAAAACGGTCAAATAGAATATCCAATTGAACGGAAAATCCAAAGCTGTAAAAAGGAAAACTGTTAGCAACAAAAAGGTTGTTGCGATTAAAAAATTTATGGCTGAAAATTTCATGATTTTTTATTTCAATTTACAAAATTTTGCGCGTTGATATTCTTAACTATTCCTTAAATGTCAATGGGTTAGCTGATATTTATCATACTTTTTTTGAAGTGGAATGGTTAACTTTACATATCGAATTTTATAAGAATATGCCATGCGAAAAGTTTTAATCCCAATTGATTTCTCTGAAAATTCAATGAACGCAATAAAGTATGCCACAGAGCTTTTTAAATATGACCGTTCTGAAATTTATTTGCTTCACGCCTTTTCTGAATCGGTCTATGAAGATAAAGCTCGACTGGCTGATTCGGTTTTTGAGGAATTGCAGCAAAAAGCACTTCAAAAAGCGAAAGATAATTTGGAGGAAACAGAGAAGCAAATCCTCAGTTTTTCACCAAACCCGAAACACAATATACACACCATTGCAGAATTTGGTTTGCTGGTAGATTCAGTAAATGACTGGGTGGAAAAAGAAAATATAGATGTGGTGGTTATGGGCACTAAAGGCGAAACTGCCGATAAAAAGATAACCTTCGGCAGCAACACGCTTCAGGTAATTAAATATGTAAAATGTCCCGTACATGCTATTCCGGCAGTTTATGGCGATGTGCATCCAAAGAATATATTGTTTCCCACAGATTATCAATTGCCATACAAACGCCGTGAATTAAAATTGGTGAGCAGTATTGCAAAATGCTTTGTTTCCAAAGTTGATTTCCTTTACGTTTCAAAATTTCCTTCACTTTCTTTGCGGCAGCAGGATAACAAGAAATTTTTGGAAGCTTCCTTCTGTGATAACCAAATCAATTTCCATCAAAAGAGCGGTACAAATGTTACTAAAGCCATCAATACTTTTATAATTGAAAATCCCATTGATATGCTGGTGATGGTCAATACGCGCCATTCTTATCTGGAAAACATACTATATCAATCCACCATTGAAAAAATAGGATTGAAAATAGATATTCCTTTTTTAGTACTTCAAAATCTACCTAGATAAAACTTTTAAAAATTATTGAAAATGAAAAAAATACTTGTTCCCACAGATTTCTCAAAAAACGCTTATGCAGCATTGTTTTACGTTACAAAACTTTTTAGTGATGAAGCATTGCAAATTACAATTCTACATTCCTTTGGTGAAGAAGTAGGTAAGCTAACAAGCCGTGTGGATATTGGCCGTTCCGAAAATATAATTGAAAAATTGTACCGTCAATCTGATGAAGACGGCAAACAATTGGTGCATCAAATTACGCTAGATTCTCCCAAGGTAGCACACAGTTTCGAAGTCATTTCCACGCCTGCAACTTTGTCGAAAACCATCAATAAACTAGTTTCTACCGAAGGCATAGATTTAGTGGTTATGGGTAGCAAGGGACGCACGGGAGCCGAAGAAGTTCTAGTGGGGAGCACCACGGTTAAAATCACAAAAACGCTGGAAGGTTGTCCGCTACTTATAGTTCCGCGCGAGGTAGATTTTGTTATTCCAACAAACATCGCTTTTGCCACAGATTTTAATGATTTTTTCCAACTTTCAAAATTGCGTCCTATAGTTCGATTGGTGCGCCAGTATAATTCAAACCTGCATATTGTTCACGTAGGTACCGAAGAAGGGCTGGATTTCAAACAAAAACAAAATTTGGAACAGTATAAAAATGATCTTACGGAATATGATACAGATTTTCACTTCATCCCCAAAAAAGACAGTGTTTCAAAATCACTTCACAATTTTATAGATACTAAAGGAATAGACCTTTTGGCATTAGTTTACCACAAAAATGCATTTTTAAAACAACTCTTCCGAGAGCCCGTGGTTAGTAGGGTAGGGAAGCATACTCACGTTCCAACCTTGGTTATTCCAATAAAAAGTTAGAAGTAATAATTTAAAAAATTAAAAATTATGAAAAAGCGAATATTAATTCCCACAGATTTTTCCAAAAATGCTTGGAACGCTATCAAGTATGCGGTAGAACTGTATAAAAGAGAATATTGCGAATTTTATATTCTTCATACCTATTTTCATTCGGGTTTTTCCAATGACAATTTGCTTATTCCAAAACCTACCGAGGCAGCACTCGGAATAATGCAGACTGTTGCGGAAAAAGATATGCAAAAGTTGAAGTTGCTGATGGGCTATTGTGAGGAAAATGAAAACCATAGCTTTCAGTATATAAATGAATTTGGGCAATTCTTCGATGTTTTAAAAAAGACAATTGAAAAGGAAGATATTGAACTCATTATCATGGGTACCCGTGGAGAAACCGATAACAAGGATTTTATTTTTGGAAGCAATGCCGTGAATGTGATGGAAAAAATGCGCAATTGTCCTGTGATGGCAATTCCCGGGAATGTAATCTACAAAGACCCGAACGAGATTGTTTTTCCCACCAGTTTTAAAACCCATTACAAACAAAAGGAGTTAAAAACCCTTATTGAAATGGCAAAATTAACCAATGCTCCCATCCGAATACTGCATATTCACAAGGGTAAGCCATTAAGTAAAGAGCAAGCGGAAAATAGAATATTATTGGAAAGTATTCTTGATTCGGTAAAATATACCCATCATCAGTTATACGATGTGGATTTACAAACTGGCGTACGCTGTTTTGTGCAAAGTAGGGAAAGTGAAATGATTGCTATCGTCAATAAGAAACACCATTTATTTGGAAGTGTTTTTTCCAACCCGATGGTCAAAGAACTCGGCAAACACAGTAATGTGCCACTTTTGGCAATGCACGATTTAAGAAATTGAGCAAATGGCAAAAAACCTTCCGGATATTGAAGTAATTAAGCATTCTGGCCAAAAGGCGAAATTTTCAATTGAAAAATTGAAAACTTCATTGCGAAAAAGTGGCGCGGAAGAAGCATTGGTCAATGAAATTGCTAATCACGTTCGTGATGAACTTTATCAAGGTATTTCAACTAAAGAAATTTACAATCGTGCTTTTGCGCTTCTCAAAAAAAAGAAAAAGGGATATGCTTCAAAATATAAGTTGAAGAAAGCAATTTATGAGCTCGGGCCCACAGGTTTTCCTTTTGAAAAATTTGTTGGAGCAATCCTTTTTTACAGTGGTTATGAAGTAAAAATAGGGCAATTTTTACAGGGAAAATGCGTAACCCACGAAGTAGATGTGGTTGCACATAAAAACGGACAGTATATTGTGGCTGAGTGTAAATTCCATAGTGATGAGGGGCGTAATTGTGATGTAAAAGTTCCACTCTATATACATTCCCGCTATCGTGATATTCTAAATTTTTACGGCGATAGTAATAAAGGTGAAAAACCAAATGAAGGTTGGGTAGTTACCAATACCCGTTTTACCGAAGATGCTATAAAATATGGGGAATGTATTGGCCTCCACCTTTTAAGCTGGGATCTTCCGAAAGATAACGGTATCAAGGATCGCATAGACCGATTGGGGCTCTATCCTGTAACCGTTTCCACTCTGTTAAGTCAGCGGGAAAAGCAGTTTTTGCTCAGTCGCGATGTCGTGCTTTGCAAACAATTGATAGATGATCATTTCTATTTGGACCATTTGGGAATTTCAGAAAAAAGAAAAGAGAGAATATTAAGTGAGATTGAACAATTATGCAAAAAATAAAAATCCATTTCCTCGGTGCAGCTGGAACCGTAACGGGTTCCAAATATTTAATTGAAACTCCCGAAAAGAACATTTTGATAGACTGCGGAATGTTTCAAGGTTTAAAGGAACTGCGTGAAAAAAACTGGGAATATCTTCCAATTGATGTTTCAGAAATAGATGTGGTTTTGTTGACGCACGGACATTTGGATCATACAGGTTATTTGCCGCGATTAGTAAAACAGGGTTTTCGCGGAAAAATTATTGGAACTGCACCAACGCTTGCAATTACAAAAATAATTTTGTTGGACAGTGCAAAAATCCACGAGGAGGAAGCTGAAAAAGCAAATGAAGAAGGCTATTCAAAACACAAACCCGCCGAACCGTTTTACAACGTTGAAGAAGCAGAGTTTACGCTAGGTTTTTTCCACGCTGAAGAAAAGGACAAATGGATTCAACTTTCAGAAAATATAAAATATCGGTTTAGGTATAACGGACATATTATCGGCGCCACTTTTATAGAACTTGAAATTTTCGGAAAAATCTTTGTGTTTTCGGGAGATATTGGGAGAGAACACGATTTGCTACTTTCTCCACCCGAAAAACCGGAGTGGGCAGATTATCTTTTTATGGAAAGTACCTACGGAAACAAACTCCATCCACAGGAAAGTGTTTCAGATAAATTGGTGGAGCTTATCAATAAAACCATCCACAATCGTGGCAATTTGATAATTCCATCCTTTGCGGTGGAGCGTTTACAAACTTTGATGTTTTTGCTTTGGAAGCTGTACGATGAAAACCGAATCCCAAACATCCCAATTTTTATTGATAGCCCGATGGGCAATAATGTGCTTTCGGTGTTTCAAAATTTTCCGGATTGGCACAAACTACCTATGAAGGATTTTAACGCAATGAACAATCGGATGAACATAATCACTTCCTATAAGGAAACTTGGGAAACCATAGATAACCCACAGCCAAAAGTGGTTATTGCGGGTAGCGGAATGGTTACTGGCGGAAGGGTTTTGACATATTTGAAGCAAATGATTGACAAGTCAAACACCACCGTTTTATTGGTTGGCTATCAAGCTGAAGGAACTCGCGGCCGACAACTTTTGGAAGGAGCTTACGAGTTAAAATTCTTCGGAAAATACTATCCCGTAAAAGCTGAAGTCCATCATATTGAAAGCCTTTCCGCCCATGCAGATCAGCAGGGACTTTTGGATTGGACGAGCAATATAAAAAATATACCCGAAGAAGTATTTCTAATTCACGGCGAGCCTACAGCGCAAGATGCTTTTCGGGTGAAATTGCGTGATACCTATGGATGGAATGTAACCATTCCGAAATTGTATGAGATAAAGGAAATTATGGTTTAGCGGTTTTCAATTCACTTTTTTATAGCTCCAAACCGCCAAACCGTTCATTATAATTGCATATAGCAACGTTTTCCAAAGTTGTGGTAAAATATCCATAAAACCGGAGCCTTTTAGCATTACCATTCGTACAATTTCTACAAAATATTTTATTGGGTTGAATTCGGTAATTAGCTGTGCCCACTTAGGCATACTTTCTATTGGCGTAAACAAGCCACTCATCAGAATAAAAATGACAATAAAAAACCAGGAGATGAACATTGCCTGTTGCTGGGTATCTGTGAAATTCGAAATCAGCAGCCCCATTCCGAGAATTACTAAAATATAAATAGAGGTGAAGCCATAAAGAAGAATAATATTGCCTATCATCGGAATATTAAAAATTACTTTTGCGAGAATCAATCCTATGGTTAAAAGTCCCATTCCTATTACCCAAAATGGAAATAATTTCCCGATAATAAATTGGCTTTTACGAATGGGCGTTACGTTTATTTGTTCCAAAGTGCCTATTTCTTTTTCCCGAACAATATTCATCCCAGAGAGAAATAGGGTTATCATGGTTACCAACAAAACTAAAATACCGGGCACCATAAAGGTTTTATAATCCAAAGTTGTATTATACCAAAAGGAAGGGATGCTCTCAATGGTGACGGGCTGTGCAATTTTATTGGATGTATTCCTAAAATTCATTTTTACATCTTTATTAAAACTTTGCACAATTTGGTTTACATAAACACTTTCCACACCAGCCGCCGCACCGTCAATCGCATTAATAGTGATGGATAAATCGGTGGTTTTTTCTTTTAGTAGCTTTTTTTCAAATTGATGTGGTATTTCCAGCACCACGTCAACTTCTCCAGCTAGCATTGCTGAACTTGCTTTTTCTTGTGAAGGAAAATCGGTTAAAACATCGAAATAGGTTGAAGCGTTGAACTTTTCAATTAAAGAGCGGGAAGTTGAAGTGTGATCGTTATCAATGTATGCGAATTTTATGTTTTTTACTTCATAGGTTGCCGCATTGGAGAGAATGACGAGCTGCAAAATCGGAAGGATAAAAATTATAGGCAACATCCCTTTATTTCTAAAGATTTGTTTGAATTCCTTTTGTATTATGTAGCCGATGGTCTTCATTATTCCAACCGGATTTTATATTTTTTCACACTTAGCCCAATAAAGAAAAGCGTCATTCCAATCAAAATCAACGTTTCTTTCCAGATAAAAGCCATTCCGACGCCTTTCAGCATTATCCCTTTTATAATGATGATAAACCATTTTGCGGGAATTATGTTACTGATTATTTGTAGTGGAACGGGCATACTCGATATTGGAAAAATAAACCCGGAAAGTAATATTACCGGTAGCATCAAACCCATTAAGGAAATCATCATTGCGGCCTGTTGTGTTTCTGCGATGGTTGAGATTAAAATTCCCAATGCCAAGGATGTGATTATGAATAAAACACTTTCCAACCCCAACAGAAGCAAACTTCCTTGGACTGGCATCTTAAATATAAAAATGCTCAAAACAACTATTACGATAGCATTTATAACAGATAGAAAAATATAGGGAACCACTTTCCCGATAATAACCTGAAAAGGTTTTAAGGGTGAAACTAGCAGAATTTCCATTGTGCCCAATTCCTTTTCGCGGGTGATGGAGATTGAAGTCATCATTGCCGAAACCAACATTAAAATAATCGTCATTACGCCGGGCACGAACATAAAAACACTTTTAAGTTCTGTGTTATAAACCATCCGCGTTTGGGGAATGATTTGATAGTCTATTTGAATGCTTTTATTTTCTGACTGCTGATAATTCTGAAGTATGGAATTTACGTAATTGGTTATCGAATTTGCGGTATTTGGGTCGGTGGCGTCAGTTATTATTTGAATGGTAGCTTTTCGTTCTTTGATTATATTTTTGCTGAAATCTTTTTCAAAATTCAGCACTGCTTTTATTTTTCCTTTTTTAAAAGCGGGTTCAATTTCCGCTTCGTTAGCGATCATTTGTTTTATGGTGAAGTATTTTGAAGCTGAAATTTTATTGATAATTTCTTCGGTTGAAGCATCTTTTGAGTGATCCAAAATAGCGATATCTACATTATTGATTTCATTGGTAATGGCAAATCCGAAAAGTAATATCTGGGCAATGGGCATCCCAAAAAGTATAAACAATGACCGCCTATCCCGAAAGATATGGTAGAATTCCTTTTTTATAAAACCTATAAATCGTTTCATTTTCCCCTCTAACTCCCCAAAGGGGAGAACTTATTTCATTGTTAATTTTTAATTGCGATCGATATTTTCTCCATTTCCTTTGGGAAGGGTCGGGGATGGGATTCTCGCCAATTTCAAAAACACATCGTTCATAGAATCAACCCTAAATTGCTCTTTCAATTTCTTTGGTGTGTCCAAAGCTTCTATTTTTCCTTCCACCATTATGGAAACTTTATCACAATATTCCGCTTCATCCATATAATGTGTTGTTACGAAAATAGTGGTGCCTTGATTGGCTGCTTTATAAATCATTTCCCAAAACTGTCTTCGGGTTATTGGGTCAACGCCGCCCGTGGGTTCATCCAAAAAAACAATTTTTGGTTCGTGTAAAAGTGAAACCGAAAAGGATAGTTTTTGTTTCCAGCCCAAAGGCAAGGAGCCAACCAATTTGTTGCTGATGTTTTCCAAACCCAATTCTGAAACTAATTCTTCCCTTTTCTCCTTAATTTTTTTCCTGGATAAACCGTAAATTCCTCCAAAAAAAGTAATATTTTCTTTTACGGTTAAATCATCATAGAGTGCGAATTTCTGGCTCATGTAGCCTATGTTTCTCTTTATTGATTCAGTTTGGGAATACACATCAAATCCTGCAACTTTCGCAGTTCCCGATGAAGGTTTGGAAATACCTATCAACATTTTCATAGCCGTAGTTTTTCCAGCGCCATTCGCTCCCAAAAACCCAAAGATTTCACCTTTTTTAACTTCAAAACTGATTGCATTTACAGCTGTAAAATCACCAAATGTTTTGGTTAATTGATTGACTTCTATTACATTTTCTTCTTTCATTACCGCGCCAATTCCATAAAGGCATCCTCGATGTTCGGTTTTGCCGTTTCAATGCTGATATCCGCCAGGCCCTCTTTTTCCAGATAGGATTGCAGATCGGCCATTTCAAATGAATCCCTTTTGTCAGTGTAGTGCACAAATTCGCCAAACGGAAAGACGCTATATACGTGCTCGTATTGCTGCAGCGATTGTATCAATTTGTACATATTATCTGCGCCCACATTGTAAATGGTTTTGGGGAATTCGCTTACAATGGCGTCGGGTGTGTCGATTTCCAAAATCTCGCCGCCCTGTATCAAGGCAATCCTATCGCATAATGCCGCTTCGTCCATATATGGAGTTGAAACCAAAATGGTAATCCCTTTTTTCTGTAAACGTTTCAACATTTCCCAAAATTCCTTTCGCGAAACGGGATCTACGCCGGTCGTGGGTTCGTCCAAAAAAAGTACTTTCGGTTTGTGGATCAAAGCGCAGGAAAGGGCGAGTTTTTGCTTCATCCCGCCAGAAAGTTTCCCTGCACGTCGGTTTTTGAAAGGTTCAATTTGAACGTAAATATCTTCAATCAAATCGTAATTTTCTTCTATGGTTGTTCCGAAAATAGTGGCGAAAAAAGTTAAGTTTTCTTCTACCGTTAAATCTTGATAAAGCGAAAACCGTCCTGGCATATAGCCTACGGAATTACGGATTGCTTTATAATCCTTAACAACATCAAATCCGGCAATGGTGGCCCTGCCTTCATCGGCAATTAACAGCGTGGTCAAAATCCTGAAAATGGTGGTTTTCCCAGCGCCATCGGGGCCAATGAGGCCAAAGAGTTCACCCGGATTCACATCAAATGAAATATCCTGAACCGCTTTCACCTTTTTATAGGATTTGCTGATATTGCTGAGGGAAATACTCATTTAAGCCTCTATTTTGATCGTAACCTCCATTGTAACCTTCGATTTTATTGAATTTGAAATCAAACAAGCCGCTTCAGATTTTTGGAGGATGCGTTCTGCGCGTTCCCGATCCTTTTCATCTTTGATGGTTACAGTGGGTTGTAGAATTACTTCCGTCATTAAATATTTGCCATCTACTTTTTCCAAAATGCCTTTTGATTTGCAGCTGAATCCTGTGAAATCCAGTTTAGAGTTTTCTGCAATCGCCAAAAAAGTAGTCATTAAGCAACTGCTAACTGCTGCTGTAAAAAGATGTTCGGGCGACCAAATATTAGGCATTCCCTTTGGAAATTCCGGCGGGGTGGCAACTTCAATACAATTTGCTGAATGCGCGTCGCCTTCTTTCAATTCTGGTGAGCACATCATTCCCTTTCGGTCTTGGCGCCAAGTGATATCTACGTTATAATTATGTTTTTCCATGATTTTGAATTTTATTTATTGAAAGTAATTGTAATAACCTTCCAGGTTTTCCTTGATGCTTGCTAAAATTTCAGCGCCTTCATCTGTAGTTGATATTTTTCCCAGAGCCTCTATTTTTTCAATAAGTGGATGTAAAAAAACATGCAGGTTGTCGTGCGAAGGACCTTCCATAGTACATTTTTTAACTACTACATTTTTATTGTCGTTCAGTTTTGAAGCAAGCGCGTGATAATCTTCCACGGTTTTGGGGGCGCTGGATTTTACCAAATTGAGCATTTTGTCCACCCCTTCAGTTGTTTCCAGATTGGCTTGCCATTTGTTGCCGTTGTCCAGTTGTATTTCGTTTACCCAAGCATTGTTCATCGTGTGGGTTTCGGCTGCCATTTCTTCCATTTCATGCTCATGAATTCCTTCAGTGGTTTCAACGATGTCGTTGTTTTCGGTTTTGTGCTTTGTTTCGTCACAGCCTATTAATAAAGCGGAAACGATTGCTGTTGTCAAGATTGTTTTTTTCATAATGTAAAATGTTAGGGGTTTATAGTTTAGAGTTTATTGTTGTTTTTGCAAAAGCTATGATATGGCCGTCAGGATCGGCGATATATCCCACAATGTCGCCCCAATCGCGAGCTTGTAATTCACTAATGTTCTTTCCGCCCGATTGAATGCCGCATTCCAAATAATCGGCGGGATTTGTCACTTTTAAATATAACTCGCAACGCGGGATGCCGTTTGCAATTTTGGGATGGGGCATCGCTGGACAAATAATATTCGAGATGCCACTTTCGGGCATCAACCCAAGTTTTACGGTTTTTGAAAGGTGGAACTCTGTCATGCCCGGCACATTCAAAGTAGGAGTTAAATCAAGCAATTTTCCATAAAATTTAGTACTCCGCACTTGCTCTGAAACATATAATATAAATTCAACTGTTTCCATATTTTTTTTGTTTTTTTTCCTACTGACTACTGAGAAATCCACATTTCCGCAGGCATACCAATTTTCAGGCTTCCGTCGTTTTTAACTATGATTTTTACGGCATAAACAAGGTTCACACGTTCTTCTTTGGTTTGAATTATTTTTGGAGTGAATTCTGCCGAAGCCGAAATCCAACTTATGGTTCCGGTATAATCTTTCATTGCTTCTCCAGAATCGATTTTTACGGTTACTTCCTGCCCAATTTTGATGTTCGGAAGCTGAGTTTCGCTTACGTAAACACGCAGCGTCATTTCTTCCAAATCGGCAATTTTGTATAGCGGTTTTCCAAAGGAGACAATCTCGCCCGGCTCGGCATATTTGGTCAAAACCGTTCCATTTATTGGGTTTGTAATTTTACTGTTTTCAATCTGTTCTTCAATTTGAGCAACCTTTGCACCGATGGATTTTACCTCGTTAACGATAGGTGAATTTTGGGTTTCCACATTTTGAATTTGTTTTTTCAAAACGTCCACTTGACTGTTGGCTTGATCCAATTGGCGCTGGGTGGCAGCATTTTCATTGAACATATTTTGAATGCGTTGTTGCTCCGTTTTTGCGGTTTGCAATTGTTGGTTCAAAACACTCACTTGCGACCAAACGCCGCCCGATTTTGAAGCAGCCGTTTCCTTTGAGGCAAGCAATTGCTGCTTGTTCAAATAAAGTTGAAGGGTATCTACGAGTCCGACGACTGTTCCTTTTTCCAAAATTTGTCCTTCCTCCAGATTCAAAAATTCCAACTTTCCCTTTGCTTCGGAAGAAATTGTGATTTCAGTGGCTTCAAAATTGCCGTAACCATCGGCTTTTTCACCGTTGGAACAGGAAGAAAGAAATCCAATTAGGATTGCTGTTATAATAATATTTGATTTTTTCATGTGAATTTTATTATTGTCTATTCGAGCCCTTCGGCATCGCTCAGGATAAACTAAAGTCGACAACTTCAACTTTTATTTATTTTATTGAGGTCTCGACTGCGCTCGACCTGACATTATGCTCTTTATTTAAAACTTCCTTTAATTATTCTGTAATTTGCCTTTGCGAGCGCCAATTGAACTTCGTGTAATTGTTGATCAATTTTCGCTTCGTAAAGATTGTTCAGTTCTGTTATATATTCCGAAGAAGTGATTGCACCATTCTGCAATTGGGAAGTCGTGGCCTGTAAAACTTGCTCACGCAATCCAATGATTTCTTCGTCTTTTTTTAACATTACTTCATATTTATTTATGTCACTTTCGGCTTCTTTTTGTTGAATTTCATTGTTTAACAAAAAGGTTTTCTTTTCGGTGGAAACTATTTCTTTTGAAATATCAACCGCCTGTTTTTTCTCCTTTATTTTTCCCCAATCGAAAATGTTCCAGTTCAATTTCAAGCCAACCATATAAAAATCCTGAAATGAATTGTCCAGCATATTCAATCCAGGATTTCCATAACCAGCCTGTGCGAAGCCTAATAATTTTGGATAATTGCTTTTGGAAATCACTTCTTTTGAAGTTTCCAACTGCATTTCCTGCAAATTGAAAAGTTCCAGTTCAGGTCGCTGCGATTCATTTTCTACCGGAACCAAAATCTCTGGATTAGTTAAAGTTGTAGTATTGTCCAAATTCTGAAAAATCAACAAGGAGAGGTTTTTCAAAGCTTTTTCCCTGTCGAAATTTACTTGCGAAAGTTGCTGTTCCAGTTTCAGTTGTTCGGCTTTCAATAGCTGCTCGGAAGCGGGAAGGATTGCGCCATATTTTACCCCGACGCTTGTTTCTTTTAAGCGTGCTTCGAGCTGTTCCATTTTTGAAAGCAGCAACTTTTCCTGTTCTTGAAAAAGTAAAACGTTGAAATAATTTTGATTAATCCGTGACTTTAATGTGTAAAGATTTACCGCAATTTGTTGTTGTTGCGCTGCAAGTTCGGCAGTTTTCAATTTTGCATTTGCAGAAATATTTCCGCCGTTATAAATCAATTGGTTGGCATCCAGCGTGGCGCGATATTGGTCTTTGTTGGGCGGTTCAATATTTGAATTTGGAATTTGCAGAGGAAACTCAATAACATCTGACTGATAAGTGGCCTGCGCATTCAAATCCAGTTTCGGCAGCCTTTCTTTTTCCAAAACCTTGATTTCAGAATTTGTTTTTGCTTCCAATAAAGCGGTTTGCTTCGCAATAGGATAGTTTTTTTCGGCAAGCGAATAACATTCTTCCAAAGTCAAAACTTGCTGTGCAGAAAGGAATAGGGGAGCGAGGCTGAAGATTATAATGAGAAGCCGTTTCATTTTTTACTTTTTTATAGAATTGATTATAAATTCAGAAACAGAAACCTTTCGGTCTTCCATCATTTTTTTGAAAGCCTTGTCGTCAATCTTCAAAAACCCTTTTATTAAAGGCGTTGCCACAAAAGGAAAAATATTCAGCGAAATAATATTTACGAAAAGTTGCTCTCCATCGATGGGTTTCAGAATGCCCTTTTCAACTTCCAATGTCACTTGGTTTTTAAATTTATCCAGTGTGGGAAACGCTGCGTTTTGTTGGATTTTCTCAAAAAACTTTGGATTCCGATTCAATTCTTGAATTATGAAATTGGGCAGATAGGGATGCTTTGATATAAAAGTGATGTAATTGTGAGTGAAATTTTTCACTTTGTCTTCAATGGAAGAATCATCGTTCAAAATTTTATTGAGTTGAGGCGCCAAAAGTGAAAATGCCTTCGTAAAAACTGCCTCAAAAAGCAATTGTTTGTTGCGATAATAATAATGCAACATCGCTTTGTTTATGCCAGCCTCGTCAGCAATTTCCTGCATGCGCGCGCCATCCATTCCTTTCTTTTGGAATACATTTTCAGCAGCATTCAATATTTGCCCTTCCGTATCCTGATTTTTATTTGTCTTTGCCATTTTTTAACTTTATGGTTTAACCATTTGGTTAACAAAGATACATATTATATCTTTACACAAAATATTTTCAGCAGAATTTTAAAAATTTAATAGCGATTGATGAATGTCATATATAAGCTTGAGGAAATACTTTAAGTTTATTATTTCTTTTGAGATTTCATCAAAATTTGAAAAAAGAGAAGCGTATATTTACAAATACTTGATTAACAAGGGTGTGCGATTCTGAATATTAGACTTTAAAATAAACTTCTATGCAAAAATTATTGGCAACAGCAGTATTTTCAGTACTTCTTCTGGGTTGTTCAAGCAGCCGTTTGGTTGATGAATACATAAATATAGAAGCACCAAATTTTCAAGCTAATAAAGTTTTGGTAGTTGGTTTAACACCCGATGAAGGACTGCAGCGCCAATTTGAGTACAGTTTGCAACAAGCTTTGGAAGCCGAAGACGTGGTTGCTATAAAAAGTGTTGATTATTTTGAAAGTAGTTTCAACGAAAACAATCAATCTGAAGAGAATTTGGGCAATATTGAGAAGGAACTTTTAAACGCTGGATTTGATGCGGTTCTATTTTCAAAAGTAACGGGGCAGGAGAGCAAGGTTACCATCGGGCAATCCTACCGAAACCTCACAAAATCCTTTGAGTCATTCAGTGATTATTATAATGAGAATAAACCTATTTACGGCAACTCACAAACTGAGGATTATCCAGTTTATAATACCGAAACTTCATTATATTGTCTTTGTCCCGGAAAAGAGCAGGATTTAATTTGGCGCGGAAAGATAGACATTGTTGATCCGCCGGGAGCGGCTACAAGCATTCGCGATTATGTAAAAACATTGGTGGGCACGCTTAAAAAGAACAATCTTTTAATTATAAAATAGTTTAATTATTTATTGGTGAAGTATTAAGATTGGGACGGAAGAACCGTAGCTTATTTTTGAGGTCTCCGACCCAAAAATGAAGCGGTCCAAAAAGCTTCTGCGCTCCACAACCATTGCGTGAAGCTGTATTGGAATTAATTGCTCAAACACATTTATTGCCATTGCTGCAGGAATATTCTTAATTGAAAACCGTTCAAAACCTATTTCCTTAAAAACTTCTTCAGTGTAGTTCCTTTTTGTGGCAAGTTCAATGCTTTCTTCCTCAATTTCAAGAATTTTTAGGGATGCTTTGTGTTTTTTCACTATTTCTGAAATAATATTTAGGGATTTTTCCGAAACTATATATTGATAATTAAGCGACAGCAATACGGATTCTATTTTGCTGAAAGTATATCCTTGCGGAACAGCAATAACGGGGCAATTAACATTCCTAATTATTTTAAGTGTATTGCTCCCAAAAATAACCTCGGCAGCACCAGTTGCGCCGTTTGTTCCCATAACTATTAATTCGATATTGTTTAAAGCTACCGCTTGATTCACGGCATCCACGATATTGTCAAAATCAATTTTTGGGACGAAGGTGTACTTTTCCTTTTCAGCAATCGATTCACAAAACCGAATCGTTTTTTCAAGTTCAATTTTATTATCGTTCAAAATCGCTTCATGGATTGTAGTGCCGGGGGATCCATAGAGCACATCTGCAGTAATATAGCTTGAGGGTTTTTGCGAATTGAGTATATGGAAAGTACAGGTTTCACCCTCAAAAAAATTCATCGCAAACCTAATCGCATTCTTCGAATTTTCTGAAAAATCTGTTGGTAGAAGTATGTTTTTCATTTTGAAAAGTATAAAAATAGATCCATCAAAAATAAGGTCTATTAATTCCTTTAAAAATGATTTTCCTCATAAACCCATAAAGGGATTTTTTCAAACTTTGTTTCAAAATAACCGAAAGACTAATAAAATCCATTATTGAAAATAAAAAAGATAAAATTATCCTTTAGTATGATAAAAATCATATTCTGTGTCTGTTCTGATGGCTAATTTTGTGATGTAAATTAAATCTAACAACAATGAAAAACATAATGAAATCACTTGCTGCAGTTGCAATCTTAACCTTGATAAGCTGTGGCGGAAAAGAAGAAAAAAAGAAAGATAGCATTCAAATTGGCCAAAAGCCAACTGCCACCGAAACTCCAAAAGAGGAGCCAGCTGTTACTGAAACCAAACCTTCGGAAACTATTGATTTAACAAACAAAGGAGTTGGACCAATTAAAAACTTGGAACTTCCGGCTGAAATTGATCAAGCTATGGCGGCGAAAGGGATGGAGGTTTATAAAACAAAATGTATGGCTTGCCACAAACCGGACAAAAAGTTCATCGGGCCAGCGCCAAAAGACATTTTGAAAAGACGTACGCCAGAGTGGATTATGAATATGATTTTAGATCCTGAGGATATGATTCAAAAAGATCCATTGGCCAAAGCACTTTTGATAGAGTTTAACGGTTCGCCAATGGCAAATCAAAATCTTACCGAAGAAGAGGCGCGACAAGTACTTGAATATTTTAGAACACTTTAATATACACTTAAACAACCAAACCCCCTTGCAGGGTTTATAGCCCTGCAAGGTTTTAAAAAATCAGAAGTAAAATGAAAACAACACTCAAACTGCTATTTTTTTCAGCTGCAATTCTCGTGTTTTCAGCTTGTAAAAACGAAACAAAGACCGAAGGGGAAGAAACCGTTTTGGAAACTTCCGCAAAAAGTGATGCCCAAACCGGAAAGCAGGGCCAAGCTTTTATTGAAAATGATGAATCTGTACCTAACGTACTTCAAATTGCAATAGGTTCACCAGATCACACAACGCTTGTGGCCGCTGTTCAAGCAGCAGGATTGGAAAATTCACTTGTAAATGCTGGGCCATTGATGGTTTTCGCTCCAACAAATGTTGCATTTGATGCACTACCAGCCGGAACAGTTGAAAACCTTTTGAAACCTGAGAACAAAGAACAACTAGCTTACATTTTGAAAAACCATGTTACTCCGGGCAACTATTCAAAGGAATTTCTGAAAAAATTCAAAAAACTGGGACAAGCAAGTGGCGAAAGTATTCCCGTGGAAGTGAAAGGTGAAGATGTGTATGTGGGCGGGGCTAAAATTATTGCAAGCGTGCCTGCAGGTAACGGGATTGTTCACGTGGTGGATAAAGTGATATTGCCAGCAAACTAATCAATTAATTATATAAATAATAGAACAATGAAAAGAACAATCAATATTTTGGTTTCCCTGATTATGGTCGCCGGTCTGGTGAGCTGTAACAACGGCGGAGACAAAAAAGGAAACAAGGGAAAAGGTGGCTTGGCTACCAACGCCGCTGAAAAAGTGTACGTAGCTCCAGGAGAGCACGATGAGTTTTA
Organism: Aequorivita soesokkakensis; assembly: GCF_001641085.1. Classification (GTDB taxonomy): domain Bacteria; phylum Bacteroidota; class Bacteroidia; order Flavobacteriales; family Flavobacteriaceae; genus Aequorivita; species Aequorivita soesokkakensis. Next base: position 39,730 of record NZ_LXIE01000049.1, on the reverse strand, counting down.
CGCCTTCATTTCAGGTGGATTTAGTGGACAGCTTTCTGTTTACGGATTGCCATCGGGACGTTTGTTTAAGGTAATTCCTGTGTTTTCACAAGATGCTGAAAAAGCTTGGGGCTACAATGAAGAAACCAAACCTATGCTGGAAACTTCCTATGGTTTTGTGCCTTGGGACGATAGCCACCACCCGGATATTTCGCAAACAAATGGAGAATTGGACGGACGTTGGGTTTTCATAAACGGAAACAATACACCACGTATCGCACGTATCGATTTAACCACTTTTGAAACTGCTGAAATTATTGAGGTGCCAAACAGTGCCGGTAACCACAGTTCTTCTTTCATTACTGAAAACACGGAATATGTTGTTGCTGGAACTCGTTTCTCTGTGCCAATTCCGCAGCGTGATATGCCTATTAAGGATTATAAAGGAAACTTTAAAGGTGCGCTTTCCTTCATTAGTGTAGATCCCGAAAGTGGCCGTATGGCTATAAAATTCCAATTGATGATGCCGGGTTTTGATTACGACCTTTCTCACCCTGGCCGTGACAAATCTCACGGTTGGTTCTTCTTTACCACTTATAACACCGAAGAAGCAAATACTTTGTTGGAAGTGAACGCTTCACAAAACGATAAGGATTTCATCGCAGCCGTAAACTGGAAAAAAATTGAGGAATATGTGAACAATGGCGGTGGAATAAAAGTTCCTGCAAAATATGCACATAATGTGTATGACGATGAAACCCACACGGCAACTTCAACAATGATGAACGAAGTGCTTACCGTAAACCCATTGGATGTTCCGGGCGCGGTATATTTCCTTCCAACTCCAAAATCCCCACACGGTTGTGACGTTGACCCAACGGGTGAATACATAGTAGGTAACGGAAAACTTTCAGCCGATTTAACGGTTCACTCCTTCACCAAAATGCTTGCGGCTATTGAAAACAAAAAATTTGATGGCGAAGCTTACGGTATTCCAATCCTAAAATTCGAAGATGTACTTGCCGGAACTGTAAAACAACCAGGCTTAGGTCCATTGCACACCGAGTTTGATGGAAAAGGAAATGCTTATACTACCTTCTTTATTTCTTCCGAAGTTGTAAAATGGAAAGTTGGAACCTGGGAAGTTGTTGATCGTCAACCAGCATATTATTCAGTGGGTCACGGGATGATTCCCGGTGGAAATTCACGTAAGCCTTTCGGAAAGTATTTTGTTTCGATGAACAAGATTACCAAAGACCGTTACTTACCAACGGGTCCAGAGGTTACACAATCTGCGCAGTTGTATGATATTAGTGGCGATAAAATGGAACTTTTGCTGGATTTCCCAACCATTGGAGAGCCACACTACGCTGCCGGTATTCCTGCAGATATTGTAGCCAAAAATTCAAGACAGATTTTCAAACTGGCAGAAAACAAACACCCTTATGCCACAATTTCAGATGGTGGTGCAAGGGTAGAGCGCAAAGGAAACGAAGTGCATATTTATATGACAATGATTCGTAGCCACTTCAACCCAGATAATATTGAAGGTGTGAAAGTGGGCGATAAGGTTTTCTTCCACGTAACAAACCACGAACAGGATTATGACGTACCGCACGGTATCAGTATGATTGGTGCAAACACTTCAGAATTGTTGATAATGCCCGGACAGACTGAAACCTTCGTTTGGGAACCAAAACAAGTTGGGGTATGGCCATTCTATTGTACCGATTTCTGTTCCGCATTGCACCAAGAAATGCAAGGATATATTCGCGTAAGTCCAGCAAATTCAAGCACTGAACTTAAATGGTCTTTAGGCGAAGATTAAAAGATTTTTTTAGTTGTGAAAATACCTGATTAGTGATTTTTATCACGGTGTTTTCAGTCAAAAAAGACGGGGGTTGTTGATTTCCCCCGTCTTTTAAAAAAGCTTTCAAAAATCAGCAATCTAAATATCCGCACAAATACTTAAACAAAACCGACCACACTGAAGTTTAAGATTTTAAATTCAAACAAAATGAAAAAGGCAGGAATAATAATGATAATTGGCTCCTTGCTGCTGTTGGGACTTTTTAAATTCCCTCTGTGGAACATTATGCTGGGCGCTCCCCAGTACCCAGATCCGCTGGGAATGGATATTTATATAGAAGGAATAAAGGGTGTGCAGGAATTCGACATTAAAAATATTGACGGATTGAACCATTATATTGGGATGAAAACCATTCCCGAACCAAAAGATATGTGGGAATTTCAAGTATTCCCGATGGTAATTGGCGTTATGGTTGCCATTGGCGTTATCATCGGGTTGCTTGGATTCTTCGGAAAAGTAAGCTATAAATGGTTTATTGGTTGGTTTTTAGTGATGTCAATACTGGGAATTATGGGAATGTATGATTTCAATTCCTGGCTCGCTGAATACGGAAGCGACCTTAATCCAAAAGCTATTATGAAATTGCTCAATCCAGACGGCACCCCAATGACATACAAACCACCGTTAATTGGCTACCAAAAAATGCTTAATTTCGATGTGGATTCCTGGCCCGCAATGGGCGCGTATATGATGTTTGTTGGGATGATGTTAACTATAGTAGCATTCTTCGTTGGAAAAAAAGAATACAAAAAAGTAGCAAAAAAACCAATTTTAAAAACTGTAACCGCATAATGAAATATTTCATCTTTATAGGATTAATTACTGCGCTGCTAGTTTCTTGCAACGTAAGCCCGCAGCAAATAGAATACGGCACGGATGCTTGCCACTACTGCAATATGACCATTGTAGATAGACAACACGCCTCACAGCTGGTAACCACAAAGGGTAAAGCCTATAAATATGACGCCATAGAATGCATGGTCCATTCCCTAAAAGACGAATTGAAAGACACCGAAATCGCTTTGCATTTAACTGCAGATTTCAACCACCCGGGAGAATTGATGGACGCAACCATGGCTTCCTATCTTGTAAGCGATCAAATTTCCAGCCCGATGGGTGAAAATCTTTCCGCTTTTGAAAACGAAAAAGCAGCCCAAAAAGCACAGGAAAAATTCACTGGACAATTGTTTTCTTGGGAAGAAATTCAAAATCACTTAAAGCAATAAAACTATGTATCAAATAAACGATACCATTAATAATCAGGGTTTCAACAAGCTTCAAGTTTCAAAATTGAACAATGGGCCTGCTGAAACCCTTCTTATTACATTGGAAAAAAATGCTCTTTTTCCCGAACACACTTCGCCACGCGATGCACATTTAATTGTTTTGGAGGGCGAAATACAATTTCATATTAATTCTGAAGTATTCAATTTAAAAAAGCATCAGGATTTTAAATTTCCAAAGGAAACCCCTCACTGGGTAGAAGCTGTGGAAAATTCAAAATTCTTGATTATACGTTAAGTTCAAAATTTCACTTCAAACTTGAAAAAATCTCTTCAAATATTTATTTCCCTTTTCTTGGTTTTTTGCACTGCCCAAGGTTTTGCTAAAACCATAACGGTTTGCAATTCATGTTCCGCGAAAACAATTCAGGAAGGAATTGCCCAAGCCCTGGACGGCGACACGGTTTTGGTGAAAAAAGGAATCTATAAGGAAGTAAACATAATTATCGACAAAAGTATAATCCTCTTGGGCGAAAATTTGCCAACCATCGATGGCGAGGACAAAGGCGAAATTATTAAAATAACAGCTGATAATGTTACTGTTGACGGTTTCAAAATTATAAACGTTGGCACCAGCTATACTTCAGATTACGCCGCGATTCGTGTTATAAAACGAAACGGATTTTTAATCCAAAATCTGCAGCTCGAAAAACTTTTCTTCGGAATTTATCTCGAAAAATCAAACAACGGAAAGGTGCTCAACAACACAATTATGGGTGATGCCGTGAACGAATACAATTCCGGTAACGGTATTCAACTTTGGTATTGTAAGGGAGTTGAGGTTCGTGGGAACAAGGTTCAAAACGTTCGCGATGGCATTTATCTTGAATTTTCAGACAACATTAAAATCAGCCACAATCTCAGTAAAAATAACCTACGCTACGGATTGCATTTTATGTTTAGCAACAATAACATTTATGAATACAACACTTTTGAAAACAATGGGGCAGGAGTGGCGGTGATGTTTTCGAAATTTGTGGAAATGAACCACAACGTTTTTAAGGAAAATTGGGGCACAGCGGCGTTCGGGCTACTTTTGAAAGAGATAAACGACGCCAAAATAACCAACAACGTTTTTAAGGAAAACACGGTTGGGATAAATATTGAGGGCAGCAACCGCATAGATTATAAAAACAATGATTTTATAAGTAACGGCTGGGCCATAAAAGTGCGCGGAGCCTGCTATACCAATAATTTCGAGAACAACAATTTTCTCTATAATTCCTTTGATATTTCATATAATAGCAACCTGAACGACAATAAGTTCAGCCATAATTTTTGGAGCAATTATACTGGTTACGATTTGGACAAAAACGGCATTGGAGATGTGCCGTACCGTCCGGTAAAACTGTTTTCGTACATAGTGAACCGCACGCCGGAAACCATTATTTTATTGCGAAGTCTTTTTATAGACATTATTGATTTTTCAGAAAAAGTTTCTCCAGTTTTTACACCAGATAATCTGGTGGACGAAAACCCAAAAATGAAGACCATAAACCATGATAGAAGTTAAGGATTTATATAAAAGATTCGGCAAAAACGAAGTATTAAAAGGCATTGATCTTCACATTCAGCGAGGCGGTATTTTCTCGGTTTTGGGCCCGAACGGTTCCGGAAAAACGACACTTATAAAATGTATTTTGGGAATGGTTTTGCAGGATTCCGGACAAATTTTTATCGACAAAAAACCCTTGAAAAACAATTTCAAATACCGAAACGAAATTGATTATCTGCCGCAAATTGCCAATTTCCCTGGAAACTTGAAAGTGAACGAACTTATTGCGATGATAAAAGATCTTCGCGATTCAAAAGCCACAAAAGACGGAGAATTAATTGAGCTTTTCAAACTTCAACCTTTTCTAAATAAAAAACTGGCGAACCTTTCCGGGGGAACAAAACAGAAAGTGAATTTGGTACTGACTTTTATGTTTGACAGTCCGCTGATTATTTTGGACGAACCCACGAACGGTCTCGATCCCATTTCGCATTTGCGGTTAAAAAACCTTATAAATGCTGAAAAAGCAAAGGGAAAAACCATTTTGATCACTTCGCACATTTTGAGTTTTGTTGAAGAAGTTTCGGACGAAATTGTGTTTCTTTTGGAAGGAAAAATCTATTTCAAGGGAAGTATTTCAGAACTGAAATCAAAGACCGAACAGCCCGATTTTGAACACGCAATAGCCTCCATTTTATCCGCTAGTTATGCTTAAAATATTAAAATACAGTTTTTACGATTTAATGCGCAGCCGTTGGAGCTACGTGTATTTTCTGTTCTATTTACTGCTTGGCGTTGTGTTGTTGTTTTTGAACAACGATCTTTCAAAAGCCGTAATAACGCTAATGAATGTAATCATTATTTTGGTGCCGCTTATCGGGACCATTTTTGGGGTGATGTATTATTACAACTCCCGCGAATTTACCGAACTGCTCTTGGCACAACCCGTAAAACGCAGTTCCATCTTTTTGGGGCAATATTTTGGGGTAGCAACCTCGCTTTCTATGAGTTTGGTAATTGGCCTCGGAATGCCTTTCGTTTTCTACGGAATTTTCAACAGTAGCGCCATTTGGGATTTTTCACTTTTGCTAATAACCGGAGCTTTTTTAACTTTTATTTTTACTGCGCTGGCTTTTGTGATTGCGCTTCGTAATGAAAACAAAATAAAAGGTTTTGGGTATGCCATTCTGCTTTGGTTGTTTATGGCGGTAATTTATGATGGCATCTTTTTAATGTCTTTGCTCTATTTTGAAGATTATCCGCTCGATAAGTTTTCACTCGTGGCCACAATGCTCAACCCGGTAGATTTATCGCGCGTATTGATACTTTTAAAACTTGATATTTCTGCACTGTTGGGTTATACGGGTGCTGTTTTCCAGAAATTCTTCGGAACCAATTTTGGGTTAATCCTTTCTTCGGCTTTATTGGCGCTTTGGGTTTTGGTGCCTACTTTCTTTATTTGGCGGATTGCTAAGAAAAAAGATTTCTAACGGTCTCGTATATGAAAAGTAGCGTGTAAAAAGACACTAACTTTTCGGATTAAACACGAGCCGAATTTTTAAATTTTCTTTTTATCATAAATTTCTCAAAAAGCCAAATTTAAATTTGGCGGTCTTAACAAATATACAAAAGCCTTTCGAAAAGCCTGTAATAGCTATGTTTTATATACATTGTTAGCACAAGTACTTATTCCAAATGTTTAATCAGCCTGTTCATCTACTTCATAAACAGACTTAATTAATTCCATAACTTCCGTTTCTATATCGTCATCATCTTCAAATTCTCTCTCAAAGAAATAAAAGAAGACTTTGTTGTATTTAGGTATTTCAAGATGTATGAACCGTCCTGATTTATGGAAATAATTAAATGTTTTAACTTTAGTTGTTCCAACAATTAGGGAATTAGCTCTTTTACTTTTGTCCTTTGTCGAAATCCTTTTTAAGGATAATCTGGCATTGGATTTAATAGTTCGAATTGAGAAATCTCGCATTTCCGCTATTGAGAAATCAGCTAAAAAGGGTATATATCCAGCCTCTTTGTGAGCTCTAAATTTCGTTGTAATGTCCATTAGCTGAAATTTATAATCAATAGTCTCAAGCCACCTTATTATATTTTCCCAATTTTCAGAACTATAATATTTGGTTTTTAGGTCAACTTCTGAAATTGTTTTTTGAATGTAAAGTTCAAGAGTATTTAGAATATCCGTATTGCAAGTCGAACACATAGGTAATGTTGTTCCGATGTATTTCTGAGGTAATTGATTAACATCAGTTGTAAAAGTCCGTTTTGGGTCACTTTCAAACACCCATTTTGGCAAAACGTGTTCTTTAGTTATGTTTGATTCAGAGCCACATAATAGACAAGAAACAGTTCTTTCTTTATCAAAAGCTCCAGTTAGATAATCATCAAATAATTTGTTCATTACGTACTTACCTTTCTTTCGAGCGATTAATCTTAATTGTAATAATGTTTCATCGAAAGACATAGATTAAATGGTGTTCGGTAAGTTTTTTCGTATTTGTGCTAACGGTTTTGTGTATGGCTCGTTGCGGTAAAATCCGTGTGGATTTTTCCGCATAGCTCAAATGTAGTGAATTGCAATGAATTCCAGTAAGGAATTCAGTAGCAATGAGCTATACACGGTGTTGCCCACAGTATTTTATTCAGTCACATTAATTTGAAAATCGGCTGGGATAATCCATTCAATTCCGTTGATATTCATAACCACTTCGAGTTTAATTCTATCATCATCAATATTTTCGGGCTTAAACTCAAAATCAAATTCACTTAATCTTTGATTTTTTAAAATCAACTCTCTTTCTTCATGATTTTTACCATATAATCTGTAAACATCATATTCTGAAACGTAATTTTTATATCCGAAATCGAAATGAATTTTACTAGTTTCATTTACTTTGAAATTATCATTATCTAAATTCTCTATCAGATAAAAAGAAGATATGTTTTTTTCTTGTAAGGTTTGAATCGAGTCTATCAATTTAGAGTTCAATTCGGTTAATTCCGATACAGAATTTTCCAAGTCAGTTATTCTGCCATCTTCACAAGAAGATGTGATAACCGAAAAGATTATAACTGTAAAAGTGAGTGTTTTTCTCATATTGTGGGCAACTAGTAAATATCAACATGCAGTTTATTTCACATGTCTTTGCTAATATACAAAATTACCCTTTCCAAACCCTTCCATATACGTTCAGAACCCCATCAGACACGTCCAATAACCCTGGAGGATACGTTCCGAACCCCAACGTTAGGGTTCTAGACCCCAAAATATACGTCTACCAACCCCAACGTTAGGGTCCTGAACCCTAAAATATACGTCCCATAACCCTACGTATACGTTTACCAACCCTAACGTTAGGGTTCTAAACCCCAATGAATACGTTAACCAACCCTAATGCATGTGTCTTGAACCCTAACCGATAGTTTCCAAACCCCGTTGGAGCAATTTAGAACCCATGTCTAAACCTTAAAAGGATAAATGATTTTCTATTTAAAGACAAATATGTATTTTTTATGACTTTGGTCATAATCTTTGATTTCTGGATTTCTCAACTTTACCACATTTTCAATCCAAATTCACTTTTAAATGCAAACTACTAGTCCGCATACTTTTCATATTCCCGTGATGGGAATTGCTTACACTATCGATACTCCCATTAAGGTTGCCTGTTTTGGCATAAATTCAGCAATTTCAGTTATTGAGGACAATATTTTGGAAGTAATGCGGAAATATTACTATCAGCAAAACAATGAGCCTTACGTAGCCATAACAACAAAAGAAGAAGATTATAGAGCACGCCGAATTACAGATTACCTAAACCTGATGCAGCGAATTGTGACTTCAAAAATGGAAAAACTAAAAGCCTCTACTTTTGAAGCAGGATCAGATTTAGTAAAATATTTTGAAATGCTACCAGATACAAGCCTTCTGAAGGAAAAGTATCACGAATGGCGCTTTACCTCAAATGCTGAAAAGAAGGGAATGTTGGAGAAATTTCTACTAAAGCTAGTAGTTCCCGGTTCAGTTGAAGTAAATATCATGACCAAGGTTGACAAGGAAAATCTGGATAAAAACAAGGATATAATTGAAAATGGTTCGGATGCTTTGACGGCCTTAAAAGGCTACGCTAAAAGTGAACTTACCAATTCATCCCTCATTTTTTCTGCGGGAATGAATCCGCGGCTCTATAACTATATGGAGAGCTTTTCAGACTTTGATGCTTATGGCTGGGGCTGTTTTCATAAGAAAGTAGTTATTAAGGTAAGCGATTACCGTTCGGCCTTGATTCAAGGAAAATATTTGGCGAAAAAAGGAATCTGGGTCAGTGAATTCAGAATAGAATCTGGGCTAAATTGCGGCGGGCACGTTTTTGCCACCCAAGGTTTGCTTATGGGGCCGATACTTCAAGAATTTAAGGATAATAAGCAGGAATTGCAGGACAGTCTTTTTGAACTTTACAATCCTGCAATTATCGCCAAAGGAAAACCTAGTTTTCCGCAACCACATCCCATAAAAATTACGGTACAGGGTGGGATTGGAACAGCGGAAGAGGATAGTTTACTTAGAGAATTTTATGAAGTGGACGGCACAGGTTGGGGCACACCTTTTTTGTTATGCCCAGAAGCCACGACGGTTGATGAAAATACGCTTGAATTATTATGCCAATCCAAAGAAAAAGATGTGGTTCGCAGTAAGGCATCACCTCTGGGCGTGCAGTTCAACTATTTAAAGGGAACCACTGCTGAAAAGGAACGTTTTGACCGAATAGCCAAGGATAAACCCGGAAGTCCGTGTACTGAAAAATTGCTGATTTCAAACACAGAGTTTACAAAAGAACCAATTTGTACCGCTTCCAGTAAATATCAAAAGTTGAAATTGCAGCAATTAGAAAGTTTAAATCTTCCCAAAGAAGAATTAGAGCAGCAACGCGAAGATGTTTTGAGTAAGGAATGCCTATGCATCGGCCTGAGCAATGCTGCGGCAATCAGTTATGATGTTCCATTTCTTAAAAAACTAACTGCTGTTACCATTTGCCCTGGACCAAACATTGTGAATTTTTCAAGGATTGCCAGTTTGCGCGAAATGACAGATCACATTTACGGACGTAAAAACAGTTTACAAAAAGCTAATAGACCCGTTATGTTTGTTGCAGAATTACGTTTGTATATAGATTTTTTGAAAAAAGAAATAAAGCAGATAAAACAACCAACTTCTCGCGACCTTAAAAACTGGGAGGGCTTTAGCAATAATCTTTTAGATGGAATTGAACATTACCGTCATTCAATGCCAAATTACTTTTTATTGAATACCCTTCAATTTGAAAAGGATTTAGCCAATGCGCAGATTGAAATAGAATATTTGCAGAAAACACAGTTGCAACCTTTAGTTATGGGGTAATGAATGGTTTTGGCCAAATCATTTTGATGTAAACGATTAATCTTCCTAAAACTTTTTAGTCATCTTAATCGCACCCGCGCACCCGCGCATCCACCGCAGTAATCGCCCGTTGCGTACCAATCAACGGATTGATGTCCATTTCTGTAATTTCCGGCGCAGCTTCCACCAATGCGGAAAGCCGTTGGATAATTTCCACAAATTGGTCTTCGTTAACGCCTTGCTGACCTCTCGCGCCTTGAATGAGTTTATAGCCGCGAAGCGATTGCACCATTTTCTGTGCTTCCTCTTTTGAAATAGGGCTCAAGCCAGCAGCCACATCGTTTAGCACTTCAATAAAAATTCCGCCCAAACCACAGAGAATTGTGTGGTTGAAACCAGGCTCTTTTATTACGCCCACAAACAGTTCCAGCCCAACTAACTGTGGCTGCACCATTACTGCGGTAGCGGAATCTATTTTCATAAGCAAATCAAAGGTTTCTGAAACTTCTTCTTTGGAAGTAATATTTAGCACCACACCTTTTGCATCACTTTTATGGAGTGGTCCCACAACTTTCATCACTAAGGGAAAATCCATGGAGCCCATTTTGGAGAATATTGCTTCCTTCGAATTTTCAACAATTTGCACTACGCGGGGAATTCCGGCAGCTTCCAGCAACTTTTCAGTTTGTGAAGTATTCAGATAACCTTCAGAAGCAGTATCGATAACGCTTCGGGTTTTTTCTACATCAATTTTTGGCAATGAAATTTCTACCGAAATAGGCTCTGGCGTATTAAAAACTTGTGAAAGCGCTTTTCCCAAAACCACTTCATCTGGGAAGTTGATGTGTCCTTTCTTCAAAAAGGATTGAATCTCTCGTTGTGCGTTCACCACGGAAGGCAAAACTGGGAAAATTGGTTTGTTGCAAACCTCCAATTTTACACTCAAAACATTGTAAACATTCTCAACGTCGAAAAGTCCAGGGCTACCAAAAACCACGGCCATTGCGTCGATGTTATCAAATTTATGTTCGCAGTAGTCTATGATAATGCCCAACTGTTCGGCCGTTCCCGTTGCCAAAAAATCTATAGGATTGCTAATGGAAGAGCCGGGATAAAGAAGGGTTTTCAGTTTTTCTGCATCGGTTCCGGAAATTTCGGGAACCTTTAACCCGCCTTTTGAAAGTTCATCGGCAAGCATTACTGCCGAACCGCCTGCATGGGTTATGATGGCAATGTTTTTCCCTTCCAACTTTTTATAGTTGAAAATGGAAGCCACACTCAACAGTTCCTCGCGGCTGCTGCAATACACAATGCCAGCTTTGTTGAATAGCGCTCGCACCGTCATATCGCTACTCGCGATTGCTCCCGTATGCGAAGTCGCTGCACGACTGCCCTCGGCGGTACTTCCAGCTTTAATGGCAGCTATTTTAGCACCTTTTTTTATGAGAGAAGAAGCGTGTTTCAACAATTTTTGCGGATTGGAAATGGTTTCCAAATAAAGCAGTTTTATATGCGGATCTTTTTCGGCATTGAAATGTTCATCCATATATTCCAAAATATCCTCAACGCTTGTCTGTGCTGCATTGCCAACGGAAAAGACGTTTGCAAAGGAAACACCCAAAGCCATTCCAGCTTCCATAATGAAAACGGCAGTCGCACCCGAACCTGAAATAAGGTCACATCCTTTTGGATTGAAATGTGGCACCGGAGCGGTAAAAACGCCTTTGTAATTGTCAGTGATTACGCCTATACAATTTGGTCCAATCAGGCAGCCATTTACGTTGTCAACCGTTGCTTTTATTTGTTGTTCCCATTGCTTCCCCTTTTCGCCCGCTTCGCCAAAACCTGCGGAAATGATTATAAACGCTTTGGTATTTTTTTCTTCAGCTAAAATCTTCACCGTTTCTTGGCAATATTTTGCGGGAATGGCAAGAATAGCGAGATCGGTTTGCGGAATTTCCCTTACTTCAGAATAACTTTTAATGCCCTGAACTTTTTCTTCTTTTGGATTGACAACATATAAATCTCCCTTGAAATTTCCTGAAATAATGTTTTTCAGCATATTGCCGCCAGGTTTTTTGGTGTCGTTGGAAGCGCCAATAATTACGATACTTTTAGGGTTGAGCAGTTTTTTGTTGACCATAATTTTGAAAGTGAAATCCAAACTAAAATCGAAATCGTCTCTAGTTTGAGCATTCGCGAAATTAAAAGATACATTTATCTTAAAAACTGATAAATATCATATTTAGGGCAAGTATGAAGCGGTATTTTTATCGGCAATTATGATATTTCGAAATGTCCACCAATTCAAGGCCTTACATTTTTGCAATTGCCATTTTGCTCGCCATTTTTGGCTTTTATAATTATGTGGTTTACAATACCGATGGCTATGTGGCTGTTGAAAAATTATCCCCTATGGCAGTAAAAGGCCAGCAATTATTTCAAAATAATCGTTGCTGGTCCTGTCATCAACTCTACGGTTTGGGCGGTTATCTTGGCCCGGATTTAACCAATGTTTATTCCGCAGAAGGCAAAGGACCAACTTACATAAAAGCATTTTTAAACAGCGGTGTGAAAAGTATGCCTCAATTCACTTTTTCGGAAGAAGAAAAAAATGAATTGGTGGAATACTTTAAACAGGTAGATGAAACGGGAATTTACCCCAACTACGACGCCGAAATTGAAGCTACGGGCTGGGTAAAACTGAAGTATAGAAATGAAACATCCGAGCATTAACTTTAGAATACATAGCGTAATGACTCATTGGATGTTTCATATGTCCATTAAAAAACAAATATTATAGGCAGATGAAAAGTAAAGCCCCAATTTATTTCCTTCTTTTCGCCATGAGTGCATTGTTTTTAGGAATGTTCTTCGGCTTAACGGCTTCGTTTCAATATTTAATGCCCGAATTTTTGAAGGAACAAATCCCTTTTTCAAAAATGCGACCTTTTCACGTTACATCGGTCATTTCGTGGATTGTACTTTGTGCTACCGGAAGCATCTATTTTTTCCTCACTTATGTTGAAAAATTCAAACTTTTTTCACCATTGTTGGCAAAAATCCACTTCATCATTTTCCTGTTAACGGGCATCGCCATTTACTTTTCGTTTGCATTTGATTATACGGAAGGAAGGGAATATTTTGCCTTTACGCCGGTTTTGATTGTTCCAATTTTGATTGGCTGGGTACTCTTCGGAATAAATTATTTTAAAACACTTTATAAAAACGTAAAAGGTTGGCCAGTTTATTACTGGATGTGGGGCACGGGCATCGTTTTTATGTGTTACCATTTGCTGGAAGCGCATTTTTGGTTGTTTGATTTTTTTAGGTTGAATTTTATCAAGGATTTTTCCATTCAATGGAAGAGTTACGGCTCCTTCACCGGATCATGGAATATGCTTGTGTACGGAATTTCCATTTATTTGATGTCGAAAATTAAGAAGGACAGTAATGTAGCCACGAATAAAATTGCCTTTTTCTTCTACTTTTTGGGGTTGACAAATTTAATGTTCGGCTGGGCGCACCATACCTATTTATTGCCAACACAGCCGTGGATTCGCTATGTTGCTTATGCAATAAGTATGACGGAATGGGTTGTTTTGGCTTCCATTATTTATAATTGGAAACGCTCCGTTTTAAAGGTTGAAAAGGAAAACCACCCAATGGCATACAGGTTTTTGCTTTCCACAGATTTGTGGATTTTTCTGAATATAATTCTCGCACTTCTTTTTTCTATTCCAGCCATCAATTTCTTTACCCACGGCACGCATATTACGGTGGCGCATTCCATGGGAACAACCATTGGTATTAACACAACGATACTTTTTTCGGCCTTGTTTTTTATCGTGCACCAAATTTATCCCGACTTCAAAACTGATAGGAAATGGATCCAACGAGGCTTCATTTCATTCAACATTTCGCTGTTCTTTTTTTGGATTTCACTGCTGATTGCCGGCGGAAAAAGAAGCTATTGGATGTATGTTTCAAAAACCGGATTGTTTTCTGAAATGCAGGATTCGCTCGTGCCGTATTACATCTCTTTTTTCATCTTTGGAATAGGGATTTTCATTTCACTGTTGATTGTTGCAACACCTATTTTCAAAGCATTTCTTCAAAAAATTAAACCATAATTACGATGGATTTACATCAAAAAATAACCGAACTGAAAAAACAGAAAAATGCCGTCATCCTCGCGCACTATTACCAAGTACCCGAAATTCAGGAAGTGGCAGACTATGTGGGTGACAGTTTGGGTCTTTCGCAAAAAGCTGCAGAAACGGATGCAGAAATTATCGTTTTCGCAGGCGTACATTTTATGGCGGAAACTGCGAAGATTTTAAACCCCAATAAAAAAGTTTTGTTGCCCGATTTGATGGCGGGCTGTTCTTTGGCAGATTCGTGTCCACCCGATGTTTTTCAGAAATTAGTTGAGGCTCATCCGGACCATGTGGTTATTACCTACGTGAACTGCTCTGCGGAAGTAAAAGCCCTGAGTGATATTATCTGTACCTCTTCCAACGCCGAAAAAATAGTGAATTCCGTGCCAAAAGACGTGCCTATTATTTTTGCACCCGATAAAAATTTGGGGAAATATATTCAGAAAAAAACTGGAAGGAAAATGCTGCTTTGGGACGGCGCGTGTATAGTGCACGAAGTTTTTTCAATCGATAAGCTTTTAAAATTGTACAAAGAACATCCCGGTTCAAAAATAATAGCGCATCCCGAAAGCGAGAGCCATATTCTGGAAACTGCGAATTATATAGGTTCTACCGCTGGAATGATTGATTATGTGAAAAAGCATCCTTCGGAAAAATTCATCGTTGCCACCGAAGCTGGAATTCTTCATAAAATGCAGCAGGAAGTACCGCAAGCTGTATTGATTCCCGCCCCTGCGGAAGAGGACAATACTTGCGCCTGCAGCGAATGCGCGTTTATGAAAATGAACACGCTGCAAAAATTGTACAACTGTTTGCTCAATGAAAATCCGCAAATAGAAGTTTCCGAAGAAATACGAAAAAAGGCCTTTTTGCCCATTGAACGAATGCTGGAATTATCAAAATGACGATGGAAACAAATTTCTTGATTATCGGTTCGGGCGCTGCGGGTTTAACACTTGCTGTGAAACTTGCTGCTGAATTTCCGAAGAAAAAAATAACCGTTGTTACAAAAGCCAACGAGTCCGAATCGAACACCAAATATGCCCAAGGCGGCGTTGCCGCGGTTTTCGATTTAAAGGAAGATTCCTTTCAAAAGCACATTGAAGACACGCTGATTGCGGGCGACGGACTTTGCGACAAAGCCGTTGTGGAAATGGTAATAAAGGATGGCCCAAAAAGGTTGAAGGAATTGATGGAATGGGGTGCCAAATTTGACAGAGATGACGATGGCGAACTCAATTTAGGTAGGGAAGGAGGCCATTCCGAATTTAGGGTAATCCATCATAAAGACACAACGGGCAATGAGATTGAGCGTGCGCTTTTGGAACGTGCCAATCAACTTGTGAACATCACACTACTGCCGCATCATTTCGCAATAGATTTGATAACGGAGCACCATTTTTCTGAAGAGAAACCGAATGAAATTTCGTGTTACGGCGCTTATGTTTTGGACCAGATTTCGGGAAATATTTTCACAATAAAAGCAGATTGTACAACACTCGCTTCTGGTGGAATGGGGCAGGTTTACGGACACACCACAAATCCGGCCGTGGCTACGGGTGATGGTATTGCGATGGTGTATCGCGCAAAGGCGAGAATCCAAAATATGGAGTTTATACAATTTCATCCCACTGCACTTTACGATGGAAATAACGGAGCTTCATTTTTAATTTCCGAGGCAGTGCGCGGGTTTGGAGCGTTTCTTCGGAATAGAAATGGCGAACGGTTTATGTTGAATTACGACGAACGGGGCGAGTTGGCTTCACGAGATATCGTTTCGCGCGCAATAGATTCTGAAATAAAAAAATCCGGTGATGACTGGGTTTTCTTGGATTGTACACATTTGAATATCGAAGATTTTAAAAAACATTTTCCAAATATTTATGAAACCTGTTTGCAGAAGAATATTAACATTGCAAAAGATTGGATTCCCGTAGTGCCGGCATCACATTATTTATGTGGCGGTATTGTTGTAGATATGGAAGGAAAAACTTCCTTGAAAAATCTTTTTGCCTGTGGCGAATGTTCATACACGGGTTTACATGGCGCCAATCGGTTGGCTTCCAATTCATTATTGGAAGCATTGGTTTATGCAGATCGCATTTTTAAGTATCTACGTAAACATCAGCCTTCACGTACGACCAAAATCATTCCTGAATGGAATGACGCAGGCACGGTTTTATTAAAAGACTCTGAAATTCTTCAGCTGAAAATAATGGAATTGCAACGGTTGATGCGAAGATTTGCAGGAGTGGTGCGAAATAATAATGATCTAAATGAAGCTTCCCTTCAACTTGAAAAATTGTATTTTGAAACGGAAGCGCTTTACCAAAAACACAAGCTAAACACGGTGCTTTCCGAGCTTCGGAATATGGTAAATGTGGCACATTTGATTATTCAGCAATCCTTAAAACGAAAAGAAAATCGTGGGGGGTATTTTAATGAAGATTATAAAAAAAAATTAGAAGAAAAAGTATGAAGACTTTACTAGAAAATTCGGTAAAAAAGGCAATGGACTATTCGGAATACAACTTGCTTTTCAAACAATTGGTTGAAGAAGGTAGAACTACTGGCGAACAAACCCAGGAAAAAATTGACTATACAAAACTAAACTTTAGCCGCACAAAAAGACTGGACAAAACCGCTGAAATTTCAGAAGAAAGTATTGAAATTTTCAAAAATATTTCAGAAAAGCAAACTTGGCTTGTAATTAGCGAACCGTGGTGTGGCGATGCTGCGCAAACGCTTCCTTTTCTAAACAAGATTGCAGAAATTTCAGAGAATATAGATTTGAAAATTGTGCTTCGCGATGAAAACCCAGAATTGATGGATGCGTTTTTAACCAACGGTTCCCGTTCCATTCCTATAGTTATTATGCTTGATGAAAATTTCAATGTGCTTAAAACTTTCGGCCCACGTTCCAAAGCCGCAACAAAATTATTAAACGATTACAAATTGCACCACGGAAAGATTGATGATGCCTTTAAGGAAATGCTTCAAATTTGGTATAATAATGATAAGGGCGTTTCCATTGTGAACGATATTTTGGAGACATTAGAAGTTCGGGCTTAAATTTAGAGAAAACCTTTGTGACCTTTGCGCCTTCCCTCCGTGGACTTTGTGGTTAAAAAAGGTGCGTAAATTAACCACAAAGTTCACCAAGATTTTTACAAAGAGCACAAAGAAAAAAATATTCTTTTTATAGTTAAATCTGACTAAAATCATATTCAGAATCGACAAGATATCCAACCTTTGCATAAAATTAAAAACATGCAAATCGTTTCCGCCGAAGAGGCTGTATCTATAGTAAAATCAAATAATCGCGTATTTTTTCAAGGCGCGGCAATGACGCCCAATTTGTTAATAAACACTTTGTGTGAAAGATATCGTGAACTTAAAAATGTTGAAATAGTCCAAATTCATACCCACGGCGAAGCTAAATATACACAAGCTCCTTACACCGAAGCTTTTCATCTTTCCAGCTGTTTTGTGGGCGATAATGTTCGGAAGGGCGTAAACACCATTCACGGAGATTATATTCCCGTTTTTTTAAGTGAAATCCATTGGCTTTTTAGAAGAAATATTTTACCGTTGGATGTAGCTTTCATTCAGGTTTCACCACCTGATAAGCACGGCTATTGCTCGCTTGGCGTTTCGGTGGACGTAACTTTACCAGCAATTCAAACTGCAAAAAAGGTTATAGCACAAATAAATCCACAAGTTCCAAGAACCCATGGTGATGGTATAATTCATATAAAAAATATAGACTTTGCAGTGGAAATTGATGAACCTATCCATGCTTCAGTTTTGGGAATACCTACAGAAGTTGAAGCTACTATTGGCAGGCACGTTGCTGGATTGGTGGAAGATGGCGCCACCCTGCAAATGGGCATCGGCAATATTCCGAACGCTGTACTTCATAATTTGGGCAACCATAAAAGATTGGGAATTCACACAGAAATGTTCAGCGACGGCATTCTTCCCTTGGTGGAAAAAGGCATAATTACGGGTGAGGATAAAGAGATAAAAACCGGAAAGATAGTTACCTGTTTCGCAATGGGAACCCAAAAGCTATACGATTTTATTGACGATAACCCAATTGTGCATTTTAAGGAAGCGGGCTATACAAATGATACCGCTATAATTCGCAGAAACCCAAAAGTAACGGCAATAAACAGCGCTATTGAAATTGATTTAACCGGCCAAGTTTGTGCAGATAGCATTGGGATGTATCAATATTCCGGAGTGGGTGGACAGATGGATTTTATTCGTGGTGCTTCACTTTCGGAAGGAGGTAAGCCAATTATTGCAATGCCTTCCATTACCAATAAAGGTGTTTCTAAAATCACGCCGTTTTTGAAAGAAGGTGCCAGCGTTACAACTACCCGGGCACACGTTCATTATGTGGTTACGGAATATGGCGTGGTGAATCTCTTCGGAAAAGGGTTGGAGCAACGTGCAAAAGCACTTATTTCCATAGCACACCCAGATCATCGGGAAGCTTTGGATATTGAAGCCCGAAAAAGATTTAATAATTAATCTTTTTTAAGAAGATTTTTAGGATAATTACATCTTTAAATAGCAATACGATGCTTACTTTTGAATAAAACAAAAAAATATGTTTTCAAAAGCATGTGAATACGGCATAAGGGCCGTTCTTTTTATAGCAAAACAATCGCTGCAGGATTTGCGTCCAAATATTACAGAAATTGCAAAAGCCGTAGATTCCCCCGAGCCATTTACGGCAAAAGTATGCCAGCAATTGGCAAGGGAAAATGTGATACGTTCTAGAAAAGGACCAAACGGCGGATTTTATTTGGAAAAGAATTCAACACTAAAATTGGCTGAAATTGTTGCCGTAATTGACGGGGATGCTATTTTTAACGGTTGTGGTTTGGGGCTTCGCGAATGCTCTTCCGAAAAACCTTGTCCGGTGCACGATCAGTTTATGGTTGTGCGGAATGGTTTGAAACATATGTGTGAAAATACATTGGTAATGGATCTCGCATCAAACTTGGAGGAGGGTGAAACTTTTTTAAAAGTATAATTAAAATACTGGTTCAAAATATATTCAATAATGGAAAAGAAAAAGCCAATAAAACGTCACAAAGCATTACAGCCACTGAGCCGCCAACATCATTTCGGCTTGCTCTTCAGTTGGAAACTGCGGAAAGGTTTTAGTAAAAATATTGAAACTGAACGGCTTAGTGAATATGCAAAATGGTTCTTTCAGCATGAAATTAAACCACATTTCAGTGATGAGGAAAAATATGTTTTTCCAATTCTTGATAAGGACAATGAATTGATTGAACGCGCCCTAAAAGAACACCGCCGTATAAAACGTCTTTTTACCGACACGAAAAATCCCGAAAAATCACTTAACCGTTTGGAAGAGGAACTGGATGCACATATTAGGTTTGAGGAACGGATCCTTTTTAATGAAATTCAAAAAGTAGCAACTGAGGAACAGCTTGAAAAAATTGAGGAAATTCATAGCCACCTTGAAAAAACTCCAGAGTATCACGATCCATTTTGGGAATAAACATTTAAAATAAGATAAATTTATCCTTTTATGATTTAGGTCATATTTTATTCCTTCCTTTCTTCTGAAATTTGCAGAGTATTATTCGTAAAAATTCAGAAAAAATGACAACATTTCAAGAACGCACTGTAGCCGATATGGTTACCGAAAACATAAAAGCCGCACATATTTTTAAAAAACACGGAATAGACTTTTGCTGTGGCGGCGGAATTAGTATCAAAAAAGCCTGTGAAAAAGCGAAAATTGATCCTGTTATTTTAGAAGCAGAGCTTTTAAGTTTGGATGCCATAGAGGATCGCGCAAAGGATTTCAACAGTTGGAAGCTTGACTTTCTAACAGACCATATTATTAACGTGCACCACGGTTATGTGGAAGAAAGCAGCCCAATGTTGCTTCAGTATTCCAAAAGGGTGAACCACGTGCACGGCCATCATTACACCGAGCTGGGTGAAATTGAAGCTTTGGTAACTCAAGTGGTGCAAGAATTGGCAGCACACATGAAAAAGGAAGAGCTGATTCTTTTTCCTTTCATAAAAAAATTGGTAAAAGCAGAACGGGAGGGAAGTGATATTCCCGCAATCCATTTTGGAACCGTTGAAAATCCAATAAAAATGATGGAAGCCGAACATGAGGAAGCTGGTGAAATTATGCGAAGAATTGCCGAACTAAGCAATAATTACACGCCGCCCCAAGGCGCTTGCAATACCTACCGCGCCTTTTATGCAAAACTGGAAGAATTTGAGCAGGATTTGCACCAACACGTGCATTTGGAAAATAATATCCTTTTCCCAAAAGCTTTGAATTTGGAAAAGAAATTAAAGAAAAATTAAAGTTTAGAAGATTTTTTCTAGCCCCAAATCTAGATTTTTATTTGATTGGTTTTTAGGACAGTTCGGAAGCATGGCAATTATGAATGTTTATAGCCATATTCCGGACTGTTTTTTTAATTTTAAAGCTTGTTAGACTTAAAAAAACATATTGGCATTGCGTTGGGATATTTCTTAATTGTAGCATTAATGGGTGTATTGCTTCGGTTTTTCTTTGTAACCCCAATTCAGCTTAATTATAAATTTATCCTGCACGCCCATTCACATACGGCATTGTTGGGCTGGATTTATTTGGGATTGACGACCTTGATTTATAAAATTTTCCTTTCCGAAGCGCAAAAACCAAACCTTTACAAACACATTTTCATCTTTACAAACATCTGCATTATTGGAATGTTGGTAACCTTTCCAATTCAAGGGTACGCACTATTTTCCATCATTTTTTCCACACTTTTCTTGTTCGCGTCCTATTGGATTTCGTGGTTTGCGATGAAAAATATTCCGCGGAAATTTAAAAATCGCTTTTCGTGGAAACTTATAAAAACTGCGCTTTTATACCTCGTTTATTCCAGCATTGGGCCGTGGGCTATTGGCGGGGTAATGGCTACTTTGGGCCCCGAATCCATTTGGTACAAAACCTCTATTTATTTCTACCTGCATTTTCAGTATAACGGCTGGTTTATTTTGGCGCTTTTGGGCGTTCTCTTTTATATTTTTGAGGAAAAGGGAATTGTTTTCAATCCCCAAAAATTGAAATCTTTTTTCCTTCTTATAAATTTCGGGGTATTATTTACCGTTTTCCTTTCTGTGCTGTGGTTTCATCCGCCAGTCATTTTTTACTTATTCGGATTAGTTGGAGCGGTGGCGCAAGTTTTAGCCTTTTATGAATTATATCTTTTGCTAAAGAAACACTTTCCAATTTTGAAAAAATCCATTGCTCCCAGGGCTTTTTTTCTTCTGAAAATCGCCGGAAGTTTAATGGTTCTGAAATTAGTGATGCAACTTTTTTCGGCATTTCCCTATATCGCCAATCTGGCTTTTCAACTGAAAGATTTTGTAATCGGCTATTTACACCTGGTTTTCCTCGGAATTGTAATCACAACATTGCTGGCTTTTTTGAATTATTTTAAATTGCTACGCCTTCCAAAAAGTTTCGTTTCTATTTTCCTTTTGGCATTTGTGACTACGGAATCGCTTATATTTTACAAAGCAATTGCGTTTTGGATCAGTCTCCCATTTTTTCAACATTATTACGTATGTCTCGCAATACTAAGTTGTCTTTTCCCCATTTCGGTAGGAATTTTATTTTTTGGAAATTTTAAAATCGTAAATCGTAAATCGTAAATCAAAACTGACATTTGTCATTTTTCAAACCACAATCATTCCCAACCTTTGCAGCAGGTATAACGAGCAAATTTTAGATTGATGGTAAACTGTTTCCACTGCGGTGATGCGTGTTTGGACGTTGAAATTAAGCACGATGAAAAATCGTTCTGCTGCCACGGCTGCAAAACCGTTTACGATATTCTGCACGATAACGATTTAAGCTATTATTACGATCTTGAAAAAAACCCCGGCATTTCCCCAAAGGAAATTGCTGGCAAATATGACTTTCTCGACAATGAAACCATTGTTGAAAAACTGCTCGAATTTAACGACGGAACTACACAAATCGTTTCTTTTTTAATCCCTTCCATCCATTGCAGCAGTTGTATTTGGATTCTTGAAAATCTTAATAAACTAAATCCTTCCGTAAAATCCTCACAGGTAAATTTTCCGGAAAAAACGGTTCGGATAACCTTTTCTGCCGAAGAGAATTCGCTGAAAAATTTAGTAATTCTTTTAAGCCGAATTGGTTACGAACCCTACATTTCATTGGACGATTCCGATAAAAAGGAGAAAAACATAAACCGAAGCCTGATTTATAAATTGGGAATAGCTGGCTTCGCCTTTGGAAACATCATGTTTCTTTCCTTCCCCGAATATTTTGAACATTCCGAATTTTGGCTCGACCAATTTAAGCCCTTTTTCCGCTGGCTGATGTTTGCGTTTTCGCTGCCCGTGGTCTTTTATTCGGGAAGTGGTTATTTTGTTTCGGCATACAAAGGTCTGCGTTCCAAAATTTTGAATATAGACGTGCCAATCGCTTTGGGAATTGCCGTTCTTTTTATACGAAGTACGATTGACATTGTTTTCAATTTGGGCACTGGTTTTTTTGACAGCCTCTCGGGCTTGGTTTTCTTTTTATTGCTTGGGAAATTTTTTCAGCAGAAAACCTACAGCTATCTCTCTTTTGAGCGCGATTACAAATCCTATTTTCCCATTGCCGTTACGCGACTTTTTAAAAATTCCGAGGGGAAAACGGTGGAGGAGCAAGCTGAAGTTTACACCGTAAAAAAAGGCGATAGATTATTAATTCGAAATAATGAAATAATTCCCGTCGATGCCATTTTGATAAAAGGAAATGCGCTGATAGATTACAGTTTCGTTACGGGCGAAGCTGAGCCAATTTCCAAACAAAGCGGCGAC
Organism: Aequorivita soesokkakensis; assembly: GCF_001641085.1. GTDB lineage: Bacteria > Bacteroidota > Bacteroidia > Flavobacteriales > Flavobacteriaceae > Aequorivita > Aequorivita soesokkakensis. The sequence continues at coordinate 16,647 of NZ_LXIE01000049.1, read as the reverse complement.
AAACTCTTCGCGGGGGGCAAGCAACAGGCAGGAATTTTAGAGGTTGAGGTTTTAAAACCCGTGGCCCAAAGTTACTTAACGCAACTTTGGAGCAACGACGTTTTCAGCAAGGATAAAACGGGCGTTTTTGAAAATATAACCGATAATATCAGCAAGCGTTTTACCGTCGTATTGCTTTCCATTGCCTTTATTTCCACCATTTTTTGGTTGATGGTTGATCCTTCAAAAGCTTTTAATGTGTTCACTTCGGTTTTAATTGTTGCCTGTCCGTGCGCCATTGCGCTTGCGGCACCCTTCACTTTGGGCAACGTGCTTCGAATCTTCGGAAGGGAAAAATTATATTTAAAGGAAGCTTCCGTAATCGAGCAAATGGCGAAGTTGGATACCGTAGTTTTTGACAAAACCGGAACGTTGACAACAAACCAAAAAAACCTGATTACTTATGAAGGTGTCGCGCTTTCTGCTGAAGAAAAACAACTGCTCACCAGCACACTTCGCGCTTCCAGCCACCCTTTGAGCCGTTCGCTTTACAATATTCTCGACAAAAATGACATCCAAACCTTGGACGATTTTGAGGAAGAAGTAGGGAAGGGGATTACCGCAACTTTCAATCACAATTCAATAAAAGTGGGTTCGTATGAATTTGTTGGGTTTTCTGATGAAACCAATTCAGAATTTAAAAATAGGACCACCGTTCACATCAGCGCCAATAGGGTTTATAAAGGTTGTTATATTTTCAACAGCGAATACAGAAAAGGCGTTGCGCAGATTTTTAAACAGCTGGGAACCGATAAGGAAGTAATCGTGCTTTCCGGCGACAACGAAGGCGAGCGCGAACGTTTGGAAGCGCTGCTGCCAAAAGGCACAAAACTCCATTTCAACCAAAAACCGGATGATAAACTCAATTTTATAAAAAACCTTCAGCAGAACGGAAAGCAAGTTTTGATGATAGGCGATGGACTGAACGATGCCGGAGCTTTGAAGCAAAGTAATGTAGGGTTTGTTGTTTCAGAAAACACAAACGTTTTTTCACCCGCTTGTGATGGAATTTTGGACGCTTCCCAATTCAAAAAGATTGGCGATTATTTGAATTTTTCAAAAAAAGGTGTGCAGATTATAAAATGGGCATTCCTGCTTTCCCTGTTTTACAACTTGGTTGGTTTGTCGTTTGCGGTAACGGGACATTTAAAACCAGTAGTTGCGGCTATTTTGATGCCTTTGAGTTCCATTAGTATTGTTGTTTTTACCACAATCGCCACACAATATATTGGGAAGAAATTAAGAATGGATATAAATAAGCAAAGTTGACGGATGTCATATTTTAAGGCCTCTTGCAATAATATTTTTGAACTATAAATTTCAGGTATGAACATCATTTATATGCTTCTGGCAATCAGCGTTTTTGTAGCGATCGTCTTTTTTGTGCTGTTTATTGTTTCGGTAAGAAAAGGACAATATGATGATACCTATACACCTTCCGTAAGAATGCTTTTTGAAGATGAACTTGTAAAAGAAGGTGGTTCCATAAAAAGTGAAACTTCAAAAGAAAAAATAACCAATTCAAAAAAATAATTCCATTAATTCTATGCAAACAGAACAGTTTTACTACGACAACCAGATTGTCAAAAAATTCATCAATGCGACCATTTTTTGGGGACTCATCGGGATGAGTGTTGGCTTATTTCTGGCTTTTTTGTTTTTGTTCCCTAATATGACGGAAGGTATTTCCTGGCTAAGTTTTGGTCGTTTGAGACCGTTGCACACCAACGCCGTTATTTTTGCTTTTGTTGGGAACGCAATTTTCGCAGGGGTTTATTATTCTTCGCAACGGTTGCTGAAGGCACGTATGTGGAGCGACTTTTTAAGTAATTTAAACTTCTGGGGTTGGCAAGCCATTATTGTTGGTGCTGCCATTACGTTGCCATTGGGTTATACCACATCAAAGGAATATGCTGAGCTAGAGTGGCCTTTTGACGTTGCAATTGCAGTAATCTGGGTAGCTTTTGGTGTGAACTTGATTATGACAATGGTGAAAAGACGCCAACGCCATCTTTACGTTGCGCTTTGGTTCTACTTGGGAACTTGGGTGACCGTAGCCGTTTTGCATATTGTGAACAGTATGGCCATTCCCGTAACTGCTTTAAAAAGTTATTCAATGTATGCTGGCGTACAGGATGCGTTGGTGCAATGGTGGTATGGGCATAATGCGGTAGCGTTTTTCCTTACAACTCCTTTCCTAGGGTTGATGTATTATTTTGTACCGAAAGCGGCAAACAGACCGGTATATTCCTACCGACTTTCTATCGTTCACTTTTGGTCTTTGATCTTTATTTATATCTGGGCAGGTCCGCACCACTTGTTGTACACCGCGCTTCCGGAATGGGCGCAGAACTTGGGCGTTGCCTTTTCGGTAATGCTTTTGGCTCCGTCTTGGGGTGGTATGATCAACGGTCTTTTAACGCTTCGTGGCGCTTGGGATAAAGTACGTGTTGATCCAGTTTTGAAATTTATGGTTGTGGCTATTACTGGCTACGGGATGGCAACTTTTGAAGGCCCAATGCTTTCGCTCAAAAACGTAAATGCAATTGCCCACTTTAGTGATTGGATTATTGCGCACGTACACGTTGGAGCACTTGCTTGGAATGGATTCCTGACTTTTGGTATGGTCTATTGGTTGGTTCCAAGGCTTTTCAAGACAAAATTATACTCCATTAAACTGGCAAACGCACATTTCTGGATCGGTACTTTGGGTATCATAATGTATGCGCTACCAATGTATGTTGCAGGATTTATGCAATCTTCTATGTGGAATCAGTTTGATCCCGATGGAACACTTAAATATCCAAACTTCCTTGAAACGGTAACCCAAATCATGCCATTTTACTGGATGCGCGCCATTGGGGGAACACTTTATATAACAGGTGCATTTATTCTGCTTTATAATATTGTAATGACAGCCAGAAAAGGCAGCAAAGTTACGGACGAACTTGCCGAAGCGGCTCCGTTAACTCCAGTAACCAAAAAACAAACCGCTGGCGAAGGATGGCACACTTGGTTAGAGCGTCGTCCGGTTAAATTAACGATTTACGCAACTATTGCCATTTTGATTGGAGGTGCCGTACAGATTATTCCTTCGTTGATGGTGGATGATTACGTGCCGAAAATTTCCAGCGTGAAACCTTATACACCTTTGGAATTGGAAGGTCGTGATATATATATACGCGAAGGTTGTGTGAACTGTCATTCGCAGATGATTCGTCCTTTTAGGAGCGAAGTGGAACGCTATGGCGAATATTCAAAATCTGGAGAATATGTATATGACCACCCATTCCTTTGGGGAAGTAAACGTACAGGACCCGATCTGCACCGCGTGGGTGGAAAGTATTCAGACACTTGGCACTTAAACCACATGTACGATCCGCAAGCCATATCTTCTGGTTCTATAATGCCGCGCTATAATTGGTTGATAACTTCCGAATTGGATAAATCTGACACAGAAGCAAAAATGCGGGCTATGGTTTCTTTGGGCGTGCCTTATACTGAAGAAGAAATTGCAAATGCCCAAACATTGATGGATGAGCAGGGCGAAAAAATAGAAAAGAACCTTTATGGAGATCCAGATTTTGCGAAAACGTATGAAGCCGATAAAAAATATGCACAAGAAAACGGTGAAGAATTCATAGACATGAAAAACCGTGAAATTGTTGCATTGATTGCTTATTTGCAGCGTTTGGGAACTGATATTAAAGTAGAAACCACCGAAGATGCTTCGGCCAAAAACGAATAGCCATGTTGAAATTTGTAAAAGGAAACCTCGAAAACATAGATAATGTTCAAATATATCCAATGATTTCACTTTTAATATTCTTCGTCTTCTTTGTGGTGCTTTTTTATTGGGTAATCACAGCCAAAAAAGACCATATTACAGAAGTGAGCAATATTCCATTGGAAAATGATACTAACAACCAAAACGACGAATTGTTATGAAAACCACAGCCTCATATTTAAGAGTCATCGGCTTTATGATCCTTGCTTTTTTTCTACTGGAAATCACGGTTGATTCGGGTGAAGAATGGGCAATATTAAAATATCCAATTATTTGGGCAGTGTTGGGAATGGTGTTTTTTTTCGCCATTGCTATGGAAATTATTGCAGCAGCATTGCAGCGCATTCTTTATAATGGCCTTAGTGAAGAAGCCAAGTCACGTTATGTAGCTGCCGAAACGTTGCGCCAACAAAAGCGTTTTGGGTGGTTTAAAAGAAAATATACCGAAATGCTCGGCGCCAAGCCTATTGAAAGCGAACAGGAAATTGTTTTGGATCATAATTATGACGGTATTCGCGAGTTGGACAACAAACTTCCGCCTTGGTGGACATCTCTTTTCTATATTACAATTGTTTTCGCGGTTGTGTATTTTGTGTATTATGAAGTGTTTGACGGCCCAACCCAAATAGACGAATACGAAACTGAAGTAGCAATTGCAGATAAGGAAATAGCAGAGTTTAAGAAAAACAACAAAGATTTAATTGACGCAGAAACGGTAGAATTATTGACGGAACCTTCCGATCTTGCTGCTGGAAAAGCGGTCTTTACCGCAAACTGCGTAGCCTGTCATAAAGATGATGGCGGTGGGGGGATAGGCCCAAACCTTACGGATGATTATTGGATTTTGGGTGGTGGCATCAAAAATGTTTTCCATACCATTAGCGAAGGTGGCCGTGCCGGAAAAGGAATGATTCCTTGGAAAACAGATCTTAAACCGAGTGAAATAGCGCAGGTAGCTAGTTATGTTTTAAGCCTTCACGGTACCAAACCCGCTGAGCCAAAAGCTCCCGAAGGTGAAATTTGGGTTGACGCAAATGCTCCCGTTGACAATTTACAAGTTAAACAAATTGATTCAACTCAAGCAGAAGCGAACAATGATACTGTTTCAGACGGTATAGAATTAGATAAATAGAACGCCTCAAAATATAAAAAACAAAGTTGGATACTCCAGAAAACGAAAGGTTCCGCGACACACTCGGAACAATGACAGAAGAAGGTAAAAGGGCTTGGGTATATCCCAAAAAGCCTTCGGGCAAACTTTATCAATACAGAAAATATGTAAGTTATTTTCTGCTCGCTTTTTTGTTTGCTGCACCTTTTGTGAAAATTAACGGCAACCAGTTTCTACTGTTTAATTTGCTAGAGCGCCGTTTCAATATTTTTGGGTTTCCTTTTTGGCCACAGGATTTTTATCTTTTCGTGATAATGATGATTATCGGCGTGGTTTTCATCATTTTTTTTACTGCTGCTTTCGGAAGAATTTTTTGTGGATGGATTTGCCCCCAAACTATTTTTATGGAAATGGTTTTTCGAAGAATAGAATATTGGATCGATGGTGACAGAGGCGCCCAAATTCGTTTGGACAAACAGGCCTGGAATGCTGAAAAAATCAGGAAACGTGTTTTAAAATGGACTATATTCTTTATCATTTCATTTTTGATCGCCAATATATTTCTGGCCTATTTTATAGGTAGTGATAGGCTAATACAATATGTTTTTGAAGGGCCTTTGGATCACATAAGTACGCTAATTTCATTGATTATTTTTACTGCGGTATTCTACTTCATCTTTGCGTGGTTTCGCGAGCAGGTTTGTATCATAGCTTGCCCATACGGTAGATTGCAAAGCGTTTTGCTGGATACTAAATCCATTGTTGTGGCCTATGATCATAAACGTGGCGAAAAAGAAGCGGGCCGTGCAAAATTCAAGAAAAACGAAGACCGTGAGGCTTCCGGAAAAGGAGACTGTATAGATTGTTTTCAATGTGTAAATGTTTGCCCAACAGGCATCGATATCAGAAATGGAACACAGTTGGAATGTGTTAACTGCACAGCCTGTATTGACGAGTGTGATAGTATAATGGAAGCCGTAAATCTTCCGAAGGGATTGATTCGTTATGCCAGCGAAGAGAATATAGAAAAAAAGGTTCCATTTAAATTTACACCGCGATTAAAAGGTTACGTAGCCGTTTTGGTTATTTTGATTGGCGTGCTTACGGGAATGCTATTTTTAAGAAGTGATGTGGAAGCAAATATTCTGCGCCTTCCCGGCCAGCTTTATGAGCACAAGGCAGACAATATTATCAGCAATGTTTTCACCTATAAATTGTTGAACAAGACAACGCGGAATATAGAAAAAATCCACTTTAAGCTGAAATCTCCCAAAGGAACCATACATACAGTAAAACAAGGAGAAATTACCGTTCCTGCCCAAGATTTGGCAGAAGGAACGCTCTTTATTGAAATTAACAATTCAGCTCTAAGCGGCGATAAAAACCGCGCAGTAATTGAGGTTTACAGCGGTGACGATTTAATTGAAACCACAAGCGTTACATTTCTTGGACCGAGAAGTTATAAATAAGTCAAAAAAAAGTTATGAAAATAAATTGGGGTACTGGATTGGTGATTGGGATGGCGCTATTTATATCGTTTATATTGTATTTCGTTATAAAAATAAGCACCGACAAAAAGTATGATTATGATTTGGTGACCGAACAATATTATCAAAAGGAAATGGTCTTTCAAAAAGAATTTGATGCCGAGGAAAACTCAAATTCGCTAGAAACCAATATTTCTGGTGAAAAGACTGCAGAAGGTTGGATGCTAACCTTTCCGAAGAATATTGATTACACAAAAATAGAAGGCACCGTGTTCCTTTACAGGCCGTCCAATAAACAACTGGATTTTCAACTTCCGCTGAAGCTTTCAAGTCCAAATTTGCTCATACCTGACAAACGTTTGGTGGCCGGCCGTTGGAACACGATCGTGCAGTGGAGTTATGAAGGAGAGGATTATTTGTATAAAAAGGAAATAGTTTATTGAGTCGATGAGTTGAGAAGTTTATGAGTTGAGAAGTTTATGAGTTGAGAAGTTTAAAAGTTTAGGTTTCATTCAAATTTTGAAATTTTATTAAATTAACACTTAACACTTAACACTTAACACTTAACACTTAACACTGTAACCTGTAACCTGCAACCTGCAACCTGAAACCTGAAACCTGAAACAAAAAAATGCTATACACCGCACTTATATTCGGACTATTGGGAAGTTTCCACTGCGTGGGAATGTGCGGCCCCATTGCGTTTTTGTTGCCGGTAGATAGAAATAACAACTTTAAAAAATTGGGGCAGATATTTCTGTATCACTTCGGAAGGGTTTTAGCATATAGTATTCTCGGGTTGGTTTTTGGACTGGTAGGCAAAAGTCTGAACCTGTTTGGCTTTCAGCAGCAACTTTCAATAATTATAGGGGTTTTGATGCTTTTGGTAATTTTTCTTCCGCAGAAAACCTTCAATAAATACAATTTTTCAAAACCGATTTATAAAATTATTTCAAAAGTGAAATCGGCTTTGGGAAAGGAACTGAAAAAGAAAACCCCAGACACTTTTTTAACAATAGGCTTTTTAAACGGATTTCTTCCGTGCGGCCTGGTTTATATGGCTGTGTTCGGTGCAATTGCTTCTGGAAATACGTTGCAGGGAAGTTTATATATGGCGCTTTTCGGCATCGGAACCATTCCGCTTATGACTTCGGCGATCTACCTCGGAAATTTTTTAAACGGACAAGTACGTCAACGGATCCGTCGCGCAATTCCTGTTTTTGTTGTGATTATCGGCTGTCTTTTTATTGTGCGCGGATTAGGATTGGGAATTCCCTATGTTTCACCCAAGCCAATGACCGAAACTATTGACGCCAATTACAACTGCCACGAGATGGCTTCAGAAAATATTACAATCAATAACCATTAAAATATTCAGACTATGACAAATTCAATCTTGCCATTGGCCAATTGGGGAATGGGAACCGGAATTATTATCTTTTTTGCAATTTTGTGTATTGTGATGACCGCCCTCGTGCTCAGTTTTGTATTTGGCGGAAAAAAGAAAGGCAAAGACGAAATAAATTCTTCAAAAGATGACAACCTTTAAAAAACGTAAGCTATGAAACTTATAAATTCTATTCCATTAGTTGATTTTACGGGTGGTGTAGTTGCTACCGTTATTTCGATTATTGTGTGTTTTGCCATTATTGGCGGCCTTATTTTTTATGTGAAGAAAAGTAAAAAAAGAAAAAATATGGTCCACAATAAGAAAAAGAAGAATGACAATCCTGAAAAAGGACGTTAAACTTTAAACAATCTGGATTTTTTCTGAAAGAAGAAATAATTACTTCGCCAGATCAATAATAGCCTGCACTGTTTCTTTATTATCAACGCCCAAACCTTCCTGTTGGTGGGCAAGTTCGCCAGCTTGATTGAAAACGCTAATGATGTTTGAGTGCGAAAAATCCATTGGCGAAATCTGTTTGTAATTTACGGCAAGAACTGCTGCAAATTCACGGGTATCGTCCTCGCTGCCGCGCAGGAAAAGCCATTTTTCGTCCTCCATTTTATTTTCCTTTGCAAAGGCAGTCAAGCGTTCCGGCGTATCGGTTTTGGGATCTATGCTTACAAAAACGTATTGCACATCCTCTTTTTTATCTTCGGGAATTTGTTTTTCAATATTGCGCATATCTGCCACCAGTCTTGGGCAGGCGGCTTGGCAGGAAGTATAGATCATCACCATTACAAGCACTTTTCCCTGTAATTGTTTCAGTTCAATTTCGCTGCCATCCTGGGTTGTCCAATGGGAGGGAAGATTGTAGATGGACATATCTGAAATTTTGGTATTTCCCTTATTTTCAGAAGTATTTTCCGCAGTTATTTCAGTGTTTTTTTTTGAAGAATCGTTGCAGGAAATGGCAAACAACGAAATGGCGAGTAAAATAAATTTGAAGTTTCTCATAAGTATTATATCTAATTTTCTAAATCCTTTGCGCAGCGAAAACCCAAGTTTTGGGAAGAATAGCGCGCTTTCATGCTGCCGCGAAAGGCATAGCGCATAAAGGCTGCATAATTCATTAAATCTGAAGCGCCAATGGCAGCACTTCCGCAGAAAAGATTTGAATCTTTGTCAACGTCTTTCCGGGATTCGCCAGAAATAAGTACCGTATTGAAATCCATCGTCCATTCCCACACTAACCCGTGAAGATCATAAATACCCCAATAATTTTTAAATGTGGAACCAACAGCCTTGTTAAAGGTTTTTGGGGTTTCGTACCAATTCAAAATGTATTGGTTGTAAGTTTCCACTTTTCGAGCATCGGGCACATTTTCATTCGCCATTGCAGCAAATTCCCACTCGTCCATTTTTGGTAAACGCTTGCCCTGGCATTCGCAATATTTTTTTGCGGCAAACCAAGAAACGTTTGTTACGGGAGCGTTCGGAAGCCCGGTGAAACTTTCGTCAGTTTTCCACTTTGTTAAATAACTCTCATCGGCAAACAGACTTTTTATGTTGCTTTTTTTCCACTGTGGATTTTCGTTTACAAATTTTAAAAATTCTGCGTTTGTAACAGGGTAAACATCCATCATAAATGGATCAACTTTTACGGTTTTATCTGCCGCACCGTAAAGGGGAAGATAAACACCGCCCTTTACAGTAGCCATTCCTTTACTTTGGGCTGCGACCTCGCAAAACAATAAGGAACAGGATATGAAAAGGACGATGTTGAAAAATTTCAGTTTGAACACGGTTTTATTTATTTCTAACGGCTTTCACCATTTCTGGGGTAACTTCTTTTTTGGAATTGCCCCAACTATTATAAACATAGGTAAGTACGTTTGAAACTTCTTCGTCAGACAGGGCTTGTGCGGTCATAACACTGTTGTATTTTTTTCCGTTTACGGTAATTTCTCCAGTTTTACCGTGTAGCACGATATCGATTGCACGGTCCACATCAGCATTTAAGTAATCTGATTTTGCCAAAGGAGGAAAGGCTCCGGGAATTCCCTGCCCATTTGCTTGGTGGCAAGCAGCACAGGTAGCCATAAATTTATCTTTTCCGAAAGTCATTCGTTCTTCAAAGCTTAAAGCTTTCATTTCTTCTTTTTCCACTTTAGGACCGCCCGTTGGCATAGATTGGATTACACCACCTTCGGGAAGATAGATACCATCGCGGATTTCTCCGGAATAGATTGTTTTGTTTTCTTCGCCTTCCACTTTTAACATTGCTAAAGCACCTTTATTGAAAGCCCTAAAAATAGAGTGGTCAACCAAAATAAAGGTACCCGGAACATCCACGCGGAATTCCACGATTGCCGCACCGCCGGCAGGAATCAATGTGGTTTGTACGTTTTCATTTACCATATCTCCGCCTTCAATATGCACCTTGTCAAAAATCTCCCCGATAACGTGGAAGGATGAAACAAGTCCCGGACCTCCATTCCCTACAAAGAGGCGAATTTTTTCGCCCACTTTTGCAGTTATGGCATTATCCCCGGTCATAGCGCCCACGTGGCCGTTAAAAACTACATAGTCTGGAGTTTCATTGATTGCTTTTTGCATATCAAAAGCTTGCAGGCCTCGATCCCCATATTTGCCTTCAGTATAAAAATCGCCTTGCATAATGTAATATTCTTTGTCAACGGGTTCCAAACCACCTTCAGGTTCCACTAAAATTAACCCATACATTCCGTTGGCAATATGCATTCCCACTGGCGCGGTGGCGCAATGGTAAACATAAAGTCCCGGATTCAGCACTTTAAAGGAAAACACCTTTTCGTGACCGGGAGCCACAAACGAAGATTCCGCGCCACCGCCGGGACCGTTCACGGCGTGAAGGTCAATGTTGTGCGGCAACTTATTATCTGGGTGGTTTTTTAGGTGAAACTCCACTTCATCGCCCACGCGGGTTCTGATGAAACTTCCGGGAACGGTTCCGCCGAAGGTCCAATAAACATATTTAACGCCGTCGGTCATTTCACCTTCGCGTTCTTGGATTTCAAGATCAACGATCAGTTTTTTTGCCATGCGTTTTCCAACTGGAGTTGGAACAAATGGTGGCGAAGTGAGTTCCGCAATCATTTCTTGGTTCACGGGAATGTCTACCGTGTCATTGTATTTTTTGTCCGATTGGTCATTTACACAGCTCGAAAGAAAAGCCACTACGCCAAGCCCAAGAAGCATTTTTGTTACAAGATTCTTTTTGATAGTTAAATACATAATTTGCGATTTAAAGTTGGTTTTATTGTTATTGGTTATTTGGTTGTGTGTCTTGTTTTTGCCAAGTAAATAGCAAAGGATCAATGGTCAGCATTGCCCAAGCCCAATTATTGGAATTGCCATCAAAATTATTTTTTACGGTTTCAATACCATTTGAAGCAAAAAATTGTGAATATCCAGCCTGGACAGTCACAAATTCACTCAATTTATGTGAAGTTACTAAATCTATTTCAAAACCTAAATATTTTGAACTTTCATTAATAATTTCCGCAGCTGCGAAAAACTTGTGAATGCCAACGAATAAGTTCGATTTTTCATTGAACGAATATTTCACATTTCCATAAATATCCACCAACCCAACGTTGTTGGTATGATTCCCCACGTAGAAGTAATCCATAAATCCGTTAAACTTGTGATTGGTGCCATAAAGCGGATTGAAAGCCTTATTTTTTCCGTTTGAAGGCGCGCCGAAATCATTTCCACTTTGCAACTCACCGCCCAAAGTAAAATTTAAATTTTCCATTGCGGAATAACTTGCTTCCAATGAAACCAAATAAGCGCTCAAATCATTATTGGCAACATCGTTCCCGAATTGATAATATAAATTTGAGGCAAAATTGAATTTATTCGCTTTGGCTTTTAAATAAATTCCAGCGGTTTGGCTGAAGCGGGTATCGTTTTTGGATTCGTCATTTTCGTCAATATATTGCATACCGTTATTTAAGAAGAGAAAACTTGCTGAAAGTTTTTCCCAATCCTTATGAAACCATAAATATTGAAAACTTTTGTAGGTGTTCTTGGTAAGAATATTTCCGGTCAATGCCTCGCCATCTTGATTGTAAGCTGCGCCAAGGTGAAGTTTCAAAGAGGTAGGTTCAAATTTTAGGATTGCGGCGTCGTGGCTTCGGCCTTGCTGCGCCCAGTCAACATTTCCGAAGAAACGCTGATCGTCATATACAATTTCCTGCCGTCCAATTTTTAGGTCAAATTCCTTAATTAATTTTATTTCTGCCCAGGCTTGATGCAGGGAGAAACCATTTTCATCAGCAACATTTAATTGTGGCACATCTCCCCAAATCCGAACGTCTTGCGGACTTATATAGAAATGTAATTTTTCGGTTTTATAACCGAAATTCAATCGTGTTCTTTGTGAAACAAATGCAGCGGGATTTGTATCATCCGGAAAAAGCGTTTTATACCCATGACGAAACTCAAAACGCGGGCGCAGTTGTGCATCCACGGTAAATTGTGAGTAGGTTTTAGTTATTGCAAAAAATAGAAATATGAAGAAAATATTTTTTGAAATGTTCATTTTAGGGTTCAATTTATTTTACGATACAAATGTCTGAATATCGTTTTTCTGAAAATATGACCAAGGTCAGTATGCGAAAAAAAGTTGTAAAAAATTTACACCGTCATTGAAAAGAGCTGCGTTTCCGGTTGGCTTCGCTGCAAAAGAACATCAAAGGCCATACACACATTGCGAACAAAAGGACGGCCCTTTTCTGTAATCTGAAGTTTGGTGGAATCGATTTTAATTAAACCATCCTCTTCCATTTCTTTCAATTTTGAAAGCGTCTCGGGCAATTCCTTAAATTGAAGCGAAACATCTTCCCACGAAGTTTCCAAACGGCACATCATATTCAGAATATGTTTGCGGTTAATTAAATCTTCTTCATTCAAAATATGGCCGCGATACACGGGGAGAATTCCCTTTTCAACCAGTTCCTGATATTCCTCCACATTTTTTGAATTTTGCCCAAAACTATACCAACTGTCGCCAATGGCAGAAACACCGAGGCCGAGCATCAACTGGGTTTTACTATCTGTATAGCCCATAAAGTTGCGGTGCAGTTTTTTTTCTTCCACAGCTTTGTAGAGGCTGTCGTTTTTTAGCGCAAAGTGGTCCATCCCAATTTCAATATAGCCTGCCTCTTCCAGCATTTTTTTCCCGGTTTCATACATCTCTCGCTTTTCTGCTGCAGTGGGCAGATCTTCCTCTTTAAAGCCACGCTGGCCGTTTCCTTTTATCCACGGCACGTGCGCGTAGCTGTAAAACGCAATCCGGTCTGGCATCAATTCCTTCGTTTTTTCTATGGAATAGATTACGTGTTCCTTTTTTTGGAATGGCAGCCCAAAAATAATATCGTGCCCAACGGAAGTATAGCCAATTTCACGGGCCGTTTCCGTAACTCGTTTCACATTTACAAAAGGTTGCAACCTGTGTATTGCAATCTGCACCGTAGTATTGTAATCCTGCACGCCGTAACTAACACGGGTAAAACCGCATTCAAAAAGCGTTTGCAAATGTTCGCCTTTTGTATTGTTTGGGTGGCCTTCAAAACTGAAAGAAGGGTTTTCGGCAAAAGTTGCATCCCGAAAAATTCCCTTTATCAGCAGTTTTAAATTTTCTGCGGAAAAAAAGGTGGGCGTGCCGCCGCCTAAATGTAACTCCTTTATTATGGGGCGTTCCGGAAATAATTCCAAATAAAGCCGCCACTCCTTTAAAACCGACTCCAAATAGGGGGTCTCAACACCGTGATTTTTAGTAATACGTTTGTTGCAGCCGCAAAAAGTGCAGAGACTTTCGCAAAACGGCAGGTGGATATAGAGACTTATTCCTTCAGCAGAATTACTTTCTGAAAAACTTTGGAATACGTTTTTCTTCCATTCCCCCAAAGAGAAATTATCATTGTTCCAATAAGGAACTGTGGGATAACTGGTATAGCGCGGGCCGGGAACGTTATATTTTGAAACTAAACTACTTTGCATGGCTTTTAACTTAAAGCGCCAAAAGTACTTTTGCTTTACTTTTTATGAAATGATAAATATCAGTTGGGCAGAACCTTTCAAAAAAATAGATTCCCTAAATTAAAGATTTGAACAAGAAATGTGGGGATATATTATAAATAAGTAAGCTTGGTCAAGCACCAAAGTTTCTAAACCAATAATTATTCAAATTTTTTAAATAACGGTTCAGTGGTTTATATGGTTATCTTATTTTTTATAGATGCTCATATTTGAATCGTAAATAGGGCTATCTATCGCTAAAAAGTCCAAGACACTGTGAAAAATGTTGTGTTGTGAATATTCTTGGCTATCCTTTAGTTTTCTGGAATCGTCAGAAAGCCAAACAATAAAGGGAATGTCCAATTGCTCTTTTGGGGCTATACTTGCGGGTATTCCGTGCATATACAGGTTGTTTTCCCCTAAAGATTCGCCGTGGTCAGAAATAAAAATCATGGAAGAATTGTATCCTTCCAAATGTTTTAAATCGTCTATTAGGGTGGCTAAAATATAGTCGGTATAGACAATGGTGTTATCGTACGCATTTATCAATTCTTCCTGAGTGCAATTTGCCAATTCCACACTTTTACATACTGGAGAAAACTTTTCAAATTGTGCTGGGTATTTTTTAAAATACGTAGGGCCGTGGCTAGTGCTTGTATGCAAAACAACCAATATTTTATCTTTTTTACTCGCCAATATCTGTTCTGTCAGACCGTTTAATAATATCTCATCAAATTCACAACTTTCCCCTTCACACCGTTCGCGTAAAGCTTCCTTGTTGTCAAAATTTTTCACGTGTACCGGCGGCTCTCCCCAGTTGGTGGATCGCCAGATGACTTCTACGTCGTTTCTGAATAAGTAATTCGGTAAAATTTCATAAAGGTCACCCGTGTCTTTATGTTCTAAAATACACTTAAGGCCAGCCGTGGTATATGTTGCACAGGATTGGGCATTGTAGTGATGCACATTTTCTATTTTTGAAAGCAAAGGGTTGGTCTCTTTTTTATAACCGTAAAGCGAAAAATTTTCACTCCTGGCAGATTCTCCAATGACAAGAACAAATACGGATTTTTCAGTATTTTTTATGGTAGCGTTGGGCAATAAAATTTCTTTTTCATTTTTCTCGCTCTTGTGTTTGTAAAATAAACTGATATTAACAGCATAAGACCAAGGCATTGCCAAGCCACCGAGGGTTTTTGAGTTTTTATCAATCCAAAGCCAATTTGAAGCGTTGGCAAAAGCAATAAAAACCAGCACTATTAAGGTTAAAAATATATGGATTAAAAACTTTTTTGGTTTTACACGAACGAACTTAATTTTAAAGAGTAAAATACTTGGTATAATTCCTATTAAGATTACATAAAGAACCAATCCAAAAGAGAAGAAACTGCTGGACTCTTCATAATTGGTGTTTAGCACATTGCCAATCATTGTTTCGTCTATAATAACGCCATAAGTGTTTACAAAATACACAGCAATTGCGTTGATGATGAAAAACAGAGCCATTAGCCATTTTCCAACCTTTCGCAATAAAAACAACACTAAATAAAAAAAGAAAGCATTAGCAAGTATGGCCGCAATAGTTAAACTGACCAACAGTAAAATGCCGTTCAAACTTTTAACATCAATACTGCCAAAAACGAATTTAAAAAAAGGGTAGTGGTATAGAACTAAATTAATAAAGCTAAAAAGCAGGGCAAAATAACTTGCTTTAATTTCTTTTGACATAAGCATTTGTAATTATAAAAAATGTTATAACTAATGATAGCAATGATAAATAAAATATCGGCAAATTTAGAGCTACTATTTTTTTTATAATAAGAAATGCCCCGATTAATAAGATTAATATAAAAAAAGGATAAACTTTTTTATTCTTGATCCATTCCAACCAATTCACATTATTATTTAGCTTAATTCCGATAATTGCCACAAAATAACCAATAGCACAACCTATAATAACATCAAAAGGATAGTGTGCCGCAATCCCCACCCTAGAAAACGCAATCATAAAACCAAACGTAAACAGCAACACAGACCACGCTATTTTATGTGAAATTTTCTTTGGCATAAAAGCATAAAGCAGTATGGTTATAATCATAAAAGCTGTTATGGAGTGACCTGACGGTAAGGATGTTAATCCTATGGTTCTTTTGCCAATAATCACAAGACTATTATTATCATAGATGGCGGTGGGCCTTGGTACGGCAAAAACCGCTTTAAAAGTGGCAGATATGAGTAATGAAATTATGGATGATGTTAATAACGCTTGCCAAAGTTTCGGGGCATAGTAAAGGAATATAATTAAAAATGGAAAAAATATCAATGCATCCCCTAATTGAGTTATGTTGAACTGAAAGTTTGGATATTTTGACATTTCACTATTGAGAAAGTGAAATAAATCTTTTTGACATGCCGCATATTCTTCAATGAAATTGGGAGCTTTAGAAAAGAAAAAGTAAATAAAAAACGAAATCAACAGTAACAAAGGGGGATCAAAAACCATAATTTTACAATTTTAAAATTATTTGTCACTTTATTATTTAATTCGAATTTATTTATCATTTATTATAGATTTCATGAGAATATTTAAGCTTTTAAGGCAATTTGATGGCTAAAATATCAGTTATTTTTAATAGACCAAAGTTTACAAATCAATTCTTAAGAAAATCTGAAGATTATTGATTTGCTCTGCTTTAATATATCTTTAGAATTTAAGATGACTTTTATAGCGTAAAACCTGAGAAATGAAATATCTAATAGCCGAAGTTGA
>NZ_LXIE01000048.1 GCF_001641085.1 Aequorivita soesokkakensis | reverse complement strand
TCCTTATATTTAGTAATTGGTTTACCATTCTTGTCTAAATTATTAAAAGTAATCTCAGAAGTATCTTCTTTAAAGAGAATTTCTTTTGCAGAATCTTTAAAAAAATAATTTAGTGTGTCCAAATAAGTCTGAACTTCAGACATGGTTTTTATAGACTGTGCCTCAAATTTTTCAAATTCTTTTAGTAGATTTCTAATTTTTATGAATTGGTGTGCATTCAAGGCATATAACAATTTGACATTATCATTTTTTTGGTCTTCAGTGTATTTAAGAGTTATGTTTTTAAGTTCTTTAAAATAGCTGGTGATTGTATTTTTTTCTTTTTCTGTTAGAGTGTCCTTTTCAAAATTTTGAAAGTACTCCTTTACTCTGCTTTCAGCTTTTTCAATTTGACTAATATTTAATTTATATCTTGTCCCAGAAGCTAAGCCTTCTAATGTAATACTTCCGTCAAAAGCTGAGATCATAAGATGGTTTTTCAATGTATTAGTGAGATTTAACACCTTGTTTTTTCGCTTCCTATATTCAACATTTATTATTTCTTTAACTCTGTCAACTGGAGATTTTAAAGATTCAGATTTTTTCCTTTTCAACATAATTTTTGCACCTTCATCAAAGTAAATTGAGTCTTCAGATTCTTCAGTATATAAGTTTCTATCTAATCCTATTATTGTTGGTGAAGGTAATGTTGCAATTAATTCCCATGTTTCTTTTTCTTTTTCGTCTGGACTTAATCTTTTATAACCTTCAATTAAATTATTTCTTAATGTCTCATCATTCTGAATGTTCTTTGGATGATGTTTGAGTTGAACTATGAGCGGGTTAAATACCTTTTCATCAGATTTTAATTTGTAATGAAAAGTTGTTTTATTGTGTTTACAGTTAACTTCATACTCCTTATTGTTTGAAGAAAACCAAAGCGTTATTGATTTAAACTCAGTTACGCATAAGTAAGGCAAAGAGGGTCTTACAATCCAATTAATGACATTAAGTATACTTGTTTTACCTGCTCCATTAATTCCTACCAAAAGTGTTAAGTCAGGGTTAAACTTTATATCTTTATCAATATATCCATAAAGTTTCTCAATTTTAAGTCTTTTAATTTCCATTCTTTTTTTATTTCAGCAAAAAATGTCTGTTGTGTTTATCTCACAGATTTGCATATGTTTATTTCCATATATAATTCAAAGTAATATATCTCCATTACAGAAAACCGTAAAGGAGCAAATTAATGTGGTTCACCTACGCATAAAGCTTCGGTGAACGAGGGGAGAATACCAAATATAGGAATTTACAATTAACAATGATCAATTAGCAATGAACAATTATCAAAGGCTGTTTTAACCAAACTATTTCAAAGAACCCTACCTTTGCAGCATGCAGTCCAAAATTCTTTTTATAACGCCCCCGTTTACACAGCTAAATACTGCCTATCCGGCATCGGCATATTTAAAGGGTTTTTTGGAGGCTCACGACATTGCTGTGCATCAATGCGATTTAAGTATAGAGCTTTTTACCGCCATTTTTACGGGCGATTTTCTTCGCGAAATGTTTCAGGAAGCGCAGGATTTAAAGCATTATGATTATCCAGAAGTCCGCAAAATGAAGTCGCTGTATATTGCGCGGGTGGATGTGGTTATTGCCTTTCTTCAAAAGCAGGATATAGCAACAGCGCATAAAATCTTGGAGCCTGGGTTTTTACCGGTAGGGCATCGATTGGCTAAGGTAAACAAGGAGATTAAATGGGCGGCTGGCGACATTGGCATTATTGATAAGGGAAAGCATTACGGCACGCTGTTTATTGAGGAGATAGGCGATTTTATACAGGCCAATGTAGATGAGTTTTTTGCCTTTACGAAATATGCCGAGCAAATTGGCACTTCTGCAAGTAGCTTTAATGAGCTGGATGAATTTTTAAGTTATCCTCCCACGCTTATTGAAGAGAAGATGCTGGATATTTTAATTGAAAAAATTAAAGAAGAGCAGCCACTTTTGGTTTGCTTTACCATTCCTTTTCCCGGGAATCTCTTTGCTGCCTTGCGGTGTGCACAGTTTACGAAACAGTTTTTTCCAGACGTTCACGTTGCCTTTGGCGGCGGCTATTGCAATACGGAACTGCGTTCGCTTACCGATCCACGGATTTTTGAATTTGTGGATTTTATTTCGTTGGACGATGGGGAAGGGCCTTTGTTGAAAATAGTTCGGTATCTGGAAGGGAAAGTTGGCATAACGGGTTTGGAACGAACGTATGTGCTGGAAAACGATGCCGTTGTTTATATGGATAAACTTCCGAACACCATTTATCACCATAGCAAATTGCCCGCACCCGATTATTCCGGCTTGCCTTTTCAGAAATATGTTTCCTTTTTGGATGTTGTAAACCCGATGCACCGCATGTGGACGGATGCGCGCTGGAACAAAATGACCATTTCGCACGGCTGTTATTGGAAACAGTGTTCGTTTTGTGATGTGAGCTTGGATTATATTGGCAATTACCAAAACACCACTGCTGAGGATTTGGTGGATAAGATTGAAAAGATAGTAAAGGATACGGGCATTACGGGCTTTCATTTTGTGGATGAAGCTGCGCCGCCAAAAATGTTGCGGGCTTTAGCGAATGCCTTGATAGCACGGAATGTGAAAATTACTTGGTGGACGAACATCCGTTTTGAAAAGACTTTTAGTTTTGAGCTTTGCGAAGTGATGGCGAAATCTGGGTGCATAGCGGTAACAGGCGGTTTGGAAGTTGCTTCGGACCGATTATTGGCGAAAATGAAGAAAGGGGTTGATATTGCCCAAGTAACCCGTGTTACGCATAACTTTTCCGAAAACAATATTATGGTGCACGCCTATCTTATGTACGGCTTTCCCACCGAAACGGAACAGGAAACTATTGATTCGCTAGAGGTGGTGCGGCAGTTGTTTGAACGGAATTGTATTCAGAGTGCTTATTGGCATCAGTTTACTACTACTGTTCACAGTCCGATTGGCAAAAACCCGCAGGATTTTGGAATCATTGTTACTGGCCCTGAGTTTGAAGGTTTCGCCCAAAACGATTTATGGCACGAAGATCCACAAGGCGCCGATCATCCCAAATATACGAATGGATTGAATCTTGCCTTGCACAATTATTTGAATGGGACTGGGTTTGATGTGCCCTTGCAAAACTGGTTTGAATTTCCGGTGGTTACTACTAGGCATCCTGCGGATCTGATTGAAAGTTTTTTATTGGAGGCTGTTGGGGCTTAGCTCTTGGCTTTTAGCCGTTAGTTGTTAACACTTTGTCTGCGTTCAGTGTGACCTCATTGGGATTTGGTTCTGTGTTGTGTCGTGGTTCTTAAATCTTGTCTGTTATGCCTTTATTGGTTCATAATAAAGTATTACTGCACCACCACTAAATGTTTTCGTCTTTGTGAGTTTAAATATTTTTCTTTTGTTTAAGTTTTCAAATAACTGCAAACCACTTCCTGCAATAACAGGATGAACACATAGTTGGAATTCGTCAATTAGATTAAGTTCCATTAGTTGTATAATTAAACTCCGACTGCCAACTAAAATATCTTTCCCTGCTTGTTGTTTTAGATTTAATACTTCTTTTTCAAGATTTTGATTTGCTACCCTTGCGCTGTTCCATTCGGCGTTTTTGAGTGTGCGTGAAAAAACAATTTTGGGAATCTTATTAATAGCCACGGCAAAGTCGTCCATTGATTTTTCACCAGATGGATTTTCTAAAAGTGTTTGCCAAAACTTCATAAGTTGGTAGGTTGTTCTTCCATATAGAATTACGCCACCTTGGTCCAGTAGTTCTGTATAATGTTGATGTGTTTCCTCATCAGGTATTCCGGCCGTATGGTCGAAATTCCCATCCATTGTCATATTGATTGCAGCAATTACTTTTCTCATATTAGATTTTTATTGTCTATCCACTATATAATTCAGTTCAGTAACGCCAGAAGTAAATTGTTGGGTAGATATTAATTTTAGTTTTGTTTTTTCTTTCATTTCCTTAAACAAGGGAATTCCCGTTCCTAATATAACGGGGTTAACAAATAGCCAATAGCCGTCAATTAAATTGTGCCCCATAAGGGAATGTGTTGCTGATGGGCTACCAAAAAGCAAAATGTCTTCACCCGTTCCCTGCCTTATTTCATTTATACTGTCCTTTAGATTTTCACTTATAATTTTTGTGTTAGCAAAATCTGCATCTGCCAGGGTTTTGGACAAAACAATTTTGTGAACGTCTTTATACCATTTGGAATGGTTAATGTCGTGCTTGCTTGCATTGGGTTTTTCTGCTGCTGTGGGCCAGTAATTTTCCATCATATCAAAGGTTACGCGTCCGTATAAGGCGGTGTCGCCTTTGTTTATACGTTTTTCTACGTGATCAAAGAGTTCGTCATCAATTTTAATCCAATCCATTTCTCCATTTGGTCCTGCTACAAAACCGTCCAGGGAGATGTGCATGAAGGAAATTATTTTTCTCATATAACTCTGCTTTTGGTGATTTGCGTTATTCTTTATTTTCTACTTTTTCACAATTGTTCTAAAAGTTAAATTAACCCTTGGTGTATTCACTTTAGTGGTTGGCGGGAGCCTGTGAAGCCAATGCGTTTGTGTTGTGCCTTTCATAATCAAAAGGCTGCCGTGTTCCAAGTTTAGGGAGATGGTTTCCTTTGTTTGCTTGTGCTTAAAGGCAAATTTGCGTGCCGCCCCAAAACTTATCGAGGCAATTGCGCCGTTTTTTTTAAGATCCTTTTCTGCATCGCTGTGCCACGCCATGCCTTCTTCGCCGGAATGGTAAAGATTTAGCAGGCAACTATTAAAAGTTTCACTGCTTTTTTCTTCCACGGTTCTTTTTAGCTCTAAAAGTTCAGGCGTCCAAAGGCTTGCCTTTTTTGTGATTTTGGAATAGGTATATTCAAATTCTTTATCGCCATACCAAGCTACTTTCCTTTTGGTGATTATCTTTTTGCCATAGATTATGGCTTCGTCATTTTTCCAATCGATTTTATTTAGGAGATTTTCATAATAACGGTTGGCTTCTTCTTCAGAAAACACTCTTCCGAAATAATTCACCATGCCGTCTTTTGGAAGAAGGTTTTTTTTAGAATTAAATTCAACATTAAACATGTTTATTTGCGACATTGGAAATATGAATTTTAGTACTTTTCTCTGTGAAACTCTTTTTTCTCCGCGCAACTCTGTGTTATAGCTGTAACACAGAGTTACACAGAGGTTTCACAGAAGTTCACGGAGGAAAGCTTTCAAAAGTATTAAAACCCTATATTAAAATCAAGCCGTATGCGGTTTCCATTTTCCTTGGTAGTCCCATAAGCTAACAATTGTTCCACTGTAAAGAAGCGCACTTTTAAATCCATATTTTCCGCAAGGGCATAGCCGGCCATAATTTCAAGTCCTTTAAAGTTTGTAAGCCTTCCGTCCGGAGAGCCTTGCGATGAATAATCCCAACGTGCCCAATCGTTTTGGGCTAGGTAATCCACTGCTGCAAAACGTTCCAAATAGGTGTAGGTCAACTGCACTTTCCAGTCGCCTTTTTTGTTTAGTGTCCCGATACCTGCATTGGCAACATAGCCCGTTTTTTGATCCTGTAAAAACTTCGGAATGGAATCATTACCGTGGTAATCCTGCATGTTTTGGTAATAGTCAAAACCCGCGGTGACTTTTGGGTTTTTAAGAAGTACCACATTGGTGCCAAGATGGACTACGGAATAGTCAATGTTAAAAGTATCGCCCCCATCGGGGATGTCCGGCATATTTTTGAAATAATAAAAAGCAGGGAAAAACTTCACTCTGTTTTGCCAATGTGAAGAAACCAGCTGTATTCCTTCAAAATAGCTGTCATTTCCCAGAGAAGTGCCACTTGTGGCGAAAATAAAATGCCCCGTATTCACTTTTAGGGATTGCACAAATTCGTTTTCAAAACTGAATTTCCCAGAAAGGGCAACGCCTTCGGGAAATACATTGTCGCTCCAAAAAAGCTCGTTCTGCTTTTCAAAAGGGAACGTGTTTTTTCCAATCCATGCGCTTAACCAATTATAGTTGAAGTTGGCATAAATCTTTTCAAAAGCAATGGGCACGCTGCTAAATTGATCGCCTATGGTAAGTTGCGGATCCTGCTGTTTGTTGGCTTGCCCCGTACGGATTCGCATCCCGAAGGATACCCAATCCTTAAAATCATAGGTTGCACCAATTCGGGCCCGGTAGCGCAAACGGGTTCGGTCATCGCGTTGGGAGCCATCGGGTTTTTGGGAGTTCCAGTCTTGTTCTACTCTAAATCTAAAATCGGCTGTGAATTTAAGTTTCTTTTGAATGCTGTCATTTTGGGCTGTTAAGAAAAGAGGAAACAACAGCAAAAGCAGGAGGCAGGTAGTTTTATTCAAAATTGAAAAAAAATTGGTTGGTTGTTGATCATTTTGAAATTAAATGTAGGTGAAAATTATTTAGCTTCAAAATTTTAAAGATAGTTGCATTATTAATAAAAGATAGTATCTTAGATGTTCAGAATGAATTGATTGTGTCCTCCTCTTTACGGCTAACAGGTGTTATTTGTAAACAATCAATAAAACCGTAACTCTTTAAATATTTAATTATGAGTATTATATTACTTCTTATAGGTGTTGTAGTAGTGATTGTTCTTTTGTTGGTAGTAGTCTTTAACCGTTTTGTGAAAAACAAAAATATGGTGAAAGATGCATGGAGCAATATAGACGTTGCGCTGAAACGCCGTTACGATTTAATTCCAAACCTTGTGGAAACCGTAAAAGGCTATGCTGCGCACGAAAAAACTACTTTGGAAAGTGTTATCAACGCCCGTAATGCTGCAATGGCAGTGCCTTCAGACGATATAAACGGACAGATTAAAGCTGAAAACCACTTGCAACAAACCTTGCGAAGTATTTTCGCTTTGGGCGAGGCATATCCAGATTTAAAAGCGAATGCAGGCTTTTTGGATCTTCAGCAAAAACTTAACGAGATAGAGGAAAACCTTGAACGCAGCCGTCGTTATTACAACGGAACGGTGCGCGAGAACAATACTTATGGCGAAAGTATGCCGGGCGTATTGTTTACGGGAATGTTTGGTTACCAACATTTCGATTATTTTGAGGCAGAAGTTGCCGAACGTGAAAATGTAAAGGTGAGTTTTAATTAACCCACAACTGACAACCGACAACCACAATAATGTTGATCTATTTGCAATTCAAAAAAAAACTGGTACTGCTTCTATTTGTAGTACTGTTTTCTCTAACCGGGTTTGCCCAAGGCTTTGACGTAAACCACAGCCAGCTTGATATTTATATCAGTGAAGAGGGTTATTTTGATGTGGTTGAAAACTATGACCTAAACTTTACGGAATACAAGCACGGTATTTACAGAAATATTCAAGTGAAATACGACTTGCTTAACGAACAAGGCAAGCACGAAAATCGTAGAATCAAAATTAGAAATATTGATGTGCCCTCCCACAAATATGAAGCAGATCTGGATTTTGTGCAAAAGCTTAGCAATAGCCTGCAAATAAAGATAGGAGATAAGGATGTAACCGTTATTGGCCCACAACATTATCAAATAAAATATAGGGTTTACAATGCCTTTCTTTTTGAAGAATCCCATATTCGCTTTTATTGGAATATTAAACCCGATGGTTGGTATGCCGTGTTTAAACAACTCGATTTCAGCGTTCACCTTCCCGAGGGGATGAGTAGCGATTTAGGTGCTATTTACGTTTACTCAGGTAATACAGGTGTAAACACTCCCAGCAACGATTTTGATGTAACTTATTATGATGGCGTTTATACCGCCAAAAGTTTACCGAACTTTTTATCTGTTCCTGGGCAAAGCGTAACGGTTTTGATCAATCTTCCCCCAGGTTCCGTAAAGGAGATTAAACCTTGGTGGCCTTTTTGGGCAGATTACGGATGGACGCTGATTCTTGGAGCGATGTTGCTTGCTTTTTATTGGGTTTGGAACAAATACGGAAAAGATGATAGGGTAGTGGCCACTACCAGTTATTTTCCTCCAAGCGGGATGGATCCGGCAATGGCAGGGTTTTTAATTGACGATAATGCGGACACGCCAGACCTTATCTCGTTGATACCTTATTGGGGATCACGCGGCATTATTAAGATGGAACAAATCCCCAAAGAAGGTTGGTTTGGGAAGGACGATACAAAACTCACTCGATTAAGACCATTGCCTGTAGGCGCGCCAGATTACGAAGAAGAAATCTTTAACGGTCTCTTCGGAAGCTATTCTGGAACAGGTGAAAAAGAAGTTTTAATAAGTAGTTTGAAAGATTCTTTTTATACTAAAATGGCGAGTGCCAAAACGAAACTGAAAGAGCAGGCCCAGATTTATTACGATGCCCAAGCCAAAAAAATGCAGACGATAACCATAATCGGCATTTTGATTTTAGCGTTTGTATTATTTTTTATATTTATTTCAACTTGGGGACTTTGGGCAGCATTGGTTGTGATTGCCGTTGCTATTTTTCTATTGTTTATGAGCATTTATATGGTGAAGAAAAATTCCAAAGGCAATGAAGCTTTTTCAGAGTTGAAAGGGTTTAAAAATTTCATAAAAATAGCAGAGGAAAACAAATTGAGAATGCTTTTGCAGGATAGCCCATCCTATTTTGAAACCACTATGGGCTACGCCCTTGCGTTTGGTCTTTTTTCCCAATGGGCGAAGAAGTTTGAAGCCCTCAATTTGCAGCCTCCAAGTTGGTACACCTCTTCTGCGGGCGTGTTTACAATGCATAATTTTTCAAATTCATTTTCAGATTCAATATCCTCGGCACAGTCAACTATGGTCAGTTCACCGTCAAGTTCTGGTGGCGGAGGTTCCTCTGGGGGCGGTTTTGGCGGTGGCGGTGGTGGAAGCTGGTGATATTCGCAAATTAAAGTATGTGATAGGGAATAACGGATTTGAAAATACTTTTGGAAAGATTTCTATTTTCAAAATATATAATTAAACAACTAACAACCAACCGTTATGACGACCCGTAGAAAATTCATCCAGCAGGTATCTGTGGCTACTGCCGGTACCGTTTTATTGCCAACGCCTTCTTTTGCAAATGTTTTCACTCCCAAAGCAAAATCAGTAATCATTATTGGCGCAGGTTTTGCCGGTCTCGCGGCTGCCTATAAACTGAAACAGCGAAACATTGACTGCATAGTTTTGGAAAGTCGCCCGCGCATTGGCGGCCGTGTGTTTTCACACAAAATAGATAACGATTTAGTGATAGAACTCGGTGGCGAATGGGTAGGAAATTCACATACCCGAATACAGGAGCTTTGTGGCGAACTGAACTTGGAACTGAAAAATAATCAGTTTGATACCCATATGATTTACAAAGGGGAATATTCCCCAGCGGGGAAGTGGGATTACAGCGATAATTGGAACAACACTATGACAAAGATGCTGGAAGATTACGGCAATCTTACCGAAAAGGACAAGCTTATTATGGACAAAATGGATTGGTGGCGTTATCTGGTTCAAAACGGTTGTGAAGGTCGTGATTTGGATATTCGCGAACTTTTGGACAGTACTGATTTTGGGGAAAGTATCCGTCAGGTTTCATCTTTTGCGGCTTTGGCGGAATATGCCGAAAGTAGCGAAAAGAATGAGATGGATCTTAAAATAAAAGGTGGAAATGGCATGCTTGCGGAACGCCTTTCGGAAAAAATAGGCAAGGATAAAATTCTGCTGAAGCACACTGTTAGCAAAATTGTTCAAGACGATAAAGTAAAGGTGTATTGCGACAACGGAACTATGTTCGAAGCCGATAAAATTATCTGCACCATCCCAACCTTTGCGATGAACAAAATAGACTGGCAACCAGGCCTGCCCACAGAAAAGGTGAGCGCCATTAACGAATTGCAATACGCACGAATCAACAAACACGCGATGCTCTTTAACGACCGCTTTTGGAAAGATGAAAGCTTCGATATGATTACCGATCAAAGTCCACATTACTTTTACCACGCTACCAAAAACCAGAAGTCGGATAAAGGGGTGCTTATTTCATACAGCATCGGGGAAAAGGCTGCGGTAATTGCAAACCAAAGCGACGCTTGGAATGCTAAGATGATTGCTGAAACCCTAAACCCGCATTTTGGGGATGTGAGAAGCAAGTTAAACAACCAAGTGAATTATTATTGGGGCACGGACAGTTATTCCAAGGGAGCTTATGCAATGTATGGCAAAGACCAGTGGTTTAGAGTGCGACCCATTTTACAGGAATCGTTTCTGAATACCCACTTTGCTGGGGAACATATCGCCGATTGGCAAGGCTTTATGGAAGGTGCTATAAATACTGGGGAAGAGGCAGCAGAGAAGGTTTAATCAGTATTAAACATTCTATCGCGCCGACCATTTTCAGTCAGTACATTATGGATTAAAATCCTTAGGTCAAAATCTTCCGCTTCAACAAAAGGAGTTGGATCATCTTTTATGGGAACGATTGATTCTATTTGCTTGTGCCTTTGTTCAAAAAGAACAGTGCCGTTTTTACTTATTGAAAAAACCAATTCAGTACCAACACGTTTTAAATGTGATTCAGTTTCGGCATCAATTTCAATAAGTTGTGTTTCTGCTAAGATATTTAGTTTGTTTTTGTGTCTGAAAAAAGTGAAACGTTGTTCCCCAATTTTTTGACTGAAACCAGAAAAGCCATTATTATTTAATATCTGTGTGGGTTGCCAATCAATATTTAAAGTGTCAACATTTAGAATGCCAATTTTCTGAATGTTTTCAAATTCGCTGATTAATATTTCGTTTTCGTTTAAGCTTCCCAAAATATATTGTTTATATAAATCAACTGAAATATTCCCACTGCCTCGTTCGCCGGTGGAATTGAAATAACTTCCACCAAAGAGATGCCACTCCAAGGATTTTAAATAAGCAATGGCGTTTGTAGGAATTATATTTGGAACCGCTTCTTCAGAAATTAGACCTCTGTACCATCTAGCTGATTGGGAAAAAGATTCATATTCCACAAAATAGTGAAGCCATTTAGCATTGCATTGTTTGCAGCTTTCAATAGAAACTTCTCCAAAACGGCCATTTGTGGTATCTGTTCCTATAAATTTTTTAGTAAAATTTGAGGAAAGAATTGGCGGGTTTTGGCAGTTGCAGGTTTTTGGTTTCATTTGCAAAGGATGTTTTTTTTAATTGTCAATAATTCACATAAACCCAGCCAATAAACGGTTCAGGATATTTAGGGTCATTTAAAACCAAAACATAATAATAGGTACCAACCGGAACAATGTTTCCTGTAAAAAGAAGTCCTTTTGTAGCCACGCCATTCCAAAAACCGTCTGCATTATGGGAAGTGTGTATTAGGTTGCCTTCACGGGAATAGATATTCAGTTCAAAGTTTTCGTAAATGTTTAGCAGATTGCTTATTTCAAATTCATCATTTATTCCATCACTGTTTGGCGAAAAACCTTGCGGAATAAAAGGCGCACAGTTTTCCGTGGTCAATAAAAAGGAAGCGGTGACAAAACAAATTTCGTTTTCCAAACGCACATAAATGGTTTGCGGGTCAGTGGCGTTTTGATATTCTGATGGATTGCTGATAGGGTTTGTGTTCTGCAAAGCATCTTCGGGAGTAGTGAAATATTGAACTACATCGTCAACGCCTGTTCGAATTAATTCATCTTGAACAGTCAAATCAAAAATTGCCGTGTCAAAACCTGTGTCGCACTCCAAAAGATTTGGCAGATTTGGGATAGGAGGAATGCTTTCAAAAGAAATTGTTTGCATAAAACTGTTATTGTCCTCCCGAAGTTCTTCCACCGCGCCGTTGCCATTGCCGTCGTCATCCACAACTGCAGTGATGGTAAATGTATCGGGCAAACTTTCGGGTAAAAGGAGTTCGATTTCGCCATTTTCACTTCCGTTAATTGGAATTGTTTGTTGCGTTTGCGAAAGACCCAAAAGGACGCCATCCGAATAAAAAGCTATCGAGGTATTTGCAGGCAAAGATGCTGTAGCTTCCAAATTATAAACCGTAAACGGAAGTAATAAAACACGGTCGCGGCAGGCTGAAATTTCTGGCAGTTCAATGGTCGCATCCGGCAAAGGGCAGGGCAGGACTTCCACCGTAAAACTGTCAATTAGAAAACAATCTGGGTTTGAAACGCGGATGTAAATAGTTTGTGGGTTTTCG
The DNA here is from genome assembly GCF_001641085.1 of Aequorivita soesokkakensis. Classification (GTDB taxonomy): domain Bacteria; phylum Bacteroidota; class Bacteroidia; order Flavobacteriales; family Flavobacteriaceae; genus Aequorivita; species Aequorivita soesokkakensis. Next base: position 39,151 of record NZ_LXIE01000048.1, on the reverse strand, counting down.
GTATTTTGGAAGTTTTCAGGATTTGGAATTGGGTTTTCGTTGTTCTGCGCATCTGCTTCTGAAAAGTGAAAGCTCAATTCATAAATTGGGTCTATTTGTGAAGTGGCTTCTGTTAGGTCAAAAAATTCCTCGTCAATAACATCGCAGGTTTCCAGATTGTGAAGTCCAGTAATTTCAGGATTTAAAAGCAAATGTATTGCGGTTTCGTCTTCGTTGTTGTCTTCGTTAATTTCATCAACAATTCCAGTCCCATTTCCGGTATCATCAACCACTGCTTTCAGAATAAAATCCGCTTCAACAGCATTGGGAACCGTAAAAGTGATAGTTCCGCTTTCCTGTCCGTCAATAGGAATTATTGCCACGGTAGAACTTTGAGCAACTAAGGTTTCATCTGCATAAAAAGCAATTGGGGTTCCCGCAGGCAAAACATCGGTGCTATTCAAATTGTAAACGGTATAATCTATTGTAAGCTCCCGATTGCCACATTCCGTTCCACCAATTATGTTATCCATGGTAATGGTAGCATCGGGCAATTCGGTATTTAAAACCGTAATTATATTATTCACCATCACAAAATCCTGTCCGCTGGTAAGTTGGATTGTAGCTGAAGTATCACCCGGACTTATATAATTTGAAATGGGATAAACATCAATATCCATATTGTAAAGCACATCGCTGCCCGTAAAACTGTTGGTGCCGTTAAAGGCATTATCTGCAGGGTTTAGCGGTGGATTGCTTAGAATGTTTCCGTTAATGCGAAGGGTTTCGTTTATGGCCAAACCCCGGTCTCCTTCCCAAGCTAGGAAACCTATTTTGGCACCTTGGGTGTCAAGGACCATCAAATTATCAAGGGTTATGTTTAAGGTTTGGTTACTTTGGGAAACACTTTCCAAGCCGTCAAAAACATTCACTTGATTGCTTGGCAGGCTGGCATCTTCATAAACTACCGTTACCGCCCAACCGCCAAAGTTGGTGCCCGAGCCCGGCGGACTGCAATATGCGGGAATTACAAGTGTAAGGTCTAAATCTGAAAGTGTATAAAGGCCATTTCCCGTGGTTTGAATTTGCTGGGTAACATCCGCAAAGGCTGAAAAATAGATATAGTCCTGTCCGCCACTATTATAGGTAACGTTGAAAGTGCGTTCCGCGTTGATTGGAATTTGGTTAAAAGTAACCTCGAAATCTCCCGGGCCAGAACCGGCCCAATACAAATAAGCAGCAACCACTTCTTGGTTGGGCTGCAATTGAAAATCGGCACTGCTACTGGTGAGAATAAAACATTGTCCGCCCTGGCCGTTTTCCTCTATGTTTAAAGTATTTCCGAAAGCAGTGTAATCGTAATGCCCATTAAACTGTTTAAACAGCTCAATGTCTTGCGGAAAGACAACTGTGGAAATTAAAAAGCAAAGTATAAAAAGGAAACGCTTCAAAAAAATAAGGGTTGATTGCTTGCTAAATATAGGCAAAAAATCAACGGGACGATTCCTTTTTTACAAGTCTCTTTTCTTTAGAATGGCATAGGACCAGTAGATAAAAAGGGAAGTCCAGACAAGAACTATCATAACATTCAGCCACGTAACCTGATAATCTTTTGTAAAATTTTCCCCCAATTGATTTGCAGCAGACTGAATTGCGCCCAAACGGCTAAGTGGTTCTTTTATAAGGTTTGCCATTGCATTCAAAGGGAAGAATTGCGCAACATTATCAGCAATTTCCGTGTCTTTGAAAAATTGCCATTTCATCAAGCCATAGCCCAACCATTCCACAATTTGCCATATAATCAAAAAACCTAATGCAAAGGCAGAACGTTTCACCAAAACCCCAAGAAAAAGGCAGAAAGAGAAGAAGGCGACAAGTTTTATGAAATAAGCGCCTATGTATTCCATATCGCTAAAAATGATGCCTATTTCATTATAATCTGAAAATGCCAGCCCGAGAATCAAAGAAACCAAAAAAATAAAAACCGTGGAAATGACCGAGAACAATAGAACGGTCAAAAACTTTGAAAGTACAAATTCCTTTTTGCTGAGGCCGTCAATCAAGTTTTGTTTTAAGGTTCTATAACTGTACTCGTTGCTCATCATAGAAACAATTACGATGGCTAAAAACAATTTCAAGATGGCCGCCACATAAGTGTTGAAATGCCAGATATACGGAAAGTTGAAAATTCCCTGATCGGCAACCCGAAAGTGGAAATCCCCAAAGTTGAACTCGATGGAAGAAATCAATGCAATGAAGGTAATAAGCACAAAATAGATTATCGAAATAACCTTGGCAGCACGGTTATAGCGCAGTTTCTGAAGTTCTATATTTAATAATCGTAGCATCGGTGGTTAGTTTTGTTTGGTAAGTTCAAGGAATTGTTCTTCAAGGCTTTCCTTGCGTTTCACAAGGTGGCTAAGGGTGATGCCCTTTTCAAAAAGCAGTTTGTTCACTTCCGAAGCGTCCATCGGGTTGTTGAGGTATGCAATTAAATAATCGCCCTCGCGCTTTACGGTGCCAAAAGCGGGATTTCCTTCCAAAGCATTTTGCAACTTTTCCATATTGTTGCTTTGCATAGTAAGAAAACCGTGGCTGGCGTTCATCCCGTCCACGCTGCCGGAATAAAGACTTACGCCTTTCCGAAGAATTACTACGTGCGTACAGACTTTTTCAACCTCGTCCAATAAATGCGAAGCCAATAAAATGGTAGTTCCCTGGGAGGCGATTACTTTAATGATTTCCCGAATTTGGTGGATTCCCTGCGGGTCCAAACCATTGGTAGGCTCATCAAGAATCAGTATTTCAGGATCATTCAACAAAGCTGAAGCGATTGCCAAACGTTGTTTCATTCCCAAGGAAAAGGTGCTGAACTTGCTGTCCTTTCTATCCAAAAGCCCTACGAGCTCCAGCTTTTCTGAAATCTTTTCTTCCGAAACTTCCTTTATTTTACAGACCAATTGCAGGTTTTGCACGGCGGTCATATAGGGGTAAAAGTTGGGGCGTTCAATGATGGCGCCCACCTTTTTTAAAGCGTTGTGCGTATCGATGTTGCCATCAAACCATTTAAAGTCGCCAGCGGTTTTGTTTACCACATTCAGGACGATGCCCAGCGTGGTGCTTTTACCGCTACCATTTGGGCCGAGGATACCGTAAACATTGCCTTTTTCAATTGAAAAGGAAAGATTATCCACGGCAGTTAGCGCGCCAAATTTCTTGGTTAGATTATTTATGGTGAGAATGTTTTCCACGGAATTGTTTTTGGATGGTTGTTAGTTGTATGACGAATGGGTTAGCGTTTTGTTACATTTTAGCGAAAAGCGAAAAGCGAAAAGCGAAAAGCGAAAAGTGAAAAGTGAAAAGCGAAAAGCGAAAAGTGAAAAGCGAAGAGTGAAGATTGACGGGTCGTTTGGAAAACGTTAAGATGACAATAGATGATTTATATACTGCTTAAGTTGTTTTTTAACTCAGTTCTTTGTTGTGCATAGTGTTTTCTTTTGCGTGAGTAATTCTCCACAAAATAATTAATCCAATTAATGATAGAATGCTTCCACCAATTAAAAATGAAATGCTATAATTTTCACTAAATAATCCAGAAAAATAATTCAGATAATTATTTAATATTCCTTTCACAAAAACACCTGTCGGAAAGAGTAAAAGTACAATTACAAAAGTCAAAATTGAATTTATAATATTGATTTTGTTTTTCCAGTTTATTATTCCAATGATTAAAATTCCAAGAATAAAAGCTCCAAAAGTCCAATATCCACGAACTATAAAAAAATCACTTGCTTTTAAGGATGTTAATGAATAATATTTATCCAGATCATCACTCATAATTGCGTTAAATTTTTCTCTTTGAGAGGCCAAATACAACCTTTGAATCCCATTGATTAAGAAAAAAAGAGCAAGCGTTTCAAATAAAATTAAACTTAAATGAATTTTCTTTATCATCGTTTTCACATTATGCACAACGGTTTGTGTATGATTAGTGGCGTGTTTAAGCCGCTAATTTAGCAAATACAAACCGAATAGAAAATCCGCAAGGATTTTCGTAAGCAGGCGAGAACTAGCCATTAATTATACACGGTGTTACCATACGTTGATTCTTATCAAATAAGATTATTCTTTAATAAGTTTAACTGTATGAACGTTCTTACCATTTACTATTTTGCAAAAATATAATCCACTTTGAAAATCAGATAAATCAAGTGTTATTCTATTAATAGTATGATTTAATTCATTTTTAGGAACTTCGTAAACAACTTTTCCTAATTCGTCGTATATAATTACATTGGTAATATCTTTATGGATGAATTCTAAAATTGCCCAAGAAGTTACTGGATTTGGATAAATTTTCAACTTCTCATTTTGTAAATTGTCAGTTATTGAAAGTGTAATACTATTACCAAATTTAACAACAGTATTTGTGTTTTCAATTTGAACATAAATGTTTTCGTCTATATCTGTCTTTACAGACATCGGTTTTGTTCCCTGCGTTTCGTATAGAGTGTTCCATTCATAGCCATTTAAATCTGAAAAAGCATACAGGAACATTGAACTTGGTGAACCACCATTGTTGTCACTTCTGCCAGCCACATAGTAATTTCCGTTGGATGTTGCTTTAATGTCATAAACCCAATTATTGATTTGTGGTAAATCATTTAAACTGCTATTAATTATGGATGCATCCGCAGTAGAAACTTGAGCAACAAGTAATTTTCCTGTTCCTGAAGTTGTCCAATTTGTACCTGTAATAACAATATTTCCATTAGGAAGTAAAGCCATTCTGCCAGAAGTTGCAGCTACTTGTATATCAAAAGGTTCAGAATATAAAACTGTACCAGATGGATTATATTTGGTGAGTTCAATGACATTATAAGCTGAACCAAAATTTTGGCATAAAGTGTAGGTGTTACCTGAATCATCAAGCAAAACATCAGTTGCCCAAGTTTGATTAGGAATAGTATTGGTGGAAGCCCAAACAAAATTTCCGTTTTGGTCCCAAACTGCAACTTTGTTATCAGTACCAGTAACTGTTGTTGTTCCTACCAGAACTACTTTACCATTATTGTAGTCCATTCCTCTTAATCCGTGGACATTAGAAAAATTATGTAAACGTTCCCACAACAAATTAGCATCATTATCAAATTTAAGTAGCACAAAACCAGCACCTGATTGTGTGTCAGTAGCTCCTGCAGTTGCTATATAAAGATTTCCGTTTTCATCTAAAACAGATTCGTTTCTGCGACCAAGGTTCGTGTTGCCATCTCTATTGAAGATACCTGTTATAGTTGTATTTTGTAACAATGTACCGTTTGAAGAGTATTTAATTACTTTTATAGCATTAGGTATTTCATTTTGGTTTGAAAGTGTAAACCTATATCCTACTATAAAAATATCTTTATTGTTGTCAGTTCCTACCCAAGTTGCTGAATGATAGTTATTACTAACGCTAGTGCTAATTGAATCTTTCCAAATGAGATTTCCTTGAGGTGAATGTTTTTGAACATATAAATATTCGTTATAAGCTCCAACATTTAGACCGTTAGCGACAGAAATAATGTCGTTATCAGAATCAACGGTTAATGCTTTGCCCAGTGTTAAATAATTAGGATAGATATTTTCCCATTCTACGTTTTGAGAGAATGATAAACAATAGCTAAAAACTGTAATTATAATAAATAATAGATTTTTCATATTTCCATTTATTTAATGTTATATGTGTAAAAGTATTATTTAATTCATTTTGAAAAAATGATAAAAGTCATCAAAATTCAATAATGTTGAAGAGTATTGAAATGTATGGTAACGGTCTCGGCTATGAGTAGTTGCGTGGTTTAGCGGTTAACTTTGCAAGTACACACCAAACTGAAAATCCGCGAGGATTTTCAGAAGTAGGCGAGAACAAGCAATTACTTATAGCCATTGTTGGCAACAGTTTTTTATTTCTCATTTGTCAAAACGAATTTTAGTCCGTCATAAAAACTCGGGAAAGGAACGTGTCCATAATTGTCATAAGTTACGTACTTGTATGATAGTCTCTCTCCTAATTCAGATTTCACTTTATTTGAAAATTCGAGTATTCCATTATGAACTTCTTTTTTTGGGTCAAAAGGGTCATTTAATGAGTTGGCAATGAACAATGTTTTACCAATAAATTGGTCTTTATTTTTGAAAGCCTTATCAGTTAAAGGCCCAAAATAGTAATTCATATCTGCATACCAACCTGCACTATTTCCAATATAGTTATCGAACAATTCTGGTTTTTCCAAAAAAGCATACATTACAAATAATCCGCTTAAAGACCTGCCACGAATTGTCCTTTTATCATTTGAGCGATAGTTTTTTTCGATATAAGGGATTAGTTCATCTCCTATGAATGAGAGAAATTTTTTGGCTTCAGGATTCTCAACTGTGTATGTAGGTGTACTTATTGGCATCATATCTCTGTCACGGTCAGTATTTGGAATAGCTACTATTATAAATTCTGCTCCAAGCTCGTGAGTTGCTTCAATCGCATCCAAAAGACCGCTTACATTTCCGTCTAAAACATAGAGTACTGGATAGGTTTTAGTTGAAGTTTCGTAATCCCTTGGAATATTTATAATTAGTTGTCTGTTCTCATTTAGTATTTTTGATTGAATACTGTCTTTAACTCCAATTTTGATATTCACATCTTGAGAAAATCCGATGGATGTTTTTATTAATCCAATAAATACAAAAAGTAAAAGATAGTTTCTCATTTTGTGTTCTGTTCAAATTGTTGCCAACATGTGAATAAATGCAATATTGCATTTATACCCAATGTATCTTTAATTCCAAATATACAAATTTACCCTTTCCAAACCCTTCTATATACGTTCAGTAACCTCTCATATAATTCCTAAACCCCGCTAGATACCATTCAATCCTTCCCGTTTGGGTCTTTTAACCATGCGTTTGGGTCTTAAAACCATGTGTTAGGGTTCAGAACCCTAACGGATACGTCCCACAACCCTAACGGATACGTCCCACAACCCTAACGGATACGTCCCACAACCCTAACGGATGTATATAGAACCCTAACGGATACGTCCCACAACCCTAACGTATGTATGTAGAACCCTAACGGATAGGTCCCACAACCCTAATGTATGTATATAGAACCCTAACGGAGTATAAAAAAACCCTAACGCATGTATGTAGAACCCTAATCGCTCATTCCTCATCGCTAGTCGCTAGTAATTCTTTCTTCCTATTTCCTTACCTTTGCGTTTCAATTTAAAAAAACAAAAAATGCAAGACGGTATTTACGCAAAAATAACGACAGAAAAAGGAGAAATTCTTATAAAACTTACGCACGATAAAACCCCGGGAACGGTTGGAAACTTTGTGGCCTTGGCTGAAGGGAACTTGGAAAATTCAGCAAAACCACAGGGAACACCCTATTATGACGGTTTGAAATTTCACCGTGTAATCCCAGATTTTATGATTCAGGGCGGCGATCCAAAAGGAACAGGTTCTGGCGGACCGGGTTACGATTTTGAGGATGAGTTCCATCAAGACCTTCGCCACGACACGCCGGGCGTTCTTTCAATGGCAAACTCTGGCCCATCAAGCAATGGGAGCCAATTTTTTATCACCCACGTTGCAACCCCTTGGTTGGACGATAAACACACCGTATTTGGAAATGTAGTAGAAGGACAAGATGTTGTTGATAGCGTTGCACAAGGCGATACAATGCAGAAAGTTGAAATAATCCGTGTAGGTGAGGAAGCTAAAAAATGGAACGCTGTTGAGGCTTTTAGAAGTTTTACAGGTGAAAGAGAACAGCGCATTGCCGCAAAAAAAGCAAAAGAGGAAGCTGAACTAAAGAAAGTTTCAGAAGGTTTTGATAGAACGGATAGCGGACTTCTTTACAAAATAATCCAAAAAGGAAGCGGGAAAAAAGCTGAAAAAGGAAAAACTGTTTCAGTACATTACAAAGGTGCGCTGACTGATGGAACCGAGTTTGATTCATCATACAAAAGAAAACAGCCAATCGACTTTCAATTGGGCGTTGGGCAGGTAATCTCTGGTTGGGATGAAGGCATTCAATTATTACAAGTAGGCGATAAGGCCCGTTTTGTAATCCCTTCACATTTAGGTTATGGCGAGCGCGGAGCTGGCGGGGTTATTCCTCCAAACGCATCCTTGATTTTTGATGTGGAATTGATGGATGTTAAATAGGTATTAGGAATTAGCGATGAGGGATTAGGGCTTTGTTAATTCAAATCAATAATCCCGAATTCACTAATTCACAGACTCACATATTCACTAATTCACCAATTCACTAATGGAAATTGAAAAACTTAAATACCCAATCGGTAAGTTCGATTGCCCTTCAAACATCACTGCTGAAAAACTGGAAGCTTGGATTTCTATTTTGGAACATTTTCCAAGCCGATTTGAAAATTTAGTGAGCAAGCTTTCCAATGATCAGTTAAATACCCCTTATAGGCCTGAAGGTTGGACGGTTCGTCAAACAATCCATCACGTTTATGACAGCCATCACAATGCCTATAACCGTTTTAAATGGGCATTGACTGAAGCATTGCCGACCATAAAAGTCTATGATGAAAAGGCTTGGGCAGAAACCGCTGATGCCAAAAATGCGCCAATTGACTTGTCTTTGGCCGCAATAAGCGCTTTGCACGCAAAATGGGTTTATTTGGTAAAGGGATTGTCACAGGAGCAATTGCTAAAAGAATTTCACCATCCAGCTCGCAATCGCAATTATACCCTTGCAGAAACCGTTGGCAGCTACGCTTGGCACAGCAACCATCATTACGCACATATAGAAAACCTGCTGAAAAGGGAAGGGTGGTAAGCCCCTCCCAGCCTCCCCAAAGGGGAGGAGCTTATTAGCGAAGCGTATGAAATTCCCCCTTCGGGGGTTAGGGGGCTATTTCCACTTAATATTACACCCAATACTCGGTTTTTGATCCTTCCGTTGCGGATTGTTATTAAGGATATTGTCCAATGCTTCGCGAAGGTCGCGACCGTTTACGGGAATGCCATTTCCGGGACGGGAATTGTCTAATTGACCTCTATAAACAAGTTTCAATGCATCATCAAAAAGGTAGAAATCCGGAGTGCAAGCAGCATCGTATGCTTTTGCCACTTCTTGGGTTTCATCGTATAAATAAGGAAATGGGTAACTATGCTTTTGAGCTGTCCGCCACATTTCGGCAGGTGAATCGTCTGGATAATTGATTACATCGTTACTGCTAATAGCAACAAACCCAAAACCTGTAACCCGATAATCATTGCAGAGGCGCACAATTTCTTCGTTTACGTGTTTCACAAAAGGGCAGTGATTGCAGATAAACATAACCACCGTACCTTTTTCGCCACGAACGTCTTTTAGTGAAACCGGTTTTGCCGTTATAGCGTTGATCAATGTAAAATCTGGCGCTTTGGTTCCCAAGGGAAGCATTTTAGATTCTGTTCTTGCCATTTTCTTCTTTTCTATATTGGTTGTAAACTATGGTTTAAAGTTACGATTTTTGAATCACTAAGTTATTGAGTTATTAAGTTAATGGGTTATTCGCTTCTAAACTCTTAAACTCCTCAACTTTTAAACTTTTCTATTAAAGAATTTATAAAACTTTGCCGTTGCAAAATATCTCCATTAACTTTAAAATCTAAAATTAAACTTATGAAAAACTCATATTCATCACTATCCGTGGCCATTGAAGATTTGCAAAATCACGGTTTTACAGAAGATTTTAATCTAGTGGGCGAAGGCATAGAATCCAAAAACCTTAAAAAGCAATGGAAGGCAGGCGAATTGGACGTTGTTAAATTCTATCGTTTCGAAGGAATGACCGATCCTGGGGATAATACAATTCTTTATTTGATTGAAACCCACGATGGAAAGAAAGGTTTGCTCGTTGATGTTTACGGCGCAGACCAAGGCGAGATTTCCCCTGAAATGATTAAAAAACTTACCATTCATCATGACGAATAATCTTTCTTGGGCCGATTTTGAAAAGGTTGAAATGCGCGTGGGAACCATTATTGAAGCTAACGATTTTCCCGAAGCTCGAAATCCTTCGTATCAACTTTTAGTAGATTTTGGAAGCGAACTTGGGAAAAGGAAAACATCGGCGCAGATTACTTCCCTGTATTCAAAAGAGGAATTAATAGGGAAACAAGTAATTGCCGTGGTGAATTTCCCGAAGAAACAGATTGCCAATTTTATGAGCGAATGTCTTGTATTGGGCGCTGTGGAAGGGAAAAACGTAACGCTTTTACAGCCAGGAAAAGAAGTTCAGAATGGCTTAAGAATTCTATAGCTAAAAGCTTTTTTCAATACCTTCACCGAACAAAACCTAAACCTATGAAAAAGTATTTGTTGTTTTTAGTGTTTCCGCTATTACTAAACTCCTGTAAAAACAGTTCAGAAGCAGAAAAATCCGAAACAGAAATTGTTGCCAAAAGTTCTGAAAAAATAGAGGAATTGCAGTGGCTTTTGGGAACTTGGGTTAACCAAAACGCCGCGGAGTATTCACAAGAAACCTGGTCTGCAGAAAATGCCAGCACTTTAACGGCTTATAGCTTTGTTGAAGTGGATGGGAAAGTTGTTTTTGCGGAAACTATGGCATTGGAGAAAAAAGGAGAAGACTTGGTGCTTACTGTGGCAACAGCAAATCAAAAAGATTCAAAACCAGTTTCATTCAAAATGATTTCTTCGGAAAATGGACAGTTTACCTTTGAAAATAAAAACCACGATTTTCCACAACGCATTACTTATTCAAATCCTGCCAAAGATTCACTCCACGCGTGGATTGAAGGCCAGGTAGATGGAGAATTGAGAAAGATTGATTTTCACTTTTCGAGACAATAGAAGTTTTGAAATTTAAGATTGCTTTTCAGAATAATCTTTAATTTCATTAACGGGCATTATGGTTACATCATAAATCTTCCAATGAAATTCGTGAAGTTTTTCCAATCCTATTTCAATTGATTTGGAAACGCCTGTGCCTGATTTCACAATGACCTGTACATCGCCAAAATATACCTGTCCCTCTTCCCGAAACCGTGCCTTGGCATTTTTCACCCAATCCCAGGATTTTACAAAACTTTCAACTTTTTCCACCAATTCGTCGGGTTTGTCATCTTCAATATGTAGCGGCTTTCTGTCCATTAAATCTTCTACTGCATCTTTTAAATTGGTATAGCCATCCTTCAAAACGGAAAAGGAAATAAACAGTGCCGCGCTGGCATCTGCCCACCACCAGCCCATACCGAGTCCCAGAATTCCAACCATTGCGGCGAATCCGGTCATATAATCGGCTTTTTGTGCATTGGCATCGGTATAAAGAATTTTATTGTGAAGCTTTTTTGCGAGCGGCAATTTCTTATAACCCAAATACATTGCTGGCAGTGAACTATATATTAATGCTGCAATCATAATCCAACCCATCCAAATTTGTTTCCCAAACAACACCATGGTCCCAATAGTGGCGTGTTCTGCCTTTATCAGCGTTATAGCGGAATCTACTAAAAGAAAAAGTCCCATTCCAAAGAGGGCAACGCTTCCCGTTAAAAATGCAATGCTGAATACACGGTGAAAGCCATATTGAAATTTTCGGGTAGGCTTTTTGTTGTAAATGCGGGAAGCTATCAAAAATGAAATTGCCGGAACCATACTCAGCGCATCTTCCAGCCAAGCGGTTTTCATTGCTTGGGAAGAACCCATAACCAAATACATAATTACAACAACCGTTACCAAATATAGTATGGTAATCCATTCCAGTTTTTTGGCTTTCGATAGTTTTTCCTTTAAATGTTCTGGAAGTTCAAAGGCTTCTGCTCTCATGGTTTTTGGTTTTTATCAAGGAATTTTTCAAGCTGATAAAGCAAGCGGTTTTCGCCCCGAGGTATAAACAGAACGTGATTGTCATCATAGGGTTTGGTCATTCCAACTTTGGTTTTCCAATTTGATTTTTTTTCGAAACCGCCCAGAACAATATCCAATTGGTAATTTTCGAGTTTTTTTACCAATTCCGTTTCATTGTCTGTGGTGAATTGGGTTTGCATCTTTTCTTGTTCTGCAAAATTCGCTACAAGTTTTTTTTCGAAAGAAGTTGTGGTGGAATCTGTTTTTGAAACAATACCCACGCGCAATGAAGATATTTTTGCGTTTTCGTATGAATTGTTTGGGTCTTTGGGGATGTTGCAGGCGCCGAAAAATAATACGAGCAGCAGTAACATCCCGAAATGTTTAAAATTCCGCATACTATTTTCTTATAAATTTATAAAGAACCTTAAAAAGGCTATTATAAATTTTTGCTAAAATGCAGAAATGAACTTTTTTTATAAAGGATTTTTTGGGAGCTAATTATGCTTCGGCATCCAAAGTATCGGTAACCACATAATACCGGGGATCTTCCACCGAATCTTCAATAATGGTTTCAAACTCTGGATTCCATTTTAAAAGAAGTGCTTTACAGTCTGGGCTGAGGTGCGTTAGTTTTACGTTCTTCCCGCCATCGATGTATTTATTGGCTATATTTCGCACAGCTTCCACGCCAGAATGGTCAGAAATTTTAGACTCAATAAAGTCTATTTCAATAGAATCTGGATCGGTTGAAATATCAAATTTTGTATTGAATGCTGAAGTAGATCCAAAAAATAACGGCCCCCAAATTTCATAAACTTTCGTACCGTCTTCCTTAATTCGTTTTCGGGCGCGAATCATCGTGGCGCTTTTCCATGCAAAAACAAGGGCACTCATAATTACACCCACAAAAACCGCAATGGCCAAATCCTGCCAAACAGTAACTGCGGAAACTGTAATCAAAACGATTGCATCTGCCACTGGAATTTTATTGAGAATCCTAAAGCTGCTCCACGCAAAAGTGCCTATAACCACCATAAACATAACACCCACCAAAGCTGCGATGGGGATTTGTTCAATCAAGGGAGCGCCGAAAAGCACAAAACATAAAAGTGCAATTGCTGCCGTAGCTCCCGAAAGTCTGCCACGTCCGCCCGAACTTACGTTGATAATGGATTGCCCGATCATAGCACAACCGCCCATTCCGCCGAAAAACCCATTCAAAATATTTGCACCACCTTGGGCAACACATTCCCGATTTCCGCTTCCACGGGTTTCGGTCATTTCGTCTATTAGGTTTAACGTCATTAAAGATTCAATTAAACCTACGGCAGCCAATAAAAATGCTGTTGAAAGTATTAAATCCCAATGTCCGTTTAATGTTTCTAAAAACCCAAATATCTGTGTTTGAAAATGTGGAAGTGAACCTTTTAAACCACTACCGCCACCGTCACGAATAAAGGAGCCAACGGTGCTCACATCAATACCTCCGAAAATTGTTATGCAAGCCACAACAATAATTGCTATCAATGCTGCGGGAAGTTTTTTGGTAAGCTTTGGCAAGCCGAACATAATTCCCATTGTCAATCCAACCAACGCCAACATAACCCATAAATCTGGGCCGGTTAACCATTGCGGAACTGTGCCGCGACTTTCTTTAAAAAGGCCTAATTGCGAAAGGAAAATCACGATTGCCAAACCGTTCACAAAGCCCATCATTACTGGGTGTGGAATAAGTCTAACAAATTTTCCCAATTTGAAAACACCTGCAAGAATCTGAATAGCACCCACAAATAAAAGTGTAATAAAAAGCCATTGCAGCCCGAGATTTTGAACTGGATCAACCATAGTCAATCCAACCTCATTCCCTTTTTGAATTAAATGTACCATCACCACGGCCATTGCGCCCGTTGCGCCAGAAATCATTCCAGGACGTCCACCGAAAAGGGCGGTAACAACCCCCATTATAAAGGCTCCGTACAAACCAACCAAAGGGTCAATTCCTGCAACAAAAGCGAAGGCAACGGCTTCAGGCACCAAAGCCAAGGCTACGGTAAGTCCTGAAAGAATATCGTTTTTTGGGTTTTGGGTAAAGGATAATAAATATTTTGCGAGCATTTTTATTTTTTAAAGGCGGCAAATATAAGGTTTTGAAAATAGACTAAAGACCGCTTCGCTGAAAGATACAAGACTTAAGATTAAAATGGAATTATTTAAAATCCCAAATCCCAAATCCCAAATCCCAAATCCCAAATCCCAAATTCCAAATCCCAAATTCCAAATTCCAAATCTCAAAACCCAAATTCTGAATTTTTTGATCTCTTCACTTCCTTAAAAATTTTCCACGAATTGAATTTCAAAATGGCCGTGGCACAAAGCAAACCTGAAAGCATGGCGCCTGCCACACCGACCAATGTTATATCCTGCCCAGTTAAAAAAAGCCCTTTTATTTTTGTTTTCGGGCGTAAAAAAGGAAGCGTGAATCGTTCCGCGGAATGTGCCAAACCGTAGATTTCGCCGTTTTTATAATTTGTGAAATTTTCTGTAGAGAGCGGGGTTGAAACCTCGGAAGCCACAATGGTTCCCTCAATCTGCGGAAAAAATTTGTATAGAATTTTTAGCATTTCGGCTTCAAAATTCTTTTTGAGTTTTAAATATTCATCGCCACGCTTCATCCAATAGGAATCTTTAAATTCTTCAAACCAATCCATATTTCCCACGGAAATGGCTTGTATTGTTGCCGTGCCTGGGTTTTTGGTTTCCCAGTTTGGATCTTTTGCGGAAGGGAAGGAGATATATGCAAAATTTTCGGGAGCATTTTCCAGAGTGGCTTCGTCAAATATTTTATCAATGCCTTCGTGTTTGTAATACCATAGATTGTGCTTCGGAAGATTTAGAGCTTCGCTGGATTTATTTAATCCGAGATATAGACAAATATGGGCACTGGCGGGCTGCACATTTTTTAGACTGAAATTGCATACTTTCCTGTCTTCTTCCGAAAGGAGATAATTAAAGGTATTGTTCACTCCAATGTTGCTTATCACACTTTTGCACGGAATGAATTTTTCGCCAAGGTTAATTCCTTGAACACGATTGTTTTTGGTAACGATTTCGGTAACATCTGCATTAATAAAAATTTTACCGCCGTGTGCCGTAAATACCGCAAGGGTTTTTTCGCAGATCTGGTCTGCACCGCCAATAGGGTAGTAGCCGCCTTCCAAAAAATGCCCGATAACCATTGCGTGCGCTCCAAAACTGCTATTTTTTGGGGAAAGGCCGTAATTGCCGCATTGGGCACATAACACGGCAATCAACCGTTGGTTTTTTGTGAGTTCACTTAAAACCTCCCAAGTGGTTCTTTGTGAAAACTTGGAATATCGTTTTCTAAAAATCCAACCAACTGACTTGCTGAACCAAGGTTCAAAAATCTTTTCAAAAAAGAAAATACTTGCGCGTTTGTTAGTTTTGGCAATGAGTTCCAAATAGGCATCAATCGCTTTTTCTTCGTCGGGAAAATAATTTATGAGTTGTTTTCTGAAGTTTTCTTTTCCAGCTTTAAATTTATATTCTGTGCCGTCAATATGTGCAACATCGTATACTTCGCCCATGGATTCCCATTTCAGTTTTCCATCTGTCAAAAAATCGAAAAAACCTCGAAGCGAAGAGTCTTCTGCCATATTCCCCACATAATGAACGCCAACGTCCCATTGAAAACCATCTTTTCTTTTAAAGCTATGCGTAAAGCCACCGGGAACATAATGACGTTCAAAGATTGCAACTTTTTTCCCACTCTTTGCGAGCCAAGTGGCGACGGTCAATCCGCCTATTCCGCTGCCAACAACAATATGGTCCAATCCTGAAAAATCCAGATTGGGATTATAGGGTTGGTAGTATTTGTTAACCATAAAGTGTTTTCAGAAGTTTTTTTCGGTTCTGAAAAATAAGTAAAGTATTTCAGCTTCCGTTAATTCAGAAAATAAAAAAACCGGCAGCGATTTTTACCGTGCCGGTTTTGTTTTATAACTTATGAAATTTAAATATCGTCAAATTCAATATCAGTAAAGCTGCTGGTGTCTGGCTGCCCATTTTCTGAAATCTTTTCAGCAGTTGTGGAAACGTCATCAGTTTCTTTTTTGTAATCTTTTTGGTGGCGTTCGCTTATTACTTCTTCGCCTTTTTCATCAATTACGTAGTTTATCATTTCATCCAAGGTATCCTTAAACTCACTGAAATCTTCTTTGTAAAGGTAGATTTTGTGTTTTTTATAATGGTAGGAACCATCATCGTTTGTAAATTTTTTGCTTTCGGTAATGGTTAGATAAAAATCCCCTGCTTTTGTGGACCTTACATCAAAAAAATAAGTACGTCTTCCGGCGCGCATTACTTTTGAAAAAATTTCCTCTTGCTCCATCGTATATTGGTCGCTCATAATTTTTTGGTTTTTTGCTTATGTTTAGCCAAAAATCCAAAAAAAAACCAAATCAGCCAAAGTAAAATTTACATTTCTTTTTCCAAAAGCTGTTTTGCGTATAATTCCTTATAGTAGCCATCAGAATTTACCAGCTCGTTGTGTGTTCCTTGTTGGATTATTTTTCCTTCTTCCAAGACAATGATTTTGTTGGCATTTTTAGCTGAAGAAATGCGGTGACTCACAATAATCGTGGTTTTGTTTGCCGAAATTTTATGCAGGTTTTGAAGTATTTCTTCTTCAGTTTCTGTATCCACGGCTGAAAGACAATCGTCAAACAATAAAATTTGAGGATCTTTAATAATTGCACGGGCAATAGAAACGCGCTGTTTCTGTCCGCCGCTCAAAGTGATTCCACGTTCCCCCAAAATAGTATCGTACCCTTTAGTGAAACCAATAATGTTTTGGTGAACGGCTGCGTTTTTGGCGGCTTCAATTACTTCTTCTTCGGTAGCGTTTTCCTTTCCAAAGCGAATGTTATTTCTAAGCGAGTCACTAAACAAAAAAGCATCTTGCGGCACATAGCCAATACTATCCCGCAAATCGGTAAGGTTTACTTTTCTAATTGGTGTGCTGTCAATTTTTAGCATTCCTTCTTCAACATCATACAGCCTTCCTATCAATTCCAGAATAGTGGATTTTCCCGAACCTGTATTGCCGACAATCGCCAATGTTTCGCCAGGTTTTATAGTGAAAGAAACATCTTTCAGTGCTGTGATTCCTGTATCAGGATAGGTAAATGTGAGCTTGTTGAATTCAATATTTCCTTCCACCGGCGTACTTTCTTCCACCAAATTTTGGATGGTAGGCTCGGTTTCCAAAAATTCGTTTATACGTTTTTGCGAAGCTTCGGCCTGTTGCACCATTGAGGTAACCCAACCCACAACAGCTACCGGCCAGGTTAGCATATTCACATAAATCAAAAATTCAACGATGGTTCCAAATTCAATTTGGCCGCTGATGTATTTTGTTCCACCAACATATATCACGAGAATATTACTGATGCCAATTAAAAGCATCATCAATGGAAAAAACAGCGCTTGAACTTTTGCCAAATCTATATTTTTCACCTTGCTTCCTTCGGCGAGTTCCTCAAAGTTTGCATTGGTCCGCGGCTCAATTCCATAGGCTTTTATCACTGCAATTCCGCTGAAACTTTCCTGGGTAAAAGTGGTGAGTTTTGAAAGATATTGCTGCACAATCGTACTTCGGTGATTAATAATGATACTTACTTTATAAATTATAAAGGAAAGTAGAGGTAAAGGTGCAATAGCGTATAAAGTTAGTATTGGAGCTTTGTAGAACATATATGAAATTGCTACAATAAAAAGCGTGATTGTGGTAGTGCTGTACATTAATGCCGGGCCAATATACATGCGTACTTTAGAGACATCTTCACTTATGCGGTTCATCAAATCGCCTGTTCTGTTTTGTTTGTAGAAGCCTAATGAAAGCTTTTCGTAATGCTGAAAAATTTCGTTTTTAAGGTCGTATTCCACATAACGGGAAACCACAATAAAGGTCTGCCGCATTATAAAGGTGAAAATAGCCGAAAGCAAAGTTGCACCAAGTAATAAAAGAACGTTTATAAGAAGTTGATGCTTTACAGAAGCCAGGTCATTAACTTCACCTTGAATGTATTGATCCACAATCGTGATGGAATCGCCCACTTTCATTGGCACCGCTAATTTAAAAGCCGTTGCAATAATGGTTATGACAACACCCAGTAGCAGTCGTCCTCTATATTTAATTAAATATTTATTGAGATATTTTAATTCTTTCATTTTATAAAAAGGGCAATTTTTTATATTCTTAATTTAACAGCCGATGTTTTGTGAAATCAACAACAAACAATTACTTTTGCACCGCCTTTTTAGAAGATACACAAAAATAAAATATTATGGTGACTGAGGTAATTAAAACAAACGAACTTCATAAAATGGACCCAGTTTTTGGGCAACTTTCTTTTGACAATCACGAACAGATTGTTTTTTGTAACGACAAAGATACTGGTTTAAAAGCAATAATTGGTATTCACAATACGGTTTTGGGACCAGCTTTGGGCGGCACCAGAATGTGGAATTACACCAGCGAATGGGAAGCATTGAACGACGTGCTGCGTCTTTCGCGAGGAATGACCTATAAAAGCGCTATCACCGGTTTAAATCTTGGTGGTGGAAAAGCAGTTTTGATCGGTGATGCAAAAACACAAAAAACACCAGAATTGATGTTGAAGTTTGGTGAGTTTGTAAATTCCTTAGGTGGAAAATATATTACAGCCGAAGATGTGGGAATGGCAACTTCTGATATGGATTTGGTGAGAACCGTAACTCCGTATGTAACTGGAATTTCAGAATCTAAAGGAGGTGCTGGAAATCCTTCGCCAGTTACCGCTTATGGCGTTTTTATGGGAATGAAAGCTGCGGCAAAATACACTTTTGGAAGCGATGTACTTGAAGATAAAGTGGTTTATGTGCAGGGAATTGGAAACGTGGGCGAAGCTTTGGTTGAAAACTTGAGCAATGAAGGAGCCAAGGTATATATTTCAGACATCAACCAAGAACGTTTGGAAGAAGTACGCGACAAATACAGCGTTGAAATTTACGGCGGAAACAACCTTTATGCAGAGAAAATGGACATTTATGCCCCGTGTGCTTTGGGTGCAACCGTAAATGATTTCACCATAAATCAGTTGAACACAAAAATTATTGCAGGTGCAGCAAACAATCAGTTGGCCGAAGAGCAAAAGCATGGAAAAATGCTTCGTGAAAAGGGCATTGTGTATGCACCGGATTTCTTGATAAATGCAGGTGGAATTATCAATGTTTATGCAGAACTTGAAAATTATGATCGAAAGGAAATAATGCGTAAAACAGAAAACATATACAATACAACCCTTGAGATTTTAAAGAACGCTGAAATAAATAATATTACAACCCATCAAGCAGCCTTTAACATTGCCCAGGCTAGAATTGATGCAAGAAAAAACGAAAAATAGATTTCCTTTTTCTTAAAACACTATCTTTGCAACGCACAGGAAAATTCTTGTGCGTTGTTTCTTTAAACCAGTTCTTTCAAAAAAATATATGCTTACAAGAAGACATATCCGAGTAAAAGTTTTGCAATCCGTTTACGCTTACAATCAAAGTGAAAACCCGAATATAGATTCGCAAGAAAAATTTTTGCTACACAGCATAGACCAAATGCTGGATCTTTATTTGTTGCTTTTGCAATTATTGGTTTCCCTTCAGGAACAAGCTGATAATTATCTTTTAATTTCCCAAAAAAAGCATCTTGCCACCGTTTCAGAAAAAAACCCGAGTCGGATATTTGTTGATAACAAATTAATACGGCTTATTGCCAACAACACTGCTTTTACAGACGTAATTGAAAAGAAAAAACTCAATTACTGGTCACTGGACGGCGAGTATGTAAATATAATTTTAAAAGAATTGCGCCAATTGGAATGGTACGAAACCTACCTATCTAAAAAAGAAACCACATTTAAAGAAGACCAAGATTTTGTGGCCAAGGTTTTTAAGGAAGTGATCGCGCCCAATGAAAAACTATATGACTATTTGGAAGATAAGCGATTGACTTGGGTTGATGATTTTCCAATTGTGAACACTGCAATAGTAAAAATGCTTGGCAAGCTTTCAGAGAAAAATGCTTCTACACTTTTGGTTCCTAATCTTTATAAGAATGAAGAAGATCGTGAATATGCGCTGCAACTTTTCAGAAAAGTAATTTTGAATGAAGACAAGCTAAATGCACAGATAGAAGGCAAAACCCCAAACTGGGACCAAGACCGAATTGCCGATGTGGATATGATAATTCTGAAAATGGGCATTGCGGAGTTTTTGTATTTTCCATCAATTCCCGTTAGGGCTACCATCAATGAATATTTGGAAGTTTCTAAAGAATATTCAACCCCAAAAAGTAGCATCTTCGTCAACGGTATTTTAGACAAAATAGTGAAGGAATTTACAGAAGAAGGCAAATTGAATAAAATTGGGCGTGGGCTTCAATAAAAGCAAAAAAATACCTACTTTTGGCGTGCTAAAAACTTAAAAATTTTAATTATCATGAAAAAATCAATTTTAATAGTAGCTGTACTATCTGTTTTTGCCTTTTCTTCTTGTAAAGACAATGCTGCAGAAAAAGTTAATGAAGAAAACGTTGCCACTGCTGAAGCTCGTGATGCGGAATCGGGTAAATTTCCTGTAATTACTTTTGAAGAAAACCAGTTTGATTTCGGAACTATCGATCAAGGTACTCCAGTTGAACACATTTTTAAATTCAAAAATACAGGTGAGGCTCCTTTGATGATCGTAAACGCAAAAAGTAGCTGTGGTTGTACTATTCCAGAATATACCAAAGAACCAGTTGCACCAGGTGCTGACGGTCAATTATTGGTAAAATTCAACGGAAGTGGCCAAAACCAAGTAAGCAAAACAGTAACACTTACAACAAACACTAAAGCAGGAACCGAAACTTTAACTATTAAAGCTTTCGTAACTCCTAAAGCTGGTGCTGCTGGTTCTCCAGTGAAAGTTCCAACTACATAATATTTTTGATTAATAAATTGCTATGCAAAATATAACCGATTTTTTACCTATTATCCTTTTGTTTTTGGTAATGTATCTTTTCTTGATACGTCCACAAATGAAAAAAGCCAAACAGGAAAAACAGTTTGCCAGCCAACTTAAAAAAGGCGACAAAGTGATAACTATGGGAGGCATCCATGGTAGGTTACTTGAACTTAATGATGACGGAACCTGTATTATTGAATGTGGTGCCGGAAAAATAAAGTTTGAAAGATCGGCTATTTCTATGGAAAAAACTGCAAAGTTGAATGCTCCTCTAATAGAGAAAAAATAGTAAATTGTTCCTTTTTTAAATAAAAACTCCCTCACTATTTTTATATAGTTGAGGGAGTTTCTTTTTTATCAGTTATCAGTTATCAGTTATCAGTTATCAGTTATCGGTTTTGTAATTTGTGATTTGTGATTTGAAATTTGATTTTCTTTATTCCTCTTCTTTTTTAAATTTTGAAAGATCTTGCGCTGTAATTTGTGCAATATTTACAATAACTTCAACAGCCTTTATCATACTTTCCACAGGAACGTACTCATACCTTCCGTGAAAATTGTGCCCTCCTGCAAAGATGTTTGGGCAGGGAAGACCCATAAAACTTAACTGTGAGCCATCTGTACCACCGCGAATAGGTTTTATTAAAGGCTCAATACCTGCTTGCTCCATTGCTTGTTTTGCAATTTTCACAATATGCATTACAGGTTCAATCTTTTCACGCATATTGAAATACTGGTCTTTTATTTCAACTGTAACGACCTCCATTTCAAATTGCTCATTTAGCTCGTCTGCTAATTTTTGGATCATCTCCTTTCGTGCTTCAAAATGCTTTCTATCGTGATCACGGATAATGTATTGAATTTTGGTTTCATCAACAGTTCCTTTGATGCCGTGAAGGTGAAAAAATCCCTCGCGGCCTTCAGTATGTTCTGGGGTTTCAAGTCTTGGAAGCGAGTTAATATAGTCTGTAGCGATATACATACTGTTCACCATTTTTCCCTTTGCATACCCTGGATGAACAATTTTCCCTTTTACGGTAACCACCGCACCAGCTGCGTTAAAGTTTTCATATTCCAGTTCGCCAACTTGGCTACCGTCCATAGTGTAAGCCCAATCAGCACCGAATTTTTCCACATCAAATTTATGTGCGCCACGGCCAATTTCTTCATCGGGCGTAAAACCTACACGAATTTTTCCGTGTTTAATTTCTGGATGGTTGATTAAGTATTCCATAGCCGAAACAATTTCTGTAATTCCCGCTTTATCATCTGCACCCAAAAGCGTTGTTCCGTCTGTTGTAATTAACGTCTGGCCTTTGTAAAGCAATAAATCCTCAAAATAATCTGGAGAAAGAACGATATCCTGTTCTTTATTCAGCACTATATCTTTTCCGTTATAATTTTCAATAATTTGTGGTTTCACATTTGCGCCAGTAAAATCTGGCGAAGTATCAAAGTGGGAAACAAACCCGATAACCGGAACGGGATGCGAAACGTTAGAAGGCAAAGTTGCCATAATGTAAGCATTCTCATCAATGCTCACGTCTTCCATTCCTATCTGTTTCAGTTCCTCGGCCAGTTTATTGGCGAGATCCCATTGTTTTTTGGTGCTTGGCGTACTGTCACTGTTTGGATCACTTTCAGTGTCAATTGTTACATAGCTTTTAAAGCGTTCAATAATGTGTTGTTTTTCAATCATAGCTTTTCTTTTACACTGCAAAATAAAGCATATTCAAAATAACAAATACATAGATTAGTGTATTTTTGTACCACATTTTTCAACTATGTACAAAACCATCATTCGTCCACTATTTTTCAGTTTCGACCCTGAGAAAATACATTATTTCACATTTTCATTGATTCGGTTTTTCCATAAAATTGGCTTTGGAAGTATTTTCAGAAGCATTTATAAAGTTGAAAACCCTAAACTGGAACGCGAGCTTTTTGGATTGAAGTTTCCAAATCCCGTGGGACTTGCCGCTGGTTTTGATAAAGATGCAAAACTTTACAAAGAGCTTTCAAACTTCGGCTTCGGTTTTATTGAAATAGGAACCGTAACCCCAAAACCCCAACCCGGAAACGACAAACCGCGTTTATTTCGTTTAAAGGAAGATTCCGCAATTATAAACCGAATGGGGTTTAATAATGGGGGAGTAGAAGAGGCTGTTGAAAGGTTGAAGAAAAACCCCTCGACGAAGCCTGTCTTGAGCGAAGTCGAAAGGCTCGGGGAGACAACACACGTTTTAATAGGCGGAAATATTGGCAAAAACAAAGTCACGCCCAACGAAGAAGCAGTAAATGATTACTTAATCTGTTTTGAAGCGCTTTTTGAGTATGTGGATTATTTTGTGGTAAACGTAAGTTCACCAAACACGCCAAATCTACGCGCATTGCAGGAAAAGAAGCCGTTGACCGATTTGTTACAAACGCTGCAAGACAGAAATAACTCAAAAGAAAAACGCAAACCGATACTTCTAAAAATTGCACCCGATTTAACAGATGAACAACTTATAGATATTATAGAAATTGTTGCCACCACAAAAATAGACGGCGTTATTGCAACAAACACGACCATTTCCCGTGAAGGGATTTCTTCCGAAAACAAAAAGGAAATGGGCGGTTTAAGCGGAAAACCTTTAAACAAAAGAGCTACGGAAGTTATTCGATTTCTTTCTGAAAAAAGCAATAAGGCGTTTCCAATAATTGGCGTTGGCGGAATCCATTCCGCAGAAGATGCTTTGGAAAAACTTGATGCTGGCGCAAGTTTGGTGCAGCTTTACACAGGTTTTATTTATGAAGGTCCAATTTTGATTAAGCAAATAAACAAAGCGATTTTAAAGCGAAAATGATTGAAACCCTAATTTCATTTTCAATTGCAACTCTTGCTTTAGCCATTTCTCCGGGACCGGACAATATTTATGTGCTTACTCAATCTTTGGTAAATGGTACCAAAAGCGGCATCGCCACAACTGCTGGATTGATTAGCGGTTGCATTGTTCACACCACGCTTTTAGCTTTTGGCGTTTCTGCAATTATTACCGCCTCGGAAGAAATTTTCTACGGTATAAAAGTTTTGGGAGCTTGCTATTTGCTTTATTTGGCTTATAAAGTTTATAACAGTGACGAGCATATTGCGTTGGCTGAAAATGCGCCAAAAAAATCATACGCACAACTTTTTAAAACTGGCGTTATCATGAATTTGGTAAACCCAAAAGTGATGATTTTCTTTTTGGCGTTTTTCCCTGGTTTTCTTTGGGATAAAGAAGGGAATACAGTTGCCCAGTTTTATATTTTGGGAATAACTTTTATGGTAATTTCCTTTCTAACTTTTAGCAGTATCGCTTTGGCAGCGGGTCAAATTTCAACTTTGCTTTTGAAATGGAAAAGTATGGGAACTGTTTTAAAGTGGTTGCAGATAGTTGTTTTTGTGGGGATAGCTATTTTTATTTTGGTTCCTTAAAAAGATGCTCTTTTTTTTGAAGAACGGTCTCGTATAACCGTCAGTTACGGTTTTAAAGTTAATTAATTTTCGGTTTATAACTGACGTTAGCAATTCCGAGTGGATTCGGACGTAGTCGAATCCGCCGTAATTGCGGTTATACATTGTTGTAAAGCGTTTTTTTAGTCCGATATACTGTCAAGCCAAATTTCGAGTATTTCGTTATAATTTCCATTTGTGTAAATTAATTTTTTTCCGTCAATAATTGCTTTATCACCGAAAGCTGGGATTGAATCATCATATTTGAAAATAATTGTATCATTTTTTATTCTGATTTTTCCAGTATGCAATTTGCTATTTGGAAAACTTTTATATTCAAATTCGAAAGTGCTATCTCGGAAAACACGTAAGTGGTTAAATCCGATTGGAGCTTCTCTTTCCGCCATCAGAATTCCGTCCTTAATTAAATCTCTTTTGCAAGATGTAATTATAAAAAAGATAAAAATTATAATTAGAATTTGTTTCATTCAAATGCAGTACAACTAGTATATATCAACATGCAGTTTATTTCACATGTCCCTGCTAATATACAAAATTACCCTTCCATATACGTCCACCACCCCAACGTTAGGGTCCTGAACCCTAAAATATACGTCCACCACCCCAACGTTAGGATCCTGAACCCTAAAATATACGTCCACCAACCCCAACGTTCTGGTCCTGAACCCTAAAATATACGTCCACCACCCCAACGTTAGGGTCCTGAACCCTAAAATATACGTTCACCAACCCCAACGTTAGGGTCCTGAACCCTAAAATATACGTCCGCCAACCCCAACGTTCGGGTCCTAGACCCTAAAATATAGGTTTACCAACCCTAACGTATATATCTTGAACCCTAACGGGATGGTTTCTGCACACTAAAAAAGCCTTGCAACCAAAAAAAATAGGCGGCAAGGCTCTTAGCAAGCAAATAAATAAGTGTTTGTTTATGTTTCTGATGGGGTTTCTGGCCCAGTGGTTCGGGAATAAAACTGTTTCATTTCGTCATATTTTGTTTGGTAACCAGTTTCGCCACTTTTCAATTTATACATAGTGTAGGCATAATCTGCATTGGCAGCGGTATAATTGTCAAAATCAAAAAGAATCTTGCTGCTTTCTAGGTCTTTAATAATACCGTAGAGGGACTGCAGGCTGTTTTCTATAAAAGCGCGCATGGTATAGTCATCATTAAACTCTGTCCAGTCCACGTCTGGGCTGCTAAGTGCGGGCTGGGCGTTGTTAAAGCTTTTTGCTTTGTTAACGATGCCTTTGTTTAGCTCGTTAAGCTGCCGTAACGTTGGCGCTCTTCTGGGGTCAGGTTTACTGCAATGGGCTGGGTTAGGGTCCTCAAGGTGTTAATGGCTTCTGTTATGGTTGCCTGTTCCTCTCCTGTTAAGTGCGTGTTGTTTAAATTTGTAAATGGCATAATTAAAAAATTTAAAATTAATACTATCACTAATTTCAGAACTTTTCAAATACAAGTCAAGAGGAAAAACCCTGTTTTTGCTGGGGGATTTCCCCCTTTTTTTTGCACACATCTCTTACTCTTGAAAAAATTGGATTGTTGTTTTTGGGGTTTTGGGGCGAGTGCTAAAAAGAAAACCCCCTTCAAATATTTTTGTATTTCTAATTTAGCGTTTTTTAAAATCGAAAGATTCCTGCCTTCGCAGGAATTGCTATCTTTGAAGCAATGCAGCAAGTAAAAATTATAGAATGTCCGCGCGATGCCATGCAAGGCATCAAAGCCTGGATTCCCACAGAGCAAAAAGTGAAGTATATTCAATCACTTTTGCGCTGTGGTTTTGATACCATTGATTTTGGAAGTTTTGTTTCACCAAAGGCAATCCCCCAAATGCAGGACACGGCAGAAGTGCTTTCAAAATTGGACCTTTCAGCTACACAAAGTAAGTTGCTCGCTATAATAGCAAACCTTCGCGGCGCGGAAGATGCCGTGAAACATGCAGAAATTGATTATTTGGGATATCCTTTTTCCATTTCGGAAAACTTCCAAATGCGGAACACGCACAAGACCATTGCTGAATCGTTGGTTATACTTGAAGATATATTAAATCTTGCCCATAAAAACAATAAAGAAGTGGTTGCCTATCTCTCTATGGGCTTCGGAAATCCTTATGGCGACCCGTGGAATGTTGAGATCGTGGGCGAGTGGACAGAGAAACTTTCGGCTATGGGCGTACGGATTCTTTCGTTGAGTGATACCGTAGGCTCTTCAACGCCAGATATTATTTCATATTTATTTAGTAATTTAATACCCAAATATCCCCACATAGAATTTGGTGCGCATTTGCACACCACTCCAAATGCTTGGCACGAAAAAGTGGATGCCGCCTTTAAAGCCGGTTGCCGAAGATTTGATGGAGCCATTCAAGGTTTTGGAGGTTGCCCGATGGCAAAAGACGAATTGACGGGGAATATGCCCACCGAAAAAATGCTCAGCTATTTTACGGCTGAAAAGGTTTCGAGCAACATTAACCCAATGTCTTTTGAAAGCGCGCACAACGAAGCAACAAAGATTTTCACTAAATATCATTAAGATGAAATGCCTTGTAATAATTTTTAAATTAGGAAAATAAATATTTTGGGCATTCCATTTTCCTTTTTATTAAAATATTAAATAAAGATGAAAAGAATTTTACTATTTCTTATTGGGCTGGGTTTATTTGTTAGTAGCTGTTCAATTTTAGAACCAAACACTGAAGGTGTAATTAAAGGCAATGGACTCGTTACTTTAAAATTTGTACAGGTAAACGATGTATATGAAATTGCTCCGCTAAACGGCGGTGAATACGGTGGAATGGCGCGAGTAGCCCATATTCGGGATTCTATTAAAAAGCAGTTTCCGAATACCTATCTGTTTATGGCCGGAGATTTTTTGAATCCTTCGCTGCTGGGCACTTTAAAAGTTGATGGCGAACGATTGAACGGAAAACAAATGGTGGATGTTATGAACGCTATGGATTTTGATTTGGTGACTTTCGGAAACCATGAGTTGGATTTAAGCGAAGAAGATTTGCAAAAAAGACTGGACGAATCAACTTTTAAATGGACGTCGGCAAACGTGCGCCATGTAACCGAAGACGGAATAGAACCTTTTTCAACCAAGCTTGAATTTACAAAAGTGCCGATTTCAGATTTCGCAACTTTCAAAGCCATTGATCCAAACGGCAACGAAATGAAATTTGGCGTAGTTAGCGTGACCCTGCCTTCGAACCCTAAAGAGTATGTTTATTATGGCGATATTTATAAAGAAGCATTTAGAGCTTATAAATTAGCTACCGAAAAGACTGATTTGGTGTTCGGCCTTACCCATGTAAGTATTGAAGAAGATAGGGAATTGGCGCGCCTTATGCAGTCCATTCCTTTAATTATGGGCGGTCACGAACACAATGCAATGTTAGTTAACGTTGGTAAAACCACGATTGCAAAAGCAGACGCCAATGCCAAGAGTGTGTATGTGCATACCATTCTTTTCAATCCAAAAACGAAATATTATAACCTTCACTCACAACTTGTTTTTGTGGATGAAAAAACACCCTCAAACGCCAAGGTGGAAAGAATCGTTTCAAAATGGAACGATATGCTGGATGAGAAGTTGAAGGAAGTTGTGGATAATCCGAATGAGGTGATTTACAATCCATCCATCCCTTTGGACGGAACGGACAGCGCTAGCCGAAGTATACAGACCAATCTTGGTGAAATTATTACCAAATCCATGGCTTTTTCCTATCAGAATAAAGTGGATGCCGCAATAGTAAACGGCGGATCCATCAGAGTGGACGATATGCTTTCGGGCCCCATTACGCCTAAAGATGTTTTTCGTGTTTTGCCTTTTGGCGGAAGTGTGCTAAAGGTAGATTTGAAAGGGAATCTTTTAAAGGAGATATTAGATTACGGACAAGAAAAAAAGGGCACGGGCGCTTATTTGCAGCGCGATAATATTTCTGAAGCGTCAAATGGGGACTGGTTAATCCAAGGAAAACCAATTTCTGAAAAGAAAACATACACGATCGCCATAAGTGACTTTCTGCTTAAAGGATTGGATATCCCTTTTTTAACTCCTGAAAATAAAGACATTGTGGAAATTTACACACCAAAAGAAACCGAAACTGCCGCAGATATTCGAAAAGCAATCATTTTTTATTTAAATTCGTTAAAAAAATAATGGTGAAAAAAATTATAAAAATCGTTCTTGTTCTGGCGCTGATTGCTTTAATAGCAATTCAATTTATTCGTCCTGAAAAAAATAGTGAAGGGTATAAAAGTGTGGCCACTTTTGAGGCTGAAACTAAACCCTCTGCTGAAGTAGCCACAATTTTAAAACAAAATTGCTACGATTGCCACAGCAATCAAACCCAATATTCATGGTATTCTGAAGTAGCGCCTTTCTCACTTTGGTTGGCAGATCATATTGAGCACGGAAAAAAACATTTCAATGTATCAGATTGGAGCAGCTATTCCATTAAAAAGAAAGAACACAAACTGGAAGAATTGGTTGAAATGGTAGAGAAAGACGAAATGCCCTTACAATCATATACAATTATTCACGGCAATCTTTCGGAAAACGATAAAAAACTATTGCTTCAATGGGCTGGTTTGGCCAGACTTCAGTATAAACACCAATTGGAGGTTTCTTCAAAATAAGTGTAACCTCTAAAAATCTGTTTATGATGAAATATTTCTTTATTGCATTAATTTCTATTAGTTTTTTAACTTCTTGCGGTGCCAAACAACCCGTGGTTTTAAGTTCTTCCACAAACCCTACTGAAAGCTCCTCCAGCCATGAGCCGTTTTTGGATATAACTAAACCCGCGCCCAATAAAAAATATGCACTTACCGGAGAGAATCCCGTTATGGTAGGTGAGAAAAGTGTTCAGAATCAAAGAAGATATATTGCATCTTTAGCAGGACCCAATGGGGAAGAACTTACTTTCCATCGTCGTGGAAGTTGCTGTCCTTACAAAAGTGAAAACGGTATGATGGGAAGTGCTTTGGTGGATATTTATGAAGTTACTTATGAAGGCTTGAAAGAACCAATCTTACTGTACATAAGTTTTTATGATGATGGGCCTTTGTATATTCCTTACGGATTTACAAAAAGAAATTTAAATTAATTACTTAATTTAACTTACATTTGCACGCAATTAATCCATAACCACTTTCGCTCTTGAAAGTTAATTTAATTGCAATGACCGCACACGATAACAAAATTCTTGGAGAAGGCCTTACTTATGACGATGTACTTTTAGTACCCGCTTATTCTGAGGTTTTACCGCGCGAAGTTTCCATCGCTACCAAATTTTCCCGAAACATTACATTGAATGTACCTATTGTTTCCGCAGCAATGGATACCGTTACTGAAAGTGCTATGGCCATTGCCATTGCCCGCGAGGGTGGCATCGGGGTGCTTCATAAAAATATGAGCATTGAAGACCAAGCTGCTGAGGTACGGAAAGTGAAACGCGCCGAAAGCGGGATGATCATTGACCCGGTAACTTTAAAACGGGAAAACACGGTTGGCGATGCCCAAAAAACAATGCGCGAATACAGTATTGGTGGAATACCGATAACTGATGATGCAGGAAAATTGGTTGGAATAGTTACCAATCGAGACCTTCGTTTTGAGAAAGATTTGAAACGTCCGCTAAAGGAAGTTATGACTTCAGAAAATTTAGTGACCGTTGCTCAGGGAACTTCCTTAAAACAAGCGGAGATAATTCTTCAGCAGAACAAAATTGAAAAACTCCCCGTAGTTAGCGATGATGGAAAACTTCTTGGCCTTATTACGTTTAGGGATATTACTAAACTCACCCAAAAACCCATTGCCAATAAGGACAAATACGGAAGACTTCGCGTTGCTGCCGCACTTGGCGTAACTGCTGATGCTGTGGAAAGGGCAGAAGCTTTGGTGAATGCACAGATTGATGCGGTAATTATCGACACCGCCCACGGACATACAAAAGGAGTGGTTGAGGTTTTAAAGCAAGTAAAACATAAATTTCCAGAATTGGATGTTATTGTTGGGAATATAGCCACTGCAGATGCCGCAAAATATTTGGTTGAAGCTGGAGCAGATGCCGTAAAAGTTGGAATTGGACCAGGTTCAATTTGTACTACAAGAGTGGTTGCAGGAGTAGGTTTTCCACAGTTTTCGGCCGTGCTGGAAGTTGCAGCGGCTATAAAAGGCAGTGGTGTTCCGGTGATTGCAGATGGAGGAATTCGTTATACAGGTGATATTCCGAAAGCCATTGCAGCAGGAGCAGATTGTGTAATGCTCGGTTCGTTGTTGGCGGGAACGAAGGAATCACCAGGAGAAACCATTATTTATGAAGGTAGAAAATTTAAATCCTATCGCGGTATGGGTTCTGTGGAGGCTATGAAGCAAGGCAGTAAGGACCGCTATTTTCAGGATGTAGAGGATGATATTAAAAAGCTGGTTCCCGAAGGAATTGTTGGCCGAGTGCCATATAAAGGAGATTTGGTAGAGAGCATGACACAATTTATTGGCGGCTTGAGAGCAGGAATGGGTTATTGCGGCGCAAAAGATATTGCAACTTTGAAAGAGAACGGCAAGTTTGTGAAAATTACTTTTTCCGGTATTGCTGAGAGCCATCCGCATGATGTCACCATTACAAAGGAAGCGCCGAATTATAGTAGATAAAAAATTAAAGCAAAAAAATATTTTTAGAAGCACTGGATTTATCTGGTGCTTTTTTTTTGTGGAAAGTAATACAGATTTTGATTAAAGGGTTGCCAGTAAAGAGCTGAAATATTTAATTATTATTTCCAGTTGATCACTGTTTTTTTTCTTGATTTCTGCGGAATATGAAATTTGGTTGTTGCAACAAACAATCTTTGAATTTGGAAAATAAAGTAAGGCTCGTGTATATTGGTTGGAAAGTAAATTTTCACTTAGCGCTGTTTTTTTTCCGCGTAAACTGTATTGTGGCGAACGGAAAATGATACTCGCAAAGGGCAGTTTTGTTATTTCGAAAAAGTCTGGCTTTTCAATCAAATGTTGTGCGGGACTAATTTTTATATGAATTCGCCGCTCCAATTGATAAGTAACTTCATAATCCCGATCTTGGATATTAATTTTCACAGATTTAATGCCTGAAGGGTTTTGGTGAATTGATTCAATTAGGTTTTCAGTCATTATGGGAATATATTTTTTCTTCAAGAGTTTTTAGAATTGATATAAAGAATTCAAATTCTGTTTCATTTTCAATTCCCCTGACGGGCGTAAGTATAATTTTTGAAGTATTTTCTTTAGGAATACGAATATAAACTCTTTGTTTATTGAGTTTACTAATAATAGGAATTGCAGTACTTAATTCATCAATCAGCTTTCCATTTCCTTTAAAAATGTAGAAATCTTTTATTGTTACACGCTTTGAAGGAAAAACATTTTGAAATAATATTTCCCAAAAAGAAACCGGGTATATTTCTAAAATGTTTGTGTTCTTGTTTTGTAAATGAAGGGTTATTTTAAAAGGTTCCGATGTTGGAATTGCCCCGCCAACTTCATTAAGATTGACTGAAATTTTGGATTCGCCAATCATAAAAAATGCGCCTTTAGGCTGGTAAATCATTTTGCCGATTGGCGAATAGGCTTCTTTAATGCTATCTTCCCTATAAGTGCCATTATTTTTTTCTGCAAAATTTTTAAGAAGATTCATCAAAGACAATTCTGAAGTGACTCAAATATAATTATTTTCATTTAACCTAAATAAAAAACGTGAAGCTTAAAGACTTCACGTTTAATTTTAATAATAAAAAAGTTAAGTTATTTACCTTCTTCCGCTGTGATGGTAATACCCAATTCAGTTAGAATTGGAACAGTAAGGTCATAATTTGGATCAAGATAAACCAAATCTGTAGTTGTCTGCATCACTTGTGTGTAGTTCTGCGCCTTTGCCACTTTATCCAATGCTTCACCAATTTTTTTGTAAAGTGGCTGAAGGTATTCATTTTGTTTAATTTCCATAAGCTTCGCCCCATTTTGTTGAAACTTTTGAATGTCTTTGTCCAAATCTATAAGCGCCGTTTGCTTTTCTTTTTTTTGTTCGGCGGTAAAGGTAGCTTCGCCTTTTTTATACTCTTCGGCCAGCTTTTTATATTCGTCTATTTTTTTGTTTAGATCTACATCCAACTGACCTCCGTAAGCTTCCAATTGTGTTTTAACAGTTGTCATTTCCGGCATCTTGGAAAGGATATATTCAACGTCAACAGCTCCAACTTTGCTTTGTGCAAAAGTCGCAATTCCAATAAAAAAGATTGCAATTTTTAAAAATTTCATTGTGTTTGTTTTTAAAGTATTTAGAGCGCAATATTACTATAAATATTGCAAATAAACAGGCGATGGCTTTACCGTTTGTAAAAAATATAATCTGTCACTATAGGTTCCACGCCTTCTATCTTTAACTGGCTCACGAGCTGGCCACGATGATAGGTACTGTGGTTTATTATGTGAAAAAAAATTTCTTCAGTAGTATTTGTGAAATTTTGGCCTTTACTGTTTGTGTATTTTATAGACTCTTTTAAGTTCTTTGTTTGAAGTAATTCTTTGGTTTGCTCAAAATTTTCGGTGTCTATTTTTTTTAAATCTTGAAGTTCCAAGAGTTGCCATACTGAAAGTGCCGGCGCTATTCCAAAAATTCTATGATTCCATACATGGTGTGCGTTCAAGGTATGGCTCGCCAAAAGACTGATTTTTTCTTTATAATTTTCAGGATTTTTTAAAAGCACATCTATCAACAATTGGTTGCAATGTTTTGTGTATTCAAATTTATCAATAAAGAACGCTTTCATTGTTCGTCAAAAATTTGGCCGCGTGTAGGTTTAAGCGTTTCCCGTAAGGAATGCATCAAAGTTTTTTCTACCACCAAAAATGCAATGTGGTGCATTGGGGTTATTTCTTCATTGCCGGTAAGCGTATTTTGTAGCTTTTCAGATTCGGCAAATTCAGCGAGGTGTTTTGCGTGGTGAATAGCGATTGGTTGGGCGTTTGGCCCCCGGAAATCCCATATAAGTTTTACGCGTTCAGTCATTTACATTTTGTTGTGTGGAAATTTTAAAGCTGCAAAAAAACAATTGATTTGCTTCTGTTTGCAACATACCGCAAGGTACGGGATTTTGATAATATTTTAAAAAGCTGAAAACACTATAATTATATTAAATTCGTTTGCTTTTCTGATGTATGTTACCATACCTTTTTGTTATTTTTGCACCTTTGTTCGCCAAAGCTTTAGGGCTAGCGTATTACTTCTATAAAAAATAAATATTTTAAAAATGAAAAATTTTCTTTCCGTAATTATTTTGGCATTTTTAAGTGCCACTACTGTTTTTTCCCAAAACAAAAAAGAAGTATTGATGACCATTGATGGCAAACCGGTGTATGCCAATGAATTTAAGCGCGTCTATTTGAAGAACCTAGATTTGGTTCAAGATGAATCGCAAAAGGATATTGATGGCTATTTGCAACTTTTTATTGATTACAAACTGAAAATAGCCGAAGCCGAAACACAGGGCTTGGATAAGGAAAGTACATATAAAAGTGAATATTCAAAATATAGGGACCAGCTTTCTCGAAACTATCTTTTTGAAGATAAGGTTACAGAAGAGCTAGCAAAAGAAGCCTATGAGCGTGGAAAGGAAGATATTAACGCCTCACATATTTTGATTCGTGTAGATTATGAATCAGTGCCACAGGATACCTTGGCGGCTTACAACAAAATTAAATCTATTCGCGATAGGGCTGTTAAGGGCGAAGACTTTGCCCAATTGGCAAAAACATATTCTGAAGAGCCGGGAGCTAAGGAAACTGGCGGAAATCTAGGTTATTTTACAGTGTTCAATATGGTTTATCCTTTTGAAAATGCTGCCTATAATACTAAGGTTGGCGAAATTTCAAAAATTGTGCGCACCACTTTTGGCTATCATATTCTAAAAGTGAATGACCGAAGAAGCAAAATGCCAAAAATTGCTGTTTCACACATTATGATTTCAGATAAAAAAGGCGCACGTACTTTCAATCCTGAAGAACGCATCAATGAACTTTACACAATGTTAAAACAAGGCGAATCTTTTGAAAGCCTTGCGAAACAATTTTCAGACGATAAAAATTCAGCAGTAAAAGGCGGGAAACTGAACGCTTTCACCAAAGGCGATCTTCGCGCTCCTGAGTTTGAGAATGCTGCTTATGAACTAAAAAACATTGGCGATATAAGCAAGCCAGTAAAAACCGATTTTGGCTGGCACATCATTCGTTTGGATGAAAAACTGCCTGAGGAATCTTTTGAACAACAAAAGGAATCATTGGAGAAAAGAGTGACCGAAGGCGATCGCTCCAAAATTGTTACCAATGCAATTAACAATAAAATAAAGGAAAAATACGGCTTCAAAAAAGGGGAAAGCTTTTTGCCTTATTTTGATACGTACGTAACTGATGATGTTTTGAAAAGAAAATGGATAATGAATCCAATTCCTAATGATATGGAAAAAACCCTTTTCACCATTGGCGACAAAAAGTTGGGCTATACAGATTTTGCAAAATTTATTGCCGGCCGTCAAAAAACAACTAGACCTTACAAGCAGAAAGAAGCGCTTTTAGTAGATCTATATGACGAGTTTGAAACCGAAAACCTGAAAGATTACTTTAAGGAACACCTTGAGGACGAAAACGAAGATTATGCCGCCATACTTACTGAATATCGCGATGGCCTTTTAATATTTGATGTGATGAACAAAAATATTTGGCAAAAAGCAAAGAACGATTCTATTGGGCTTCAGGAATATTACAATAAAACAAAACAAGACTATCAATGGAAACAACGCGTTGAGGCTATAATTTATTCAGCTACTTCAGAAATGCTGGCACAACAAATTCAAAAAATGCTTGCTGAAGGCAAAACTGCAGAAGAAATTAAAACGGCGCTAAATACGGATGATAAAGTAAACGTATTGATTACGCCCGGTCTTTTTGAAGTTGACCAACGTGAACTTCCGGAAGGTTTGGAAATAAAAGAAGGTGTTTCAAAGGTTTATCCAAACAATGATTCCTTTGAGGTCGTTAACATTAAGGCGATATTGGCTCCAGGAGAAAAGTCATTGGATGAAGTTAAAGGAAAAGTGTTGAGCAACTACCAAAACGATATTGAAGCAAAATGGATGCAGGAATTGCATTCAAAATATAAAGTTGAGGTTGACAAAAAAGCGTTGAAACATTTGAAAAAAGAGCTTAAGTGATTCTGAATATTTTTAAAATATTATTATTGAGTATTTTTTTTGTTTCCTGTAATTATTTTAAACCGGAAGCTAAAAAGGAAGCTGTGGCGCGGGTTAACAACAGTTATTTATATAAAGACGACATTCAAAAATTAATAGCTGAAAACACTTCCCCCGAAGACAGTACATTAATTGTAAATAATTATATAAATCGTTGGGCAACCCAACAATTGCTTATTGACCAAGCAAAAATCAACCTTACCGCAGATAAACTGGATCAATACAATAAACTGGTTCAGGAATATCAAAATGATCTTTTAACTGAGGCATACAAAAATGTAATTGTAAGCAAACAGCTGGATAGCGTTATCACCGAACAAGAATATCAAAATTATTATGAAACCAATAAGGAAAACTTTAAGCTTAAAGACCTGTTGGTTAAATTGAGATACGTTCAACTTCCTGTTAACTATGATGGTCTTGCTTCCGTAAAGGAAAAATTGAACCGTTATAATGAAAAGGACAGAACATCACTAAACAGCCAAAACTATCAGTTCATTTCTTCAAATTTTAACGATTCGGTTTGGGTTAAAAAAGAAGTTTTGCTTCATACGTTACCAGTATTAAGGGAGAATAGCGAGCAAGTGTTAAAAAAATCTAATTTTTCACAGTTGCAAGATTCATTAGGAGTATATTTGGTGAAAATTGAAAATGTGCTCAATCCCAATGATACAGCGCCCCTTTCCTATGTCAAGCCCACTTTGAAACAGATTATTCTGAACAAAAGAAAGCTCGAGCTTATAAAAAAACTAGAAACAGATATTACAAAAGATGCTATTGAAACAAATAATTTTGAAATCTATAAAAATGAATAAATTTTTATTGGTATTGTTATTTTCTACTGCCATTCTGCAAGCGCAGGTTGTTTTGGAGCCGGACAGTATTGGAGTAGTTAAAAGTAATGATTCTCTTGTTGTGCAACAAATAGTGCAACGGGATACAGTTCCTTTTAAAAGATATAAAGCTGAAGGCGTAAGTGCTGTGGTTGGTGAATATGTTATTTTGGATAGCGATATTGACAAAGCTTATGTTGAAATGCAGTCGCAAGGAATGTCTATTGAAGAAATTACCCGTTGCCAACTAATGGGCAAGTTGATGGAAGACAAACTTTATGCGCATCAGGCCAAGCAGGATAGCCTTTTTGTTCCCGATTCAGAAATAAATGGAGTTATAGAACAACAGTTGGAGTATATGATTAGCGAATTGGGTACTCCAGAAAAAGTGGCTGCCTATTACAGAAAAGACAATATTGCAGAATTGAAAAAAGATCTTTTTGAAGCAAACAAAAGCATTAAGCTCGCCAGTTTAATGCAGCAAAAAGTAATTGAAAAAGTGGAAGTTACCCCTGAAGAAGTGCGTACTTTTTTCTTTTCAATTCCAGAAGAGGAGAGACCGGTTTTTGGTGCTGAAATTGAAGTAGCACAAATAGTTATTGACCCTGAAATTACGCAACAAGCAAGAGATGAAGTTATAGCAAAACTGAATGCAATTCGCGCAGACATTATTGATAACGGAGCAAGTTTTGCCACAAAGGCGGTATTATATTCAAAAGATCCCGGTTCAAATTCCAAAGGAGGGCTTTATACCAGTGTTAAAAGAGATTCCCCTTGGGCAAAAGAATTTAAGGATCAAGCTTTTTCTCTTTTGGAAGGTGAAATAAGCGAGCCATTCGAAACCGAGTTTGGATACCATATTTTATACGTTGAAAAAATACGCGGACAAGAAGTAGATGTTCGGCATATTCTTATGTTTCCAGAAGTTTCACAACAATCTATTGATGCCGCACAAAAGGAAATAGACGATTTAAAAACCAAGATAGATGCCGGTGAAATAACTTTTGCAGAGGCAGCCCGTGAATTTTCTGATGATAAAGAAACCCGTAATAATGGCGGTCAATTGATAAACCCAGTTAATTTTGACACCAAATTTGATCTTACAAAAATGGATCCTGCCTTAAGCGCACAGGTTTATAATTTGGAAGAAGGCGAGGTTTCAAAAGTGTTTACAGACAGAGACCGTACCGGAAAAAGCAGTCTTAAAATACTTACTGTCACCAAAAAATACCCAGAGCATAAAGCCGATTACTCTAAGGATTACGAGCGCATTAAACAGTTGGCACTTCGCGAAAAGCAAATTAAAGTAATCAACAAGTGGCAAAATGAGAAAATAAAAGATACGTATATTAGCATCAACCAAGACTACCAAGATTGCGATTTTGCAGGGAATTGGATGAAAAAATAATATCGAAAAAAATATGTCAGACGTAGCAGCGGTAACGCAACTGGTTTCAAAATATAATGCCCTTCGGCAGGAAATTAAAAAAGTTATTGTAGGTCAAGATGAAGTGGTGGAGCAGGTGTTGCTGGCCATTTTTTCGGGCGGCCATGCTTTGTTAATTGGTGTTCCAGGACTTGCGAAAACCTTGTTGGTAAATACCGTTGCGGAAGCATTGGGCTTAAAATTCAAAAGAATCCAGTTCACTCCAGATTTGATGCCGAGCGATATTTTGGGTTCTGAAATTCTTGACCAAAATCGAGAATTTAAATTTATAAAGGGGCCTATATTCGCGAATATTATTCTTGCCGACGAGATTAACAGAACGCCTCCAAAAACCCAAGCCGCGCTTTTGGAAGCCATGCAGGAACGTGCCGTAACTGTTGCGGGGCATCACTATAAATTGGATTTGCCTTATTTCGTATTGGCCACCCAAAACCCAATAGAACAGGAGGGAACCTATCCGTTGCCCGAAGCACAGTTGGACCGTTTTATGTTTGCCATCAACCTTGAATACCCTTCTTTTTCTGAAGAGGTTGAAGTGGTGAAGCAGACCACTGCGGGCGAAATCCAAAAGGTAAATGCGCTTTTTACAGCGCAAGAAATTATCGATTTCCAACAATTAATCCGAAGAATTCCTGTAGCTGACAACGTTGTGGAATATGCCGTTACTTTGGTTGGAAAGACCCGTCCAAATAGTTCAACTGCGACCGAAACCGTAAAAACCTATATTGATTGGGGCGCTGGACCACGAGCTTCTCAGAATTTAATTTTGGCCGCAAAATCGCATGCTGCCCTTCACGGAAAATTCTCTCCAGATATTGAGGATGTCCAAAAAGCTGCGATAGGAATTTTAAGACACCGATTGATAAAAAACTACAAAGCCGAAGCGGAAGGCTTGAGCATTGAAGAAATTATCAAAAGCCTGTATTAATTCAGATTCTTCCCTTTAGATATTATAAAAATATTGTTTTATAATATTCTGAAATTCTTAAATTTTCATATCTAATTTTATTGATTCGACAATTATAATCAATAAAAATTACTATTTAGTGAATTAATACAACTATGGCTTTTGATATTGATATGATAAAAAAGGTTTATTCCCAAATGGCCGAACGTGTTGATAAAGCACGTGAAATCACTGGAAAACCACTAACTCTTTCTGAAAAAATATTATATTC
>NZ_LXIE01000047.1 GCF_001641085.1 Aequorivita soesokkakensis | reverse complement strand
GATTTAAATCCAAGGGTTTTTTCTTGCCATTTTTCTTCTTCATATTGCTGATTTATTCAACATCGGCAAGGTCTTCTAAAGTTTTTACGCGATTAAGCGTGTTGTGAATTTCTGTCGCCTGATTTTGAAGAACTCCAGAAATGTTTGAAGGAAAATTTTTGTTTTGCAATTTTTCTTCATATTCCTTCCAGCTAGCTTTTTCACCGCGGATGCACTCTTCCAAAACTGCTTCATCAGTATTCCCAGCTACCGAACTCTTAATGTCAATCCAAGTTCTATGCAAATCTCCAGTAAAACTTCCGCTTTCCTTTGGTTGCTCGTTTAAGTTTCTTATTTGTTGATCAAGTTCAGTGGCAAAACGGTTGCGCTGTGCAGCCTGTTGTTGAAGAAAGCGCTTTAAGTTTTGATTTTTTGCATCTTTCATCGCTTTTGTGAATCCTTTTTCGGCATCATAATTTTTTTCCAATAAATCCTGAAGATTGTTCACGATTTCTTTGTGGATGTTTTTGTCGGCTTTTTCTTTTGTAGTTTCCATAGTTTTTTGTTTTAAATTTTTGTTTAAAGGTAATTAGTGAACCAAGAAAAAAATCTTAGCAATTTCACAATTGAGAAGTGTTTAACGCTTGATGTTAAAGGATTTTAAGGTTTATAGAAAAGAAAATTTATAAATAAATATTAAAGGGTATAGCGTCAGCCTATTGTTTGACTAACTTTCAAAGAAAAAGAAAGATTATGGATATCCGTTCAAACGAACCTTATTGGTTAATTAAAAATGCCCTTCCACAAAGCTATCCTTCGCTTACAAAATCTATTTCTGCAGATGTTTTAATTATTGGAGCGGGAATAACGGGCGCACTTATGG
>NZ_LXIE01000046.1 GCF_001641085.1 Aequorivita soesokkakensis | reverse complement strand
CAGAACACGAACCAGTGCCTTCCGGGCACCTCGGCCTCCATCTTCACCCTTGCCGGCCAGGCATACTATGTGTTCGTGCTGAACAATGGTGCCGTTACCGACATTGTGATAGACGGGACGAACCTTGGCACCGTTGACAATACGATAGCTGGCTTCAGCTATTACCCGAACCCGACCACCGGGGTGCTTAACCTGAGAAGTGTGGACAACATCGAGAATGTGTCGATCTACAACCTATTGGGGCAACGGGTGATGGA
>NZ_LXIE01000045.1 GCF_001641085.1 Aequorivita soesokkakensis | reverse complement strand
GGCTTGAACTTCAGCTATGTGTTTTTTTATTGTTTCTATCATTTTAATTCTTTTTTGCCAGGAAAAGACTAATAATTTTTTAAAATCTTAAGCAACTGTTCTTTTATTAATTAAATCTCTTTAAATATTGGAGAATCAAGCACGACAAAAACATTATTTCCGAACTTTTCTTTTTCTTCATCTGTTAGCTTTGTTTTTTTCAAAAAATATTGGCGTATTTTTCTTTCAGTCCTATTATTTTTATAACCGTTTCTTGCTGATATTACTTCTTCTCCTTTTGAAAAAATAATTATAGGAATCTCATTAATAAGTTTTTGTCCTATTTGTTCCCACCACATATTATCTGTATCTCCGATAGAAGACCCAAAAATGCATATTAGATTGGCTTGCTTAATTTTTGTTGTAAATAAATCGTCTATTGTGTGTCTATAAGCTTTATTACACTTTTCTTTTACAATTGCTTCAAGTATATCTACATTATTATGGAATTCTTTATTTTTTAGTTGTGATATATCGTTAATACCCAAAACCATTCTCTTATCTACATATCCGTGAATATGCTCTACTCCTTTTAAAATTACTGAAGCGGTTCCATTAGGATGATGACCTATTTCAACATTTCTTTTTTCACCAATAATTTTTTCAATTGTTCTCGTATAATTGAATGTGAAGATTTCAATATTCCAAGTACTGCTAAGAAATTTATTCTTGTAAGCATTTAAAATATTCCTGTCAGCGGTTGGTAAATACTCTTCAACCCTAACCAGGTCTTTGAAAAATTTCTCGCGATTTATTTTTTTTGGATCAAATTTATCCTCTTCTTTTTTTAAATATTCCGCAAGGTGCTCACCGATATCGTCAAAAACCTCATCGAATTCTTTCACAGTTTTTAATTCTTGTGTATACTGCCCAAGTGAAAATTCTAGATCTGACCAATTTTTATAATTAATAGATATCTCTTTCTTTAATTTGTTTACATTTTCGTTTGTTGATTCTATCAATTTATAATAATTATAAAAGTCTGTATAGCTTGTTTTTATGTCAAGACTTAAATCGAATCCGTTCCCTAATATGTAAAGTATCTTCAAATTAATTTTTTTAATATTTAAAAAAGGTTTTTATAATCTAAAAAATATAAAATAATTTTCTGCATAGACTTATAAAAATTAAACAATAACTTCCTTCTCCAAAAAATACTGCACAATAGCTTCCTTCATCAAAACGCTTTGTTCACCAGCTTTTAGTGGCGGCAATTGTTCCAAAACGTGGTAATGTGGCCAGCCTTCTTCGTCAACGTAATCAAATGTATAATATCCGTAAGGTTCCAAAACACGGCAGATGGCAATGTGCATCAGGTTTAGCTTTTCGTCTTTTTTAAACTTTCGGTGCAATTGGCCCAATTCCTGAATTCCTATTAAATAAATGATGGCATCCAAATCTAAAGTCTGTCCATCGGCAAAACGGTCGCCCAGCATTTTTACTACTGCTTCCCATCGTTCTTTTAATTGTTCGTCGCGCGCCATTTTATGGATTTAGTTTTTGCAAATATATGGGTTTATAAATTTAAAATTGTGTTGCTTAATAGGCAAACGTGATGGGTTTAAATTCCAAAAAACAAATTCCAAATC
Source organism: Aequorivita soesokkakensis (assembly GCF_001641085.1). Taxonomy (GTDB): domain Bacteria; phylum Bacteroidota; class Bacteroidia; order Flavobacteriales; family Flavobacteriaceae; genus Aequorivita; species Aequorivita soesokkakensis. The sequence goes on along the minus strand of NZ_LXIE01000045.1, from coordinate 160,187 downwards.
CCAAAAAAATATCAAAATCAAATCACAAATCTCAAGTAAGAATTCAGAACTTGCAACTTGGAAGCTGAAACTTGAAACTTATAAATTGGTATATTTATGAAAAATTTGGAATTATGAATACCATCGACATTGTTATAGGCATCATTTTCATCATCGCTTTTTTTGTAGGCTTTAGCAAAGGGTTGTTGCGCTCGCTCGCTTCTTTAATTGGAATTGTGGTTGGCGTTTATTGCGCGATGTTTTTTTCTGGCTATGTAAGGGTTTATTTGGAAAATTGGTTTAATTGGAGCGCAGATACTACACAAGTGGCGGCGTTTGTAATCACCTTTTTACTGATAATGCTTTTGTTCAGTCTCTTGGGAAGGCTTTTAACGAAGGTGGCCGATTTTGCGATGCTTGGCATTTTCAACAAATTGTTTGGTGGAATTTTTAATGTGCTGAAATTCGCCTTTTTGATAAGTGTGGTTTTTATGTTTGTAAATGCTTCTGAAAATTACAGGATACTTACTGAGGAACAACGGGAGGCTTCAGTTTTATATGGCCCGGTTGCAATGATTGCGCCTGCAATTCTTCCCGCAATTATGAAGGAAGTTGATGAATATAATGATACCGATGAAGAGATTTTAGACGAAAAAAGCCCCGCGGAAACGGAGCTTAATTCTGAAAATAATGATTGAAAAAGAATAAGTTATACTACGTTTTCTACATTTCCTTTTATGTATTTCAAAGCCGAGTTAAAATCATTGAAAATTAATTCTTTCGGCACTAAATCGGGAATAATATCAATCTTTTCCATCATAACACGCGGTTGCGCCTGAAGGTCTTCAAAAATAGGTTTGATTCCTTTTTTTGAAATATTCATCAACACTTCTTCCATGGCATAAAGTCCGGATTGGTCTATATATGGCGTTTTTCCCATCCGTATTATTACGTGGGTCGCTGTATCGGGAATTTGATTTGCCAATTGTTGAAAATCTGATGTGTACCCAAAAAACAATGGACCTTCCAAACGTTTTATGAAGACTTCCTCTTTTAATTTTTCTGGAAAGTTCATCTCGTCGCTCCACGCCATTGAAAGTTCATCGGCAATTTTTAAGGGAACAACCTTGGATTGGTCCGCGGTGAGATCCCCAATTTTCTTCATAAAAATGATAGCTGCCAAAACCAAGCCTATTCCAACCGCATAAACCAAGTTCCAAAACACTGAAAGAAGTAAAACCACAATCATAATGGTTACTTCGGCTTTCTGCATTTTTGGGATTGCTTTTAAGCCTTTATAATCCATTACGCCAATACCAACGGTTATCAAAATTCCCGCAAGAACAGCTGCTGGAATCTGAGATGCTACGGGCCCTAAAGCCAATAATATAACGAGCAACAATACTGCCGCGATCATCCCAGAAAGTCTGGTCGTTCCGCCAGATTTTATATTTACAACCGTGCGAATAGTTGCACCGGCACCTGGAATTCCGCCAAAAATTGCGGCAACACTGTTTCCAATTCCTTGCCCCATCAGTTCTCGGTTTGGGTTGTGTTTTGTTTTTGTCATATTGTCTGCAACCACGGAAGTCAAAAGTGAGTCAATACTTCCCAAGAACGCCAAGGTTAATGCGGTAAACACATAGGGTGAAATTTGTCCGAATTGAAACTGGCTGAACATATCCAAATTCGGAATAGGGAAACCACCCGGAATCTGGTCAATAGGCTGATAGTTCAATTTCAGAAGATACGCTCCAACCGAAACCAAAAGCAATGCTACCAACGTACTGGGCACTTTTGTAGTTATTCTTTTGAAACCGTAAATAATAAAAATGGTCAGCGAAGCCAAAATAAATTCCAGCCAATTTATAGATGAAATTGCCCGGGGAAGCGCTTTTATGGCTCCAGCCACCCCAGAGTTTTCAGCTTTTGCGAGAATTTTCGCTTCCCGAAGAATTTCTTCCTCTGAAATTTGTTCAGAACGGGTTATGGTTTCCTTGAAATCTTCAAGAACCAGAATTCCTTCCCCGGCTTCGTCTTGCAGAATTTTGCTCATCATTACTTCTTCAGCCTTTGGCTTGAAAGTCTCAATGAAAGCCGTGTCTTCTTCGGTATAATAACCCAAAACAGGCAACAACTGAGTGATTAAAATGATAACGCCAATTGCCGTCATAAACCCTGAAACCACGGGATATGGAATGTATTTTATATACTTTCCCACACCTGTTATTCCCAATAATATCTGCATCAAACCTGCCATTAAAAAAACAAGTAGAATGTAAGGAAGGGCTTGCTCAACATCGCCGTTATTGGCCGCAATAATTCCTGCTATTAAAACCATGGAAACAGCCGTCATAGGTGCTGTTGGGCCAGAAATTTGGGTATTGGTTCCTCCAAATAGCGAAGCAAAAAACCCAATAAAAATAGCGCCATACAATCCGGCATCAGGCCCAAGGCCCGATTGCACCCCGAAAGCCAGTGCCAATGGAAGGGCAACAATCCCGGCGGTAATTCCCCCGAAAAGATTGCCCCTAAAATTTGAAAATATATTTTTTGTCATGTTTAAGTGATTTTATTCGTGAAAAAAGGTTACTTCACCGTTGTTAATATCATACATTCCGCCATAAATCTGTATTTCATCATTATCTTCCATTTCCTTTAAAATAGGGCTTTTGGAACGGATATTGGCAATGGCCATATGGACATTTGTTTCAGAAACAGCATCTACAAATTCACTATTAGCAGAATTTCGCAGACTTTCATCTCTAGGTTCTTCCACAGCTTTTACGGCAGGTTTAATTTTGCTTATCATTGTGGTCAGGTTGCCCATTTTTGCATCATCGCAAGCTCCTTTTATTGCGCCACAAGCTGTGTGGCCCAAAACCAAAACAATTTTTGAACCCGCCAATTTGCAGGCAAATTCCAAGCTTCCTAAAATGTCCTCGTTTATAAAATTGCCCGCAATGCGCACGCTAAAAATATCGCCAAGACCTTGATCAAAAATAAGTTCGGCGGAAACCCTGCTATCTATGCAGCTTAAAATAGTTGCGAACGGAAATTGCCCATCACTGGTATCGTTTACTTGTTCCAAAAGGTTACGGTTTGCCTTTAAGTTGTTTTGAAATCGAATATTGCCTTCTTTTAAATATTGAAGGGCTTTTTCAGGCGTCATAGTTGCCTGTGTTTCTAAGGTATGTGCTTTCATAATATGAAAATATTTTTAAGTAAGTTATATGAATTATATCCAAAGCCAATAAAATTGGCACATCATTTCCCAATGACCAATGCCATGGAGATGTGTTTGGAAAAATGGTTAAATATGTTTTTTGAGAAAACTATTCCACACGCGGAGGCGGTGAAACAACGTCTATAAAGACTTTGGAATATTTGTCAATTTGAAAACCGTCTTTGTTTTTCTGTTTTTTCAGAAATGCTAAGCTTTCATAATTGGATTGAATTTTTTCAAAAACGAAAACAAAATTAGGCTTGGGCATTTTGTTCGAGTTTTCCTCCTCGTTCATTGAAAAAAAAGTAGAAACATCGGCTTGATTGCCAGAAATACTAATAATAGCAGGAGTTACAAGAAAACTTGTAAAAACTATCAACAATAAAATACTGGTAAATTTCAAGTGTTTTTTTTTAAGAATCACAAAAATAACAGAATTTGCTTAATTTCCTGTTAACTAAATATTAATTCCTAAAGTTGTTTTAAATCTGTGGCGGGTATCCAACCATCTTTTCCGTCTGCTAAAGTAATGCGGAACCAATTGCCGTCTTGCGCAGAAATTTGCACTTTGGTTCCTTCGTGAAGCGTAAACGCGATGTCGCTGCCCATAGTGGGTGCCGTTTTTACCTCAATTTCACTTGCAAAAATAATGGCAGGTTGGTTTTTGGTGAAATCGCCATAGGTTAAAAATGCCATTGTAAGCGAAGTAATCAATAAAATTCCGGCAAACATAGCGCTGACGAAAAGCAACCGTTTTCTTCTCTCTGAAAAAGCGAAGTAGTAAAAAAGAAATAATGCTACAAAAAATACTGAAAAAGCAACTGCTACAACCGCCCACCCTTCAAAAGTAAAAATGCTGGAAATGCTATTATACCACTTTGAAAAAACAGTTTTTGGCAAAGGCTCAATGGAATCAATCCGTGCGTTTTCCGCAAAGGCGAGATTATTTTTTATATCGGAATCGTTAGGTGAAAGTTGCAAAGCTTTTTCGTAATAATAAATACTTGGCCCAATGTGGTTCAGCTTGTATTGCGCATTTCCCAAATTGAAATAAAGCTCGGCTGAATGTTCGCCTTTGTCTAAAATTTGCATCCAAGCATTTATGGCTTGTTGGTATTTTCCATTTTTGTAAAGCTCTTTTCCTTGGTCAAAAAGCTTTTCGCTTTGCCCAATACTTGAGAAAGAAATTAGTAAAATCAATATGTACAGCAGCTTTTTCATCTTCTTCAATTTTACTGTATTTGTTTGTCAATGGTTGAAATAATTTCTGCGGCTTTGTTGTAATCCTGTTGCACCGAAGCTGTGGAAGTTGAGGCATAGCGTGCATATTCGCAACTTTTCAGCAAGCCGATGAAATTTTCAACCACGGGGGTTTCAACTTTTCGCTCCAATAAAAGCTTTGAAATATGGCTTTTTTCCATTTCCGAAGTTTCAATATTCAGCTTTGCTTTCAAATAATTGTGAAGCGCGCGTTCCAAAGATTCATAAAATGCAATTGGGTTTTGAATATTTCGTTTTGCTTCCGAAAGGTATTTTTTGGCAAGCTTGTTTGCGCGGCGCAATTTGTTTCCTTCCACATCATTTAAACGCTCTTTGCGTTTTTTCCCAGCGAGAATAAATAACGGAATCAACAAAAATGGCCCGCCCAAAAGCGACCAGAACAATCCAGATTTGAAAAAAGATTCCTGTGCTATGGGTTGTAAATTGGCGTCTAATTTTATGTATTTAAAATTGTCTTTTGAAAGAACCACCTGTTTTTTGGCATCGTTGGAATTGGCATTTGGATTTGCCGAACTGATTGGTCCGTTTTCAACCTCAATCGTGAACTCTTTTGAAGTAAGGGTTTTATATTTTTCAGTATTCGGGTCGAAAAAAGAAAAGGTGATTGGGTTTACGGGATACGTACCTTTAAATTGTGGCACAACAGTATATGAATCTGTAATGGAACCCTGCATTCCAGCAATTGTTGTGTTTACGCTTTCGTTGTGTTCGGGCTCATAAACTTCAAGTGTATTCGGAAGTTTCACGGTGGGTGCAGTAAAGAGTTTCAGATTTCCTTTTCCTGAAATCTTTATGTCCAATTGTAAAGATTCATTTGCGTTTAGCGAAGTTTTATTTGTAGCTACATCAAAAGTGAAATCGCCCACCGCGCCGTTAAAACCGTCCGGTTTTCCTTCCAACGGAAGTGGTTTCACATCAATTGTTCTATTTCCCGCAGAAATGGTTCTATTTACACGTTCCATCAAACGGCGACCAAAAATATCGCGGCGATTGCCTTGAACGTCAATAGGAATATCGAGCGTTAATGGTTCAATATCTAGTTTTCCGGTTTTCTGTGGATAAAGAACCGTAGTCCGCAACACAACGTAACGGTAATCTTGTCCGTTGTACTTTCCTTCGTAAACCTTAAAATTGTTTTGATTGTCAATATTTTGGCTCCAAAAATCGGCGTATTTTGGAGTATCAATCTCTCGCCATTGACTTTGAATACTAACGTCGTGCGAAACATATAATTTGTATGTAACCGTAATCGCTTCGTTCAAATACGGATTGGCATTTGAAACTTCCGCGACCAAATGTACATTTTCACTGGCCACATAATCTGCATTGTTGCCATCTTTTGGAACTTCAACGGCAGCGGTAACATCCACTTCAATGGGAAGGGTTTTATAGGTTTCGCCTTGTATCTCGATGGTGGCTTGGCCAATAGTTACTCTTCCCCGTTTTTGTGGCGACAAAAAATAGGAATAGGTTTTTGAAAAACTCCGCTTTCCGTTAATATAAGCATTGCTGATGGACTGGTTGGGCCCGCCCACAACGCGGAAACCCTCAAATGTTGGCGGTCTAAAATTGTCGCCATCTTGATTCATTTCAAAATCAATTCGCAAACGCTCGTTTATACCCAGCGTTTTCTTGCTCACTTTGGCATCAAATTGAACCTGTGCCGTAGCAGCGATACTGCACAACACAAACCCTAAAAGGAATAAAAAATTTTTCGTCTTCATAACCTACCAATCTTTATCCGTTCTTACTTTTGCACCTTTTTGCTTTTCAGCATTTATTTTATCCTGCGTCTTTTTCTCTTCATTGTTCATCGCTTCCAAAAGACTTTTCACCTGCTGTGGCGATAATTGCCCGGGTACGGGCTGTTGCTGCTGAGGTTTATCTCCCTCTCCTTCTTTTGGTTTGTCCGGCTGCTTTTCGTCTTTGTCTTTATCGCCTTCTTTTTTATCCTCTTTTTGGTCGCCTTTATCCTTATCGTCTTTCTGATCGCCTTTATCGCCTTGGTCTTTTTTGTCCTGCTGGTCTTGTTGATCCTTTTTATCCTGATCTTTTTTGTCCTTATCCTTATCGTCTTTATCCTGTGGCGGCGGCGGATTTTTGTCAAGCATATCTTTTGCCAAAGCTAAATTATAGCGGGTTTCATCATCATTTGGATTGTTCCGAAGTGCATTTTTATATGCTTCCACAGCTTCGGTGTATTTTTTTTCGTTCATAAAAGTATTTCCCAAATTGTGAAATGCTTTGTGTTTTTCTGCTTTATCCGTTGCGGTTTGGGCAGCTTGTTTAAAGCGAAGCATCGCCTCCGCATTTTTTTCTTTTCCGTAGTAAGCGGTTCCCAAATTGTATTTTGCAACCTCGCTTTTTGGATTTAGCGAAATGGCTTTGCGGTAATCGGCTTCCGCGGGGGCAAATTCATTTTTCTGAAGTGATTGCTGGGCTTCGCTCAAATAATTTTGTGCGGCCTTCATTTCTTTTTTTTGTTCTTTGGCTAATTGTTGCGCAAATGAATTCAATGAAAAAGTAAGTGTGCAAAGAACCATTGAAATTCTCAGCAGCGTTTTTTTCTGAAAAAATGTTTTAGCTCCAAACATCATTTTATCCTTTTTCCTTTTCGTTAAATAAATTCAATTTTTTCAGCCAGGCTGTTTTTCGTTCCAAAAAGAACACATCCAAAACCAGCAAAAACAATGCCCCAGCCAAAAACCATTGAAATTGGTCTTTAAAATCGGTAAATTGTTTCGACTCAAATTCTTTTTTGTCCATTCCGTTTAAAATGGCAGTCACTTTTTCAATCACCGCTTTTGTGTTTGAGCCGTCAATATACTGACCTTTAGTGGTTTCAGCAATTTGTTTTAGAGTTTCTTCGCCCAAACGCGTGATAACCTGTTCGTTATTTTGGTCGCGTTTGTAATATTGCAGCACGCCGTTTTCCTTTATAGGAATTGGGCCACCTTCCAAAGTCCCCACGCCAATTGTAAAAATACGGATTCCCTTTTTTGCGGCTTCCTCAGCAATATCAGCAATGTTGCCTTCGTGGTCTTCCCCGTCTGAAATAATGAAAAGCACCCTGTTGGTCTGCCCTTCATCATCATAAAAAGTTTCTGCCATTTGTATGGCTTCGGTAATTGCGGTTCCCTGTGAAGAAACCATATCGGTATTCATTCCGCTTAAAAATAATTTTGCGGAAGAAAAATCTGTTGTTATTGGCACTTGCGGAAAAGCACTGCCCGCATAACCAATGATGCCAATTCTATCGCCAGTTAGGCTGTTTATTATTTGGGTAATTAACTGCTTCGATTTTTCCAAACGGTTTGGCGCAATATCTTCCGCCAGCATACTTTTTGAAACATCCAAAGCAAAAACAATATCTACACCTTCCCTTTTTACGTTTTCTATTTTAGTTCCGATTTTTGGGTTTACCAATGCAAAACTTAAACAGGCAATAGCCAAACAAAGCACGAATACTTTTAAAACAGCTTTAAAAAGCGAACGATTTGGACTAAGTTTTTTTAGCAATTCTTTGTCAACAAACCTATTTTGAGTTCTTTTTTTCCAAACTAAAAGCAATAGAAAAACCACCACTATCACCGGAATGGCGAAGAGAATATAGAAATATATGGGTTGCTCTAATTGGAACATTTTTATAAAAATCCTTTAAATATGGTGATTCGCAATAAAAATTCAAATGCAATTAAAACTAAAGCGAAAATGGCCCACGGACGAAACATTTCGTTATAGTTTGTGTATTTGAATTCTTCAATGTCTGTTTTTTCCAGTTTGTTTATTTCTTCGTAAATCTGCTCCAGTTTGGTAGTACTCGTTGCCCGGAAATATTGTCCGCCGGTTTTTGCGGCAATTTCTTTCAGCAGGGCTTCGTCAATTTCCACTTGTACGTTTCCATATTGAAAACCGCCGTCGGGACGAATTCCAATTGGAGACATAGCCATTCCATTGCTTCCAATTCCTATAGTGTAAACCTTAATGCCGAATTCTACGGCAAGTTCGCTCGCTATTTTTGGGTCGATAAAACCTGAATTGTTCACACCGTCCGTAAGCAAAATAATCACTTTGCTTTTTGCACGACTTTCCTTTAAACGGTTCACGGCGGTTGCAAGACCGGAACCAATTGCAGTTCCGCCTTCAATGGTTGTGTTATAGGTTATATTTTTTAGCGAAGAAAGCACGATTGTTTTATCACTTGTTAACGGCGTGCGGGTATAGCTTTCACCAGCATATTCCACCAAACCAATCCTGTCATTCGGGCGACCATTAATAAATCTTGCCGCCACCGTCTTCAATGCTTCCAAACGGTTTGGTTTTAAATCGCGCGCAAGCATACTTGCCGAAACGTCTATTGCCATCACGATATCAATCCCGCGGGTTGTTTTTGTTTTTGTGGATTCGTCAACGGTTCTTGGGCGAGCCATTGCAATAATAATTGCCGAAAGAGCCAAAAGGCGAAGCACAAAAAGCAATGATTTTAATCGTGCCAACCAATTTCTGCCAGATTTAAAACCGCTCACACTCGAAATTTTTAGGGAAGCCGTTTGCTGTTTCCGTTTCCATAAATACCATAGCACGAGCACTGGAAGTATAAGGAACAACCAGAAAGACTGCGGATTTACAAATTCGAAATTACTGCCCATTTTTTTCTGAAATTTCAAGCTCTATGGAAGCTTCAATTCGTTTTTTTATTTCTTCGGCGTATTTGCCATCGTTTTGATAGACTATCAAAACTTCCTGCAAACCATTTTCCTGTGCGAAAAGCAACAGTTCATAGGTGCTTTTCTCTTTCAGCACTTTATTATCTGAAACCTGCACATTAAATTCTCCGTAGGCTTTCAAACCTTTTATTCCTTTTTCGGTTTCAAAATCATCGCGTTTTACAATCATATTTTTGGCGCCGCTCTGTTCCAAATCGTCTAAAACTGCATCCAGTGCCGTTTCCAATGCAATGTCCTGTTTTTGAGTAAACTGCGTAGTAGAAACCAAAATATATAACGGGGAATTCATCTCTCCAAAAGTGAAAAAATCTTTACCCATTACCGCGCTTTTATCGGCATTGGTTACGGGAGCTTCCGCTCTTAAAAGCACTTCGGGCGTTTCCAAAATTACTGCCGGATTTCCGTATTCACTTTTTATCCATCTGCCTTCTGCAAGCTCGCGCATATCATTGCCGAACAGATTATACCATAAATTATCAAAACCTTGCGTAAAACCATTTACCAAAATCACCATTGCAGCTACCGAAATTGCTACACCGATAGTCTTTTTAATTTTGGCGCGTTTCTGTTTCTTTTTTAATTTTTCTTTATAAGCTTCATCTTCCAACAACTCTTCCTCAGTAGGTTCCGGAACTGCTTCGTGGGTTTCGTTGATGATTTCCTCAATGGTTTTTCTGTCAACTTCCGCTTGACCGGCCTGTTGGTTCATTTTTGCAAACTTCACCAAATCTGCACGTTTAAAAATTGAATCCAACTTTCGAATTGTTTCCAAATCGAAATCAAAACTTCCCGCGTCTTTGTGCATCATCAAACGAGTGATAAGCTCGTCACTGGTGCTTTCCAAAGCAGCTTCATCAACCTCACGATCTAAATAGCGCTTTACAATCTCAGTTAAACTGCTGTAATATTCTTTGCTTTTGTTTTCTTTTAAAAGCTGGCTATTATCCAATGTTTTTAATGCAACGATTGCTTCCTCGTAAGGCGGTAGTTGCTTTTGGGCAGCGTCTTTTCGTTGTTTTCTTCGGAAGAGATAAATGGCGAGCCCAATAATTAAAAGAATCGGCACCAACCAATACAGTAGCGACAACCAATCAAATGGCGGACTTTTAACTTCCACCGCTGGTTTTATGTCGAACATTTTCTGCTTTGTGGTATCAACAATTACATCGTTAACTTCCACTTTTATGGAATCTGTTAAAAACGGTTTGTTGTTTATCAAAATTCGCTGTTGCGGAATGGTGTAGTGGCCACTATCAAACTGCGTTAGACCGTATTTTTTGATGAGGCGATATTTTGCACCTTCAAAAGTGGTGTCCGTTTTATAGGATTCAATCATTTCCAAAGGCGTAAAAGTTTGCTCTTCGGGAAAAACAACAACATCGGTAGAATCTGCGTTTACGTTAATTGTGTAGAGAATTTCCTCGCCAATCCTGATTTTTGTGGAATCGATTGTAGAATTTACTTGTGAAAAGGAGGTAAAAGAAAAAAGAGAAAAGAATAAAGAAAAAAGAGCGATGCGGGTAGACCTACAAGGTTTGTGAAACCTTGCAGGAAATTCAATCAATATTATATTTTTTTTCAACATTTTTTTTCGTCAAAAGTTCCCCCTTCCGGGGTTAGGGGGCTTTTACCTTCTCTTAAAATAACCCAACAATTTTTTCACATAACTTTCGTCTACTCTACAACTTAAAGCACCTGCGCCACTTTTTGTAAATGATTCGGTAAAATAATCCACCCGTTCGCGATGATAGCTATAGTATTGATTGCGAACACTTTTAGAGCCCGTGTTTACCAAAAGTAATTCTCCAGTTTCCTGGTCTTGCATTTCAACCATTCCGAGGTTTGGAATGGTTTCTTCAGCTTTATCATAAATACGAATTCCTGTAACGTCGTGTTTTCTGGCTGCAATCTTCAAAGTATCTCGGTAATTGTCTGCAATAAAATCTGAAAGCACAAAAACGATGGCTTTCTTTTTCATCACATTGCTCAAAAATTTCAGCGCGTTCGCAATATCCGTTTTTTTGCTTTTTGGTTCGAATTCAATCAATTCACGAATAATTCGAAGTACGTGTGATTTTCCTTTTTTCGGGGGAATGTAAAGTTCAATTTCATCTGAAAAAAGAATCAAGCCCGTTTTGTCGTTATTCTGCATCGCTGAAAAAGCAAGCGTTGCAGCAATTTCTGTAATGATTTCATTTTTGAACTGTTCCTGCGTTCCGAAAAATTCGGAACCGCTAATATCAACCATCAACATCAGCGTTAGCTCACGCTCTTCTTCAAAAACTTTAATAAAAGGTTCGTTATAACGGGCGGTAACGTTCCAATCTATATTACGAACGTCGTCGCCAAACTGGTATTGACGCACTTCGCTGAACGTCATCCCGCGACCTTTGAAAGTACTATGATACTCGCCACCAAACACATGATCGCTCAAGCGTCGCGTTTTGATCTCGATTTTACGTACTTTTTTAAGAAGTTCTTTAGTATCCACTGTAGTAGTTTCAGGTTTAAGGTTTCAAGTTTCAGGTTCAAGTTTTTTTACTTGGAACCTTCAACTTGCAACTTTGAACTTTTTAAGGTACTTCAATTACATTCACAATCTTGTTGATGATGTCTTCGGAAGTGATGTTTTCGGCCTCCGCTTCGTAAGTGATGCCGATACGGTGACGAAGAACATCGTGCACTACGGCGCGAACGTCTTCGGGCACTACATAACCGCGACGGCGGATGAAGGCGTAACATTTAGCGGCAATGGCAAGGTTGATACTTCCACGGGGCGAAGCACCAAAATTGATAAGTGGCTTTATGTCTGCAAGCCCAAAATTCTCTGGAGTTCTTGTAGCGAAGATGATATCGAGAATGTATTTCTCAATTTTTTCATCCATATAAACTTCACGAACTGCTGCTTGTGCTCTAATTATTTGATCAACGGTTGCAACTGGATTTACTTGGTCATATTCCCCTTTAAGATTTTGGCGAATAATAAGTTGTTCCTCTGCAATTTGTGGATATTTTATTACCGTTTTCAACATAAAACGGTCCATTTGTGCTTCGGGCAACGGGTAGGTTCCTTCTTGCTCAATTGGGTTTTGGGTGGCCATTACTAAAAACGGCTTGTCTAATTTAAAAGTGGTTTCACCAATGGTAACCTGCTTTTCCTGCATCGCCTCCAAAAGTGCGGATTGTACTTTTGCGGGAGCACGGTTAATCTCGTCCGCAAGCACGAAATTTGCAAAGATGGGTCCCTTTTTTATACTGAAGTCATTCAACTTCATATTGTAAATAAGCGTTCCCACAACATCTGCAGGAAGCAAATCTGGTGTAAACTGTATACGGCTAAAAGTTCCATGAACCGCTTTCGAAAGCGTATTGATGGCAAGCGTTTTTGCAAGACCCGGAACACCTTCCAATAGAATGTGTCCTTGACCTAAAAGCCCGATCAAAAGCCGTTCCACCATATGTTTTTGGCCTACAATAACTTTGTTCATTTCCATTGAAAGAACATCTACAAAGGCACTTTCTCTTTCAATTTTTTCATTTAAAGCACCAATGTCAAAGGCAGTTTCTGTATTTTCCATAATATATTTAGATTCAATATTAAAGCCTTTTTAAAAAGACGGTGCAAATTGAAAATTTATTGACTAAAAGCCTGTTAACAATTGGTTAAATTAAAAAAGAGGAAAACTTAAAGTTTTTCCTCTTTTTTAAAATATTTGTTTTTATGGTTTTTAAGGCTCTAAATCAATTTGGCCCATATTCGTAATTTCACCTTGAACAACAATTACGTTGTCAATTACAACAGGTGGAATGCCCAAAGCAATATCTGCTTGAATAGTAATTGTATAAGTTCCATCTGGAACACCGCTTACTAAAAATTCGCCAGCAGGGTTTGCGTAGGTTGAAATTTGTGTAGTTCCATTCTCAGCTGTAATCATAGTAATGATTCCAGGAGGAATAATGGTTCCTGAAATGGCACCACTTTCAGCTGCGGTTGTTGCTCTAATAACGGGTTTAAGGCTATAGCCTCCATTTCCTTGAGCAACGATCGATTTATCTACATCAAAATCGAGCATAAATTCATATAAAATTCCAGGCTCTAAGGTCTCATTTACTTGAATTTTTAATCCAGATTGTTGTGCACTAGGAGTGTCTAGTGGCAATGTTTGGCCATCTACAACGATTGTGTTTTGATCCCCAAGAACTAGGCGTATCTGGCTAATATTTCCAGCGGGAACTTCATCGTTGAACAATAGAACATTGACGCCAGCGGTTAATTCCAATAGATCATAAATACCGGCGTTAATGCCTAAAGTAACATCATCTTGGCCGCCATTATATTTTATTACTACTTCTTGAACATCAATAAACACAGCGTCATAATCGCCGGGAGCGTCTGTCAGCCTTATAGCCAATTTTGCATTTCCTTCATTATTATTGGAATCATCGTCACTACTACAGGACGAAAATCCAATAACCAATAATGTAATTAAACTTAATTTTAAAAGGGATTTCATATGTATGGTTTTAGAATTAGTGCAACAAACATATTTTTCTTCAATTGAAACAAATATTTATTTAACATCAATTAACCATATAATTAACGGCAATTTAACCTGTTTAAATTCTTCAGAAATGGTATTTTTAAAAAAAGTTTAAAATGGAAAACAAAACAGCATTTATAACCGGAGCAACCTCTGGAATTGGGATGGCAACAGCGAAACTTTTCGCCAAAAATGGTGTGAAATTGATTCTTTGCGGAAGAAGGGAAGATCGATTGAAAAAACTTTCGGAAGAGCTTTCCGCGTTGACCGATATCCATACTTTGACTTTTGACATTCGGAATAGAGACGAAGTTTTTAAAGCAATACAATTACTTCCGAAGCACTTTTCAGAGATTGATATTTTAATAAATAATGCTGGTAACGCTCACGGAATGGACCCAATTGATGAAGGAAATATAGAAGATTGGGACGCAATGCTGGATATTAATGTGAAAGGATTGCTTTATGTTTCCAAAGCAATTATCCCAAAAATGATTGAACGGAAAAGTGGTCACATAATAAATATTGGAAGCACCGCTGGAAAAGAAGTCTATCCAAAAGGAAACGTTTATTGCGCTAGCAAACATGCTGTAGATGCCATAAATCAAGGAATGCGGATTGATTTGAATGGAAAGGGAATAAAAGTGGGCGCGATAAACCCAGGAATGGTGGAGACGGAATTCAGCGAAGTTCGTTTTAAAGGAGATTCCGAAAGAGCAGAAAAAGTGTATCAAGGGTTTACACCATTAAAAGCAGATGATATTGCTGATATAATTTGGTTTTCGATAACGAGGCCACCACATGTAAATATTGCAGATTTGACTGTTATGTGTTTGGATCAGGCTAGCAGTACTATCGTAAATAAAAATTAAATGTCTCCCCGAGCGCAGTCGAGGGGTTTCTTAATAGTTACAATTTATTTTTTTTAAAATAGGTCTGGACTGCGCTCGACCAGACATTGAACTAAATGATCAACAAACGTCTTTTAATCAAAAATTTACTCGCCCACAACGACGAGAGCAGTTTTTATGATAAAAAGCGAAAAATTGATTTGGGTACCAAAGAAGGAAAAGCGAAATTTCTGAAACATATTTGTGCGCTCAGCAATAGCAATCCTGCAAATAATTCTTTTATCGTTATTGGCGTTGAAGATGAAACCAACGAAATAACGGGCGTTGATTTTTTTGACGACAGCAAAATCCAAAATCTTGTAAACGCATATCTCACGAATGCGCCGTTGATTATTTATGAAAACGTTGCTTTCCCAAACTTACCCTCGGATAAAGTTGTGGGGCTGGTAACCATTCGTCCCAATGGCAAAATCACTTCGCTTCGCAAAAACATTTGGAAATATTGGGGCGGTTCTATTTTTCTTCGAGATGGCAGTATTTCGATGCCGAAGGATTTTGATATTGAGATAAAAGACGTGAATTCCGAAATCGTGAAATCCATAGAAAACGCCGCCAAAAACAATATAGAGCTCACGCTGGACGGGGTAATGGATTTTACCAACAATCGCCACAAAGATTTGGAAAGCCACTACAAAGTTTTTAAGGAACAGTTTGTGGTTTGTTGGGCAGGAAACCCCAAAAGGGTAAAGGAAAATTTATATTATTCACGAGTCGATATTGAATTGATAAACGAACAGGTTCGACTTTTTTATTCGGCTTTGGACGAAATAAGCATTACTTATAATGATGATTATTTTAAAACCGTAGAGTATGTTCATTTGGGATTGAATGAACAATTTAAATATTATCCGTTGGAGGAAGTGACGATTCATTTCAAAGAAAATGGCTCTTACAGTATGGATTCAAAACTTATTTTTGAAGCACCCAAATTCAACAAAAAAACGCTTTTTCATATTTATAATTCAAACAATGCAGTTTTGGAAAAGCTGAAAAAGAATATTCCGCTGAACGCTTCCGAAGAAAAAGATTTGCACAGTCTTCCTTCCACATATCTTATTTGCTATTTGAATGATTTTGAAGAAGCAAAGGAAAAATTGCAGGAAGCGAAGGAATTTTTGAGAGATTATGACGCTGAAGCCTACCAACTTTCAAAAGAATCGCTGCGTATTTTGAGGAAGGTGAGTTATAATTAACCTTGATTTAAACCTATTTTTATATCTTTAAACTTCAATTTAAAACCAATGAAATTATGGGCATTTTCGACACAATAAAAGAAAAACTAAGCAACGAATTTATAGACATTATAGAATGGCTGGATTACACACCAGACACCATTTGCCACCGATTTGAACGCTACCAAAATGAAATAAAAAACAACGCAAAACTCATCGTTCGTGAAGGGCAGACTGCGGTTCTTATTAATGAAGGCCAATTGGCAGACGTTTTTAAACCCGGAACTTATACTTTGAACACCCAAAACATGCCGATTTTAACTACTCTGAAAGGCTGGAAATACGGTTTCAACAGTCCCTTTAAAGCTGAGGTTTATTTTGTGAACACACATCTTTTTACAGATGAAAAGTGGGGAACAAAAAACCCGATAACGTTGAGTGATGATCGCTTTGGTTTGGTTGAAATTCGTGCTTTTGGAAGTTATGCTTACAGGATTAACGATGCCGGAAAATTCATAATTGACATTGTTGGAACGGACAATAATTTCACCAATTTCGAAATCAACGAACATTTAAAAAGTCTGATTGCCACTCGATTTACTGACACCGTTGGCGAAGCGGAATTACCTATAGAATTATATGCTGCAAACACCACAGAGCTTTCTGAAACTTGCAAAGATGTGATGCAGCCAGAGTTCAATAGCGTGGGAATTTCCTTGGAGAAATTCTTTATTGAAAACGTTTCCATGCCCGAAGATCTTAAAAAGGAAATCTTCGAATACAGCCGAATTGACAAGTTGGATCTTGACAAACTTACCAAATTCAAAACTGCAAAAGCTATTGAAGCTGCCGCGGCCAATGAGGGTGGAACAGCTGGAGCCGGAATGGGCATGGGCATGGGTTTCGTACTCGCGCAACAAATGGGCGGCATGATGAACCCACAAATGGGCCAACAGCAAATGCAACAACAGCCACAGGGCGGAATGATGCCGCCGCCAATGCCTGCCGCAGTCCAATATTTTTACGCTGCCAATGGCACACAGGCCGGTCCGGTGAGTTTTGAGCAATTGCAATCTTTATTCGCAAGCAGAACGGTGAACAAAGACACTTTAGTTTGGAAAGCCGGTTTGGCAGAATGGACACCACTTCAGCAAATTGAGGAATTGAAATCATTTTTGGGTGGAAATACCCCGCCGCCACTTCCACCGCAATAATTGATTTTGAAACAATTCTGAAATACTAATTCCTTTGGAAGAGAAACTTCATGGAAGAAATTTCACAAAAAAAATCTGAACTCAAAAAATCCTGTGTCAATTGTGGTGCAGAACTTACTTATGCGCCGGGAACAACTGAGCTGAAATGCGATTATTGCGGCCATACCGAAACGATTGCTCCTTCCGAAAATGGTTTTGAGGAATTGGAATTGAAACCCTATCTCGAAAAAATGGGCTCGCAAAAACATAGCGAGGAAATCACGATGCTCCACTGTAAAAATTGCGGTGCCAACCAACACATTGAAGAAAATTACAAATCGCTTTCCTGTATTTATTGCGGCTCGCCCTTGATCATTGAAGATGCCTATAAAGAAGAATGGATACTTCCCGGTGCGGTTTTACCCTTTCAAATTGATCAAAAAAAAGCATTTCAGATTTTTAAAAAATGGGTTGACGGACTTTGGTTTGCGCCGAACAATCTAAAAAAAGCAGCCATCGATCCCGAAAAGACGCGAGGACTTTATGCGCCATATTGGACGTTTGACGCCCAACTTTATGCAGATTATATAGGGCAGCGTGGCGAATATTATTACGTAACCAAAACGGTGGGCAGCGGGAAAAATAAAAGAACCGTACAAGAAAGAAGAACGCACTGGTATCCTGCCTCGGGAAGTGTTTCGGGATTTGTGGACGACACTTTAATTAAAGCTTCCAATCAAAAAACGGGAATAATTCCACAAAATGTGGCACGATGGAATTTAAAAATGCTAAAACCTTTTGACAGCGGATATTTATCTGGATTTGTTACCGAAAAATACACCATTCCACTTTTGGATGGACATAACGAAAGCAATAAAGTTGCCGAAAGTATTGCAGATAGCTGGGCGCGAAGGGATATTGGCGGTGACACCCAGCAAGTTTCGTCAATAAATATGAAGCTTTCTGATGAAACTTTTAAACATATTTTGTTGCCAGTTTATATAAGCACTTATAAATTTAAAGGAAAACGCTACAACTTTTTCGTGAATGGGCAGAGCGGAACAATTTCTGGGCAAAGACCGTATTCGTTTTGGAAAATATTCTTTTTCGTACTTGCAATTATTTGTGTAATTGTAGTGATTTATTTATTTTCTTCAAAATGAGGACAGTGAGGACAGTTGTAATTGGTGATATTCACGGAGGTTTTAGAGCTTTGAAGCAGTTACTTGAAAGTGCAAACCTTTCCAAAGACACTCAATATATTTTTGTAGGCGATTATGTGGATGGTTGGAGCGAATCTGCTGAAGTGGTTTCATATTTAATTGATTTTTCAAAAAAAAATGATTGCATCTTCATCCGCGGAAATCACGATGAATTGCTTTATAAATTTTTGAAATTCGGGGAAAAGAACCCGATGTGGCTCAGTCAGGGCGGGGAGAGTAGCGTGGAAAGCTATTCGAAAATTTCCGAAGAGGAAAAGAAAAAGCATCTTCAATTTTTTGAAAATTTGGTGAATTTTCACGTAGATTCCGAAAACAGACTTTTCGTTCATGCGGGTTTTACCAATCAGCATGGGCCGCAAAGTGAGTATTACCCAAACTTGGTCTATTGGGACCGAACCCTTTGGGAAATGGTCTGCGCGATGGATTCCTCCATTTCCAAAGAAGACGATAAATACCCAAAACGGCTGAAACTTTTTAAAGAAATTTATATCGGCCACACACCTGTAACCCGTGTTGGGTTTGACAAACCCGCAAATTTCGCCAATGTTTGGAATGTAGATACGGGCGCGGCTTTCAAAGGAAAAATTTCGATGCTCGATGTAGATTCGAAGGAAATTTGGCAGAGCGAGCCTGTTTTCAAATTGTATCCTGACGAAAAAGGCAGGAATTAGTATTTCTTTATTACAAATTAAGCCCCACACTTTATATCTTTGTAGTTACCTCTAAAATAATACAATGGCACTCAAAAATATCCGGCTTGAAGTAATGCAGACTGTTGAAAAGAAAATCGACAGTTATATTGACCAATATTTAATCCCTGTTGATGAAATTTGGCAACCCACGGATCTTTTGCCAAATTTTCAAAAAGAAAATTATATGGATGAAGTGACCCAACTTCGTGAAGAAGCCAAAGAACTTGGTTACGATTTTTGGATTGTTTTGGTGGGCGATATGGTTACGGAAGAAGCGCTGCCAACCTACGAAAGTTGGTTGATGGATATGGAAGGAGTTGATCAACACGGCCGCAACGGTTGGAGCAAATGGATTCGCCATTGGACCGGAGAGGAAAATCGTCACGGTGATACTTTGAATAAATACCTTTATTTATCGGGAAGGGTAAATATGAAAGAAGTCGAAAAAACTACGCAACATTTAATAAACGATGGGTTTGAAGTTGGAACCGGTCGCGATCCCTACAGAAATTTTATTTACACCAGTTTTCAAGAACTTGCAACCAATGTATCGCACAATAGGGTTGGAAAAATAGCGAAGAAAAAAGGTAATAAAATGCTCGCGAGAATGTGCAACATTATTGCAGGTGATGAAATGCGCCACCACTTGGCCTATCGAGAATTTGTAAAAACCATTTTTGAATACGACGCCAGCGAAATGATGATTGCGTTTCAAGATATGATGCAGAAAAAAATCATTATGCCAGCACAAAATCTTCGCCAAAGCGGTGGAAAAATGGCTTCTGCTTTTGATGATTTCAGCAACGCGGCACAGCGTTTGGGTGTTTATACCACTTTTGATTACATAGACATTCTAGAAAAATTAAACGCACATTGGGAAATTTCAAAAATCAGCGGCTTGACTGACGAAGCTGAAAAAGCTCGCGATTACCTTCTTAAATTACCTTCAAGAATGACGAGAATTGCCGAACGCATTAAAATCCCGCAGGATGCCAACCATTTTAAATGGGTTGAGGCGAACGGGGTTGTATAAGCCCCCTAGCCCCCGAAGGGAGAAAAGCCCCTCCCGGCCTCCCCAAAGGGAAGGAGTTATAATCAAAAAAATCTCAAAAGTCTCTGAGACTTTTGAGGTTTTTTTCTTTTCACCAGAGTTCCCCCTTCGGGGGTCAGGGGGCTTTTTTACAAATCAAATTTAATTCCCTGCGCTAACGGCAATTCATCGCTATAATTAACGGTATTGGTCTGTCTTCTCATATATACTTTCCAAGCATCAGATCCAGACTCACGTCCGCCACCTGTTTCTTTTTCACCACCAAAAGCTCCACCAATTTCTGCTCCCGAAGTACCAATATTTACATTGGCAATACCGCAATCTGATCCTGCAAATGATAGGAATTTTTCAGCCTCTTTCATTTCATTAGTCATTATTGCAGATGATAAACCTTGTGCAACGCCGTTTTGCAAATCGATTGCATTTTCTACATCGCCGCTGTATTTCAGTAAATATAAAATAGGCGCAAATGTTTCGTGCTGTACAATTTCAAAACTATTTTCAGCTTCAATGATTGCTGGTTTTACGTAGCATCCACTTTCATAGCCTTCGCCTTCTAAAACACCCCCTTCAACGAGAACTTTTCCGCCTTCGGCTTTTGCTTTTTCAATTGCTTTTAAATAGGTATCAACAGAATCTTTATCGATTAATGGCCCAACGTGATTTTTTTCATCTAGCGGATTTCCGATAACAATTTGCTTATAAGCACCAACAATTGCATCCCTAACTTTATCGTAAACACTTTCGTGAATAATCAATCTTCGTGTTGAGGTACAACGTTGCCCGCAAGTTCCAACGGCACCAAATACTGCGCCCGGCACAACTACTTTTAAATCTGCTGTTGGTGTAATGATTATAGCGTTGTTTCCGCCTAATTCCAATAAAGATTTTCCAAAACGCTCAGCTACTTTAGCGCCAACAGTACGTCCCATTCTTGTAGAACCTGTTGCAGAAATTAATGGAATTCTGGTATCTGTCGTCATCATTTCGCCCACTTTATAATCACCGTTGATGATTGAGGAAATGCCTTCGGGAAGATTATTTTCTTTTAAAACGCCTGCAATTATATTTTGACATGCTACGGAGCACAATGGCGCTTTTTCACTTGCCTTCCACACACAAACATCTCCACAAACCCAAGCTAATGCTGTATTCCAAGCCCAAACTGCAACCGGAAAATTAAATGCTGAAATAATTCCCACAATTCCAAGAGAGTGCCATTGTTCGCGCATTACGTGACCCGGACGCTCAGAGGGTATTGTTTGACCGTTAAGTTGTCGGGATAAACCAACTGCGAAGTCACAGATATCAATCATTTCTTGAACTTCGCCGTAGCCTTCTTGCAAGGATTTACCCATTTCATAAGAAACCAGTTTCCCTAATGGTTGTTTTAATTCGCGAAGCTTATTTCCAAATTGGCGTACAATCTCTCCACGTTGTGGTGCTGGCATAGCTCTAAAAGATAAAAAGGCTTTTTGGGCAGAAACAATTACTTGCTCATATTCTTCTTTTGTAGTAGTGGTAACTTTACCGATTAATTCGCCATTTACAGGAGAATACGAAGCAATTTCTTCGCCACCCGGAAACCATTTGTTTCCAGTAGAAGTTCCGTGGTTTAAATCTTTAATTCCTAACTTTTCCAATGCTTCTTCAATACCGAAGCTAGTGGTTGTTGCTTGCATATATTTATAGTTTTTTATTTGAAAATTTATGAAGCGCAAAGGTACACAATGCGCTGAAGAAAGTAAAACGAAACGGTATCTGTTTGGGAAATACGCTGTTAATCTTGTGTGAAACGTGGGTCGGCTTCCATCACAGTTCCGCATTTGTTACAAGTTCGCAGTTCTTTGCTCCCGTAGAAATGTTTGAAGTGCTTTAGAAAATCGGTTTCAATATCGCTTAACGGGAAGTAAACTTCATATAATTTATTGTTGCAATTGTCGCAAAACCAAAGCAATCCATCTTTTCCTTCAAGATCGGTTCGTTTTCTTTCAATAACCAAACCTATGGAACCTTCACTTCTGCCTGGAGAATGAGGCACTTTTCCGGGATGAAGATACATATCGCCTGGACCAAGTTCCATCACTTTTTTCTCCCCATTTTCTTGGACTGCAACTTGAATATTTCCCTCAAGTTGATAAAAAAGCTCCTCGGTTTCGTTATAGTGATAATCCTTTCGGGCATTGGGACCAGCGACAATCATTACAATATAGTCGTCAGATTCAACATATAAATTCTTATTACCAACTGGTGGTTTTAGCAGGTCGCGGTTTTCTTCTACCCACTTATTTAAATTGAAAGGTTTTTTAATAGCCATTGCCGTATTTTTAACTGTTACGTAAAAATACGGCAAAATGGTCTAATAGAAAAGGGATGTGAGGTTACTTTCTATAAAAGAGTTCAGTGTAGTAGCTTCTGCCTTTGGAACATTTCATAACGCCAAAACCTGTATGTGTAAAGTTACCTTCAATTATAGCTCTGTGGCCCGGGCTTTTTAGCCAAGCGTTCATTACTTTTTCTGCTGTATCATAACCATAGGCTACATTTTCGCCAACCACTTCAGCACCATCGTGGAATTTTATTCCTTCGGAACGATAACCAAAATTGTCGTGATTGATTTGTTCTTTATCGATCATATATTGGGTATGGTCTACAGCGAATGCAGAAGCATATTGAGTATCCATTTTAAGTATGGAAAGACCCAACGAATCACGATGAATGTTTACCAGCTCTAAAATGCGGGCAGACATATCGCTATCATTTTTTTGAACCAAAGCTAAATCAATATCATATTTAGCGGCTTCAACTTCAGCTGAATCCTCTTTTGAACAAGAGGTGATGACTAGGCATAGCAATGCCATTGCAAGTAGGTTGCTTTTAAGTAGATGCATAATTTGGGGGACACCAGATTTGGGGCTTGATGTCGAGTCAAATATATAAAAAAAATGACACGAAAATGCTTTTAATCGAAAAAATGTTGCACTTTATCGGATAAACAACAATTTTTTCATTGTCGTTGAAAATTTAAAATGATGCTTAGGCACAGTAAACGTTATATATTTCACGTATATTGGTCGTATAATTAAAACTATTAGTATGGTTAAAATTTTAACATATTTTTTTGCTATTTTTCTTCTATTCGGGTGTAAAAACGAAGAAAAATCTTCTAACGAAACCTTAAATGCTTCAGAAAATTCAATTAAAATAGAAGAAAACTTCGGAATTGTCATTCACGGAGGAGCTGGAACAATTCTCAAAGAAAATATGAGTGATTCTTTGGAAACGGCCTATAAAGCAAAACTTAAAGAAGCTATTTCCGCAGGTTATGAAATTTTAAAAAATGGCGGCACTTCTTTGGAAGCAGTTACAAATACTATTAATGTTATGGAGGATTCGCCACTTTTCAATGCGGGAAAGGGTGCGGTATTTACACACGAAGGTTCAAATGAACTTGACGCGTCCATAATGGATGGTGCCACTTTGAATGCTGGCGCTGTTGCCGGAATAAAACACATAAAAAACCCAATAGATTTAGCCCGGGATGTAATGCAGAAAAGTGAGCACGTAATGCTTTACGGTGCTGGTGCGGAAGAATTTGCCCAAAATTTGGGTTATAAAATGATGGACACTTCCTATTTCTATACCCAAAAAAGATATGAGTCTTTGCAAAAGGTTTTGGAAAAGGAAAAAAGTAAAAATGAAAAGAAGGTTTCCTTTGAAGATTCCTACATAAAAAACTCAAAATTCGGAACCGTGGGTTGTGCAGCCTTGGACAAACACGGAAACCTCGCCGCTGGAACCTCAACAGGCGGAATGACCAACAAACGCTGGAACCGAATTGGCGATGCGCCGATTATTGGCGCAGGAACATATGCCAACAATAAAACTTGCGCCGTTTCATCAACAGGTTGGGGCGAGTATTTTATTCGATCCGTTGTTGCCTATGATATTTCTGCGTTGATGGAATATAAAGGGATGACTTTGCAGGAAGCTGCTTCAGAAGTTATCCAGAAAAAAGTTCCGGCATTGGGCGGCGACGGCGGTATTGTTGCAATTGATAAGGATGGAAATGTAGCGATGGAATTCAACACTGCGGGCATGTATCGCGCCACGATGAATTCCGAAGGTGAATTAATTATTAAAATCTATAAAGAAGAATAAATGGAACCGTATTACGCTGTAATCTTCACTTCAGTTCAAACCGAAAATATTGAAGGCTATGCTGAAATGGCAGATTTAATGGAAGCTTTGGCAAAACAACAACCCGGATTTTTAGGAATTGAAAGCGCCCGAAACGATATTGGCATAACAGTAAGTTATTGGCAAAGCCTTGAAAGTATTAAAAACTGGAAAGCGAATCTTGATCATTTAATTGCACAGAAAAAAGGACGCGAACAATGGTATTCCTATTATAAAGTGCGGATTTGTAAAGTGGAAAGGGAGTATGAATTTGAGCGGTAACAAACGCTAAATTGTTGCCAACCTGTTAATTATCTCCCAAATGTTAAATTCTAAAATACGATTGTAAAATAGTTAAACGTTACAGATTTAACCTCCCCACCCATAAAACGTATTTAAGTAATTATTTCAAACAAAACGATTTGGTTTTTGCTTTGCAGCCCAATCATTTTGCCTTATTTTTAAATGCTTTTAACCATCGCTTATGAAAACTCATCTCAAGTTCCTGCCTGTCCTTTTATTGCTATTTGTTTTTTCCTGCAAAGACAAAGACAAGCATTCCGAAACCGACAATCTTTTCAAGTTCAAGGAATACATTTCGTATAATACCTACGGTAACCAATCCATCACCACGGATATTCGTGTTGAACTTGCAAAACCCTTGGAACAATTTGAGTTGACCCAAGAACTTTCAGCTGATGATTATTTAAAAATCTCTCCATCCACAAAAGGAAAATTGGTTGTCGAAAACGGCAAAACCTTGATTTTTCAACCTTCGGAATATTTAAAACCCGACACAGAATATACTGTTACTGTAAAACTGGATAAATTTTACGAAGACATTTCCAAAGAATTCAAAACCTACACTTTCAGTTTTCACACAATTACACCGAATTTCAAAGTTGACTTGGGAAAACTTCAAAGCTACAGCAAGCAATGGCAATATGTTGAAGCTTCCGTTGAAGCATCGGATGTAATTTCTTTGGAAAAAGCGAAACAATTGGTTTCAGTTTCCCAAGACGGTAAAAAACTGAAATTAAAATGGCCATCGGAAGCAACTGAAGGACGTTATTTCAATTTTACAATTGACAGCATCAGCCGAAAAATAAACGACTCTGAAATTCTCATTAAATGGGATGGAAAACCAATCGGAGCCAAAAACAAAGGTGAAAATACATTTGCAATTCCAGGCCAAAATAATTTTACGATCGTTGACATCAGCAGCACATTGGCGCCCGCAGCACTTTTGAGTATCAATTTTTCAGATCCGTTGATGGAAAATCAGGATTTTGCAGGATTGGTTACTATTGAAAACACTCAGGATTTGCGCTACGAAGTAAACGGAAATGTGTTAAACGTATATCCGCCAAACCGAGTTTTAGGCAATGTAAAAGTCACCGTTTTTACGGGAATAAAAAATACTGAGGGCTTCGGATTAAAAAAGGAATTTTCAGAATTGGTTTCCTTTGAACAGTTGAAACCTGCGGTGCGTATGGTTTCAAAAGGCGTAATTCTTCCAAATTCCGCTTCAACGCCCGTTTATTTTGAGGCCGTTAATCTTTCAAAAGTTGATGTCCGAGTCATCAAAATTTATGAAAGCAATGTGCTGCAATTTCTTCAAAATTATAATTTGAATGATAATAACACCTACGATATTAAAAGGGTCGGACGAAGAATTGCCAAAAAAACCATCGAACTAAAAAATACCGATTTGGGCGATAACGGCAGTTGGAAAGCCTACGCCATCAACCTTTCGGAATATTTTAAAGTAGATCCCGGCGCCATTTATCAATTGGAGTTCAGCTTTAAAAAAGATTATATTACTTATGATTGTAGCGAAACCACTTCCGAAGAAATTTCAGATGAAAACGCTGAGGAAGGAGATGAATATTACGATGATTACTACGAAGAAGATTCATATTACACGAACGATTCCTCCGAAGACGAAGAACTTCGCGAAGAACGCTATTGGGATAACGAAATTTACCGTTGGCGAAATTATACCTACAATTGGGAACAGCAAGACAATCCCTGCCATCCCGCATATTATAACGAAGAGCGCGTAGTTACCGCAAATATTCTGGGCTCAGATTTGGGCTTGATTGTAAAAAAAGGAAACAACCGTTCGTACCACTTTATTGCCACAAATTTGATAACCGCAAAGCCGGAAGGTGGCGTAAAAGTGAAACTTTTCAACTATCAGCAGCAGCTTATTGAAACCGTAACCACAGAAAGCGATGGAATGACGCTTTATGATGGCACTAAAAATGCAGCTTTTGCAGTGGCACAGAAAGGAAATAATTTTGCCTACGTAAAACTGGAAGACGGAAATGCCCTTTCAATGAGTAATTTCGACATTTCGGGAAAAGAACTTCAAAAAGGTTTAAAAGGTTATACCTATACAGAACGCGGCGTTTATCGTCCCGGAGATAGCATTCACCTAACTTTTGTGTTGAACGACAATGCAAATCTCCTTCCAAAAAATCATCCAGTTACTCTCTCAGTGACTGATGCACGAGGAAAACTTGTTTATCGCACGGTTCAGCAAACAAATTCTTCAAAAGATGGATTTTATTATTTCCCAATTAACACTGATGCTTCAGCACCAACGGGGAATTGGAACGCTACAGTAACCGTTGGTGGCGCACAATTTTCACACACTTTGAAGGTGGCGACAATTAAACCAAACCGTTTAAAAATTAAACTCGATTTTGAAGATGAAATTCTCGACGCCACAAAACCCTTAAAAGGAACGGCAAGCGCCATGTGGCTTCACGGCTCGCCTGCGCGGAATTTGAAGGTTGATATGACGGCAACACTTCGCGCGAGCAATTCAGCTTTTCCGAAGTTTCCAAAATACAATTTCATCGACCCAATCCGAACTTTTTCCGAAGTGGAAATTCCCGTCTTGGATGCGCAACTTTCTTCGGAAGGAAGCACTTCTTTCAGCCAAAATCTGGAGGTTGGAAAGAACGCGCCCGGAATGTTGAAAGCAACATTTTTGACAAAAGTGTATGAAGGCGGCGGCGATTTTTCAATGGATATTTTTTCAAAGGATTTGGCGCCCTTCTCACATTTTGTCGGTTTAAAATCTCCCGAAGCTGGGCGTTACGGTTCCTATTTTACGGATGAAAACACAACTTTTGATGTAGTTTCCGTGGATGCGCAGGGCAAAGCTGCCGCCAACCGCGAGATGGAAGTGAAAGTTTTTCAAATTGAATGGCGTTGGTGGTGGAACCGCGGTTCGGACAATCTTTCAACCTATGAAAATTCAACCGTGCACCGTCCTGTAAAAGAATTCACCGTAAAAACCGATGGCAGCGGAAAGGGAAAATTCACCGTAAATATTCCTGAGGAGGAAGGCGGAAGATATTTAATTCGCGTCATCGATAAACAATCCGGCCACGCAACCGGGCGCATAACATATTTCTACAGAAATTGGTGGCAACGCCCAAGTGACGGCGATGGGGAAAGTGCGCGCATGTTGCTCTTTTCAGCAGATAAGGAAAAATACAATGTGGGCGAGGAAGCGTTTATCACTTTTCCTTCGGGAAGCGACGGCCACGCGTTGATTAGCGTTGAAAACGGCACCGAGGTTTTGGCAACGCACTGGATTGAAACCAAAAAAGGCGAAACCAAAGCTGCGATAAAAATCACCAAGGAAATGGCGCCGAATATTTATGTGAATATTTCGCTGCTCCAACCGCACAGCCAAACGAAAAACGATTTGCCGATTCGACTTTACGGCGTTATTCCGCTTTCGGTGGAAGACCCTTCAACGGTGCTACATCCAAAAATTTCGATGCCGGAAGTTTTAAAACCTGAGAAACAATTCACCGTAAAAGTTTCCGAAGAAAAAGGCAAACCAATGACCTATACTTTGGCGGTTGTTGATGAAGGTTTGCTGGATTTAACGCGCTTCTCCACACCCGATATCCACGAAGCTTTTTACAGTCGAGAGGCTTTGGGGGTAAAAACTTTTGATATGTTCGATTACGTGATTGGTGCCTATTCCGGCAGTGTGGACAATATTTACGCAATCGGTGGTGGCGATGCGGCTTTGGGTGCAAAAAACCGAAAAGCCGACAGATTTAAACCTGTTGTAAAATATTTAGGACCATTTGAACTCGCCGTTGGAAAAACCGCAACCCATACTATTATGATGCCAAATTACATCGGCTCCGTTCGCACGATGGTAATTGCGGGTGATAAAACCAAAAGTGCGTATGGCAGTGTCGAAAAAACTACGCCCGTCCGTACGCCTTTAATGGTGCTGGCTTCGCTTCCGCGGAAATTATCGCCGGGAGAAACTGTTACACTTCCAGTTACTGTTTTCGCGATGGAGAATAAAGTGAAAACCGCCACGATTACCGTAAAAACAGGCGATGCTTTGAAACCAAAAAACGGTGCTTCCAAAACGGTTACTTTCAACGGACCGGGCGAACAGATTGTGAATTTCGAATTCGAAGTTTTGCCGACGCAGGAATTCCAAACCATTGAAGTAACCGCCGCTGGAAATGGGGAAAAAGCAAGTTATAAAGTGGAAATCGACGTGGAAAATCCCAACCCAATTTCACAAAAATCTACACAATATACTATTGCTGAAAATGGAACACAAACCATCAATTTTGAAACTTTTGGCGTTCCGGGAAGCAATGCGGCGATGCTTGAATTTTCAACCTTGCCACCGATGGATTTTGGAAAACGAATGGAATATTTAATCCATTATCCGTACGGATGCATTGAGCAGACTACTTCTTCGGCATTTCCGCAGTTGTATTTGGCAGATGTTTTCGATATAACTTTTGATAAAAAGAAGGATATTGAGAAAAACGTAAAAGCAGCAATTGAGCGATTGGGCAGATTCCAAATCGCAAACGGCGGACTTGCATATTGGCCCGGAGAGCGCGAAGCCGACGAATGGGCAACCAACTATGCCGGTCATTTTATGCTGGAAGCGAAGCAAAAAGGATACGCTTTGCCAATCAGTTTTATGAGCAATTGGTTGCTGTATCAGCAAAACACAGCGCGCCAATGGCGAAATAGTCATAAAGTCTATAATACAAGTTTAACACAGGCTTACAGACTTTATACCTTGGCGTTGGCCGGAAAACCGGAGCTCGCTGCAATGAACCGCCTTCGCGAAAGCAAGGAGCTGAGCAATGATGCCAAATGGCGACTGGCCGCGGCATATGCTTTGGCGGGCAAAAAGGAAGGCGCACAACAAATTGCACAAACGGCCAATATCAACTTCGTGCCACAGAAATATGATTATTATACTTACGGCTCGCCTTTCAGAAATAGGGCGATGGCTTTGGAAACTTTGGTTTTATTGGGTGATTCGAAGCAACGCGATTTAGCAATTTCCGTGGCTAAGGATTTGTCTTCGGGAAATTGGTATAGCACCCAAGAAACTTCGTATGCATTGATGGCAATGGCAAAAATGGTTGCCAAAAACGGCGGAAAGGCGATGGAACTTACATTTACGAATGGCGGAAAATCGGTTGAAGTGAAAACCGACCGAGCAATTGCGCAGCGCGATCTTTCTTTTGTAATGGGAAGCAATTCCGTTTCCGTAACAAACAAAAAAGGGAATGTGGTTTACGTTACACTTTCGCAACGTGGGAAATTGCCTTTAGGGGAAGAACTTGCCGAAAGACGCAATCTCTCCATAAAATCTGAATATTTGGGAGGCGATGGAAAACCGATAGACGTTACAAAATTGCGACAGGGCACGGAAATCATCGCGAAAGTGAGTGTTGCCAACACTTCCAACAATTGGATAAACAACGTGGCTTTGGCAAAAATCTTTCCAAGCGGTTGGGAAATAGTAAACACCAGTTTCTCCGAATTGGGCGGTGGCGCAAGTGGAAATGCACGATATACGGACATTCGCGACGACAGAGTAAATTTCTTTTTCGATTTAACTGCTGGACAAACGAAGACCTTCAGTGTAAAATTAAACGCTTCCTATTTGGGAACGTATTATTTGCCCGGAACGCAGGTTGAGGCGATGTATGACAATTCTTATTATGCGCGGAACAAAGGGATGTGGGTGACTGTTGAATTATAGATTATGAAAAAGCTCTTCAGAATATTTGTATTTGCGGTTATTATAAATTTCACTTATGGTTGTAGTGAAACAAAACAAAAAACTCGTTCCGAAATTTATTCTGAAAAAACTGCTGAATTGATAAATGATTTATTGAAAGATGAAGGAAACCATATTTGTGATTGCATATTAGAACCTAATAATAGTTCGATGGCAGAAATTTACAAGAGTGAAGTGCCAGCTTTTGAATTTGAAGATTATATTGTAAAAAAACTTAGTTTAAAAAACGTTGCTGAAATTGATAGCCTCTATGGGTTTAAGGAAAAGCTAACATTAAATCCTTATTTAATTACACAAGCAATAAAGGTTATTTCGAATAGAGAATATGATTCTATAAATAGAAAATATGATTCTCTATTTATAAAATACGAATATGATAAAGAATTAGAAATTTTTATTAATACTTATCCAAATATCTGTTCTTTCAATAAACCAATTTTCGATAAAAATTTGAAGAATGGTTTGTTTTAGATATCATCTGGAAGTACATGCTTATGGACTCCTCCACCAAAAGTCAAGAATGTTCAAGGCGTTTGGGAATATGATTGGAATTAGTTAATGAAAAACATTGATCCCATTTTAAAAAAACATAAAATAAAACTCAGTGTCCTGCTGATTTTATTTTTGGTTTGGCTTTTCTGTCTTCCGTCACCATTATTCAACGTTCCCACCGCAACCGTTGCCGAAAGCAGCAGCGGACAAATGCTGGGCGCACGAATTGCCGATGACGGCCAATGGCGATTTCCAAAAATGGATTCGGTCCCGGAACGCTTTGAAAAATGTATTCTTTATTTTGAGGATGAGCATTTTTATTGGCATCCTGGCTTTAATCCGGTTTCAATTTCAAATGCGCTTTGGAATAATCTAACCAGCGATTCCCGTCGCGGAGGAAGTACGATTACACAGCAAGTAATCCGACTTTCCCGAGAAAATAAAGGACGTACTTATTTTGAAAAACTAATAGAAATTTTTCAAGCCACGCGTTTGGAAGCGGGTTATAAAAAGAATTCAATCTTAAATTTATACGCTTCATACGCCCCTTTCGGTGGAAATGTGGTTGGTTTGGAAACCGCTTCGTGGCGGTATTTCGGGATTCCTGCGAGTGAATTGAGTTGGGGGCAATCTGCAGCTTTGGCGGTACTTCCGAATGCGCCGGCGCTTATTTTCCCTGGGAAAAATGAAGAAATTTTAAAACAAAAAAGAGATGCATTATTACTGAAACTTTTTCAAAATGAAGTGATTGATGAAACAACCTATCAATTGGCTTTGGATGAAAAATTGCCGGGAAAACCTTTGCCATTACCCGAATTTGCACCTCATTTAACTGAAAAAATAAGAAAGGAACATCATGGAAAACGCATTGAAACCACGATTGATTTTTCGCTTCAACAAAAAGTGAACAATATTGTAAAAGAGCAACATTATATGTTGGCGCAAAACCAAATCCATAACCTCGCCGTTTTGGTTTTGGATGTAAACACCCGCGAGGTTTTGGCGTATGTAGGCAATTCTCCAACAACTCGGGAACACAATAATTTTGTGGATATAATTGAAAAGCCCCGAAGCACGGGGAGTATTTTAAAACCTTTTCTTTTTACTTCGATGTTGGATGCGGGCGAAATTCTTCCAAATACATTGGTAGCTGATATTCCCACGACAGTGAATGGGTACACACCAGAAAATTTCGACAAAAAATTCAACGGTGCAGTTCCGGCAAGTGTCGCGCTATCACGTTCTCTGAACATACCTGCGGTGCGGATGTTGCGGGATTTTGGGTTTCAGCGGTTTTATAATGTTTTAAAAAAGACCAATCAAAAAGCAATCGATAAACCTGCGGATTATTACGGCTTATCGTTAATTCTCGGCGGCGCGGAGAGCAGTTTGTGGGATATTACGAAAGCGTATGCGGGAATGGCTTCCACCTTAAATTACTTCAACAATTCTTCCAGCGTATACCGTAAAAATGAATTTGTGGAACCCGTTTATATGAAAGATCACGAGGAAATATCCTTCGGGGAAATTCAGCAAAAACCCTCTGTTTGGAATGCCGGCGCTATTTACGAAACCTTTGAAGCGATGGAAAAAGTAAACCGCCCCAGCGGCGAGGAAAATTGGGAATTTTTCACGAGCAGTCAGCCGTTAGCTTGGAAAACAGGAACGAGCTACGGGTTTAAGGATGCGTGGGCCGTTGGGGTTACACCGAAATATGCAATCGGCGTGTGGGTCGGAAATGCAGATGGTGAAGGCCGACCCGGACTCACGGGAATTCAAGCTGCAGCGCCAGTTTTGTTTGATGTTTTGAATGTTTTACCGCAAAGCGGTTGGTTTAAAATTCCGTACGATGAATTGGTTGAGGTTGAAATCTGTACCAAAAGCGGCCATCTTGCTGGACTTTTTTGCGAGGAAACAAAAATGGAATGGATTCCAAAAAACGGAACACGAACCGAAGCTTGTCCGTACCATCAAACTGTATTTCTATCCCGAGGCGTCGGGACGGAAAATTTTCGGGTTAATTCTTCATGTTATCCACTTTCGGAAATGGTTCAAAAGAACTGGTTCGTGCTGCCACCTGTGATGGAATATTATTACGCACAGCTTCACCCGGAATACAAAATCCTGCCGCCCTTTGCGCCCAATTGCTTGCAAGAAGGTGAAAAGTTGATGGCCTTTATTTATCCAAAAAGAAATGAAGAGGTTTTGCTTCCAAAGAATTTTGATGAAAATGTAAACGAAGTAATTTTTAAGCTGGCACATCGTTCACCGGAAACTACTGTTTTTTGGTACTTGGATTCAAAATATATCGGCAAGACCGAAACCTTTCACGAATTGGCAATTTCGCCAAAACCGGGAACATATTTATTGACCACGGTAGATCAGGACGGCAATGAACTTCGTGAGCAGATTGAAATAAAATCCGCTTCAGAAAACCCTTAAAAATTATTTAACAAAACATTAATACTGATTGGTTCGGAATATTACGAACCAAGCGTACTTTTGCATCTTCATTTTAAATCATAAGTATATTTTGACTAAGAAAGAAAACTTAATTGAGAAATTGGGAGTTCACATTGAGAGCAAGGATCAACTTGCTCCTCTGGCAGCGCGAATTCTTGCAACCTTGATTTTAAGTGGAAAAAAAGGAAGCACTTTTGAATCTTTGGTATGTGAACTCAGCGCCAGTAAAAGTACAATTTCAACACATTTAACCACTTTGCAGGCCGCAAACCGAATTACCTATCACACAAAATGTGGTGATCGAAAAAAGTACTTCACACTTGTTCCAGATGTGATGATAAATTCCATGAATGAAATGCTCAAAAACTGGAAAAGCGAACGCGATCTGCATCTTGAAATAATGGAATATAAAAAAGAAATAAATGCAGAACTTCCTGAGGATTGTTCAGAAATTTTCGACTTGGAATTTCATAAAGATTATTTGGAATTCCTTGCACAAGCAAGTGCTTCCATGGAAAAAATTCAAAAAAAGCTTACTGAAAAACATAAAAACGACTAATTAAATCAACAATGAAAAAGAAAAATTTTATTCATTCACTTCCCATAGCTATAGGCATTCTGCTATTGTTTTCTTCTTGTGGCGAAGACAAAAGTGCACAACAGGCACAAATGGCACAACAAGCCCCAACTTTACCGGTTGTATCAATTCCAACGAAAACTGTTACAGCATTTACAACCTATCCCGCAAGTATTGAAGGGATTGTGAACAGTCAGGTAAATGCAAAAATTTCAGGATATATTACTGATGTTTTGGTTGATGAAGGTCAAAAAGTAAGAAAGGGACAAACGTTATTTAGACTGGAGACCCAGACTTTGAGCCAAGATGCAGCTGCCGCTCGCGCAAATGTAAATGCTGCACAGGTTGAGGTTGATAAACTGAAGCCTTTGGTTGAAAAAAATATTATCAGCAATGTGCAACTTGAAACTGCCAAAGCAAAACTCCAACAAGCAAAAAGTGGCTATAACAGCATTGCGGCAAATATAGATTACGGAAACATAAAAAGCCCAGTTGATGGTTATGTGGGTTCCATCAATCTTCGGAAAGGTGCTTTGGTGAGTCCATCATCACAAGTCCCTATGACGACTGTTTCAGACATTAGCAAAGTGTATGCTTATTTCTCAATGAATGAAAAGGAATATTTGGATTTTATTCAAAATGCAGAAGGAAAAGATATTGAAGAAAAAATAAAAAAACTTCCGAAAGTGCAATTGTTATTGGCAAACGGAAGCCTTTACGAAGAAGAAGGAACCATTGAAACTATTAACTCACAAGTAAATGCGAATACGGGTTCTATTTCTTTCAGGGCTGTTTTTAATAATCCTTCAAGAATTTTAACAAACGGTAACAGCGGAAAAATAAAAATTCCGAAAGTTTATACCGATGCTATAGTTGTTCCGCAGGAAGCTACCTATGAGCAACAAGGCAGTATTTATGTTTATAAAGTTGGTGAAGATGGTATGGCCACTTCAACCAAAATTGAGACAACGGCAGAAGTTGGAAACCTTTACGTGGTAGCTTCCGGCTTGCAGAAAGGCGATAAAATTGTTGCAAAAGGTGCAAACAAACTACGTGGAAATTCCAAAATAAATCCACAAGAAATGCCTTTTGACAGCATTGCCAAACCTATTGAAAAAGTTTTCAGATAACCGTTTAAGAAAAACCAATCATGTTAAAAACATTTATAGACAGACCCGTACTCTCTACGGTTATCTCAATAATTATTGTGATTTTGGGAATTTTGGGGCTTTCCAATTTGCCCATTACCCAATACCCCGATATTGCCCCGCCGACCATTCAGGTGAATGCAACGTATCCAGGGGCGAACGCCGAAACCATTCTTGAAAGCGTTATTATTCCGCTTGAAGAGCAAATAAACGGAGTGGAAGGAATGACCTATCTAACTTCTACCGCCACCAACAACGGAACGGCTTCCATCAGCGTGTTTTTTGATCAGGATGTAGATCCGGACATTGCCGCTGTAAACGTTCAAAACCGCGTGGCACGTGCAAATTCATTGTTGCCGCAAGCTGTAATTCAAACTGGGGTTACAACTTCAAAACAACAAACCAGTGCGTTGATGTTTCTTTCCTTTTACAGCACCAACAAAGATTATGATGATACGTTTCTTCAGAATTATTTAAAGATAAACGTAATTCCTGAATTACAAAGGGTAAACGGGGTTGGTGACGTGAGTGTATTTGGAGGAAAAGATTACTCCATGCGCATTTGGCTAAATCCTCAAAAACTTGCAGCCTATAGCTTGATGCCTTCAGACGTTGTGGCAGCTTTAAAAGAACAGAGTTTGGAAGCCGCGGCAGGTTCTTTGGGTGAAAATAATGGCGAAGCCTTTTCATATACCATTAAATATCCCGGCCGTTACAAAACTGAGCAGCAATACAGTGATATTGTAATTAAGGCTTTGGGCAACGGCGAATTTTTAAGATTGAGCGATGTCGCAAAAATAGAACTTGGCGCACAATCTTATGCAGGTGGATCTGTTACCAATGGAAATCCTGCGGTAAATATGGGTATTTTTCAAACGAAAGGTTCAAATGCACAGGAAATTATTGATGCCATAAAAGAAGAATTAAAGAATGTAGAGCGTGATTTACCAGAGGGAGTTACCTATTATATTCCTTATGACACGAACAATTTCTTAAATGCTTCTATTGAAAAAGTGGTAAGCACTTTGGTTGAAGCTTTTCTCTTGGTTTTCCTTGTTGTATTTATATTTTTACAGGATTTTCGTTCCACTTTAATTCCTGCAATTGCGGTTCCTGTATCTATTATTGGGACGTTTTTCTTCTTGAACTTATTTGGATATTCTATTAACTTATTGACGCTTTTCGCTTTGGTATTGGCTATTGGTATTGTGGTGGATGATGCCATTGTGGTCGTCGAGGCAGTCCATTCAAAGATTGACGAAGGAGAGAAAAGTCCGAAAAAGGCATCGCTTAAAGCCATGCACGAAATCTCCGGAGCTATTGTTTCCATTACTTTGGTGATGTCTGCAGTGTTTATTCCCGTAACTTTTATAAAAGGCCCTACGGGAGTATTTTATGAGCAGTTTGGAGTTACGCTTATTGTTGCAATTATTATTTCTGCAATTAACGCTTTGACTTTAACACCCGCGCTGAGTGCACTTTTCTTAAAAGGTCATGATGAAAAACAGAACAGCAAAAAGCCAGGTTTTATTCAGAAATTTTTTAATGGTTTCAACAGAGGTTTTAAAGCTACAGTAAACCGTTATGGAAGATCTGTCCATTTCCTATACAGACATAAATGGATTACGGGAATTATTCTGCTTTTGGCAGTTTTGGGAATTTGGTGGTCATCCGCAACTTTGAAAACAGGCTTTGTTCCCGATGAAGACCGTGGAATTATCTTTATGAACGTAGAACTTCCAGCAGGTTCGTCCATTGATAGAACACACGAGGTAAACCAAATTCTTTATTCAAAAATTAAAAATCTTCCCGGTGTGCAAGGTGCATCAGTGATTGATGGACGAAGTTTGATCAGCGGTGCGGGAAGCAACTACGGACTTGGATTTATTAGGCTTGACGACTGGAAAGACAGAAAAGATGAATCGCTTTCCGTACAAGCAATAACGGGGCAACTTTTCGGAATTGCCGCACAAATCCCAGATGCGCAAATTATATTTTTCTCGCCACCAAGTATTCCCGGTTTCGGAAACTCCGCTGGAGCCGAAGTGAATCTTTTGGATCGCTCCGGTGGAAGCTTTACAGATTTGGATCAAACCAATCAGGAGTTTATTGCAAAATTGAGTCAGCGACCTGAAATTCAGTATGCGCAATCATCCTTCAACACGCGTTATCCGCAATATGAAATGACGCTAAATGTGCCTTTAGCAAAAGAAGTGGGGGTTTCGGTTCAAACTATTTTCAATACTTTGCAGGGATATATAGGAAGTATTTTCGCAGCAGATTTTTCCCGATTCGGAAAACAATATCGCGTGTATGTTCAAGCATTGCCGGAAGACAGGGCAAGTGAAAGCGATTTGAACAATATTTATGTGCGCACTGCCAGTGGTGAAATGACACCAATTACCCAATTCGTTACGCTGAAACGGGTTTATGGGCCACAATCGGTTACGCGTTTCAATTTGTTCAATTCCACAAAAGTTACTGCTGCACCAGCACCGGGCTATAGCTCGGGTGATGTTATTGCAGCTGTTGAAGACGTGAGCAAAACTCTACCGAGCAATTTTGATATCGCTTACTCAGGTTTAACCTTGGAAGAAAAAAGCGCAGGCAACCAAACAACGATGATTTTCATTTTGTCATTGGTATTCGTTTACTTTTTGCTCGCAGCTCAATATGAAAGCTATTTATTGCCATTTTCGGTTCTGTTTTCATTGCCAGTTGGGGTTTTTGGAGCCTATATTTCAACACAATTTATGGGATTGCAAAATAATATCTATTTTCAGATTGCGCTCATAATGCTTATCGGTCTGCTCGCGAAAAATGCAATTCTAATTGTTGAATTTGCGCTACAGCGAAGAAAGCACGGCGAATCTATTTTGGATGCCGCAATTGATGGCGCCGAAGCTCGATTACGCCCAATTTTGATGACTTCCTTTGCTTTTATTTTAGGATTGATGCCGTTGGTGCTTTCCAACGGTGTGGGCGCAGCAGGAAACCGTTCAATCGGGACTGGAGCTGTTGGAGGATTACTTATCGGAACAATTATCGGGGTTTTCGTTATACCAATTTTGTTCATCCTTTTCCAATGGTTACAAGAAAAAATTACCGGTGCACCGACTGAAAAATTAGAAACTATTGAAGAAAACACTTCTCATGAAAAAGAATAGCATATATAAAATTTTGATATTGGCAAGTTTGCCATTTCTACTCGTTTCCTGCTTTGCCGCAAAAGATTATGAACGGCCACAAGTTGTAAATGAAGCAAATTACCGAACCGAAAACCTTCCGCAGGATACGTTGAGCATTGCAACCCTTTCGTGGAAGGAATTATTTACAGACCCGACACTACAAGGTTATATTGAAGAAGGCTTAAAAAACAATATGGACATTCGGGTGGCGCTTCAGCAAATACGTATAGCCGAAGCGTATGTAAAACAGGGCAAGGCGGGGTATTTTCCTTCCTTGAGTGGAAATGCAAAATACACCCATCAGGAATTGCCAGCCCAAAACCAGTTTGGCGATATTTCTTCCATCAGTCAATACGAGTTGAGCGCGAGTCTTTCGTGGGAAGCAGATATTTGGGGAAAAATTCGTAGCAATGAAAGGGCTTTTCAAGCTTCATACCTTCAAACTGTTGCGGCACACCAAGCCGTAAAAAGTAGGTTGATTGCCAATATTGCTTCGGTTTATTACCAATTGTTGGCGTTGGATGAACAAATTCGTGTTACCCAGGAAACCATCGAGACGCGTTCCAAAGGTTTGGAAACAACCCAAGCTTTAAAGGAGGCCGGAAATGTTACAGAAGTAGGCGTAAAACAAACGGAAGCGCAGCTTTATACCGCTCAAGGAATTTTAATCGATTTAAAAAACCAAGCCCGCCTGTTGGAAAATACAATGTCTATTTTATTGGGAAGCGCTCCGCACGAAATAACCCGTGGAAGCTTGGAAAATCAAGATATTGAAATACCGTTGAAAACTGGAATTCCGTCACAATTGCTCAGAAATAGACCCGATGTTATGGCCGCAGAATACAGTTTGATGAATGCTTTTGAACTTACAAATGCTGCGCGCGCAAGTTTCTATCCCTCATTGACGCTTTCGGCGACGGGAGGTTTTCAGAATATTGAGATTGATAAACTTTTCAATGCCAATTCGCTATTTGCAACTATTATTGGAGGGTTGACGCAACCTATTTTCAACAAACGTCAAATCCGCACGCAGTATGAAGTTTCACAAGCACATCAGGAACAGGCCTATTTGGATTTTAGATTGGCTGTTATCACTGCCAGTAAAGAAGTTTCGGATGCGCTTTATAATTATCAGTCTGCAACCGAAAAAATTGAGGTAAACCAAAAGGAATTTGAGGCTTATAATTTGGCGACGGGCTATTCCGAAGAACTTTTGGACAACGGTTTTGCAAACTATTTGGAAGTTTTGAACGCACAGGAAAATGCGCTTAATTCAAGCTTAAACCTTATAAACACAAAGAATAACCAGCTTCAGGCCATCGTAGATTTATACGAAGCCTTGGGCGGTGGTTGGCGATAGTTTTTTCATAATTTTTATTGTTGATTGTAAATCTGTCTTGAATTTTTTCAGGGCAGATTTTTTTATATCCTATTTCGAAAACAGCTATTTTAGTGCAATGGGAAAATTTCACTTCATCATTTTTTTACTTGTTTTCGCCTTTATTTCCTGTGAAGAAGTTCCAAATGAAACTATTTCGTTGAATGGCGATTGGCAGTTTTCTGAAGATGGAAAAAATGATTGGAAAACTGCGGAAGTTCCCGGAACCGTGCAAGCAGATTTGCTGCGATTGGGAGAAATTCCAGACCCCTTTTTAAAAAATAACGAAGACTCCATTCAGTGGATTTCGGAAAGAAATTGGCAGTATAAAAAGCAATTTTCGGTATCCGAAGAAATCTTAAAAAGAACGAAACATTTTTTGAATTTTGAAGGTTTGAATACCTATGCCGAAGTTTTTTTGAACGACAGTTTAATCCTTTTCGCGAACAACGCTTTTCGGGGTTGGGAAGTGGATGTAAGTGATGCTCTAAAATCAGAAAACGAAATTTTGATAATTTTCAAAAGCCCAGATTCAATCGAAAAAAGTGAAGCTGAAAATTTAAATTATGAGCTTCCCGGCGGAAGTCGTGTTTTCACCAGAAAGCCGCAATATCAATACGGTTGGGACTGGGCGCCTAAAATTAAAACCATCGGAATTTGGAAAAATATTTCATTAATAAATTACAATGTTGCGCGACTAAAAGATGTTTTTCTTGAAACAAAATCCATTTCAGATTCACTTGCTGAAATCGTTGCAAAATTTGAAATTGAAACGGAAAAAGAAGAAGAAATCACGCTGAAAATTACCAATAAAAACACTTCCGAAACTTTTTCTTCAAACTTTAAAACCAAAGCGGGTGAAAGTGAATATCAAATACCTTTCAACATCAAAAACCCAAAACTTTGGTGGACGCATAATTTGGGAGAACCATTTCTTTATAACATTCAAGTTGAATTGATTCACAACAAAAATGTTTTGGAAACCTATTCAAAAAAACTTGGTGTTCGCTCCATAGAATTAATCACCGAAAAGGATTCCAAAGGTGAAACATTTTATTTCAAACTGAACGGAAAACCAGTTTATATGAAAGGCGCCAACTATGTTCCACAACAAATGTTGGAAGCACAAATTGATCAAGAAAAATATGTAAGATTGATTGATGATGTGGTGGCAGCAAATATGAATATGCTCCGCGTTTGGGGCGGTGGAATTTATGAAGATGATTATTTCTACGAATTATGTGATGAAAAAGGGGTTTTAGTTTGGCAGGATTTTATGTTCGCATGTGCCATGTATCCCGGCGATGCCGCATTTTTAGAGAATGTAAAGCAGGAAGCAATAATAAATATAAAACGTTTGCGCGGCCATCCAAGTTTGGCGCTGTGGTGCGGCAATAACGAAAACAGCGAAGGTTGGCAACGGTGGGGCTGGCAGGACGGTAAAACCGAAGCACAAAAGCAGGAAATCTGGAAAAATTATTACGCTGTTTTCAACCATATTTTACCGCGAGCGGTGGACAGTTTAAGTCCGAATATCAATTATTGGGAAAGCTCTCCAAAATATGGCCGAGGCGACAAACGCTACCAATTTGAAGGGGATACCCACGATTGGTGGGTTTGGCACGATGGCTATCCTTTTGAGCATTTTGAAGAGGAAGTTCCACGATTTATGAGCGAATTTGGTTTCCAATCATTTCCAAGTATTGAAACTTTAAAATATGCCACAAAAAGAGATTCTGTTTTATTGAATGATCCGTTTTTTGCAAACCATCAAAAGCATTCAAGAGGCTTTAAAATTATTGATGATTATATGGCGCGAGATTTTCCCGTTCCAAAAAATGCTGAAGATTATGTTTACATGAGCCAACTTTTGCAAGCCTATGGAATTACAAAAGGAATCCACGCCCAACGCCGAGCAAAACCCTACAATATGGGTACGCTTTATTGGCAATTGAATGATTGCTGGCCCGCTGTTTCGTGGTCTAGTATAGATTATTTGGGCAATTGGAAAGCCTTGCATTATCAAGCAAAAAAGGCTTTTGAAAACGTTTTGATCTCCACGGAAGAAAAGAATGATTCTCTCCATATTTTTGTAGTGAATGATACTTTTGAAACGATTTCAGATAAGCTTTCAATAAAGTTGATTGATTTTGATGGAGCTATAATTTATGAAAACCAGCTTTTGGTTGAAAGTGCTGAAAATAGAAGTAAAGTGCTATTTTCACTTCCGTTGAAAACTTTGAAATTTGACAAAGCATTTTATGTTTTAAATATCAATTTCGGTAAAAGTGAATACTTTCATTATTTTGTAAAACCGAAGGATTTGAAACTGAGCGAAAGCGAAACCCAAATCGAAATCGAAATGGCGAAAGGTGGTTTTTTACTAAAGCTATCTTCCAAAACACTTCAGAAAAATGTATTTTTAATTGCCAATGAAAAAGGAACTTTTGAAGATAATTATTTTGATCTTTTGCCGAATGAGCCTAAAACAATTCTTTTTTCAACCGAAAGCAAATCACCGCCAAAACTGGAATATAAAACCTTAAATCAATTCATAAAATAACGATGCGAAAAATCCTTTTCTTATTCATAATTATAATGTCCGCTGGAATGTTTTCGCAGAGCGATCAAATTGCACTGATTCCAAAACCGCAGTCTTTGGAATTAAAAAAAGGAACTTTCAAAATTGATGAAAACATTACCCTTTATTTTGAACCAGAATTTGAAATTGCAGGAAATTTTTTAAATGATTTTCTTCAAAATGGAGCGGGATTTCAGCTTAAAAAAACTTCGGAAAAAGAAGCAGATTTAATTTTCAAAAAAGATGTGTCCCAACCTTCCGAAGGCTATATTTTAGAAATATCAAATTCAAAAATTACAATAAAAGCTTCTGATGCGAGCGGTGCTTTTTATGCGGTTCAAACCTTGCGGCAATTACTTCCGCCCCAGGCTGAGACAAAAAATCCAACTAAAAAACAATCATTTTCAATACCACAATTAACGATTACAGATTACCCAAAATTTCAATACCGAGGAATGCATTTGGATTGTGCACGGCATTTTTTCGATATTGAATTTGTAAAAAAATATATAGCAAATCTCGCGTTGTTGAAAATGAATACATTTCATTGGCATCTCACAGACGATCAGGGTTGGCGCATTGAAATAAAAAAATACCCCGAGCTTACTGCAAAAGGCGCATTTCGGGAAGAAACGTTAATTGGCCATTATAACGATACCCCACAAAAATTTGACGGCAAGCGTTACGGCGGTTTTTACACCCAAGAAGACATAAAAGAAGTAGTAGCTTTTGCTGCAAAACACAACGTTACCATAATTCCCGAAATTGAAATGCCTGGCCACGCCCAGGCTGCAATCAGTGCCTATCCTGAGTTGGGCTGCACAGGCACACAAATTCCCGTTGCTACAACTTGGGGTGTTTTTGAAGATATTTTTTGTCCGAAAGAAGAAACTTTTACTTTTTTGGAAAATGTGTTAAGTGAAGTTATTCCTTTATTTCCAAGTGAATATATTCACATCGGCGGCGATGAAGCCCCAAAATTACAATGGAAGAATTGTGCTCATTGCCAAAAATTGATAAAGGATAAAAATTTAAAAGATGAGCACGGTTTGCAGAGTTATTTCATTCAGCGAATAGAAAAATTTGTAAACAGCAAAGGGAAAAAAATAATAGGCTGGGATGAGATTTTGGAAGGCGGCCTAGCGCCAAACGCAACCGTAATGTCGTGGCGTGGGATGCAGGGCGGAATTGATGCTGCAAAAGAAAAACACGACGTGATCATGACGCCAACCTCACATTCTTATTTTGATTATTATCAAAGCGATAACCCAGATGAGCCCTTGGCAATTGGAGGTTTTGTTCCCTTAAAAAAAGTGTATTCTTTCAATCCAATTTCTAAAGAATTAAATGCAGAGGAGTCAAAATATATACTCGGTGCGCAGGCCAATCTGTGGACGGAGTACATTCCGAATGAAAAGCAAGTTGAATATATGGTTTTTCCAAGAATCCTTGCTATGAGTGAAGTTACGTGGAGCGGTCCTTCAGAAAATTTGGAAAAGGATTACCCAGATTTCGTTACTCGCGTTGAAGCGTTTATGCCGCGTTTGGATTCTTTGAATATTAATTATGCCAATCATTTATACGAACTTGAAGGCAAGATTTTGAAAGAGGACGGCAAGGTTTTTTACGAGCTGACAACGCCAACAAAGGGAAAGGAAATCCGCTACTCTATAAATAATTCTGAAACTAAAGCCTATTCAAAACCGATTTTGATTGAAGAAAATTCGAAGATTTCAGCCAATGTTTTTAAAAATGGCGAAAAAGTGGGGCGCGATTTTTTCGAAGAAATTATGTATCACAAAGGAATTACAGCTAAAATTTCATTGAGCGTTCCGCCAAATCCTGCGTATGCCGCTGGTGGAAAAGAAGCTTTGATTAATGGAATTTCAGGAAGTGATAAACGTTACGGTGATAAGGAATGGCTGGGCTTTTGGGGAGATGATTTGGAAATTACAATTGATTTTGGGACTCCAACAGACATCAATTCCGTAACCACTCGTTTTTATAATGCGCCGGGACAATGGATTCACGCACCAAAGATTATAAAAATGATAAGACCCTTTGTTGACGGAACTACAGATACGATATCGATTCCAACTTTTTCCCCCGATGATAATAATGAAAATATTATTGAAGGATATATTCCTATAATACCAATCCTTGCAGGAAAAATGATCGATGGGTCAAAGATTGTTTTAATAATCCCAAATTATGGAATCATTCCCGAAGGCCAACAAGGAGCTGGAAACAAAGCCTGGACATTTATTGACGAAATTATTATAGAATGATTATAGAAATCTGCGCCAACAGTTTTGAAAGTGCTCAAGCCGCCCAAATTGCTGGAGCAAACCGAATAGAGCTTTGCACCGAACTTTCGGTTGGCGGGCTCACGCCAAGTCACGGCTTGATTGAAAAAGTGGTTTCGGAAT
Source organism: Aequorivita soesokkakensis (assembly GCF_001641085.1). GTDB lineage: Bacteria > Bacteroidota > Bacteroidia > Flavobacteriales > Flavobacteriaceae > Aequorivita > Aequorivita soesokkakensis. Next base: position 115,644 of record NZ_LXIE01000045.1, on the reverse strand, counting down.
TGAATATTCCCACTCACGTTTTAATCCGCCCGCGAAGTGGAAATTTTACTTATTCTAAAGAAGAAGTTGATGTAATGCTTCGCGATATTGCATTTTGCAAAAAGTTAGGTTGCGCAGGAATTGTAAGCGGAATTTTGACTTCGGAAAATAAAATCGATTTAGAAAAAACAAAAGAATTAATTGCCGCTTCCGAAGATATGGAGTTTACTTTTCACCGCGCTTTTGATTGGGTTGAAAACCCAATTGAAGAACTTCAAAAATTGATTGATTTAGAAGTAAGCAGATTGCTTTCTTCGGGTCAAAAACCAACTGCAATCGAAGGAATTTCTCTTTTAAAAGAACTTCAAAATATTTCAAAGGGGAAAATAGAGCTTATGCCGGGAGGCGGGATTAACATTGAAAATGCCTTGAAATTTAAGAAAGCTGGATTTAAAAGCATTCACTTTTCGGCAACAACGAAAAAGCAAGTTCTTTCAAAAAAGCCCATCGTTTCAATGCACAGTGATTCTTTTTTTGAAGAAGGAATTATTGCGACCTCAAATGCCGAAACCATTCAAAAAATAAAAGCCCTTTTACCGTAACGGAAATCCTTTGGCAGCCCACCACGGGTGGATTTCAATCACCAATCTTCCTGATTTTACCATTGGGTCCATATTGGCTAAGCTGTCCGCCATTTTTTGGGTGGGAACATTATAAATAGTGATACCTCGAATGTCGCCATCATCGCCAAACGGGCCTGAAATGTCTGCAAAACCTTCTTCATACATCCGGCCCAAGTGTGCTAAATGTAACTTTTGAAGACTATCTGCTTCTTCCTTGGTTTGCGAACGGGTTGGGCCACTTTTCAGGAATGCAATAAAATATTGTTGCATCAAAATAGTATCACCAGATTTGTCGTCAACGTAATCGAAAGTTTGAAAACCCTTCTCGTTTAGTTCCTTTTTCAATTGCGCCATTGGAATTTTAACTTCCTCTGGGCATGGTTCGGTTATATATTCTTTTTCAACTTTGGTTTCACAACCATAAAGTGTAATTCCTATAATTGCAACAAGTAATTTAGCTTTCATTTCTCCAGTTTTTAAAAGGGTTTTTACTCAAATTTGAATTGTAATATTTCACATCACCCGTAACTTCCTTTCCCAGCCATTCGGGTTTTGAAAAGGGCTCGGTTTCTGAATTAAGTTCTATTTCGGCAATGATTAAACCTTCGTTTTCGCCCATAAAATCATCCACTTCAAAAGTATGGTCGTCAAAGAAAATTTCATAACGGGTTTTTTCAATAATTCCCGGTTCACAGAGATGTAGCAACTCCTCAGCTTCTGCCTGTGAAATTTGTTTTTCCCATTCAAAGCGCGAAAGACCGGATTTATTGGACTTCCCTTTAATGGTCAAAAATCCATCATTTCCTTGAATGCGAATGCGCACAGTGCGTTCGGGATTTGTGTTTAAAAACCCCTGTACAATACGTGTTCGTTTGTGGGCTTCGTTTTTAAAAACTTCGGATGTTACCAAAAATTTACGTTCTATTTCCTGCATTTTGGGCTATATGTTTAATTTCATCGGAAGTTATTTGTTGTTTTGGAAATTCTTTTTTCACCAAAACCAGCATTGCTTCAGCAATGGTTTCAGCTTTTATCATTTTGTATTTCTTCGGAACCAAAAATCCGAAACTCTTCATAAAAATGGTTGCCATTTTTTCACCAAAACGGTTTTCTTCACGATCGCCAACAATTAGTGAAGGTTGCAGGATGTATGTATTTTCAATATGCTGATTTAAAACATCGCGTTGCATTTCACCTTTTGTTTTGTTATAAAAAATACTACTGTTTTCGTCCGCACCCATTGCTGAAATTACAATGAAAGTTTTAATTCCGTTCTTTTTTGCAAGCTTTGCGGCAGTCACGGGAATGCCGTAATCAATCTTTTTATAGGTTTCCTTATTAGGCGTTTTGGATTTTGTAGTGCCAATGCAGCAGAAAACCACATCGGCTTTAAATGCTTCGGAATGTTTTTCCAGTTGGAACATACCTATCAAATGCTCCTCGATTTTTGGGGAATTCATTTCAGCAGTGCTGCGCGAAAAGAGTTTTATCTTTTCAAAAGAAGGGTTTTTCAAAAGTTTTTTAAGCAGGATACTTCCCGTTAAGCCCGTAGCGCCTAAAATGATTGCTGTTTTTTTCATTGAATATGTTTCCATTAAAAATAGGTTTCGACTGCGCTCAACCAGACATTAAAGATATTAAATTTGTAAGATGCAGGACGAAATGCCCATCCGCAAAATAATTCACGTAGATATGGACGCTTTTTATGCGTCCGTGGAGCAGTTGGACAATCCCGATCTTCGCGGAAAGCCGATTGCCGTGGGCGGTAGCTCAGCCCGTGGCGTCGTGAGCGCGGCGAGTTATGAAGCTCGGAAGTTTGGCGTTCGCAGTGCGATGAGTGGCGCAATGGCAAGAAAACTTTGCCCCGAACTTATTTTTGTGCGAACCAATTTTGACCGTTATAAAGAGGTTTCAAAACAGATTCGGAAAATATTTTTTGAATATACAGATTTGGTGGAGCCACTTTCGCTGGACGAAGCTTATTTGGACGTTACCGAAAACAAAAAAGGCAATCCCAGCGCCACGCTGATTGCGACCGAGATTCGGAAAAAGATAAAAGAAAAGACAGGGTTGAACGCTTCCGCAGGGATTTCGGTGAATAAATTTGTGGCCAAAATTGCCAGCGATATTAATAAGCCTAACGGACAAAAAACTATCGGTCCCGAGGAAGTGGTTCCTTTTTTGGAAACGCTGGATGTAAAGAAATTTTATGGCGTTGGGAAGGTTACAAAAGAGAAAATGTACCGTTTGGGCATTTTTACGGGAAAGGATTTGAAAAGTAAATCGCTTGAATTTTTAGAGGAACACTTCGGAAAGAGCGGTGGTTTTTATTACAAGGTGGTCCGTGGCATCCACAATAGCAAAGTAAAGCCTTCGCGAACGCAGAAATCGTTGGCAGCAGAGCATACTTTTTCTGAAAATATTTCTTCTGAAATTTTTATGATGGAACGGCTTGAGGAAATCGCAGCAGAAGTTGAAAACAGGTTAAAGAGCAAAAAACTGGCGGGAAAAACTGTTACGCTGAAAATTAAATATCGCGATTTTACACTGCAAACCCGCAGCAAAACACTTCCGCTGTTTATCGCTTCCAAGGAATTGATTTTGGATGTAGTTAAAGAATTGTTATTTCAGGAAAAGATGAAGGAATCGGTACGGTTGTTGGGAATTTCAATTTCACACCTAAACAACGAAACCCCAAAGAAAAAGGAGGTTCCGAAGGAATCAATAGACGTGCAATTGAAACTTGAATTTTAAGCCTCCTCCGTCTTCGGCACCTCCTCCTGAAAAAGGGGGAGGAAGATTGTAAAAATTTTAAATATGATAGAAAGCTACGTATCTTTAAACTAATTTAAAACTCCAGATTTATGAAGACCGTAGCTTTTTCCATCCTTGCCCTTGCAGGTTTCACTTTTCTTTTTTCCTGTAAAAATGACGCCAAAACCAACGAAGAAACCCAAACCGTTGTAACAGATTCCATTCCTGCGGAAACTGCGCCGGATGCTATGTATGTTACTGCCGTTAGTGGGTTGACTTTACGTGAATTTCCAAACTTGCAAAGTGCAAAACTTGCCGTGATGCCTTTGGGCACGAAAGTGAAAATTTTGAATGCCGAAGGAAAAACCACGATGAACGTGGGTGGAATTGATGGCGCGATGGATGAGGTTGAATACAATAATAAAAAGGGTTTCGCCTTTAATGGTTTTCTGTCAAAGTTTTATCCACCTGAAGAAGATACTGCCGCAAAAAACTATGCTGAGGAATTAAAAAAGGATTTTCCAAAGGTGAATTATTCCGAAGCAACGGGCGGCACAGCAAGCAAGCCCACCAAAACTGAAACTTTGATTCTGCCAACAGATAAATGGCACGAAGCATTTTTTACGGCCCAACAACTTTTTGCAATTCCGAAATCGTTTGCGTTTCCAAATCCTAAGGGCTCCAATAACGAAACGCAACAAAACAACGAGAAAAAGAAAACCGATTTTATCAGCGAGCTACAGGTTTCACGAAATAGCAACGAACTTCAGAAAATAGTTTATAACTACAAAACAACTGGTTTTGGATATACGGTTACTATTACCAAGGAAGCGGATGGAATGAAACTTGAAAAGACCGAAGTAGCTGACTAATTATTTCACCTGCGTAACCCGCAACGTATTTACCATGCCTTTATCCACAATTGGCATTGCCGCAAGATTGATTAAATAATCGCCTTTGTGCACGAAGCCTTTTTCACAGGCAATTCTATTTACATCATCCACAGTTTCATCTGTACTTACGTATTTGTCGTAATAAAATGCTTTTACGCCCCATAATAAATTCAAACGGGCGAGAATGCGTTTGTTGCTGGTAAATGCCAAAATAAAAGCTGACGGCCGCCAAGCCGAAATTTGGAAAGCGGTGTAACCACTATTGGTCAACGTGCATATAGCTTGTGCTTCAATTTCATTTGCCATATGTGCTGCGTGATAACAGATGGATTTGGTAACGTAACGGTTGGTTTTAATCTGTGGCGGCTCTTGTGGAACTCGGATCAATTCAGAATTTTCTACACTTTTAAGGATTTTTGCCATTGTTTTTATAACCGCTACGGGATAATTTCCCACGGAAGTTTCCCCGGAAAGCATCACCGCATCAGCACCGTCCATTACGGAGTTTGCAACGTCATTCACTTCGGCGCGGGTTGGCGTTAGTGAAGTTATCATCGTCTCCATCATTTGGGTGGCGATGATTACTGGAATTCGGGCACGCTTTGCGGTAAGTACCAATTCTTTTTGAATCAACGGAACTTCCTCTGCGGGAACTTCTACTCCCAAATCGCCACGGGCCACCATCAAGCCATCACAATATGCAATGATTCTGTCAATATTTTCGACCGCCTCGGGTTTTTCAATTTTAGCGATGATAGGAATTTTATATTCTGAATGTGCTTCAATTAACGCCTGTAGTTCCTTTAAATCTTCAGCGTGGCGCACAAAGGATAGTGCGAGCCAATCTACTTTTTGCTGAATGGCAAAAACAGCATCTTCTTTATCTTTTGCGGTAAGTGCCGGAAGTGAAATTTTGGTGTTTGGCAGGTTCACTCCTTTTTTGGAACGAAGGGGCCCGCCTTGAATTACCATAACTTTCACTTCATCTTTTTTATTGGTTTCAAGCACTTCAAAAATAAGTTTGCCGTCATCCAAAAGAACGCGTTCGCCGGGGTTCACATCTTTTGGAAAATTGTTATAGTTCATATACACCTTCTTCTTGGTGCCTTCAAATTCTGCCCCAGTTACAAAGGAAAGTTCATCGCCCGGTTGCACTATAACTTCTTCCTTCATAACCCCAACCCGAAGTTTTGGTCCCTGCAGATCGCCCAAAATGGCTACGTGCGTGTCAAGTTCTTCGGAAAGGTTTCTAATGGTTTTAATAGTTTTTTTTACAGTTGCATAGTCTGCATGGGAAAAATTCACCCTAAAAACATCTACGCCTTCCAAAATCATATGTTTCAAGATTTCTTTGCTGGAAGTTGCAGGGCCAAGGGTGGCGACTATTTTTGTTCTTTTTTGGTTTGACATTTAATCGAAAATTAAATTGTTCTTTGACTTTATTGTGTCCATTTCTAGCGTATATGCAGAAATGACTTGTTTTATCTCATTTATTTGTGAAAGAATTCTTCGAAGCGGAACTGTTTCAAAATCTGAATAAATTTTCAGAAAATAATCTACTTTTTTGAATTCGGGAAGCAGGTAATGAACCGTGGATTTTTCGGAGACCATTTCAGCAAACAAGCCGCCGGAACTCTGTAAACTCGCTTCAACCGATTTACATTTGTTGGCTACCAAATAAAAGTGGGTGTACTTGTGCACGTCCTCAAAATTATACAGCGGAAAAGTAATGAGTAATCCTTCGGTTGAAAAATCGAGATCAGTCTGTTTTCTTTTTAATTTTAGACTGAGATGTTGATTCATCAAAAAAGCCATTTTATAGGCTTCTTCACTGCAATGAATGGCAATGAGCGTATAAGGCTCTTCAAAATCTTCATCAAATATTAATTTGTGATTTGCCATATTTTTTGATGCTGTTGATTCTATAGATTCTATGGAAGCTATTGTTCGTGCTTCCGAATGTTATTACACAAAAATAGGCAACTTTAAAGGGATTAACGAAACAACTTGGTTGCTAACGTTAAATTTGACAGAAAAATAACTTCTGCTTTTTAAGGTTTTTCCGAATCTACCTTAATCTGAAGCTTGTAAAAAGCTCTTTTCGCAGCGCGTTCCTCTGCTTTCTTTTTTGAAGTTGCGCGGGCTTTTGTTACTATTTCGTCTTCAAGTTTTAGGCGAACGGCGAAATGTTTCAATTCGTCTTTGCCATTGTCTTCATAAACTTCAAAGTTGAATTGCTTTTTGTTTTTTTGGCACCATTCAATGAAAAGACTTTTGTAGCTAATTACTTTTCCTTCCAATTTTTTGATGTCAACATATGGTTTTATAACTCTCTTTTGAATGAATTTTTCGCAGTATTTAAATCCGCGGTCCAGATAAATAGCCCCGACCAAGGCTTCAAAAACGTTTCCGTAAATATTACCGCTGAATTGTTGCGTTGGAATAGTAGTTTTTAAAAATTTGATGAGGTTCAAATCACGGCCCAGTTCGTTCAAATGTTCGCGACTTACCACTTTGCTCCGCATTTTTGTTAAATAACCTTCGTTGCCTCCAGGTACTTTTTTAAATAGATGTGCCGCAATAACGGCTCCCAGCATGGCATCGCCCAAAAATTCGAGCCGTTCATAATTTTGCGGTTGGCCGCTGGTGTTTTTTTCGTTGGTGGAACGATGTGTGAAAGCGGTTTCGTAAATGGAAAGGTCTTTGGGTTTAAACCCCAATATTTTTTTTAGGGAATTGGAAAATTCCCCGTTTTTGTCTGAACGGGAAGAAAATATGTTTTTAATGGAAGCCATTAATTGTTTTAGGCATCAAGTTTTTTAAAGAGCACACAAGCATTGTGCCCGCCAAACCCAAAAGTATTGCTCATCGCCACTTTTATGTCACGTTTTTGAGCTTTATTAAGAGTAAGGTTTAAGGAAGGATCTATATTTTCATCTACCGTAGTATGGTTTATGGTAGGTGGAACAATCCCGTGTTTCATTGCCAAAATAGAGGCAATTGCTTCAATAGCGCCGGCAGCTCCCAAAAGGTGTCCGGTCATAGATTTTGTTGAATTGATATTGATGTCTTTAGCGTGTTCGCCAAAAACATTTACAATAGCTTTCAATTCGGCAACGTCGCCAAGTGGGGTTGAGGTTCCATGGGTGTTTATGGCATCCACTTCATTCGGACTCATATTGGCATCGCGCAGGGTGTTCAGCATAACGCGTTCCACACCAATACCGTCTGGATGGGGTGCCGTCATATGGTAAGCATCACTGCTCATACCGCCGCCCACAACTTCAGCATAAATTTTTGCGCCACGTTTTTTTGCGTGTTCGTATTCCTCAAGGATCAAGGCACCGGCTCCTTCCCCCAAAACAAAACCATCGCGGGTCGCGTCAAAAGGACGTGATGCCGTTTCAGGACTATCGTTACGGGTTGATAAAGCGTGCATTGCGTTGAAACCACCCATTCCTGCTTTGGTAACAGCAGCTTCACTTCCGCCAGTCACAATAATATCACAATGCCCCAAACGTATATAGTTGAGTGCATCTATCATTGCATTGGCAGCAGAAGCGCAGGCAGAAACAGTAGTGTAGTTGGGTCCCATAAAACCGTGTTTTATGGAAATGTTTCCGGGCGCAATGTCCGCAATCATTTTTGGAATAAAGAAGGGGTTGAAACGTGGTGTTCCATCCCCTTCTGCAAAGTTTATTACTTCATCTTGAAAAGTTTCCAACCCACCAATTCCGGCTCCCCAAATTACACCAACGCGGAATTTGTCAACCTCATCGAGGTTTATTCCGGCATCTTGTATCGCTTCATCGGAAGATACAAGGGCATATTGGGCAAAACGGTCAAGTTTTCGGGCTTCTTTCCTGTCAAAATGATCTTCTGCGTTGAAATTCTTCAATTCGCAAGCGAATTTTGTTTTGAACTTTTCAGTATCAAAATATGTTATAGGCGCACAGCCACTTTTCCCGCTTACAAGGGCGTTCCAATATTCTTGAATATTGTTGCCAATAGGGGTAAGGGCACCAAGGCCAGTAACTACAACTCGCTTTAATTCCATAGAAGAATTGTTATTTTGCTGCTTCTATATAGGAAATTGCTTGACCAACAGTGGCAATGTTTTCAGCTTGGTCGTCTGGAATCTGGATATCAAATTCTTTTTCAAATTCCATAATAAGCTCTACCGTATCTAGGGAGTCTGCTCCTAAGTCGTTAGTGAAGCTGGCTTCGTTTACAACTTCGTTTTCGTCTACACCTAATTTGTCTACGATAATCGCTTTTACTCGTGATGCAATGTCTGACATAATTCTTGATTTTTAAATTTAATTATAAGTGGCAAAAATAAAATATTTTAATTGAAAACACCATTTAATGTTAAAAATGTGGATTTGATAATTTTGAATTTTCACATTTGAACAAAATTGGGAAAACCAATTTAAACAATTTTGGGCGAAGTAAAACCCTATTACCTTACTTTTGTTATTTATTTTAATTTATTACTTCTGGAAAAACTTTTGGAAACGGGAATGAAGAAGCGGATTGTAATTTTTGCGTCGGGTAGCGGTACCAATGCCGAGAACATTATTAAATACTTTCAACGAACCCAATTTGCCGAGGTCGTTCGAGTGCTTTCAAACAAGAAAGATGCCAAAGTTTTGGAACGTGCTGAAAAACTTAAAGTTAAAGCAGATTCTTTCACAAAAGATGAATTGTTTTCTGAGGAAGGTATTTTGAAAACTTTAAAGAAAATGCAGCCAGATCTTATTGTCTTAGCGGGTTTTCTATTAAAATTTCCTGAAATTATCTTGAAAGAATTTCCAAATAAAGTGATAAATGTTCATCCAGCTTTGCTGCCAAAATATGGCGGAAAAGGTATGTATGGAAATTTTGTTCACCAAGCGGTTGTGGAAAATAACGAAGCTGAAACTGGAATAACCATTCATTATGTGAATGAAAATTATGATGAGGGTGCCATTATTTCACAAAAAAAGGTGAAGCTTTCAAAAACTGAAACGGCTGAAACCGTCGCTGAAAAAATCCATAAATTGGAACACGAATGGTTTCCTAAGATAATTGAAGAGGTATTATTAATCTGATAATCTTAAAATGATTTAGATAATTTTGAACTGTATGAAAAAGAAAATATTTATCATAATATTATTTTCGGTTTTAGTTTGTTCATTAGTATATAGAAAGGATTTAAAGCGTCTTTATAACAATTATCAAGAATTTAGAGTCCTAAATAATTCCATAGTTTGGAGTTCTGAAAAGAAGTTAAAATTTAGCGACTTTAATTACGAACCTGAAAAAATTCAAATGGATAATGTTGCTGTGACAGTCGGAATTATATCTGTTCATGATATTTCTAAAAAAATAACTCATCGCTCGACAACTATTTTTATGCCTAAAGAATCATTCATAACAAATAAAAATGATTCACTTATTTTAAGAATTGCACAAGCTCGTTTTGACCTGTGTGAATTATATCGGAGAAAAATGGAATTGAAAATAACTTCTTTAAATAAACAAAACATTGAAAGCATAAATACTGATAGTATTACAAAATATGAAGAATTATATTATGCACTTTTTGAGAAAGAATGGGATAAATTCAACGAAATAAAAACGAATGAATTAAGTATAGGATTAATGAAGATGGAAAAATATCTTGAACAAGAATTAAATTAAAATGACTTAAAACTTTACTGGTATTTGAAATTATTTCGAAATGTCTAAAAAGCAAAAATTTTACGTGGTTTGGTTCGGAAATCCTGCTGGAATTTTTGACAGTTGGAAGGAATGCAAACGCTCTATAGACGGAGTAAAAGGTGCACAATACAAAAGCTTCGAAACTTTTGACGAAGCTAAAGAAGCTTACAATAAAGAATATGCAGATTATAAAGGGAAAACTGTAAAAAAAACACTTTCCAAAGAACAACTTCAAAAAATTGGCGAGCCAAATCTGTATTCCATTGCTGTTGATGCAGCTTCCAGCGGCAACCCCGGAAAAATGGAATATCGCGGGGTGGACACGCAAACGCACAAACAATTATTTCACCAAGGTCCTTTTCAGCAGGGAACTAATAATATTGGGGAGTTTTTGGCGCTTGTACACGGCTTGGCATTTCTGAAAAAAAACAACAGCGACCGCATTATTTACAGTGATTCACGAATTGCAATGGGTTGGGTGAAAAAGAAAAAATGCAACACAAAACTAAAGCAATCTGCAAAAAACAAAACGCTTTTTGAATTGGTTGCTCGCGCCGAGAACTGGCTAAAGACTAATAAATACGAAACAAAAATCGCAAAGTGGGAAACAAAAGCCTGGGGTGAAATTCCTGCGGATTTTGGGCGGAAATAAAACGCTCAACAATATTTTTTTAAAGCTGTTAAAAGACAATTCCATTATAATTAATTTGATTAAATTTGCACCCTCTTTAAAAACCCTTTATGAGCAAACTCGTAATTGTTGGCACCGTTGCCTTTGATGCTATTGAAACTCCTTTCGGAAAAACCGATAAAATTCTTGGTGGTGCCGCAACCTTCATTGGTTTGGCAGCTTCACAATTTAATGTGGATGGCGCTATAGTTTCAATTGTTGGGGGTGATTTTCCAAAGGATGATCTTAAAATGCTTGAAGAAAAAGGGATGGATATTTCCGGACTTGAGGTTGTTGAAGATGGAAAAACCTTCTTTTGGAGCGGAAAATATCATAACGATATGAATACCCGCGACACTTTGATAACCGATTTGAATGTGCTTGCAGATTTCAATCCGAAAGTTCCCGAAAATTATCGCGATGCCGAAGTGGTTATGTTAGGAAATCTACATCCGCTCGTCCAACTGAGCGTAATTGAACAGATGGATTCGCCAAAATTGATTGTTTTGGATACTATGAATTTTTGGATGGACAGTGCTTTGGAAGAGTTAATGAGCGTGATTGCTAAAGTTGATGTAATCACAATAAATGACGAAGAAGCAAGACAGCTTTCTGGCGAATATTCATTAGTGAAAGCTGCTCATAAAATTATGGAAATGGGTCCAAAATATGTGGTTATAAAGAAAGGAGAGCATGGCGCATTGCTTTTTAGTGATGATGATGTTTTCTTTGCACCCGCACTTCCGCTGGAAGAAGTTTTTGATCCAACTGGAGCTGGCGATACTTTTGCAGGAGGGTTTACCGGCTATCTGGCAAAAACGGGAGATTACAGTTATAATAATATGAAGAATGCCATTATAAATGGTTCGGCCCTGGCTTCATTTTGCGTAGAAAAATTTGGCCCCGAAAGATTACTCAAACTTTCAAATAGCGAAGTGCATCAGCGCTTACAGCAATTTAAAAGCTTGACACAATTTGACATCAAATTAACCTAAATACGCGCCCTGAAATTTCAGGGCGTTTTTTGTACATTTATATAGTTTCAGAAAAAATATGAGCGACGCGTTAAAACACGAATGTGGAATTGCACTGGTAAGACTGTTGAAGCCCTTGGAATATTACAAGGAAAAATACGGAACCGCTTTTTACGGTGTAAACAAAATGTATTTAATGATGGAGAAACAGCACAACCGTGGACAGGACGGTGCCGGTTTTGCCAGCATTAAATTGGACGTAAATCCAGGAGAGCGCTATATAAGTCGTGTTCGCTCCAATGCCGCGCAACCTATTCAGGATATTTTTGCACAAATAAACGAACGTATAAATCTTGAATTTTCTCAGCATCCAGAATATAAAGACGATGTTGCAGCACAGAAAAAAAACATTCCATATATAGGTGAATTATTCCTCGGTCATGTTCGTTACGGTACTTTCGGAATAAATAGCGTTGAAAACGTCCATCCTTTTCTGCGTCAAAACAATTGGATGCACCGTAATCTTATAATTGCGGGGAATTTCAATATGACCAATACCAACGAGCTTTTTGACAACCTCATAAAACTCGGAATGCACCCTAAAGAGAAGGCCGATACCGTAACGGTTATGGAAAAAATTGGCCATTTTTTAGATGATGCGGTTCGAAAACTCTATAAAAAGGCAAAGGCAAAAGGAATGACCAAACAAGAGGCATCACCCTTTATTGCAGAACACCTTAATTTGGCGAAAATACTTCGGAAATCTGCCGCAAATTGGGACGGAGGTTACGCCATGGCCGGTCTTTTGGGCCACGGAGACTCATTTGTGTTGCGAGATCCGGCAGGAATTCGTCCCGCATATTTTTATCAAGATGATGAGGTGATTGTGGTTGCTTCGGAAAGACCTGCAATCCAAACCGTTTTCAACGTTCCTTTTGAGGAAGTGAAAGAATTAGATCCTGGACATGCCCTTATTATAAAGAAAGACGGGAGCAAGAAACTTTCGGAAATACTTGCTCCTTTAGAGCGAAGATCCTGTTCTTTTGAAAGAATTTATTTTTCCCGCGGAAGTGATGCGGAAATCTATCAAGAGCGAAAAATGCTCGGAAAATTGATAATGCCGAAAATTTTAAAGGCAATCGATTTTGATACGGAAAATTCAGTTTTCTCTTTTATACCGAATACTGCCGAAACTTCTTTTTACGGAATGCTGGAAGCGGCTCAAGACGAGCTCAACAAACAGAAAAATGAGGCAATCCTGAAAGAAAAGGAAAGCTTGACTCCCGAAAGACTTCAGCAAATACAAGCGCATAAAATCCGCACGGAGAAAATTGCAATAAAAGACGTAAAACTTAGAACGTTTATTACAGACGATAGTAGTCGAGATGATCTGGTAGCACACGTTTATGACGTTACATACGGCGTTGTAAAACCAGATGACAATTTGGTTATTATTGACGATAGCATCGTTCGCGGAACTACTTTGAAAAAGAGTATATTGAAAATGCTGGATAGGCTTCATCCAAAACAGATTGTTGTAGTTTCTTCAGCCCCTCAAATTCGTTATCCGGATTGCTATGGAATTGATATGGCGCGTTTAGAGCATTTAGTGGCTTTTCAAGCAGCTTTGGAACTTCATAAAGATCGCGGAACCTATGGAATTGTTGAAGAGATCTACCATAAATGTAAGGAGCAAGTTACAATGGAAGATGTTTCGGTAATTAATCATGTTAAAAAGCTTTATGCTCCTTTTACTGATGAAGAGATTTCAGATAAAATTTCTGAAATAATAAGCAACGAAAACATAAACGCAAAGGTGAAAATTATCTTTCAATCTGTTGATGATCTTCACAAAGCATGCCCTAAAAATCTTGGCGATTGGTATTTCACCGGAAACTACCCAACAGCAGGCGGAAACAGGGTTGTGAACAGGGCCTACATCAATTTTTATGAAGGCAATCCAGAACGTGCTTATTAAAAGTCTTTAAATTTTAACACAGCCTTTACCGTTTATCGGAAACCCAATCCACTTAATCGAAATTGTTGATTAACACTATATTAGTGTATAAACTTAAATTATATTTGAGCTTACCATAAGGCGTAAGTAGGTTAGGTCTATGGTAAGATTTGGGGCAAAAAAGGTAGGCGAAAGCCTGCCTTTTTTCATGCCCCAAATTTGGGGTGGCGAGCCTTGGGAACATCTATAATCTATTTAGAATTTTATTGCGAGCCGTTTTGTTTTTCCCTTTACGAAAGCCTGCCTTTTTTAAAATTACGAATCTCTCAGGGGTGACTCGAGCTCAATGAAGAAATTTTATAACAAATCTTCTTCAAATAAACTCTAATATTTTAAATGTTAAAATTTGGAATTAAAGAATGATTTTTTGACTGAAAAACAATAAAATATGTTTTTCAACGAGAAAATAAGCAATTCATCTAAAACCATAATTTTGAATACTTTATTGGTATATATTTGAACATACCATTAGCATAAGTAGGTTAAGTTCATGGTAGATTTGGGGCAAAAAAAGGTAAACGCTAGTTTACCTTTTTTTATGCCCAAATCTGAACGGGGTGGAAAACCTTCGGAATTATAAATTTTCTTTTCTGAATTTTATTGCGAGTAGTTTTTCCTTTCATTTTCCTCTCTCCCACTTGATTTTTTTGCATAAAAAATCCGCAGGCATAGTTATACCTGCGGATTCATAATTTCAGTTATCTGATTTAAACCTTATTTGTTCTTTGCGTAATTAGCAGAAACTTCTTCCCAGTTAATTACATTCCAAAATGCACCAACATAATCGGGGCGTTTGTTTTGATATTTCAAATAATATGCGTGCTCCCAAACATCCAATCCTAAAATTGGAGTTCCACCGCAACCAACTTTTGGCATCAATGGATTATCTTGGTTTGGCGTGGCACAAATTTCAACTTTTCCACCTTTGTGTACGCAAAGCCAAGCCCAACCAGAGCCAAACTGCGTTTTAGCAGCGGTGGAAAATTTTTCTTTAAAATCCTCAAAACTTCCAAAGGCACTATTAATAGCTTCTGCAAGTTCACCCGAAGGTTTTCCGCCGCCATTTGGAGACATTACTTTCCAAAAAAGGCTGTGGTTATAAAATCCGCCACCATTATTACGGACGGCTTTATTTTCCATATCAAGATTGGTCAGAATATTTTCAATGGTTTTACCTTCCATGTCGGTGCCTTTAATGGCATCGTTCAAATTGTTGGTATAACCTTGGTGGTGCTTGTCGTGGTGTATTTCCATCGTTTTTGCGTCGATGTTCGGTTCCAAAGCATCAAATGCATACGGTAATTTTGGTAATTCGAAAGACATAATTATATCGTTTTTTATTGGTTATTACTAAATTCACTCAAATTTAGACATTCTCACCTCTTTAAAGTGTTATAGATTTTATAAGATTTCTATTCAGTTATAATTTATTTTGATTCCAAAGCCATAAAAGCAGTATTTTAGTGCAAAATGATATTTCCTTGGAAAAACAGTTCTCCTTTTCAATTTACGATGCCGCGGCCGGAAGCGGAAAAACTTTTACGCTCGTAAAAGAATATTTGAAACAAATTCTTTCTTCAAAAAGCGAAGATTACTTTAAACACCTTTTGGCAATCACATTCACCAATAAAGCTGTCGCTGAAATGAAGCAGCGTATTGTGGAAACTTTGGTGAATTTCGGTGAAGAAAAAAGCGTTTTAGAGCCACTGCCAATGATGCTGAAAATTGCAGAAGAAACAGGGAAAAATTTAAGTGAAATTCAAACCCAATCCCGAAAAATCCTAAAGAACCTTCTTCATAATTACGCAGCTTTCAGTGTAGAAACCATTGATAGGTTCAACCATCGTTTAATACGAACGTTTGCGCGCGATTTAAAACTTGCAACCAATTTTGAGGTTACGCTGGAAACAAATGAACTTTTGGCCGAGGCAGTGGATTTATTATTGAGCAAAGCCGGAGAAAACAGGGAAATTACAAAAGTATTACTCGATTTTGCATTGGAAAAAACGGACGACGATAAATCGTGGGATATTTCCCGTGACATTGCCAATGCTGCAAAATTGCTTTACAATGAAAACGATTCGGACCACGTTTCAATTTTGAAGCAAAAATCTTTGGAAGATTTTCTGGAATTCAAAAAGCAATTACTTCAAAAAAAGAAGATTCTTTCCGAGGAAATTGAAACGATTGCTTCGGAAACGCTTCAACTTATTGCCGAAAGTGGTTTGCAGTTTGACGATTTCAGCGGTAGTTATTTGCCGAAACATTTTCAAAATCTTGAAGCAGGAAGATATGATTTGAATTTTGGCACAAAATGGCAGGAAACTATGGGAGAGAAACCATTATATCCTGGTAGGGTTTCAGCGGAAATTGGAGCTATAATTGATGAGCTGACCCCAAATTTTATTGCAAATTTTCAGCAAACAAAAGAGTTGGTTTTTCAATTGTTCTTAATTGAAAATATGCTGAAAAACATAACTCCGCTCTCAGTAATCAATTTGGTAAATCACGAAATTGAAACTATTAAAGAAGAAAAAAATGTGTTGCCGATTTCAGAATTCAATTCGCTTATAAATAAGGAAATAAAAAACCAACCGGCACCTTTTATATACGAGCGTTTGGGCGAAAAATATCGACATTTTTTTATTGATGAATTTCAGGATACTTCAAAATTGCAGTGGGAAAATTTAATTCCGCTTATCGATAATGCACTTTCGCAACAATTAGAGCCAACCTCCGGGAGTCTGTTGTTGGTAGGCGATGCCAAACAATCCATTTATCGTTGGCGTGGCGGTCTGCCCGAACAGTTTATGGATTTGTACGGAAATTACAATCCATTCCAACGCGAAAAGGAGGTATTTCCTTTAGATACCAACTTTCGAAGTTGTGCAGAAATTGTAAAATTCAACAATGAATTTTTCACAAAGATTTCATCTTATTTTGCAAACGTAGATCACGGAAAACTATATGAGGACGGGAACAAACAAAAGCTGAATGCAAAGGAAGGCGGCTATGTGAAATTTGAATTCATTGAAAAGCAGAACAAAGCCGAAAAAGAGGAAACCTATTCAAATTTGGTTTTAGAGACTATTCGCGATGTAAAAAACAAGGGTTTTTCAGAAAGTGATATTTGTATTTTAACCCGAAAAAAGGCGGATGGAATTGCCCTTGGCGCCTTTTTGATGGAGCAGGGCGTGCCTGTAATCTCTTCGGAAACCTTGCTTTTGCAATCTTCAAATTTGGTTCAAATTCTCGTATTTTCTTTGCAAGTTTGTCTGTATCCAAACAACGACGAAGCCAAAATACAATTGTTGGATTTGTTGTACGATCAGCTTAATATTTCTGAAGAAAAACATACTTTTTTTACCAAATTTTTAAATATTTCAGAAGAAAGATTTTCAGAAAATTTAAGGGAATACGGCGTTGATTTTTCCTTTGCGGAAATGCGCACGGTTTCGCTTTATGAAGCTTTTGAATATTGTATTGAAAAATTCAAAATCGCTGAAGCTGCGGATGCATATCTTTTCGGTTTTATGGATTTGGTTTATGAATTTGAACAGCAGCCGCAAGCCGATAAAATTTCATTTTTGGATCATTGGGAAACGAAAAAAGAAAATGCTTCCATTCCCGCCAGCGAGGGTACGAATGCGGTGCAGTTAATGACCATTCACAAAGCAAAAGGACTGGAATTTCCGGTGGTTATTTTTCCGTTTGCCGATATGCAATTGTACGATGGAAAATATGACAAGCTTTGGTATCCGCTAGAAAACGAGGATTTCAGTTTTAAGGAAGCACAAATAAATTACAAATCTGAAGTTGCAAATTATAGCGAAATTGGTGAACAAATGTACAATGAGCATCGAAGCCAGTTGGAATTGGACACTATTAACTTGTTGTATGTTACATTAACGCGCGCAGTTGAAAAGCTGTTTGTTTTTGCAGAAATGCCCACTGAACCAAAAGATGGAATTCCTTCAACATACAACCATCTTTTTATGGAGTTTTTGAAACAGAAAGGTTTGTGGAACGCCGATCAAATGGTTTATGAATTCGGAAAAAATTCAGAAAAAATTTCAAAGGAAAAACATGTCGTTTCGCAAATGGAGCCGAAATATCTTTCCAGCAATCCCAAAACACACGGTTTGAAAATAGTTGCTTCCGAAGAAATGTTTCTGGAGACGGAAACCGTTGCGGCCATTACTGCGGGAAATCTGCTTCACGACACTATGGCCAAGATTTATTCGGAAGCCGATGCAGAACGTGTTTTGATGGAATTGGAAGAGCGGGCGATTGTTCCGAAAGAGGAATTTGATATTTTGACGAATACCATTCATCAAATCGTGCAACATCCCGATTTAAAAAAGTTATTTGATGGAACTGATAAAGTTTATAATGAACGAAGCATAATCACGAAGGACGGTTTGGTTTTGAGGCCTGATAGAATAAATATTAATTCTGAAAACGTCTCAACCATAATTGATTATAAAACGGGTAGCCCCAAAATTTACCACAACGACCAATTAATTGATTATGTAAATGCGTTGCAGGATATGGGTTTTATAGTTTCGGAAAAAATGCTTATCTATAGCAATGAGGATGAAATAGTGATAAATAAAGTTTAATTTTGAAGTTTAAAATAAAGCACAATTATGTACGGAAAAATAAAGGAACACTTACAGAATGAATTAGAGGAAATAAAGGATAACGGGCTTTATAAAAAAGAGCGAATTATCACTTCGCCCCAAGATGCGGAAATTACTATCTCCACAGGTGAAACTGTTATAAATTTTTGTGCAAACAATTATTTGGGCCTTTCTTCAAACAAAGAAATAATTCAGGCTGCAAAAGACGCAATGGACACCCATGGTTTTGGAATGTCGTCTGTCCGATTTATTTGCGGTACGCAGGATATTCATAAAAAACTGGAGCAAAAAATCGCAGATTTTTATGAAACAGAAGACACCATATTATATGCAGCAGCTTTTGACGCTAATGGCGGTGTTTTTGAACCACTTTTGGGAGAAGAGGATGCAATTATTTCTGATTCTTTGAACCACGCTTCCATCATAGACGGAGTTCGTTTGTGTAAAGCGGCACGCTATCGCTATGAAAATAGCAATATGGAAGATTTGGAAAAACAACTTATTGCCGCAAATGAAAAAGGGGCAAGGTTTAAAATTATAGTTACGGACGGTGTATTCTCAATGGACGGTTTAGTAGCTCCACTTGATAAAATCTGTGATTTAGCAGATAAATATGACGCTATGGTAATGATTGATGAATGTCATGCTGCTGGTTTCATTGGTGATACCGGAAGAGGAACTTTGGAAGAAAAAGGTGTAATGGGCAGAATTGACATTATTACCGGAACACTTGGAAAAGCTTTGGGCGGCGCAATGGGTGGTTATACCACAGGAAAAAAAGAAATTATTGAAATGCTTCGCCAGCGCTCGCGACCTTATTTGTTTTCAAACTCTTTGGCGCCGGCAATTGTTGGTGCATCTATTAAGGTGTTCGAAATGCTTTCTGAGGACACTTCACTACGTGACAAACTTGCAGAAAATACTGCTTATTTTAAAAAAGGGATGAAAGAAGCGGGTTTTGATATTATAGATGGTGATTCTGCAATTGTGCCTGTAATGTTGTACGATGCCAAACTTTCCCAACAAATGGCTGATATGTTATTGGAAGAAGGAATATATGTAATTGGATTCTTCTTTCCTGTAGTGCCAAAAGGAAAAGCAAGAATCCGTGTACAGCTTTCAGCAGCACATACTACAGAGCATTTGGACAAAGCGATAAAAGCCTTTATTAAGATTGGAAAAAAATTAGGGGTTATTGACCAGTAAAACCTTTATTTACGTATCAATAGCAACGACTTTAGGAAAATTTTATTAGATTTGCTTTTGTTTATAAAATTTAACAACTTACTTTTGCTCTTAATTAACACTTAAAAATTAAACAATCGAATATGAAACATCTTAACAGATTATTAGTTGCTGCCATTCTTTTCTTAGGAATAGGAGTAGCGAACGCGCAAGACGAAAACAATCCTTGGGCTATTGAGGTTGGTGCAAACGCTGTTGACGTTTATCCAACCGGAACTAGCGAAGAAGGACGTGTCCCAGCTTCTATCAGAGGGGATATTTTTGATGAGTATTTTAATGCGAACGACCACTGGAACATCCTTCCTTCGGTTTCAAGACTAGCTATCAGTAGATATATTGGTAGTGGTTTTGTATTTACTGCTGCAGGTTCAATCAACCGTATTGATAAACTAGGTGATGTTGCTGTAGATGACCTTAGCTACTATGGAGCTGATGGTGAAATTAAATACAGTTTCAAAAAAGCACTAGGAAGTAGCTGGTTTGACCCATCTATTGGTGTTGGTGGTGGTTATACTTGGGTAGATGATATCGGGTTTGGTACTGCTAACGCACTTGCTGGTGTTAAATTTTGGTTTAACGACTATTTAGCACTTAACCTTCAGTCAACTTATAAGCGCTCATTTGAGGATACTTACGGTATCACTCACTTCCAGCACTCTGCTGGTATCGTATTCCAATTTGGTGGAAAAGATACTGATGGTGATGGAATTTATGACAAAGATGACGAATGTCCAGAAACTCCAGGTCTAGCTGAATTCAACGGTTGTCCTGATACTGACGGTGATGGGATCGAAGATAGAAACGACGCTTGTCCTAACACTCCAGGTCTAGCTGAATTTAACGGTTGTCCTGATACTGACGGTGACGGTATTGCTGATCCACAGGATGAATGTCCTACTGTTGCTGGTTTAGCTGCACTTAACGGATGTCCTGATGCTGACGGTGATGGTATCGCTGATAAAGATGATGCTTGTCCTAATGAAGCTGGTCCAAAAGCTAACAACGGTTGTCCTTACCAAGACAGAGACGGTGATGGCGTTCTTGACAAAGACGATCAGTGTCCAGATGTTGCTGGTACTGTAGCTAACAAAGGTTGTCCAGAAGTTTCTGTAGAAATCATCAAGCAATTGAATGATTACTCTAAAACTATCTTGTTTGACTTAGGTAAATCTACTATCCGTAAAGAGTCTTATGCTGTGCTTCAAAACATCGCTGATATTATGAAAGAATATCCAAACGCGAGATTTGAAATTGAAGGTCACACAGATAGCCAAGGTAGTGATGCACTTAACCAAAAACTATCTAACGATAGAGCTGCTTCAGTAAAAGATTACTTGACAACTATCGGTATGGATGGTAACAGATTGACTTCAGTTGGTTACGGTGAATCAAGACCAATTGCAACCAATGCTACTAAAGCAGGAAGACAACAAAACCGTCGTGTTGAAATTTCTTTAAAGAAATAATTTCAAACGAAAGTTTTAAATAAATAATTTTGAAACGCCTCCGAAAATCGGAGGCGTTTCTTATTTTTAGGCTATGGTAACATTCCTTCAAGAAACTCTGGCCGAAATACAAAAAAAGTATTCAGATATTTCCGAAATAACCTTCATTCTTCCCAGTAAAAGAGCCGGGGGTTTTTTGATGAATGAGTTAAAAAGGGAATCTTCAAAAACTCATTTTGCACCACGAATTGTCAGCATAGAGGAATTTGTTGAAGAACTTTCCAATCTTTCAATAGTGGACAATACGGAGCTACTATTCAAAAGTTATGAAGCATATTCAAGAATTAATAGCATTGATGAAAAAGACGATTTTGAAACTTTTTCCACTTGGGCAACCACCCTGTTAAATGATTTTAACGAAATAGACCGCTATTTGGTTGAGCCAAAACCATTCTTTAGTTATTTGGCTAACATTAAAACGCTGGAAAGATGGGGAGTACAGGATGAGCAAACTGAGCTAATTCTTAATTACTTACGCTTTTGGGAAAGCCTTCCCTCTTTTTATGAAAACATCCAATCTATTTTACTAAATGAAAATATAGGCTATCAAGGAATGGTTTATCGTGAAGCTATTTCCAATCTTGAACATTACATTCATACAAACGGAAACAAAACGCATATTTTTATTGGGTTTAACGCTTTAAATACTGCGGAACAACACATTATCCAAGAATTACTGGAAACTGGAAACACAGCGGTTTACTGGGATACAGACCAATCTTTTTTTCAGGATGCTAAACATAGTGCTTCACATTTCATAAGAAAATATATAAAGGAATGGAATTATTTTAAAAATAAGGAACCTAAGTTTATTGCAGACAATTTTGAGAAACCCAAACATTTTCAATTTGTTGAGGTCCAAAAAAATGTTGGGCAAGCAAAATATGTAGGCGAATTGCTTTCACAACTTTCGGAAGAAGAAATCAACAAAACCGCTATTGTGTTGGGAGATGAAAATCTGCTCGTACCTTTGCTATATTCACTTCCTTACAATTTAAAAAATGTGAATATCACAATGGGTGTTTACTTAAAGAACTTCCCAGCGGTTGTTTTTTTTGAATTGCTTTTCGGTATTCATCTTCGCAATGCTGAAACCCTGTATTATAAAGATATCCTTTCAATATTAAATCATCCTTTAGGAAATGATTTATTGCCTCAGGCACATACTATTGCTGAAAAATTGGCAAAAGAGAACATCACTCATATTGCCCCAAACAACCTTTTTGAGTTTTCAAAAATGGAGGATAATGGAATGTTTCAACTTCTTTTTCAGGATTGGAAAAACGATAGTAAAACTGTTGTAAAAACAGCTTTACAAATCCTTGCAGAACTTCAGAGAAAAAAGAAAACTGCTTCAATTGAGCAGGTTGTGCTCCATCAACTAACACTTATTTTCAGTAAGATTGAGGCGCTTAATGAAAAATATCCCTACCTAAAATCGGTTAAATCAACCCTCACAATATTCTCTGAATTGGCAGCTTCCGCATCACTGGATTTTGAAGGGGATGCATATAAAGGTCTCCAAATTATGGGAGTTTTGGAAACGCGAGTACTGGATTTTGAAAACGTAATTATCACCTCTGTAAATGAAGGGATATTTCCCTCTGGAAAGTCGAATGCTTCGTTTATAACTTATGATTTAAAACAGCAATTTAATCTGCCGCTTTACACTGAAAAAGATGCAATTTATACCTACCACTTCTATAGATTATTGCACCGCGCAAAAAGCATAACCTTGCTTTATAACAATCATTCCGAAGGTATTAATACAGGCGAAAAAAGTCGTTTTATAAGGCAATTAGAAATTGAAAAACATCCAAATCACACTGTTGAAAAACGCATCCTTTCGCCAAAAGTCCAAATAAAATCACGAGCTTTAAAGCAAATAAAGAAATCTGAAGCGGTTGTTCAGCGGCTTCGGGAGATTGCCGAAAAAGGCTTTTCGCCTTCGACATTGACAAGTTACATCCGCAATCCGTTGGATTTCTATTTTCAGAAAATTTTGAGATTGAACGATTTTGAGGAAGTAGAGGAAACCGTTGCGGCAAATACCCTTGGAACCATTGTTCACGATACTTTAGAGACTTTTTACAAGCCGTTGGAAGGTTCATTTCTTTCAATTGAAAAGCTTTCGGAAATGAAAGATAGAATTCACGAACAGGTGACTTCTGAATTCAAAAAAACCTTTAAAGGAGGAACATTTACAAAAGGAAAAAACCTAATCGTTTTTGAAGTTACAAAGCGCTATATTTCAAACTTCATCGACCGCGAAATTGTTGAAGTTGAAGCTGGAAACACTATAAAAATTAGTAAAATTGAAACAGATCTTACGTTAGAAATTCCAATTCCTGAGCTTGATTTTCCTGTAAAAATCCACGGAAAAGTGGATAGGGTGGATGAATACAACGGCCAAGTTAGAATAATTGATTACAAAACCGGATTGGTTAATCAGGGTGATGTTGAAATAATTGAATGGGAAGCTTTGACCCAAGATTATAAATACAGCAAAGCATTCCAAATATTGGCCTATGCACTGATGATGAACAAAGAAATACCGATAGATAACGCCGAAGCGGGAATTATTTCGTTCAAAAATCTGAGCAGTGGATTTTTAAAATTTGGAACAAAAACTTCAGCATACAGTAAAAGGGAGCAGCAAATTACATCAGAAACATTGGAAAATTTCACGGCAGAACTTAAAAAAATAATTTTGGAAATTTGCGATCCCAGCATTCCTTTCATTGAAAAAGAAATAGCATAATGATTTTTAAAAAAAACAGGATTATCCATTCAAAAGACAAAAAACCAATTCTTTACGATGTTTATTATACTGAGACGGAAAAACCACAGCCAATCGTAATTTTCTGTCATGGATATAAAGGTTATAAGGATTGGGGCGCGTGGCATTTGGTAGCGGAAGCTTTTGCAGAAAAAGATTTCTGTTTTTTAAAATTCAATTTTTCACACAACGGGGGCACGATGGAAGACCCCATAGATTTCCCAGATTTGGAAGCTTTTGCTGAAAATAATTTCAGTTTGGAGCTGGATGATTTAGATAGGGTTTTAAAGGAAATTGAAAGCAGAAACGAAAACTTTCCAAAGAAAATTTCAACCATTTCCTTGATTGGCCACAGTCGCGGTGGCGGAATTGTCTTAATTAAAGCCGAAGAAGATACACGAATAAGCAAAGTTGCTGCTTGGGCCAGCGTAAGCGATTTTAAAGCACGGTTTCAGGAAGGCACAACTGAGTTTGAAATGTGGAAAGAAACAGGTGTTGCTTATGTTGAAAATAGCCGCACCAAACAAATGATGCCCAATAATTTTCAGTTCTATGAAGATTTTAAGAATAATGAAAAACGATTGACCATCAGTAGGGCAGTTAAAAATTTAACTATCCCTCTACTCGTTATTCATGGAAGTGATGACCCAACAGTTTCTGTAAAAGAGGCAAAGGCAATCCATTCTTGGAATCCAAAAAGTGAATTGTTAATCATTCCTGGGGCAGACCATGTTTTTAACGCTAAACATCCTTGGGAGGAAGCTGCTTTGCCCAATCAATTAAAAACTGTTGTAGAAAGAACAATTGAGTTTTTAAAATGAAGCTTATATGGAAAAATTTACTATTTTTGGCAACCTAATCAGCAAATGTTCCTGCGCTCTGTGAGCTATGGAACATAAAGGGGGGGATTAGCTCAGCTGGCTAGAGCGCTTGCCTGGCAGGCAAGAGGTCACCGGTTCGACTCCGGTATTCTCCACAAAAAAACCACCGTTTTTCGGTGGTTTTTTGTTTTATTCCTGAACTGGCAAAACCAATAAAGGTTTGCTGGTGTGAAACTCTCTTTTATGAATCTCGTTCTTTTCCCAAAGCTTTTTGAAGAAGCCTCTTTTTCTTCTAATCACGCAAAGCATGTCTGGGTTAAAATGCTGGAAATATTCAATAACCGCTTGAAATGTAGTAGCAGCTTCCACCTGTGTATAGGAAGTTTGCAATGATTTTAAATTTTCAGTCACTTCCTTCATTTCTTCTGTGGTTTCTGGGGTTTCAACGTGAAGTATATGAACTTCGGTGCCAAAAATTTGCTTAAACTTCCGTACAGCTTCCAATAAATAATCGTGTTCAAAAGTTCCGTTTTTGAAAGCCATTAACATGGTTTTCGGTGGCTGAAATTTAGCTCCTTCGGGAACAACCAAAATTGGAATATTTGTCTGTTTTAATAATTTGCCCGAAGTTTTTCCGAGGTAAACTTCTTCTTTAATGGAATTGCTTCTTGGGGCAAGCACCATTAAATCTATCGGCACTTGTTTGCTTATACGGCCAATGCCTTCCAGCACTTCACCTTTTATTGGGTGCGCAATTACTTGTACACCTTTCATATCTACTAGCGAAAGCACTTCGTCCAAACGATTTTCAGATTCTTCCTTTAAAATGGTATTGACTTTTGAAAGGCCACCCACCTTTGAAAGTTCCTGAAAAACTGAAACTACATATACATTTGCATTTACTTCTTTAGCCAAATCAATGGCATACTGCAGGTTGCTTGCCGAATTTTCTGAAGACCCAATGGGAACCAAAATATTTTTCATAGTGCGAAACTTCTTCTTTAATTGAATGCAAAATTAACTTTTAAAATCATTCAATCCACACTTCTTTAACATTTCAAATAAATTTTAAAGATTTAAAGAGAAACCAAACCATTGAATTTTGGCTTTTCCGTAGTTTTGTTTTTTCTAAAATGCTGCAAACCGACATCTCATTCAAACGAATCCAGCAACTCGCCATTCCTGCTATAATTTCCGGAATTGCAGAGCCTGTGCTTTCTGCTACCGATGCGGCAGTTGTTGGAAATATAAAAGAATTTGGAATTGAATCACTAGCCGCCGTTGGGATTGTGGGTTCCTTTCTTTCTGCTTTAATTTGGATTTTGGGACAAACCCGAAGCGCTATTTCAGCAATTGTTTCACAAAATTTGGGAGCTGGCAAGCTGAAGGATTTGAATAATTTTCCGGCGCAGGCAATCTATTTCAATATCGCATTGAGCATAATCGTACTTTTTTCCACCTATTTTTTTGTGGAAGAAATCTTCAAATTGCTGAATGCGGAAGGTCTGATTCTCACTTTCAGCATAGATTATTACAACATTCGCGTTTGGGGTTTTCCGCTTACGCTCTTCACTTTTGCGGTTTTTGGACTATTTCGCGGACTTCAAAATACGTTTTGGCCTATGATTATTGCAACTATTGGCGCTGCATTAAACATTGGGCTCGACTTTGCTTTGGTTTATGGAATTGAAGGCTATATTTTGCCGATGGGAATAAAAGGCGCAGCTTGGGCGAGCCTTGTTTCACAGGCGGTAATGGCGATTATGGCTTTGATTTTCCTTTTGAAAAAAACCGAAATTTCCTTAAAATTGAAATTCCCGTTGCATCCCGAAATAAAACGATTGGTAAACATGAGTTTCAATCTCTTTTTGCGTTCGGTTGCTTTAAACACGGCTTTAATTCTTGCAACCCGCGAAGCTGCTGATTTGGGAAAAGAATATATTGCCGCACACACCATTGCATTTAATATTTGGATTTTCACCGCTTTTTTTATTGACGGCTACGGCGCTGCCGGAAATATTCTTGGCGGAAAACTCTTGGGTGAACGCAATTATAGCTCGCTTTGGAAACTCACCAAAAAAGTAAACCTTTATAATTTAGGCGTCGCCGCAATGCTGGTTTTAATTGGACTGCTGCTTTATGAACCGCTCGGTTTCCTTTTCAACAAAGATGAAAAGGTGCTTTCCATTTTTTACGGAATGTTTTTTATGGTTCTCATTTGTTTGCCATTTAATGCTTTGGCTTTCACTTTAGATTCCATTTTTAAAGGTTTGGGCGAAATGGGCTATTTGCGAAATGTACTTTTAGGTGCCACTGTTTTTGGGTTCATCCCCGTGCTATATTTTTCAAAATATATGCACTGGGGCTTGATTGGAATTTGGGCGGCGCTTATTGTTTGGGTTGCTTATCGGGCGGTTGCGTTGCTTATTAAATTCCGAAGAAAATACATTCCGCTAATCGGAAATTAAATATATTTACTCAATACTCAATACTCAATACTCAACTATGGATTGGTTAGAATTTCTCGGCGGCCCCGGCCTTTTTTTAATATTGGCAATTTTGGTTATTGCCGTTGTGGTATATCAAAAAATCAAGAAAAAGTAGCATATTTTACATTAACGTGTTTTTAGCCAACCGGTAATACTCATACGTTCCGAAGCCTTTACTACTTTCACTTCGTGTTCCAAAACTTGGCTTTCAAAAATAACCACGCGACCCGGAAGTGGTAAAATATCCAGATCTTCTTTTTCGGTATAAATGGTAAGCTCACCGCCATTTTCGCGCAGCCAATTATCTTCGTTTAAATAACAAACAATAGACAATTTTCTTCGATCATCGTTTTGAAACGTGTCTAAATGCCGCTTGTAAAAAGTTCCAGTTGGATATACTGCATAGTGAAATTCTTTTTGAAGAATTCCTAAAAAGCAGGTTTTGTTTAGGTAATCCACCAACTCATTTATTTTTCTGAAGAAAACATTTTCAGCTTCATTGGCATTCTTTTCATCCATCCAAAGAATAAAATCACCGCGAATGGCTTTGTCAATTTCTTCATTGGTACGATTGCCGATAGCTGATTTTTTAAAACGATCCGCTTCGTATTTTGCAAGCAGCGAATTGCGCAAAACTTCCACTTCTTCCGAAGAAAAAAAGTCGTTTACAATACTGTATTGCTGCTGCAGCAAGTCGTCAATAATAGTTTCAAACAACGGATTTTCAACAAATTCCAGTTGCTCAAAAAGTTCTTCGGTCATTTTTGGATTCTTTAAAAAAGTGGGCAAATATAGTGCAGAAATCGATTGGTTTTTTTCATAAGTTAAAAAGATAAGCTTCTTTAGGAAGAAACCACGTGTACTTTTAAACAAAACCACGTGCGGTTTTAGAGAAAACAACGTCTGCTTTTTTCAAAAGCCATATTTTAAAACGTGGGCGTATAAAATTGTATCTTTGTTGCCCAACTTTATACAATGGAGCAGATACGCATTACCAAGATTTTTTCTTTTGAAACCGGACACGCGCTTTACGGCTACGACGGCAAATGCAGAAATGTACACGGCCACAGTTATAAGCTTTCGGTAACCGTTATCGGCACGCCCATTGAAGATATCGACAACGTGAAATTTGGGATGGTAATCGATTTTGGCGACCTAAAAAAAATTGTAAAAGAAGAAATTGTGGATGTTTTTGACCACGCCACGGTTTTCAACAAGAACACGCCCCACGTTGAATTGGCAAAGGAATTGAGCGATCGTGGGCACAGTGTATTGCTCGTGGATTACCAGCCCACCAGCGAAATGATGGTGATTGATTTTTCTGAAAAAATAAAAAAACGTCTTCCTAAAAATATAATGCTTCACTCCTTACGGCTACAGGAAACCGATAGCAGCTATGCAGAGTGGTTTGCTGGAGATAATTAAACCGAAACAGTTTCCTATCTTTGAATATGCAAATCCCACAGGGCAAAAAAATATACTTTTCTAGCGATAACCACCTTGGCGCGCCCACACAGGCGGAAAGCTTGCCGCGCGAAAAGATTTTTGTGAAATGGCTGGACAGCATTAAGTACGATGCCGAAGTGATTTTTCTCCTCGGCGACCTTTTTGATTTTTGGTTTGAATACAGAACCGTGGTGCCGAAAGGCTTTGTGCGAACTTTGGGCAAACTTGCAGAACTTCGCGACAATGGCATTCAAATCCACTTTTTTGTGGGCAACCACGATTTGTGGATGCACGATTATTTTGAAAAGGAATTGAACATTCCGGTTTATCACGACCCAAAGGAATTTGTTTTCAACAACAAGCATTTTTTTATTGGCCACGGCGATGGTAAAGGGCCGGGCGACAAAGGGTACAAGCGGATGAAGAAAGTTTTTACCAATCCGTTTTCAAAATGGCTTTTTCGATGGTTGCATCCGGATATTGGGGTGCGTGTGGCACAGCACCTTTCAGTAAAAAACAAGTTGATTTCCGGCGATGAGGACAAAGAATTTTTGGGCGAGGAAAAAGAATGGCTTGCGCAATACTCAAAACGAAAACTGGAAAGCAAGCATTTTGATTACTTTGTTTTCGGGCACCGCCATTTGCCGATGGAAATTAAGGTAGGCGAAAATTCCACCTATTATAATCTTGGCGATTGGATTAACCATTATACCTACGGTGTTTTTGATGGGGAAACCTTTGAGATGAAAACATTTCAAACTTCTTAAGAGAGGTCTCGACTGCGCTCGACCTGTCATTTATTCCAAAATATCTTTTAAGCGAAGCTGTAAACTCACATTTCCCTGCCATTCATTTTCATCAATGCAATAAGCCGCTTTAAAGGGTTTTCCGTTGCAGGCGATATCGCTTTTTTCAGCCAGCCCAAAACCTATTCCCGTAAATTGATTTGAATTCCCCTGTTTCACTACAACGCGGAGATGCGTTTTATCTTCGCCCACACATTTTCCCCAGCCAGTGTCTTTTAGGTTTTGGGTCATAAATGTTGGAGTCATATTTCCTGGGCCGAAGGGTGCAAATTGTTTCAATATTCTGAAAAATTTTGGAGTGATGTCTTCCAAATCTATTTCAGCATCAATCTTTATTTCAGGTGTTAGCAAATGCGGCTCGATGGTTTCGGAAACCACACGTTCAAATGCATTTTTGAAATTTTCAAAATCTTTTTCAAACAAGGTCAATCCCGCAGCATACATATGTCCGCCGAATTGCTCAATGTGTTCCGAACAACTTTCCAATGCATTATAAACATCAAATCCTTTTACGGAACGCGCGGAAGCGGCAAGCTTCTCACCACTTTTTGTAAAAACCAAAGTAGGACGATAATAGGTTTCCGTCAAGCGGGAAGCCACGATACCGATAACGCCTTTGTGCCAGTTTTCTTGATAAACCACTGTGGTTTTTCGTTCTTCCTCCTTATTTTGAATAATTTGCTGAAGGGCTTCCTCGGTAATTTGTTTGTCAGCTTCCCTGCGATCCCTGTTGAAGCTTTCAATTTCAGCTGCGTAGGTTTCCGCTTTTTCAAAATCGTTTTCAGTAAGCAAAGTAACAGCGTGGTTTCCGTGTTTCATCCGTCCAGCGGCATTTATTCGCGGGGCAATGATAAAAACCACATCAGTGATTGTAAGGATTTCTTTTTTCACTTGCTTCAAAATTGCCTGAATTCCCGTTCGCGGATTGCTGTTTATCACTTTCAATCCGTAATGTGCAAGAATTCTGTTTTCGCCAGTTATTGGTACAATATCCGCAGCAATTGCGGTGGCGACCAAATCTAAATAAAGCAGTAAATCCTCAAGCTGTAATCCTCTTTTTTCGGCTAAAGCCTGAATCAATTTAAAGCCAACGCCGCAACCGCAGAGTTCTTTGTACGGATATTCGCAATCTTCCCTTTTTGGATCCAGCACCGCGACAGCTTTTGGAATTTCCTTCCCTGGGCGGTGGTGATCACAGATTATAAAATCGATATTTTTTTCGGAAGCATATGCAACTTTGTCGATGGCTTTTATGCCACAATCCAAAGCGATAATCAGCGAAAAACCATTGTCCTCGGCATAATCAATTCCTTTAAAGGAAACTCCGTAGCCTTCATCATACCTATCTGGAATGTAGGTTGAAATGTTTAAATAAAAACTTTTTAAATAGGAAGAAAGCAGCGCTACGCTTGTAGTTCCGTCCACATCATAATCTCCGTAGATCAAAATATTTTCTTCGTTTTCAATTGCTTTTTCAATTCGGGATACGGCTTTTCCCATATCCATCATTAAAAAGGGGTCGTGCAAATCTTCCAAACTTGGCCGAAAAAATTTTTCAGCTTCCTCAAAAGTTTCCACACCACGCTGAATTAAAAGTGAAGCAAGTATTGGTTCAACTTTCAAGGTTTTTGAAAGTGAATTTACTTTTTCGGGATCGGGTTTTGGTTTTAGGGTCCAGCGCATATATTTTGTAAATTCCAAAGTTCAAAATTACAAATTCCAAAATTCCAAAATTCGGATTGGGTGTGATTATTAAATAACGGGGAGAGTTGTAAAATTACAAATTCTATTTTGTATTTTGGAATTTCAAAAATAGTTAAAAATGCCATTAGTAACCCCACTTTCCCCAAACCACGATGCCGAAACAAAACAATTGGCAGAATTTTTCAACGAAACGCTTGGCTTTTGCCCAAACAGCGTGCTCACCATGCAGCACCGTCCGGCAATCAGCAAAGCTTTTATAAACTTGAATAAAGCCGTAATGGCAAATGAGGGGCGTGTAACTTCAGCTTTAAAACGTATGATTGCTTGGGTGAGCAGCAATGCCACGGGTTGCCGCTATTGCCAAGCGCATGCCATCCGCGCTGCCGAACGCTACGGGGCAGAGCAGGAACAGCTTGATAATATTTGGGAATATAGAACCCATTCAGCATTTTCAGAAGCGGAACGCGCTGCACTCGATTTTTCATTGGCCGCGAGCCAAGTACCAAATACTGTTGATGATAAAATTAAAGAGAGACTCTACAAATATTGGAATGAAGGCGAAATTGTGGAAATGCTCGGCGTTATTTCGCTATTTGGCTATTTAAACCGTTGGAACGATTCTATGGGAACTTCTATTGAAGAGGGCGCTGTGGAAAGCGGGGAGCAGTATCTTGGGAAGCATGGGTGGGATAAAGGGAAGCACGTTTAATCAACTTTTCCTTTCACAACAATTACAATTTCTCCTTTAGGTGGCTTGTTTTCAAAATGCTTTAAAACTTCTTCAGCAGAACCACGAACGGTTTCTTCGTGCAGTTTTGTCAATTCTCGTGAAACGGAAACTTGTCTGTCAGCGCCAAAATATTCCACAAATTGAGCAAGTGTTTTCAGCAGCTTGTGGGGCGATTCGTAAAAAATAATGGTTCGGGTTTCTTCGGCCAAAAGTTCGAGTCGGGTTTGCCTTCCTTTTTTTACGGGAAGAAAACCTTCAAAAACAAATTTGTCATTCGGAAACCCACTATTTACAAGCGCTGGCACAAAAGCGGTGGCGCCGGGAAGGCAATCCACTTCTATACCAACTTCCACACAGGCACGCGTAAGTAAAAATCCGGGATCGCTAATTGCCGGGGTTCCGGCATCGCTTATCAAGGCAATATTTTCACCATTTTGAATTCGTTTTACAATACCCTCCACGGTTTTGTGCTCGTTGTGCATGTGGTGGGAATGCATTTGGGTGCCTATTTCAAAATGCTTCAGCAGTTTTCCACTATTTCGGGTATCTTCAGCGAGAATTAAATCTACTTCCTTCAACACTTCAATAGCGCGAAAGGTCATATCTTTTAGATTGCCAATGGGCGTGGGGACCAAGTAAAGTTTTCCCGTCATAATTTATGGACGTACCGTTTTTCCGAAGAAATAAGAAATTAACAAAAATAGAATTCCAAGTAAAGGAAGCGTTATACCTGGATCATCAACGCGGTAGTGAACAAAACTAGCCAAGACCATATCAAAAAATAATCCAGCATAGGCCCATTCCATGACCCATTTCGGTTTTCGTAAAAGGATGAAAACGATTGCCAAAATTTTTGCAAGTGCCATTGGTATTACTAAATAGGATGGATATTGGTAATCCTGATAATAACCTTCAATTACCGCCGTATCTGTTAAATACATAAATGCGGAGTACAAAAACAAAGCGCTGAGCAGCCCTGTGGCTATCCAGTAGATGGTTTTTTGGGCTGTCATAAAATGTGGAATTTAATTAAAACTCTTTTCAATAATATTCATAAATCGTTCTGAATATTCTTCTTTGTTGAGCCAATAATTGTAATCTGGTTTCACCTTGCCTTTTATAAAGCTTTGGGCTTCCTCAAAATTTTCCATGGTATTTATCTGTGAAAGCACGCGGGTATAGTCTTCGGCCTGTCCTTCAAAAAGATGTTTTATAAAAGCTAAACGGTCGTTTAGGCCTATGTTCAAACCTTTGTTAATAGTATCATTCAACGATTTTGCCCGTGACTCGGTCATTGTTTTACTGGCTTGGGTTCCTTCAACGGATTTTGGAAAAAGCTCCATAGTTTTTCGTTCAAACTCGGGCATTTGCTGATAGTTTGAAGCAAATTCCTCTAAATCGTTTTTCGTGAATTTTACTTCAGCTTTTTGCGGCGCTTCAACGGAAGCGGTTTCTTGGTTTTTAGGAAGCAATTCATCCAACAATTCATCAATGCGCTCGCTTTCCTCCGGCATTTGTGCAACGATATCTTTAATTTTTTCCATCAAAGGTTCAATAAGATCTTCCTTGTGTTCGGGCTGCGGCACAGGCTCGGGCTCGGTAAACCAATTTTCCTCACGGAAACTTTTAGAGTCTAAAGCCGCTGCAATTGGTTTTTCAGCATTGTCTTCCAGTTGATTTTCAAGATATTCGAGCACTGTCAACTTTTCATAGAGTTCGCCCACCAATCCCTTAACGGAAGCGGTTTTAAACGTTTTTTCTTCTTCAATTAATTGCTTTGCCAGCACTGTAAGTTGCTCGCGGAGTTTCTTCTTCATATCTTTTTAAATTAAACCGAATTTCTATTTTGTTTTTATAAATTTACGCATCCTTTATGTAAACGTCAACTATTTTTGTTTTCTTGTTTAAATCCTGCAATTAATGATGGTTTCAAGCAATCTTCAAGTTGAACAATCGTTTGGAAAGTTAATTAATGGGCAATGTTTCGCGTAAATTTAAACTATGTTTCTTGAAAATACAGTAAATCAGAAAGAACAATTTGGCTGGATTGAAGTAATCTCCGGTTCTATGTTTTCAGGAAAGACCGAAGAGCTTATCCGACGGCTGAAACGCGCCAAATTTGCACGTCAAAAAGTTGAGATTTTCACCCCTTCAATCGATACGCGTTATGCTGAAGACGCCGTAACCAGCCACGATAGCAACCAAATTCGCTCAACGCCCGTTCCGGCTGCGGCAAACATCCCAATTTTGGCTGATAACTGTGATGTGGTTGGCATTGATGAGGCCCAATTTTTTGATGACGAAATAGTAAAAGTTTGTAATGACCTTGCCAATCGCGGGGTTCGGGTAATTGTTGCAGGTTTGGATATGGATTACAAAGGCAACCCTTTTGGCCCAATGCCTGCGTTA
This sequence comes from Aequorivita soesokkakensis, assembly GCF_001641085.1. Classification (GTDB taxonomy): domain Bacteria; phylum Bacteroidota; class Bacteroidia; order Flavobacteriales; family Flavobacteriaceae; genus Aequorivita; species Aequorivita soesokkakensis. The sequence goes on along the minus strand of NZ_LXIE01000045.1, from coordinate 81,451 downwards.
ATGGCTACTGCAGAATATGTCACCAAAGTCCACGCCGTTTGTACCCGCACCGGAAATCTTGCCAACTACAGTTACCGAAAAGCGAAAAGCGAAGCCCTTGTTTTGTTGGGCGAGACTGAGGAATATGAACCGTTGAGCCGCGCTGCATTTTATAAAGCACAGCTTCGCGATAAAGTAGTGAAACTGGAGGTAAAAGATGCCGAAAATTTAAGCGAAAACAAAGCTTCCGAAAAAACTGGAAAACAAGCATAATATGCCCAAAGCCACCGAAACCTTATTGGAGATTGACCTTAACGCGCTCGACAATAATTACAAGTATCTTACCTCAAAATTAAAGCCCGCCACTAAAGTTTTGGCAGTTGTGAAAGCCTTTGCCTACGGAAGCGATTCCGTGGTGATTGCAAAGGAATTGGTTGATTTGGGCGTTGATTATTTCGCAGTTGCTTATGCCAACGAAGGGGAAACGCTCAGAAATTCACAGATCGAAACCCCAATTTTGGTATTGCATCCGCTTCCCGTTAATTTTGAAGTAATATTGAACCGCTGTTTGGAGCCTAGTATCTATTCCCGAAAAATGTTGGAGGAATTTATCGCTTTTGCGGAAGAAAAAAAACAGACCAATTATCCAATCCATCTAAAATTCAACACGGGTTTGAACCGTTTGGGTTTCGTTGAAAGTGATGTTGCTTTTATTGCTGAAACACTTTCAAAAACCCAAAGCGTAAAAGTGAAATCAGCTTTTTCGCATCTTGCTGCGAGCGAAGATTTAAAACTGAAAGATTTCACGCTTGGCCAGATTGAAAATTTCAGAAAAATTTCAGAAGAATTGATTTCCAAAATCGGTTATAAGCCATTGCTTCACTGTGCAAATACTTCAGGAATCATAAATTACCCCGAAGCACATTTTGATATGGTCCGCACGGGAATCGGCCTGTACGGCTTCGGAAATGATAAAGAGGAAAACAAACATTTAAAACCCGTAGGCACTTTAAAAACTGTTATATCGCAAATCCATAAAGTTGAGAATGGCGAAAGTGTAGGTTACAATAGAGGGTTTATAGCTGAAAAAGCTACACTTTCTGCAACACTTCCCATTGGCCACGCTGATGGAATTCCGCGTTCCTATGGAAAAGGCAAGGGTTGGGTAACTATAAACGGAAAAAAGGCGCATATTCTCGGCAACGTTTGTATGGATATGATAATGGTAGATGTAACCAGTATTGATTGCCAGGAAGGTGACGAAGCTATAATTTTTGGTCCTTCCACAACTGCTGAAGAATTATCGGCAGCAATAAATTCTATTTCCTATGAATTGATAACAGCGGTTTCACAAAGAGTAAAACGGATTATTTGTAGGAATTAACCAGTGGATGGTAAAAAAATAAATAGTTTTAAGTAAATTAGTGTTTATTAACTTCTAAAAACCAATCAACATGTTAAAAGAATTTAGGGATTTTATTATGACCGGCAATGTGGTAGACCTTGCCGTTGCTGTAATTTTGGCAGGCGCCGTGGGGCTTGTTGTTACAGGATTTACCAATGATATGATTATGCCGCTCGTTGGCCATTTTACTGGCGGAATGGATTTTGCCGATCTAAAATATGTCTTGGATCCTGCTGTAATTGGTCTAGACGGAGAAGTAGCCAAACCAGAAAATGCAATTATGTATGGTCGTTGGATCAATGCCTTGATAAACTTGGTGATTGTTGGCTTTGTATTGTTTTTAATAGTAAAAGCTTATGCAAAAGTTAGAGCCAAAAAAGAAGAAGCTCCAGCACCACCTCCAGGCCCATCAGAAATAGATTTATTGATGGAAATTCGTGACGAACTTAGAAAAAAATAATTTACAGCCACCGCTGCAGTACGTATTCTAAACCTAAACCCTCCGAAGCTTTACGCGAAGGAGGGTTCTTTTTTGCTTTTATTCAGAAAAAATAAATTGCTATAACCTACTTTTGCAGAAAATTAGACGAAAAATGAAATTAGCTTTGGTCGGTGCCACCGGAATGGTTGGCGAAGTAATGTTGAAAGTGTTGCAGGAACGAAATTTCCCAATAGACGAACTGCTTTTGGTAGCTTCGGAAAAATCTGTTGGAAAGGAAATTTCCTTTAAGGGAAAAAACCATAAAGTAATAGGTTTAGAAGAAGCCGTTGCCGCAAAACCGAACATCGCAATTTTTTCTGCTGGGGGAAACACTTCCTTGGAGTGGGCCCCAAAATTTGCTGCTATTGGAACTACCGTAATCGATAATTCTTCCGCATGGAGAATGGAACCCGGTAAAAAACTCATCGTTCCCGAAATTAACGCACATTTGTTGACCAAAGACGATAAAATAATAGCTAACCCCAATTGTTCTACCATTCAATTGGTAATGGCTTTGGCGCCACTTCACAAGAAATATAAAATGAAAAGGGTTGTGGTTTCCACATACCAATCTGTTTCGGGAACTGGCCTTAAAGCTGTTCAGCAAATGGAGAATGAAATGGCTGGAATAAAAGGCGAAATGGCCTACCCTTACCCAATTCATAAAAACGCATTGCCACATTGCGATGTTTTTGAAGCAAACGGATATACCAAAGAAGAAATGAAATTGGCACGGGAGCCCCAAAAAATATTGGACGATCGTACTTTTTCAGTAACTGCAACCGCTGTTCGAATTCCTACCGCCGGCGGCCATAGTGAAGCGGTAAACGTGCAGTTTGAATATGATTTTGAATTGGGAGATATCCGCAGAATTCTACACGAAACTTCAGGGATCACCGTTCAGGACAATCCAGATACCAACACCTACCCAATGCCAATTTACGCCCACGAAAAAGATGATGTTTTTGTAGGGCGCATTCGTCGTGATGAAACGCAACCCAATACATTGAATATGTGGATTGTGAGCGATAACCTCCGTAAAGGCGCCGCTACCAATGCCGTTCAAATAGCGGAATACTTGGTAAAAAACCACCTGCTTTAGGTTTTTAAGAAGAAAAGACAAAAAAGATTTAAAAATTTGTTAAAAAAATGCACTTTTAATAAAGGTACGTTTTTTATTTTTCGTTATCTTTAAGGATTAACCCTTAAACGTAAAGCCTATGAATTCAACTTTTACTAAAATCCTGAGAATTATTTTAGGCTTAGGATTACTCTTTTTTGGACTGAGCAAGCTGCTTAATTTCAACTTTATGCCAATGCATATCTATACTGGAGATGCGGCAATTTTTATTGATTCACTCAGTAATACAGGCTATATTCTAAAAGTAGTGGGAACTTTTGAAGTACTGATAGGGCTGCTTTTGGTTATTAACAAATGGGTGTCATTTGCTTTAATTTTGCTCGCGCCCATTTCTGTGAATATATTTCTGTTCCATTTATTTATGGATACACCCGGTCTAATCTTGGCTATGGTAGTTATAGTTTTAAATGCTATTCTAATTTACAAACATTGGAAAGTTTACAGACCGCTATTTCATTGAAATTGAATGTTTTTAATTAAATAAAAGGCTTCCGAAAGGAAGCCTTTTTCTATTTTTCAAATACTTTCTTTAATGGGAAAACATTACATTTACAATTCCTAAAAATTTAAATTCCATGAAATTTTCAATTGTTTCCGTAATCGTGGTGCTTTCTATGTTTAGTGGTAAAGCACAGTCTAAAAATGAAGTAATCCCAGTGACCTATCCGCAAACCAAAAAAACAGATAAAGTGGACACCTATTTTGGTGTTGAAGTGAAAGACCCATATCGCTGGTTGGAAGATGATAGAAGCGAAGAAACCGCAGCTTGGGTAAAAGCTGAAAATAAAGTAACCTTTGGTTATTTGGAAAAAATACCTTTCCGTGATGATTTGAAAAAACGTCTTTCCAATCTTTGGAATTATGAAAAAGTGGGAGCTCCTTTTCACGAAGGAAATTATACCTATTTCTATAAAAATGACGGGTTGCAAAACCAATATGTTATTTATCGCTACAAAACTGGAAGCGATCCAAAATCTGCCGAAGTTTTTTTAGACCCAAACACATTTAAGGAAGATGGCACTATTTCTTTGGGTGAAACAAGTTTTTCCAAAGACGGCAGTAAACTTGCCTATAGTATTTCCGAAGGCGGTAGTGACTGGCGAAAAGTACTTGTGATGAATACCGAAACAAAAAAGCTAGTTGGCGATACTTTAAAAGATATTAAATTCAGTGGTCTTTCGTGGCTGGGAGAGGATGGATTTTACTATTCCAGTTATGACAAGCCAGAGGGCAGCGAACTATCAGCAAAAACAGATCAACACAAAGTATATTACCATAAAATGGGAACGCCGCAAAGTGATGATAAAGTGATTTTTGGAGCAACGCCCGAAGAAAAGCACCGTTATATTAACGGAAGCGTTACCGAAGACAACAATTATTTAATTGTTAGGGCAAGCACTTCTACTTCAGGGAATAAACTTTTTATAAAAGATCTTACAAAGAAAGACAGCAAGTTCATAACCATTTTGGATAATACTGATACAGATACCTATGTAATTGAAAATGTAGGTTCCAAACTTTATATCGTTACAAATAAGAATGCTCCAAATAAAAAAATTGTAACCGTTGACGCAAGCAATCCAACCCCAAATAACTGGAAGGATTTTCTTCCCGAAACCGAAAATGTACTTTCGCCGAGCACTGGTGGCGGTTATATTTTTGCGAATTATATGGTTGATGCCGTTTCAAAAGTGATGCAATATGATTATGCAGGAAAACTCATCCGTGAAATTAAACTTCCCGGAGTAGGTTCCGCAGGAGGTTTTGGAACGAAGAAAGAAGAAAAGGAACTTTATTATTCCTTTACAAATTATGTAACACCCGGAAGTATTTACAAATATGAAATTGCAAGCGGTAATTCAGAATTGTTTATCAAACCTGAAATAGATTTCAGCCCAGAAAATTATGAAAGCCATCAGGTTTTCTATCCTTCAAAGGATGGAACAAAAATTCCGATGATTATTACGCATAAAAAAGGATTGAAAATGGACGGTAAAAATCCAACAATTCTATACGGTTATGGCGGATTTAATATTAGTCTTACACCAGGTTTTAGTATTGCAAACGCTGTATGGATGGAGCAGGGCGGAATTTATGCAGTACCAAACCTTCGCGGCGGCGGCGAATACGGAAAAAAATGGCACGATGCCGGCACGCAAATGAAAAAGCAAAACGTGTTTGATGATTTTATTGCGGCTGCTGAATATTTGATAAATAACAATTACACATCTCATGATTATCTCGCGATTCGTGGAGGTTCAAACGGAGGTTTGTTAGTTGGCGCAACAATGACGCAAAGGCCAGATTTAATGAAAGTAGCTCTTCCCGCAGTTGGGGTTTTGGATATGCTGCGTTATCACACTTTTACAGCGGGCGCAGGTTGGGCTTATGATTATGGAACTGCGGAAGACAGCAAAGAAATGTTCGAATATTTAAAAGGCTATTCGCCATTGCACAATGTGAAGGAAAGTGTTACATATCCCGCAACTTTGATTACCACTGGCGATCACGACGATAGGGTAGTGCCGGCTCACAGTTTTAAATTTGCTGCTGAACTTCAGGCGAAGCAAATTGGAAACAACCCAGTTTTAATCCGAATAGAAACCGATGCCGGCCACGGTGCTGGAACCCCAGTAAGCAAAACAATCGAGCAATATGCCGATATTTTTGGGTTTACGCTTTTCAATATGGGTTTTAAGAAATTGCCTGTAAAAATTTAGAGACTAAAAAAAGCCCCGTTATTTATGACGGGGCTTTTTTCTAATCTAACTTTTCCGTTAACTTTTTAAAGATTTTCTTTGGGTCTTTATTTTCGTAAAGAATTTCGTAAACACTATCAATTATTGGTGTTTTGGCTTTTTTCTTTCCCTTTTGCTGGTTGAGATTGTAGGCGCTTTTGGTAGCGTAATAACCTTCGGCAATCATACTCATTTCCAATTGGGCACTTTTTACGGTATAGCCTTTACCAATCATTGTTCCGAATAAACGGTTTCGGCTAAAAACCGAATAACCCGTAACCAATAAATCTCCCAAATAAGCAGAATCATTGATGTCACGCTTCATTTTGTGAACCTTTTTCACATATTTTTTCATTTCGCGGATGGCGTTGCTCATCAGCACACTTTGAAAATTGTCGCCATAACCAAGTCCGTGCGCAATTCCTGCTGCAACCGCGTAAATATTTTTAAGCATCGCAGCATATTCGGTTCCCAGAACATCATCACTGGTGGTGCATTTTATGTAATCGCTACTCAAAACATTGGCCACCATTTTTGCTTTTTCATCATCAGCGCTAGCGATTGTTAGGTAGGAAAGCCTTTCCAAGGCTACTTCCTCCGCATGGCAGGGGCCAGAAATAACGCCAATATTATTGAAAGGAACTTTGTAATGCGTATTAAAATGGTCACCGACAATCAAGCTGGTTTCTGGAACAATTCCTTTAATGGCTGAAAAAACAATTTTGTCTTCCAAGGAAACCGTCAATTTCTCAAGTTCTTGATGAAGAAATGCCGAAGGAATCACAAAAATAAGACAATCCGCATTAGAAACGGTTTCATTTATATCATTGCTGAGCTTTAATTGCTTTAAATTGAATTCTACAGAACTTAGATAATTGGGGTTGTGGCTGTGTTTTTTTATAAAATCCACGGAAGATTTGCTGCGCATATACCAACCAACTTCGTCCAGGTTTTCGCAAAGCATTTTTACAATTGCCGTGGCCCAGCTTCCGCCGCCAAAGACTGCAAATTTCGGTTTTTCTGACATTGATTTTATTTCTTAATTCAAAAGTAAGCAATTCTTACCGTACAGAAACATTTAACAGTTGCTTAAGAATGGTTGGGCAATCTTTCATTCTTTCTGTGCGTTATTGCTTTTGATTATTGAAATTGATTTTTCGCTTCAGAAAGAAGTTTCAATGATTTTGGTTGGTTATTTAGTTGAGGCCGCTCCCCAAGTGTTAATTTGGTGGGCGGTTTTTTATTTGTAGAAATTCATCTCATCCAAATACTTCCAAACCTCTGCTGAAAGCATAGGACGAATATTTTTACCAGATTTTATTCCTTTACGAATAAATGTTGAAGAAAGTTCAATAATGGGGGCGTCAACCTTTTTTATCTTTTCGTGATTGTCAAATTGTGTTTCCACAATTCCTTCGGAAATTCTTGGATATATGTAGATTGAATAACGTTCTAAAATAACCTCATAATTTTTCCACTTCGGAAAACTTTTCAAATTGTCTTCCCCCATAATCAAACAGAAATTCTTTTTGGGATATTTTTCTTCCAAATAAGCCAAGGTATTCACGGTATAATTGGGCTGCGGCAAGTCAAATTCCACATTGCTCGTCTTCAAATTTGGATACTCTTCAACTGCAATCCGAACCATCGCCAAACGGTGGTGGTCTTCCAAAAGCGTTTTTTTCTTTTTATGTGGATTGTGTGGCGTAACCACAAACCAAACTTCATCCAAATCGCTGAATTCCACCATGTGGTTGGCAATAATCAAATGGCCAACGTGAATTGGGTTGAAAGTGCCAAAGTAGAGTCCTATCTTTTTAGTCGATGAGTCGATGGGTTATGAAGTTTAGAGGTTTAAATATAAAACTTTTGGAATTTTTTTATTTTGAAACTTATTTGGGATTTGGTCCCGAAACTTCGGGATGGGACTTGGGATTTTCTTCTTTGGAATTTATAAAACCTTCAACCAAATCGTGCGCTTCGTTCAGCGCAATTTTCAAATCGTAGTTTTTAATAATTTTATCGAACTGTGGTGCTGTTGCCAATTCTACCGAAGCTTTTGCAATGCGCATATTGATGCGCTCGTCGCTTTCGGTTTTACGCTTTTTAAGTCGAATTTTTAGCTCGTCGATGCTTGGTGGTTTTACGAAGACTGCCAATGTTTTCTCCGGAAATTTCTTTTTAATCCGAAGTCCGCCGGCAACGTCAATATCAAAAATCACGTTTTTTCCGTGGCTCCATATACGTTCCACTTCACTTTTCAAAGTGCCGTAAAAATTGTCGCGATACACTTCTTCCCACTCCAAAAAATCATCATTTTTAATGTGCTGCTTAAATTCTTTCAATGAAATGAAATAGTAATTCTCGCCGTGTTTTTCATCGCCCCGGGCTTCACGCGAAGTACAGGAAACCGAAAATTCAAGATTCAAGTCTTCCTGTTTAAGTAAATGCTGTACGATGGTAGTTTTTCCACTTCCGGAAGGTGCCGAGAATACTATTAATTTTCCTCCTTCCATCTATAAAACGTTTAAAGCTTGTTCCTTAATTTTTTCAAGCTCGTCCTTCATTTGCACCACTACTTGCTGCATTGGCGCATAGTTTGCCTTGCTGCCAATGGTGTTGATTTCACGACCAATTTCCTGTGTGATGAAACCCAATTTTTTTCCGTTTGAATCGTGTGAATTCAGCGATTGTTCAAAATAATCCAAATGATTTTTAAGACGAACCTTTTCTTCGGTGATGTCGTATTTTTCGAGGTAATAAATCAATTCCTGCTCAAAACGGTTTTCGTCAACCTTTTCCTTTAAATCTGCCACTGCTTTGCGAAGTCTTTCCTTTACGCCATCAATCCTTTCGGGATCTAAAGCAATAACATCATCCAGCAATTTTGAAATGGTTTTGGAGCGTTCCAAAAAGTCATTTTCCAGTACCAAACCTTCGTCGGTTCTGTATTTATTGATGGCTTCCAAGCCTTGGTCTATTCCTTTTAAAATTGCTGCATACTCCGTTTCGTCAATTTCCTCCCGTTCGGTTTTCAAGGCATCTGGCATGCGCACCGCCATTTTTAAAAGCTCTACGGGGTCGCCATTTACCACATTTGAAAGCTGTTTCATATATTGTTTTACAACGCTTTCGTTAAGCTGGGTTGTAACTTCTTCGCCCGTAACTTCAATGTAAAGCGAAAAATCAACTTTTCCTCTTTGCAATGATTTTGCAAGCAAATCGCGAATTTCAAGTTCCTTTTCACGATAGGCAGAAGGCACACGTGTGTTCAGGTCAAGCCCTTTGCTGTTTAACGATTTGATTTCAATGGTAATGGTTTTCGATGGCAACTGAACAACTTCTTTGCCGTAGCCCGTCATGGATTGGATCATATTCCTGTTTTATTGAAGGGCAAAGGTAATTAATTCTGAATTCTTAATTCTGAATTCAGAATTATAACGAATTGTCGTTTAAAAAATCCAAACTTCTGATTTCACTGTAATACAATTTATTGGTTTGGTGAAAACCTACGTGCCCGCCGTATTTTGGGATTTCGAGATGAAGGTTTTTCATTTTTGAAGCCAATTCCGTTGGATAACATTCCGAAGAAAGAAAACTGTCGTTTGCTGAATTTAAAATATAAACGGGAATTTGAATATTAGGGAGAAACTGTAGGCTGCTGTTCTTTTCATAATAATCCAAAGCATCCTTAAAACCGTGGGCTGGCGCGGTATAAATATTGTCAAATTCAAGCAGTGAAGTAATTTTTTTATAATCGGAAGCCGTCATTTTTTCTGGGAAATCCTTCATTTTGGTTTTGTATTTTTTCCGAAGATTTATTAAAAAAGAGTTTCTGTAAACCCAATTGTAAAATTGGTTCAAGGATTCCAAAGAACCTTTTAAACTTAAAGGGGTTGAAATGGCGACGGCTTTTTTTATTTCCTTTGGAAAAGATTCGCGTTCGCCTAAATATTTCAAAAGTAGATTTCCACCCAGACTGAAACCTACGAGCGCTATTTCACTGTATTTATCTTTTTTCAGAATAGAATTGACCACCGCTTCCAAATCATCGGTTTTACCTGCGTTGTAGGATTGATAGGAAAGATTTGCTTCGCCACTGCAACCGCGAAAGTTTACCGCCGCTGCGTCCCAACCGTTTTGGTTTAGGATTTTTGCTTGCCCTTTCATATAGGTTCGTTGGGCATTTCCTTCAAGACCGTGAAGCAGTATTGCAACTTTGTGCAAAGACTTTTCCGCAAAAGACCAATCGATGTCCATAAAATCGCCATCGGGCAATTGCAGGCGCTCGCGTTGTTGAATCAAATGAGGCGATGGCCGAAGTTTAGCGGAATAAATCGTTGAAAAGTGTCCGTTTTTAAAAGGAAAAGAAGGTTTGTAATGGTTTTTTATCAGAGGCATTTGTACAGAAAAGTTTTAACAGAAACTAAACATATTTACTATGCTTGCATAACAAAAGTAGCTTAAATTTGTATAAAAATTTGAAGATGTACACAAAACAATTTGAAATACGCTGGAGCGATGTAGATGCAAACCGGCATTTACGAAATAGTGCCTATATAGATTACATGAGCCACACCCGAATGAGCTTTATGCTAGAGAACGGCATGGACCAGCGGCATTTGGCCGAATATAATTTGGGTCCCGTGGCATTTTATGAGCATATGTACTACTTCAGTGAGTTTTTTCCTGGGCAACCCGTTACGGTTTCGTTGCAATTAAAAGGTCTTTCGGAAGATGGGATGTATTTTGAATTTCTCCACAATTTTTATGATGAAAAGGGAAAAAACTGTGCCCGCTGTGAAATGATGGGCGCGTGGATTGACCTGTCTGAAAGAAAGCTGGTTGAGCTTCCCAAGAAATTTTGGGAGAAAATGGATTCCTTGGAAAAAACAGATGATTTCAGGATTCTTACCAAAGAGAATACCCGAAAATACAGTCAACGTCCGAAGGATCTTTAATCTCTAAATTTCCTTGCACGCTTAATTGTAGAAAGATAAACCCCTAAAAATATTAAAACCGCCGCACCAATTCTTAAAGCGGTTAAGCTATCTGCGCCAACTATTACTGCGAAAAGTACAGCTATTACAGGTTGTAAATAAATAAATGCACCAAGGGTAGATGGGCTTAGTTGTTTCAGCGCATAAATATTCAACATATAGGTCATAAACGTGGTGCAGACGACTACAAAGACCATTTTCCAAATATCATCAAATGCAAGGCTGGCCCAAGACACTTCGGTAAATTCTGAAATTCCGATTGGCAGATTTATTAAGAACGCAAAAAGGAAAAGAAACTTCATCAAAGAGATGGAACTGTATTTTGAAACCAAAGGTTTTACTAAAATTAAATAGACAGAATAGGAACTCGCGTTTATTATAAATAGTAGGTTTCCCAGTGGAATGTTGGGTGCATTAGGTTGTTCTTTTAAACCAAAAAGTATTAAAACCAATGCGCCTCCAAGTCCTAAAAAGATTCCGAGACTTTTTATCCAAGTTATCCGTTCCCTTAAAATAAAAGCGGAAAGTACCAATAGTAAAACTGGCGAAAGTGTAATTATAACCGAACTATTTATTGGCGTGGAAAGACTCAACCCTTTAAAAAAAGCAAGCATATTCAGAGCCATTCCGAAGAAAGCGCAGATTACAAACCGAAACCAATCGCGACGTTCAATTTTTTCTGGAGGAAGGAAGAAACTTATAATCCAAAAGATCAATGCTGCTCCAGAAACCCGCAATAAAATAAAGCCAAATGGTTGGATTACATCTGGCATCAATCCTTTGGCAATGGTATGGTTTATACCATAAATTGTACTTGCAGTGGTTGCTGCCAAAAGCGCAAAAATGCGTTGGTTGGTCAATTGTTATGAATGGATTTTTTAGCTGCGGCAACGGTTTTGGGGCTGCTTCCTATAAAAATTTTGTCATTATTTACAATTACGGGACGCTTCAAAAAAGTGTAATGCTCCAAAATGAGTCCTTTATAATCTTCTTCCAAAAGATTTTCATCTTTTAAATTTCGCTCTTGGTATAGCTTCGCCCTTCGGCTGAAGAGATCTTCGTAGCTATCCGTAAGGTTGAACAGTTCGTCTAATTCTTCTTCGGTAATTCCCTGTACTTTTATGTCCTGTTTTATGAACGATGAAGGGATTTCAATCTCGTCCATCACACGTTTGCAGGTATCACAACTTGATAAATAATATACTTTTTGCATAGTTCAAAATTAATCAATACTGAGGAAAGGCTCTGCTTCTTTCATCGCTATTTTTAATTCTATGGGGCCGTCTGCATAACTTGCAATATCGTATTGGTTGTAAACGAAAATAAGGCTATCCTGCGTGAAACCGACACTTTCGGGAAGGTAGAATTCATCATTTTCAAACCAGAAACCGTTTTCGTTAATGGATTGGTCTTTTGCTATTTTTTGCTGTCCACGAAATTTCTTTTCTGCGAAAGCTGTAAAATCTTCCTTGTTTTTAAAAAGCTCTTTTGAAGTAAGTTCTTCCCCCGTTTTTGGGTCAATGTTCAAAAATGAAGTTGTGCCATAACCGTGCGCGCCTCCTGTGAAAAGGTATTGGCGCATTTCAAAACAGAGATGCTCTTTTGAAGTGAAAATTTCATTCACCGAAATTTCCGCAAAATACTCCCCAGCCATATCTGGAAATTGTGCTTTATCGGCATTGTAAACTTCAATAAAACCAGTTGCAGCTTCTTGAATGCTTTTTGCGGTTGGGATAGTGTCTTCGCCCATTAAAAGTGAAGTGAAGATAAAATTTTTAATTTTTTTATTTATTTTTTCGGAAACTTCATCATCGCCAAAAACTTCCACATAATTGATGGTAACTTCGGGACACTTGCTGTTTTTACAAATGGAAAGCTCCTTTTCGGTGAAACTTTCTGAAGAAAATTCAATATTTTTTTCTTGGTTGCAGCCCACTGTTATGAGCGCAATCAAAGCCACGACCGAAATTTTGTTGTTCATATATTAAAAGGAATAGATGGTTAGCTATAGCAAACGAAACTCTTACATTTGCTATTCAAAAGTAATAACTTTAAAATCAGCTATTGCAAAAGTTATATTAAAACCTGAAATATAGTTTTGGCGTTTGGGATCCTTACTTTAAAAAAACACCTTTTTCTTATGAAATTCAACACAAAAACAATACACGGCGGTCAGCATAATGTAGATCCAGCTTATGGTTCGGTGATGCCTCCCATTTATCAAACCTCAACTTATTCACAAACAACGCCCGGTGGACACAAAGGATTTCAATATTCGCGAAGCGGAAACCCGACGCGTGCTACTTTGGAACGCGCTTTTGCAAGTATTGAAAATGGCGAGTTCGGATTAGCTTTCGGAAGTGGTCTCGCAGCAATTGATGCGGTAATGAAGCTTTTAAAACCTGGCGATGAGGTAATTTCAACCAACGATCTCTATGGCGGAACCTACCGTTTATTCACCAAAATTTTTGAAGGTTTTGGTATCAAGTTCCATTTCATCGGAATGGAAAACGCCGATAAAATTGAAGAATATGTAAATGATAAAACCAAACTCATTTGGGTGGAAACACCAACCAACCCAATGATGAATATTATTGACATTAAAAAGGCAGCTTCAATAGCTAAAAAGCATAAAGTTCTACTTGCAGTTGACAATACGTTTGCAACGCCATATTTGCAACAACCGTTGGAAATGGGTGCAGATATTTTAATGCACAGCGCCACAAAATACCTTGGCGGCCATAGCGATGTGGTTATGGGAGCGTTGGTAGTAAAAGACAAAATGCTTGCAGAAAAGTTATATTTCATCCAAAACGCCAGTGGTGCCATTTGTGGGCCACAGGATTGTTTTTTGGTTTTACGTGGTTTGAAAACGCTTCACATACGTATGCAGCGCCATTGCGAAAACGGAAAAGCGGTTGCTGAATATTTGGCTAAACATCCAAAAATTGAGAAAGTATATTGGCCTGGTTTTGAAAGCCATCCAAACCATGCAATTGCAAAAGAACAAATGAAGGATTTTGGAGGAATGATTTCTTTTGTAGCCAAAGGGAATAACTACAATGAAGCCATTAAAATAGTTGAAAACCTGAAAATCTTCACCCTGGCAGAAAGCTTGGGCGGTGTTGAAAGTCTTGCGGGACATCCAGCGAGCATGACACACGCCAGCATTCCAAAAGAGGAACGTGAGAAAACCGGGATTGTAGATTCGTTAATTCGTCTTTCTGTGGGAATTGAAGATGTGGATGATTTGATTGCAGATTTGAAGCAGGCGATTGGTTAATTAAATTACTTACTATAAAAGAAAAAGGGTTGGATTTTTTTGAAATCCAACCCTTTTTTTATGTTATAAAATTCTTTAATCTATATAATAAATATATCCAATGTTCAACCAATAAATCCATTCATTGGCCTTGTTCTCGGGAACGGCTCTCGTACCGTTGTTTTCCAAGCTTGGATTAAGACCGTCCACCCAATCAGAAAAATAATGTTCCCAACGGCTATCAAGCATTAAGTCACTTAAAGGTGATAATTTATAACGAATACCAACGCTGGCTACAACACCCCAAGTGGATGCCGGATCCTGCTGAAAGGCATTATAATATTTATCTGGCGTAGAAACGGGACTGTTCAATGGGCCAAAAGACGATTTTACTTCTGGGTCAAAATTAACATAGTGAACGCCAACACTTATAAATGGCGCAATTTTATAGGCACCCGCAGCAAAATCACGGATACTCAACGGAAAATATTCAAGCTGTGAACCAATTTCAAAAACTGAAACCGAACCGCTCATAGCGCGAAGTTGATCTGCAAATAATGAAGTTTGGTCTGGATCTACCCAACGTCCAAAATGTTCCAAATTGGTTTTGTGGTAATCTATCTCATTACGAACCTTAAAGTGGTCATTGAAATATTTATCGCGAGTGTAGCAATTACAATCTGCGCGGTAGGAAAAGTTAAGGTAATGGATCAGACCTATTCCAAAACCAGTGTTTTTTGCATTGGTTTCAAAATTGTTACGCTGGCCAAAATCTGAGTAGAAAACTACGGGTCCGGTGATTAAACCCACCTCGTGAGAAAAGCCAAATTGACTGTAAGCTTCTTGTTTTGCAAAAACCAACAAGAAAAATACCAATAACAAAAATCTGGTATTCATTATAAATATGGGTTTAGATTGAGACACAACAAATATATAAAAACATGTTTAACAGTGAAATTAATAATGCTATTTAGCTAATTTGTAAAAAATTGACGCACAGTTTTTATCATAACGCTTATATTTGTGCCTTCCATATGTAAATGCTTATTTAATGTTTCTTTTTTGTCAAATTTGATTGAAAATTGCTTAATTATAAACATTGTAACAAACAGATACCAACGGAATTCGCTAAAAGTAAAATAAAAATTTAAACAATGAAGCAAAGTATAAAAGATTTCATTTCTGAAGTTGAAAAACTCAATCCAAACGAACCTGAATTTCTACAGGCAGTAACCGAAGTTGCTGAAACCGTAATTCCTTTTATTGAAGAGAACGAAAAATACGCCAACAAAAAACTGTTGGAACGCATGGTAGAGCCAGAGCGCACTATCCTTTTCCGTGTGCCTTGGACTGATGATAAAGGTGAAATACAGGTAAACAAAGGGTACAGGATTCAGTTTAATTCAGCTATTGGGCCGTATAAAGGTGGCTTGCGTTTTCACCCTTCCGTAAACCTTAGTATTCTTAAGTTTTTAGGGTTTGAACAAACTTTTAAAAATAGCTTGACCACACTTCCAATGGGCGGTGGTAAAGGAGGCTCTAACTTTGACCCAAAAGGAAAGAGCGATAATGAAGTAATGCGTTTTTGCCAAAGCTTTATGACGGAACTTTGCAAACACATTGGTCCAGATACGGACGTTCCAGCTGGCGATATAGGTGTTGGTGGTCGTGAAGTTGGTTATATGTTTGGCCAATACAAACGAATTCAGAATGAATTTACGGGCGTGCTAACAGGCAAAGGCCGCTCTTATGGCGGATCGCTTATTCGTCCGGAAGCTACAGGATATGGAAACGTTTACTTCGCAAAAAACATGCTTGCAACCAAAGGCGAAAGCTTTAAAGGAAAAACAGTAGTTGTTTCAGGTTCAGGTAACGTTGCCCAGTACGCTGCTGAAAAAGCAATGGAATTTGGAGGAAAAGTAGTTACTTTTTCAGATTCTGCTGGATATATTTATGATTCAGAAGGCATCAATGAAGAAAAGCTTGCGTTCGTTATGGAATTGAAAAACGAGAAACGTGGCCGAATTTCAGAATACACTAAAAAATATACCGGAGCAAAATATGTGGAAGGAAAACGCCCTTGGGAAGTGAAATGTGATATCGCTCTTCCTTGTGCAACCCAAAACGAATTGAACGGCGAAGAAGCTAAAATGCTTTTAAGTAACGGATGTATTTGTGTAGGCGAAGGCGCAAACATGCCTTGTACGCCAGAAGCAATTACCGAATTCCAAAAAGCTAAGATTTTGTTTTCTCCAGGAAAAGCATCAAACGCTGGCGGGGTTGCAACTTCTGGTTTGGAAATGTCCCAAAACTCATTGCGCTTAAGCTGGACTGCTGCTGAGGTTGATGAAAAACTTCACGGTATTATGAATGACATTCACGCGGCTTGTGTTCAGTATGGAAAGGATGGAGATGGATATGTAGATTACGTAAAAGGTGCAAACATTGCTGGTTTCGTAAAAGTAGCCGAAGCAATGCTGGCTCAAGGAGTAGTATAATTACTTCTAAATTTAAAATAAGGCAAAAGCCTTTCCCAGTATCTCTGTACAATAAAAAAGATGTGGAAAGGCTTTTTCATTTATATACCGCAATAAATACTATTTTAGCGTGTTAATAAACAAAACCAGTTTTTCTATGAAACGGTGGGCCATTGCTTTCCTTTTATTATTATTTCCTTTTCTGGCAATTGCCCAGAATTTTGAAGATCGCTGGACGGGGCATTTTTCCTATGTTTCCATAAAAGATATTTCGCAAGGAGATAACAAGGTATTTGTTGGGGCAGAAAATGCTGTATTTACCTATGACCTTTCCACCCAGGAAATAAAAACATTATCAACCGTAAATGGCCTTTCGGGCGATTTTATTACAACAATTCATTATAGCGAAGAATACGGACTTTTAATAATTGGCTATGAAAATGGATTAATTGAAATAGTAAAGGACGGCGAAGAAAATGTGCTGAAAGTTGTAGATATTTTAGAGAAGCAAACTATTCCGCCGGATAGAAAACGAATAAACAATTTCAACGAATACAACGGAAAAATTTACATTGCTACCCAATACGGAATTTCTGTATATAACCTTGAAAGATTGGAATTTGGCGACACCTATTTTATTGGCGATGGGGGAAGCCAGATAGAAATTGTGCAAACCGTAGTGCAGGAACCTTATATTTTTGCAGCCAGTGCTGCAAATGGAATGCGAAGGGCACTTGTAGCCGATGATAATTTGATTGATTACCAAAACTGGACAACAATCATAAATGGCGGATTTAGGGCTGCTGAAAAATTAGGAAATGAACTCTATGCTTCAAATAGGTCTAATACCATTTTACGTTTTACGCCTCAAGGAGCTACAAATCCTGTAAATACTTTTAGTACTGAAGTGCTCAAATTTAGGTTGGCGGATGGTCTATTGACCATTACCACAAAGAATTCCATTTACGCTTATTCAGAAGGTTTTGTACAACAGGCAGCGGTAAACAATGTTCTCGGTTTTGATTTAAACCTGCTTTCTGGGTACGGATTTGGAAATAATTTTTATATAGGTACGGCAGAGGACGGACTTTTAATTGTTCCTTTTGGAACCATGCAAGCAACACAGGTTTTGCCGAACGGGCCTATCAGAAACAAATCTTTTGCACTTGATGCTACACCGGGCCAATTATGGGTGACTTTTGGCGAAGTGGATCGTGATTTTAATCCATTTTTTCCAGATGGCGTTTTGAGTAGATATGGTGTTAGCCATTTAAAAGATACGCTTTGGTCAAATATTTCATACGAAGATTTAAATGCCAGCGTTGGTGGCGAACCAACAGATTTATTAAAAGCAACAATAAATCCACAAGCACCTAATGAGGTATATATGAGTTCCTTTCAAGGGGGATTGCTAAAAATTGTAGATGATGTGCCAACAATCTTGTATGACGATTCCAACAGTCCTTTGGAAAGAGTAATAATTGGAAGTGATGATGCTGGGGTTAGGATTTATGGATCTGAATTTGACAATCAAGGAAACCTTTGGTTTGTGCAAAGTAAGATAGATGAAGGGCTTATTAAATTGACTCCAAACGGACAATTTCAAAAAACAGATGTTTCAGTACTTTTCAATCCAGCAAGTGATTTGGCTTTGACCAAGTTAGCCTTGAGCCGAGAAAATTATATTTTCTTCGGAACTTATAAAAATGGAGTGATAGGTTATAACGCAACTACCAATAAGTTTAATAAAATAGGGGAAGATTCAGGTAACGGTAACTTACCTTCCTCAAGTGTAAGGGCATTGGCATTTGACAGTCAGAACAGATTGTGGATAGGCACACTTAAGGGACTCCGGGTTTTATATAGTCCTGGAAGTATTTTTGAAGATGGAACGGTGCCAGAAGCACAAGCAATTATAATTCTTGAAAATGGGGTGGCACAAGAGCTTCTCTTTGAGCAATCTATTACAGACATTGAAGTAGATGGGTCTAACAATAAATGGATTTCCACCGCTACCTCCGGGGTTTTCTATTTGTCTCCAAACGGGCAGGAAACCTTACTTAGATTTACAAAGGATAATTCACCATTGCCCACCAATAATGTACAAGATATAGCGATTGATCCTTTTACTGGGGTTGTTTATTTCGCTACAACGCAAGGTCTGGTTGCTTATAAAGGAACTGCTACAGCACCAAGTGATAATCTTGAAAACGTTCACGCTTTTCCCAATCCGGTGCGTCCTGGATTTAATGGCAATGTTACTATTGACGGACTTACCGCTCAAGCCAATGTGAAAATCACCGATATAACAGGCAACCTTGTTTTTGAGGAAACCTCAGAAGGAGGAAGCGTATTATGGGACACCACCGCTTTTGGAAAATACAAAGTTCGTTCTGGAGTTTATTTGGTGCTCGTAACCACGGAGGACAATGTTGAGACCAAAGTCTCAAAAATAATGATTATCCGCTGATGGTTGTCGCCACCAAAGCCATTGTTTTTTCAGCCATAAAATATTCCGAAGCAGATCTTATAGTTTCTTGTTTTACAGAAGTTTCAGGGGTAAAAAGCTATTTGTTGCGCAATATACTCAAATCGAAAAAAGGCAAGCTGAAAGCATCCTATTTTCAGCCGCTAACACATTTGGAACTAATTGCGGACCACAAAAACAAAGGCACGCTGGAATATATTAAGGAAGCAAAAATTTTTCAGCCTAATCAAACCTTGCACACAGATATTGTAAAATCTGGCTTGGTTATGTTTTTGTCAGAAATGTTGAAAAACTGCATCCGTGAGGAAGAAGCAAATACAGAACTTTACATCTTTTTGGAACATTCAATCCAATGGCTTGATAGGCATACTGAAATAGCTAATTTTCATATTCACTTTTTGCTGCAATTGAGCATGCATTTGGGCTTTTATCCGGATGCTTCAAATAGTGGAGCAAAATATTTCAATATAATGGAGGGAAATTTTCAAGCTGTAAACTCGAGTAATTATTGTTTGGAAGGCCCACAAATAGAAAATCTAAAAAAATTCTTCGAAATTGATTTTCAGACTTTAAACACCATCAAACTTTCAAAAAAAGATCGTCAAGCGCTCTTGGAACTGGTTTTGTCTTATTACAGCTTTCACGTGCAGGGTTATCAAAAACCAAAATCACTCGCGGTGCTCAACCAATTGTTTTCCTAAAAAATTGCGCTAACGGAATGTTAAGGGAAAAGGCAGTTTCCACAACATTAAGTAATTTAGGGGAAAACTATTATTATGGATACCAACAGACTATCAAAATCAATTGAAGACATTTTAAATAAACAAGTAACAAAGGAAGCTAATGCCGCACAGATTTATCTTTCCTATGCCGTTTGGGCCGACAGTGAAGGTTATGCTGGCGTTGCGAATTTGTTTTTCAGACATTCCGGAGAAGAGCGAAACCATATGATGAAGGTTATTGAATACATTCAGGAACGCGGCGGAAGGGCAAAAATTTCTGCACTTGCCGCGCCGCCAAAAGATCCCAAAAATTTACAGGAATGTTTTGAAAAAACCTTTCAGCACGAAGTAGATAACACTACGGCTATTTATGAAATTGTAAACCTCGCCCAAAAAGAAAAAGATTGGGCCACTTGGAATTTTGGCCAATGGTTTGTAAAAGAACAGATTGAAGAAGAAACATTGATAATGGATCTTTTGGACAAACTGAAAATTGCAGGCGGCCCAAAAGCAAGCAGCGAGTCACTGCTTTATTTGGATAGCAAAATTGGAAAACAAGAAGACGATGCAGATCTTGCCCGAGATGCAAGTGTTGATAACCCTTAAAAACTACAACTTGAGCTGCAAATGTTCGTAAACACTGTTGCCAAGTTGTTTTTTACCCACAGTCTCAAACCCCAATGCCGAATATAATTTTTTGGCATTGGGGTTTTTAAAATCCACTAAAAGGCCAATTTTTTCTTGGCTGCTCTTCCTTGCCTGACTTATTGCCGATGCCAATAATTTTTTGCCAATCCCTTTTCCTTGATGTTTAGGGGAAACACTTACTGTGTCAATATATATTTCATTCGGTGCGGTTTCATCTTCAATTACTAAACCGGTAACCTTATACTTTTCGGCTATATATTCTAAAAATGGTTTTCGGTATTGTCGTAACAATGTGCCGTCATAAAAAGTAATGGAACCCATAACCTCGTCTTTTTCTTCATATACCAACGTATGTTCAAAACTGTATTGATTGGCTTTTTGCTGAAAAAAATACTCAAAAAGTGGAATGGCCATTTGTGGATCTTCAGTATTGGCAAAGGTGCAAGCCAAGTCTTCCATAGCCTGAATTATTAAAGGCGCTACTTTTTTATAATCTGATTTTCGGGCAGCACGAATGTGGGAATCTAAATAGAAATTCATATTTATAAAAAATTATATGGGAAAGTATAACAGTTTCTTAAGAGTGACATTTCATTCAAAACAATAATTTTAATAAAAACAAAATTATGAAAAGCTACGTTTTACTTTTATTATTACTTCCTTTTTCTATTTTTTCGCAAGTAGAAAATGAAAAAGAATTACCAGAGCCTTTTGCCACAAAATCAACTTCAAATTATTCGAATGTAATAGGTTGGAAAGAAGGCGAAACCCCAAAAGCTCCCGAAGGATTTACGGTAACAAAATATGCCGATGGTTTTCAAAACCCACGCTGGATGTACGTTACACCAAACGGCGATGTTTTGGTTGCCGAGAGCAATAGCAATTACAGTATTCCCAAACAAATTGGAGCTACAATTATCGGGGCTGGGGGTTCAAACAATTTAAAGCACAGTGCCGACGTAATAACACTCTTGCGCGATACCGATAATAACGGTTTTCCAGACATTCGCGAAACATTGCTTACAGCAAAGGAAGGTCTTAACCAACCTTTGGGTATGCTCATTATTGATGATTGGCTGTATGTAGCGAATACGGACGCGGTTATGCGTTATCCCTACAAAGCGGGACAAATCAAAATCACGGTGATGGGAGAGAAAATTGCTGATCTGCCGGCGGGAAAAGTGAACCGCCACTGGACGCGGAATATTATAGCCAATGCAGATAACTCTAAGATATACATTGCCGTTGGAAGTGGCGATAATGCAGGTGAAAAAGGAATGGAACACGAAGTGATGAAAGCCAATATTCTAGTAATGAACCCTGACGGCAGCGACCTTCAGGTGTATGCTTCCGGACTTAGAAATCCAGTGGGGATGGATTGGGAACCAACTACGCAAACACTTTGGACCTCAGTAAACGAACGCGATGAGTTGGGCGATAATTTGGTACCGGACTATTTAACTTCGGTGAAAGAAGGCGGCTTTTACGGATGGCCCTATATGTATTGGGGCAATCACTACGACCCCAGAATTCCCGTTCCGCCAAATGTTAGGTTGAAAGAACCCATTGTACCCGAGGTAGATTTGGGTTCTCACACCGCTTCTTTGGGTTTGGTTTTTTATACGGCAGACGCTTTCCCCAAGAAGTATAAAAACGGAGCATTTGTAGTGCAGCATGGGTCTTGGAACCGTGATATTCTTTCGGGTTATCGTGTGGTTTTTATTCCTTTTGAAAATGGAAAGCCAAGCGGCAAACCAGAGGATTTTTTGACTGGGTTTATAGTTGATTCGGAAAAAGATGAGGTTCGCGGAAGACCGGTTGGCGCAGTTTTATTGCCCGATGGTTCTATGCTGATAACAGATGACACTACCAACCATATTTGGAGGGTTTCTTATAATAAATAAACCGCATTGTTTAATCTTTTTATAAAATTGATAAACTTTATGATTTTCTTAAAAGTGCTCCGCTCAAATCTTTAGTATCTTCAAAATAAAAACTATGAGCACAAAAAACCTTACAAACGAAGACGCAAAAAAGAAAATTAAGGAACTGGCAGAAGGTATTGATTTCACAATGATGGCCACAAATTTAAAACAACAACCCTTTCACGTAGTACCAATGAGCACGAAGGAAGTGGACGATGCCGGAAACATTTGGTTCCTCAGCAACAAAAACAGCGAGCACAATAAAAATATTGAGAGGGAAAACCGAACCCAATTGATTTATGCCGACAAAGGAAACTTTGAGTTTTTAAGCGTGTATGGCCGCGCTACTATCAGCACAGACCGCAACCGAATTAAAGAACTATATGGAAGCGGTGACGACGCTTGGTTTGATGGCGTTGATGACCCAAATATTACCGCCATTAAAATTCAACCGGATGATGCCCATTATTGGGACACCAAAAACGGAAAAGTGATTTCGCTTTTGAAAATGGCCAAAGGCGCAATCACCGGAAACGAACCAGATTTGGGCGAACATGGTGATTTAAAAGTATAATTGAAAAAGAAAATTGTTACTAAACCTCTTTTATTGGCGAAGCTGATAGAAGGGGTTTTTTATTGGGCAGTTTCCAAAAAGGGCATTTCGGTTTCTTTTTGAAATAACGGATAAAAATCCATCACGTTTTGTATTCCGTCAAGGGTACATAAAAAGGCTACAGCGGCGCATAAGCCATTAAACAATGTTTCTTTGGAAGTAAGGTTTTTTGGTTTTGCATTTCTGTGGTTCAAAGGCAGCGTATAGCCACAGCCTTTTAAAAATGCAGCTTCAATTTTTAGGAGTTCCGAAGGGGAATACCCGTGAAATTTACGCCCTAAATTTTCATGGACCAGCCCCACATAATTCAATTGCAACGAACCGTGATCATCGCTGAGGTGTTTCCAGCTATCGGTATTGTTACAAATATTCCCTACTGCGCAGTTATTACAACACTCCGGATTTAAAGTGTTGTTGTGGAAAGCGGTGTAGAGTTTTTCCAGTGCTGCGTCCAGTCTTTTTGTGGTTTTCATAATCATCAACTTAGCGTTCTATGAAATTAATAAATATAGCTAAGAAGGCAAATTGTTTTTTGTTTTTTTTGGCAGCACCTTTTAATGTCCTTAAACCATCCCGTTAGGGTTCAAGATATATACGTTAGGGTTGGTAAACCTATATTTTAGGGTCTAGGACCCAAACGATGGGGTTGGTGGACGTATATTTTGGGGTTCAGGACCCTAACGTTGGGGTTGGCGGACGTATATTTTGGGGTTCAGGACCCTAACGTTAGGGTTGGCGGACGTATATTTTAGGGTTCAGGACCCTAACGTTGGGGTGGTGGACGTATATGGAAGGGTAAATTTGTATATTAGCAAGGCCAAGCGAAATTAAAGAGCATGTTTTTATAAATGTTACAAATGCTTACAAATGTTTACATTTGAAAGGTGCGTTTATACACATGTTGGCGGTAATTTAAAAAAAGGAAACAAATATGAAGGAAAGGAAAATATTGACTAAAGAGGAACTTAAAGAAAGGGCAGTTAGATTTTTTGATAGATATGAAAAAGAAATTGAGCAAATAAAAGACTTATTAGAAATAAAACTTAAACAAATCTGTCTTGCTTATACTATTGAAAATAGACTTCCACCTGAAGCCTTAATTGTAACAGCGAGAACAAAAACATTAAAAAGTTTTTTGAAAAAATTAGAAAAAAAAGGTTGGCCTCAATTTTATTTTCCAACTGAAATAATTACCGATTTAATTGGCGCTCGAATTACAAGTTGGTTTTTAGATGATTGCTCACGAGTTTTAGATTACATTAATAAATCAAGTCATTTCAGTATTTCTAATGAATCGATAGAAGATTATATTCAAAATCCGAAGAAATCAGGTTATAGAGGAATTCACATTCTTGCAAGTGTAAGTTATGATAGCGTACAAAGAACTGAATCTGGGGAAATATCAGTTGTACCCGAAGAGATGATTACAGAAATTCAAATCAGAACTAAATTACAAGATGCTTGGGGAGATATAACTCACGAATTTCATTATAAGGCTAAACACTTGGGAGTTAATGATGATAATTTAGAAAACTTTTTATCTGATATTTCTGACAGATTATTACAAGAGGATAGGACTCTTATCAAATTTAGAGACGTTTATCAAAGTCTTGCTGACGATAAACTGAAAAAAGGAAAAAGAGAAGGATTTAAAGACGAGGAATAATAAAAACTACCGCCAACACCGTGTATAATTAATGGCTGGTTCTCGCCTACTTACGAAAATCCTCGCGGATTTTCTATTCGGTTTTTATTTACTAAACTAGGTGCTTAAACGCGCCACTAATCATACACAAATACGTTGTGCATAATGTTGAAAAAACTGCTCATATTAATAATATTGATTTCTCAATTGTCATTTTCTCAATCGGAAAAAGATGATTACGAAATGTATTCTCTGATTTTGTCCGAGCGTTTGGAATTAGGAAAAAGTGCGGAAAAAGATAAGTTTGTATTGATTGAGCAATTTATGGACGAATTTGATGGAACTTATCACGTCTTCAATCACGAGAATGATACAATCACCAAATCTGATTTGAGTTTGCTTTACAGTATGACTTATAAAGACACAACGTTTTTAAAAAGATTGATTAAAGAAAAGGATTTAAGAAATGTGGTTGTAAAACTGACTTCGGACAAAAGTGAACATCCAAAAATTAAAGCGGAATTATTGCGAAAACCAACAATCGGAATTGAAACAATAACGGACAAAAAATACAACGGATATTTCAAAAAATTTAGATTGATAAATCGAGGATGGAATGGAATAAAAAGAAAATACGGAACTGATAAAGTTGTAGAGTTTTCTCAAGTCAATTATTGCGGACAATTTGCGTCAACTTACTATGCAATTCACTGTGGAGGATTATGTGGAGCTGGAAACATTGTTATCTTTGAAAAGGTTGACGGAAAATGGAAAATTGTGACGGAAATAAACCTATGGATGGCGTGAAAACACTATGCACAACACAGTATATAAGCTATGGCTTGTCCTCACCTACTTGGAAAATCCTGCGGATTTTCCAAAGCCAGTTTTTATTTGGAGAGGTTCGTGCCAAAACACGCCACAGCTCATATACATAACCGTTAGCTGCAAGCTGAAAAAATGAACGATAAAAAATGAAAATCAGAAAAGTAAATATTCAAGATATTGAAAAACTAAAAGAAATCGGAAAACTGACTTTTGCCGAAACTTTTTCCTCGGAAAACAGCGAGGAGAATATGAAAGAATATTTGGAAAACGGATTTTCAACGGAAAAACTGACTACGGAACTGACCGACCAAAACGCTGAATTTTACTTTGCGGAACTTGACGGAAAAACAATCGGATATTTAAAAATAAACGTTGGACAGTCGCAAACCGAAATAAAGGACAAAAACGCACTTGAAATTGAACGAATATACGTGCTAAAGGAATTTCACGGAAAAAAAGTTGGGCAAATACTTTACGACAAGGCGATTGAATTGGCTAAAGAGAAAAATGTGGATTATGTTTGGTTGGGAGTTTGGGAACAAAATCCAAGAGCAATTAGATTCTATGAAAAAAATGGATTTAAAGCGTTCGACAAACACGTTTTCAAACTCGGAAACGATGAACAAACGGACATAATGATGAAACTCAACCTGAATGAAAAAAAGCCAGTTGCCAACAATGTATAAAAATAATTGCTCAATTTTGGTCTTAACTAAAGGTCGTTGCAAGTTTACTACGTCTGATTTTCCTGCGGAAAATCCTCGTACTTAAACCAGCAACTAATATTATACAAACACATTGTGCAACATTTAAAAAATACCCGAAATGAAAATATTAACAGCTATAATTTTACTTTTTGCAATCAATGTTTCTGCACAAAACCCAAATTTTGAAAAGTGGCAAGAATTAGCAAATAACGATATTAACCTTCAACCCGAATTTGGTGACTTAGAAAAAAACGAAAGTCAAATAAAAGCCGATAACGACTTTATTGAGGAAATTCTTAAGCATTATGATAATAAACAGGACGCGAGCAAAAAAATGACTGAATTAGGATTTCAATATATATACGAGCGAAGAGATTTACAAACTGCAATGAAAAGATTTAACCAAGCTTATTTATTGGAACCAAAAAATGCGGATATATATTACGGGTATGGAACAATCTACTTTAATCTGGGTGCAATGGAAAGCGCCAGAGAACAGTTTGATAAAGGACTTTTAATAAATCCAAATCATTCTAAAATGCTGACCGATTATGGAACAACTTATTTAGGAGATTACTACAACTCGGTCAATACAAACCCAGAAAAGGCTGCGGAAAATCTCAATAATTCAGTAAAATATCTTGAAAAAGCTTATTCGATTGACGAAAAAAATTCAGACACTATTTACAAACTTTCAATTATCAATATGTATTTGGGAGATTGTAAAAAAGCCAACAAATATTTAGATAAAGCTGATAAAATGAAAAACCCAAATATAACCGAGGAATTTAAAGCCGAACTAAAACAAAAATGTGGATAAAAAACTATGCACAACAACGGCTCCTATGAAAAGCACTAATCCCGTTCTTTCAGAAGTGTTGCGTTTATTCCACCCTCCCAAACTCCAAATCCTGAAAATCATAACTAAAATCAGTCAACGGCGAGATTGGGCTCATTGTAAAACCGTTCGCTTTTCCTTCCGTATCCAAACTAAAAGTAACAAAAGCATCCGCTTTTAAGGAGGCGTCGTTCCAACGCACTGCGTAAGTTGTTCCTTTGTAAAAAGTCATTGACCCAGTTAAATCTTTCGATTTTTCAGCTTTAAAATAAAGGCTTCCGTTTTGATTGCTGATGGCAACATTGCCAAACCAAACATCTTTATATGTTCCTGTGTAATCTACTGGATTGGGTTTTGGCGCTTTGCTTTTTAATTGTGCCTCAATACTTTTTTCAACTTCAGAAACAATTTTTTCCTCTTCTTTTTCGCCCGCCAATCTGCGGTCGTTGTATTGCTTAATTCTGTCTTCACCTTTTATGCCGAAATATCCATCTTTTATTGAATTGGTAATTGCCGTAAACGCAGAACCGCTTTGCTGGTTGGTAAGCACAATAATCCCAAGATCCATCTCTGGAATAAGGGTAACTTGACTCACGATTCCATTCAATCCGCCCGTATGGGTAACCTGGAAATAACCATTCACATCACTTAAAAACCAACCCAAACCATAAGCCGAAAAATGTGTGTTGTACGGACCTTTTCCACTTCTTAAAATGGTTTGTGGCGTCCACATTTCGTTGTGCACTTTACTACTGAAAAGGCTGTCCTGTAATTTCTCACCGTATTTTCCATCGTTCAGTTGCGCCTGCACCCAAGTGCTCATATCGTTTATGGAAGCGAAAATTCCACCGGCGGGCGTAGCTATTTGTGTGAAAGTATCACCAGTCAATTCCAGCTTTCCGTTTACTGGGGCGTGGCCGTCAATTCTGTTATCGTCTGCTTTAATTTTTGGAATGGAAAGAAAGGAACGGTTCATTCCCATGGGTTTAAAAAAGTTTTCTGCAATATAATCGTCATAGCTTTTTCCAGAAATTCTTGCAACTACTTCGCCAGCAACAATGTATAGCAAATTGTCATAATCAAACTTGCTTCTAAAAGATGAAACAGGTTTTAAATACCGAAGGTTGTGGATCATTTCGGCTTTTGTTGTGGTATTATTTGCGGGAAAAATCATCAAATCTCCAGCGCCGAGCCCCAAACCGCTTCGGTGTGTTACCAAATCGCGCACTGTAAATTCGCGCGTTACATAGGAATCTGAAAGTTGAAATTCGGGAATAACGTCAGTTACTTTGGTGTCCCAAGTAAGTTTTCCTTGGTCAACGAGTTGCCCCAAAGCCGCCGTGGTAAAAGCTTTGGTGTTTGAAGCCACACCGAAAAGTGTATTTTCGTTTACTTCGGCATTTGTTTTAAGCGAACGAACGCCGTAGGTATTTTTATGATAAATCTTGCCATCTTTCAAAACCGCAACCGCCATTCCGGGCACGTCAAAGGTTTTCATTGTTTTCTCTACCAAACTATCAATTTGGGAACCGCTCAAAGCCTGAGCTTTTACAGAAAAATTTAAAAAAAGAAGTGCAATTGAGAGGATTAAAATTTTGGCAGAAAAAGTTCTCATAAACAGGGTTTTTAATTGGTGTTTAAAGGTATTAAATCTTTTGAAGTACTCGGTTGGGAAAAAACAATGAATTCAAATTTTACATTGAGCCAATTTTATAAAAACAGATGAAAAGATTAAAAGTCATTTTGAAGTTTCACAGGTTTTCATTTAGTACTTTTGGTGTTTTACTTGGAACAACGGAGATTTTTTTGTGAAGTAATGACTCAAAACCCCCTCTGCTGTAACAATTTTTATAAATTGAACTTGTAAAGAGTTTTAATTTTTATGACAGATTTTTTTGAAGCATACAAATCCCAGCTTATTTATGCGCTGGTCGTAATTGTTTCGGTATTTTTTCTGCGGTTTCTTACCAACCAACTCCACAAATGGTTACTGAGGCAAGAGCAAAAAAAATATCCTACTGAGCAACCCAATGCAGTAAATTGGGTAAAACGGATTCTGAATGCGTTGTGGTTAGTTTTAGGGCTTATAGCCATAAGTTTTCTTTTTGTGAATGAGGAAAAGTACAGCGCGTTAAGGCATAATTTTAAGCTCATATTGTATTTGGGAATTCTGGCTGTTGTAACCATAGTAAGCGCGGCTTCAGCAAATATGTGGTTTCGCAGAAGTATTCAGCGGAAAATTTTAAACGCACAGGATCCCACCAGTTTTAAATTCTTGCGGTATGTAGCCGTTATCGGAATTTATATCACGGGAATTCTTTTTGCGCTTTTGGCCTTCCCTTCCTTGGAAGGCATTGCGAAAACCGCTCTTGGCGGAGCTGGGGTTATCGCGATTATTGCAGGGGTTGCTTCGCAGGAAGCCCTGTCAAATCTGGTGGGCGGAATTTTTATTATTTCATTCAAACCCTTTAAAATTGGCGATGTTGTTAAAGTTACGGACACTATGGTCGGAACCGTTGTAGATATCACACTTCGGCACACAGTAATCCGAAATTTTGAAAACAAAATGATTGTTATTCCAAATGCGATTATCAATAAAGAAAAACTTATAAATTACGATTTGGGAGAGATGAAAGTCTGCGAACGTATAGAAATTGGAATTTCATACGACAGCGACGTGGATTTGGCAAAAAAAATAATGCAAGAAGAAAGCGAAAAGCACCCGCATGTTATGGACAATCGTACCCCAATTGAAATCAAAGATGGCCATCCTGTGGTAAGAGTTGCACTAATCTCGCTAAATGATTCTTCCGTTACTATCCGAGCATGGGTTTGGGCCCGAAATTTTTCAGACGCTTTTGATATGCGCTGTGATTTGTTGGAAAGCATCAAAAAACGTTTCGATAAAGAAGGGATTGAAATACCGTTCCCCTACAGAACCGTGGTTTTAAAAAAGGAAAAAGAAAGCGAAGAAAAGCAAAGCAATTAATTGAAATGAAAGAAATTTCCCAAAAAAATGAAACATTAATAAAAGTACTTTTTGTAATATGTATGGTACTTTGCATTTTGGGTTATGTCAGTAGTCCGGTGGCGTTGGTTGGCGGATTTTTGTTTTCCTATTTTTTAGGCCACCCTTTTTTAACGTTGAACAGCAAGGCGGTAAACTGGTTATTGAAAATAGCAGTTGTAGGTTTAGGTTTTGGAATGAATTTAAAAGAAACACTTGCCGCTGGGCAGGATGGTTTTTTACTTACTGTTTTTTCAATTTCCATTACTTTGATATTGGGTTATTTTTTGGGAAGAGCCTTAAAAATGAATCGAAAAAGCAGCCATCTCATCAGTTCGGGAACAGCCATTTGTGGCGGAAGTGCCATTGCCGCCGTTTCTCCGGTTATAAATGCTTCGGAAAAAGATATTTCAATTTCGCTGGGCGTAATTTTTCTGCTGAATTCTATTGCGTTGATTGTTTTTCCGCCCATTGGGCATTTGCTTGAAATGACCCAACATCAATTTGGGCTTTGGTGCGCCATCGCTATTCACGATACCAGTTCAGTTGTTGGGGCAGCTTACACCTTTGGGGACGAAGCATTAAAAGTAGCAACAACAGTGAAACTTGCTCGGGCACTTTGGATTATTCCGCTTTCATTGCTTTCGGTATTTCTTTTTAAAGGAAAGGGTAAAAGCGTGAAAGTTCCCTATTTTATCTTCCTCTTTATTTTAGCCATTGTTTTGAATAGTTATCTCGCCATTCCCGATGAATTGACAAATGGAATTACGCGTGTTTCAAAATCATTATTGGTACTAACCTTATTTTTGATTGGCGCCGGACTTTCCATGAAAAAAATAAAATCTGCAGGCTGGAAACCGATGATTCTCGGGGTTTCGTTGTGGATTTTTATTTCAATTGCTTCAATTTTGGTGATTCTGAATCTATAAAACCGAAGTAAAAGCTCCTTAATTTTTTCTCAAAAATAGAAGAGGGTATTCCGTTGAATTTTAAAAATGGTTTATTTTCCCCAGCTATTTATTAAATTTATGGAGAACTAATCTGTAAGATTCAACAATCAGGATTAATAAAATCGTTTATCATGACTGCAAAGGAGTTTTGGGAAGATTTTAAAAATCTCGAGGAAGCACTTCGTCTCGATTTAGATTCTATGGCAGAAGAAAAAAATTACAAGACTTTTTCATATCTCTGTGCCCAATTGGAAGATTATTGTCCCGGACTAACCCCAAATATTTTATCTCCAGAAAAGGGTTCAAACAAAAAATTTGTTTTTACTATTTCCTGTTCCGGGAATAGAGATTTGTTATTATATGTGAATCGTTTGGTAGATGAAGCACCCGAAATTGAATATTGGGAAATAAAAGCTTTAGTTGAGGGGAAAATTGAAACAGATCCGAAAATGCTGATGGAACCATTTAAATGTGATGGTTTTAGCATAATACCAAAAGATATCCGCTTTACAGTTTATTCATGGGATCCTGAAAAAGATATTTTCGATCTTCTTTTGCTGCTTCCTTTAAATCTTGCAAAGGTTGACGACAGTGATTTAGAAAATGCCTTTTTAACAATTTTTGAAGAGTTATGGGGTGAGCGTTTTGTTGCCGAAAAAATAAATTGTCTGTTCTTTACCCACAACGCAAATCTTGAAGATGAATTCTTCGATTTGGAAATGCTTGAAGTTTGCCTTAATAGTTTTGAGTAGATGGTTAATTTGTTTAAATCAGCTTCAACTGGTTCACGATTTCCTGCAAAGAAGCTTTCGCATCACCAAAAAGAATACTGCAATTGTCCAGTCCAAATAGATCGTTTTGCACGCCGGCGTAGCCTTTGTTCATGCTTCGTTTAATCACAATTACCTGCTTGCTTTCGTAAACACGTATGATTGGCATACCGTAAACTGGGCTGTCGGGATTATTTTCTGCTGCTGGGTTAACAACGTCATTTGCGCCCAAAACCAAGACGGTATCATATTGTTCCATGTTTTCATTTCCCTCGTCCATTTCCTTTAAACGGGAATAATCCACATTAGCTTCGGCTAACAAAACATTCATATGGCCAGGCATTCTTCCTGCAACCGGATGGATAATGTAATCTACTTCCACATTGCGTTTTTCTAACAATTGTTGAAGTTGGCCGCAAATGTGCTGTGCCTGTGCAACTGCAAGTCCGTAGCCGGGAACGATGGCTACTTTTTGTGCAAAGGAAAGTGATAAAGCAGTTTCTGAAATGCTGATTTCCTTTATATCCTGTTCCACTTCAACTGTGCCGTTTTTGCTCTTTTTGAAAGTTCCAGCAAGCACTTTTAGCAACGACCGATTCATTGCTTTACACATTAAAAGTGTAAGCAAAATTCCCGCAGCACCTACAAAAATTCCACCAGCAATCATCGCTTTGTTGCTGTAAACAAAACCTGCGAAAGCCGTAGCTATACCTGTAATACTGTTCAAAAGTGAAATCACCACAGGCATATCCGCACCGCCAATTGGAAGCACGAAAAGCACCCCATAAACCATTGCCAGCGTTGCCAAAACATACATAAAAACGGTAAAATCCATTGGAATGATTCCGAAGAAATAGAGCGTTGGCAATAAAACCATCAATGCTAAAAGTATTCTTGCCGAAAAGATTACGATTTTGCTGCGTCTATCCTTCACTTTTCCGGCGAGTTTGCGTTCAGCAATAATACTTCCCGTTAAGGCGATTGCACCCGTAATTAAACCAGCAATCAGTAAAATTTTATTGCCCAAAATTGCAGTGGAAACATCCATTTGATTGGCTTCCACCAACCCTAAAAGCATGGCACAGCCACCGCCCGTTGCGTTGAAAAGTGATACCAATTGTGGCATTCCCGTCATTTCCACTTTATCGGAAAGTCGTTTGCCAATAATGGTTCCAACGGCAATTGCCAGAAGCATGATTATTAAATTTGTATAGGGAACTGTGGCTGTAACTGCGGCCACAAACGTAAGCACTACAGCCAAAACCATCCCAAAGGCGGCTATTAGGTTTCCAGTTTTTGCACTTTTGGGGGAACTCATAAACTTCAATCCTCCCAAAAAGGAAAGGGTGGCCAATAAATAGCCTACTTCAATAATTGCGTACATCTGTAATTATTTTTTTTGGCTGAACATTTTCAGCATTCGTCCCGTAACGAAGAAACCGCCGGAAATATTAAGGGTGCCTAGAAAAACTGCGATTCCCCCAAAAGTGAGGTTGAGGTAATCGTCTCCCGGCACCCGAAGCATTACAATGATGGCGCCCACCAAAATAACACCACTAATGGCGTTTGCACCGCTCATAAGTGGCGTGTGCAAAATGGCGGGAACATTTGCAATTACTTCGATGCCGATGAAGACACAAAAGAGAACAAAGTAAATTTCTTGAATGTGTTGATTTATAAAATCCATGGTTAGGCTGGTTGTAGTTGTTTGATGAAATGTGGATGCGCCCATTCGCCTGCGTTTATTATTTGGCTGGCGGATAGCAATGGATCGTTTTCTTGGTTTTCTGCCTTTTGCTTGTATTTTAAAAAGGAGAAATAATTGTTGGAAAGCAATTTTGAAGCCGCAGCGGGAATTTCAGCCGAAAGGCTTGAATTTCCTAAAATGGTAACTCCGTTGTGATTGATTGTTTCTTTATTTTTTGAAAGTTCGCAGTTTCCGCCTTGTTCGGCTGCTAAATCGATGATTACGCTACCGGGTTGCATGGCTTCCACGGAACGGGTTTCAATAAGCAAAGGCGCTTTTCTTCCGGGAATGTTTGCGGTGCTTATTACGATGTTTGCCGTTTTAATATGGTTGTGAATTAGCTCTTTCTGCTTTCTTTGGTATTCTTCACTTTGCTCCACGGCATAACCACCTGCATTTGAAGATTCAGTATAACCTTCCACTTCAATAAAGGTTGCGCCAAGACTTCGCACTTCTTCCCCAGCAGATTTGCGCACATCAAAAGCCTCTACTATTGCGCCCAAACGACGAGCCGTGGCAATGGCTTGTAAACCTGCAACACCTGCGCCAAGCACTAAAATTTTTACAGGTGTAAGCGTTCCGGCAGCGGTTGTAAACATCGGGAAAACACCGTTGTATATTTCCGAAGCTTTAATTACTGCCCTGTATCCAGCCAGTGAAGCCATAGATGAAAGCACATCCATGGATTGTGCCAGAGTAGTTCGTGGCAGAAGGTCCAGACTGTAAACTGTAGCTCCGTGTTTTTGGTAAATAGCGAGTTTGGAATCATGAAAGAGGGGGTTGAAAATACCAATGAAGCAACAACCCCCCTTCATTTCCACTTCGCTAAAAGTATGGTTAATGGATACTATGGTATCCGAATTTTTAAAAATTAATTCCCGAGATTGGCAAGTTGCACCAGCCTCTAAATATTCCTCATCGTCAATTTGTAGCGAACTGCCCAGCCCGGGCTCAAAAAGAATGTTGAGCGCTAACTCCCCGGTAAGACGTTTCACTTCTTTGGGTAACAAACAAACCCGCGGATCGTTTGGGGTTTTTAGGATTCCTATTGTCTTGGGCTGCGACTGTTCGCTCATAACTTTTTCTTGAAACTGTTTTTATGAATTATTTACTCAGAATACTAAAGTATTCTTCTTTTACCCTTCTGTATTTTTCCAAATGGTACATATATACTTTTCGGTATCTTTCGTGTTCGGTTACGTAAAACATATCACAATCCACATCTTCACATTCTGCTGCCTGGGGCAAACCATCTTTATATCTTCTGAAGGCATTCAGATTGTTGCGATTTTCTTCTTTTTTAATGGAAAGTCTCATAAGGACAGGTTTCTGGTCCATCGCATTAAGAAGTTCGGCTTTGCTAAGGTTTAACAAATTGCTTATCTCCTTTTCAATATATTCAAGGTGGTTAATCCAATTATCCAGCTCAATGCTATTATTTTTAAATGTGATTGTTTCCGGACTGTCGTGATCGTAAATCTGCATAACTTAAAATATTACTGATTTCTCAATTTTCTTTTCAATTTTCTTTTCAATTCTCAATACTTATAAAAGTACATCTATATCAATAGGTCTTTCGGCCTGTTTCACGCTTGTTATTTGAAGTTCTTTAGCACCGTTTGGAAAATTCCAAATTACTGAATCGCCTTCCGCATATCCCATAACAGCCGAACCCATCGGGGCCAAGATTGAAATTTTATTTGCTGAAATATCCCGCGCGGTTGGTATTACCAATTGAAATTCTGTTCCCCAAGTGCCAGATTTTACAGTGACAACGCTGTTGAAACGGATGATATCTTCTGGCATTTCCTCATTGTCGTAAATAATGGCAGTTGTTAATTCCCCGCTTAATTTTTTTAATGAATCTTTCGTGTTCTGATCCTTGTAATAGCCAGTAACATTCAAAAGGCGCTTTAAAAAAACGTATTCCTTTTTTTCCAATATCAAATTTCCGTATTTCATATTCTAATTATTTTGGTGAAATGGAACATCCTAAAAACATCATCATCGGCCACGAAACTGCTTGGATGTTCCATCTATCCAGGTTCTTATTTATTATGGGAAAATCCCTCTTAAAATGTATGCTTTTTCAATTCGCTCTATGGCAATTGCAAAAGCTGCGGTACGCATATCCACTCCGTTTTCTTCGGAATAGGCGGTTACTTTTTTGAAAGTGGATTTAAGTTTTTTCTCCAATTTCTCCAAAATCTCGTCCATCTGCCAAAGCTCCCCGTTACGGTTTTGAAGCCATTCAAAATAACTTCCTATAACCCCGCCAGAATTACACATGATGTCTGGAATGATAGTGATGCCGCGTTCCATCAATATTTTTTCACCTTCAACATCTGTTGGGCCATTGGCGCCTTCCGCAATTAAAGTTGCTTTTATGGAAGCTGCATTCTGAGCCGTAATTTGGTTGCCCAATGCGGCTGGAATACAGATGTCGCAATCCAAGCCGAAAAATTCCTTGCCATCCATAGCGGTAGCTTCTGGAAAGCCTACAATGCTGCCATTATTCGCTTTTCCATAGTTGAAAAGATCTTCAACAGTAATTCCTTCTTTGTTTTGAACACTTCCGAAAGCATCTTGAACGCCAACCATTTTTGCACCTTCGTTTTCAAGGAAATGTGCGGCCCAA
The DNA here is from genome assembly GCF_001641085.1 of Aequorivita soesokkakensis. Classification (GTDB taxonomy): domain Bacteria; phylum Bacteroidota; class Bacteroidia; order Flavobacteriales; family Flavobacteriaceae; genus Aequorivita; species Aequorivita soesokkakensis. The sequence continues at coordinate 45,442 of NZ_LXIE01000045.1, read as the reverse complement.
TAGCCTACGTTTCCAAAACCTTGAACAATAAATGTTTTTCCTTTTAGGCTTTCGTTGTTTTTTTCTGCCCAAAATTTAATGGTCAAAAACACACCATAACCGGTTGCACGATCACGACCTTCCAAACCACCGCTGCCCACGGGTTTTCCTGTAACAACGTGCTGGTTTTTGGAACGCTCACTGGTATTTTTGGTACTCATATACGTATCAGCAATCCACGCCATTGTTTGGTCATTTGTATTTACGTCTGGCGCTGGAATATCGTGTTCTGGGCCAATGTTTTCGCCTAAAGCATAGGTAAATCTTCGGGTAATGCGCTCCAATTCACTTTTTGAATATTTTGAAGGATCAATCTGTATTCCTCCCTTTGCGCCACCGTAGGGCAAACCTGCCAAAGATGTTTTCCAAGTCATCCACATTGCCAAGGCGCGTGCGGCGTCAATATCAACGGTTGGGTGGTAACGAAGACCGCCTTTGTAAGGTCCGAGTGCGTTATTGTGCTGCACGCGGTAACCGGTGAATATTTCCACATCGCCATTGTCCATTCGGACTGGGAAATGAATAATAATTTCGGTATTTGTAATACTAAGAATTTTGCGAACGTTTGGGTTCAGATCTATTTTGTCTGCAGCGTGGTTGAATTGTTCCAACACGTTGTCTAACATTCCTCTTTTTACAGGTTGCGGTTTTTCCACTGTTTGTGTATTTGTCATTTTAATACTTGTTTTTAAATAGTAGCCATTTCAGGCTTTCTTTTGGTTATTTTCAGTAAAGGTTTGGGTTCGTGATGCTGTAGCTCATCAAATTCTGAACAGGAAAACACCACGCTTTGGTTGTGCGTTAACACACAATAGCTTGCGTGTGCACATCCGTTGCAAAGATTTATTGGGTTTGTATTCATAGTTACTTATTATTTGCAATTCCTATTTGGCAACCTGTATGCCATTAACTGGAATTATTTTGAAAATAATCTGCAAACAATTGATTAAAAGTACATTATATTTTTGCAGATGTAATATTCTTAATGAAGCAGTTGGGGAATATATTCCGCATTGGGGAGAAATTACCCAGTGAAATGAAATTCCAAAAAGACTTCTTTGGAATTTGGAATTTGAATTTTGGTGTTTTTTGTATTTATTCTTTCGTTTTCCCGCGTAGTGTTTTGCGGTCTATTTTAAGTATTTCTGCAGCTTTGGTTTGGTTGTTGTCAGTTGCGGCAAGTACTTTTTGGATGTATTTCTTCTCCATTTCCTTTAAGGAAAGGAGTCCATCTTCAGGAAAGTTTATTTGGTATTTTAAGGTCTCGGGCAAATCTTTTATGCCTATTGTTCTGTCACACATTATCACGGCGCGCTGAATTACATTTTCCAATTCCCGAATATTGCCCGGCCAATCATAACGCTGCAAAAGGGCTTGCGCTTCAGTGTCAATAGTTATGTATCGGTCTTTGTATTCGTTGCCATATTTAAAAAGGAATTTATCAGCTAACAACGGAATATCTTCCTTTCGCTCCCGAAGAGGCGGTACATCAATTTCCACGACCGTCAATCTGTAAAAAAGGTCTTCCCGAAATGTTTCCTTTGCAATCATTTCTTTCAGATTGCTATTGGTTGCAGCAATAACGCGGACATCTATTTTTTCAGTTTTTCGCGAGCCAACTTTAACCACTTCCTTTTCCTGCAAAACCCGTAAAAGTCTGGATTGCACCGAAAGGGAAGCATTCCCAATTTCATCGAGGAAAATAGTTCCGCCTTCGGCCGCTTGGAAAAATCCTTCGCGATTGTCGTTGGCTCCAGTAAAGGCGCCTTTTACGTACCCAAAAAGTTCCGATTCCAATAGATTTTCGGGAATTCCACCGCAGTTCACCGCAATAAAGGGCGCACGCGAAAATTTTCCGTTGTAATGAATGGAACGCGCCACAAGCTCTTTTCCCGTACCGCTTTCACCGCTTATGAAAATGGTGGCTTTATTGTCTTTTACACGTTCAATTATTTGGGTTACGTTTTTAATGGCTTCGCTTTCACCAATTATTTCGTTGTATTTTTTTACATCGGAAGTTTCGATTGCGGTTTTTCGTTTTGTTTTTGTGGAAAGCGATTTTAAAACGCCCTGTTTCAATTCCTCTTTCGTAAATGGTTTCACCAAATAATCCACAGCGCCCGATTTTATGGCAGAAAGCGCATCCTGTACCGAAGGATAACCCGTAACCACCAATTTTGGCATATTCGGGTAATGTTCCGAAGCAAATTGAATGAGCTGGAAACCGTCCACTTCGGGCATTTTTAGATCGGTAATCAATAAATCTATTTCGGTGTCGCGCAAAATGGTGACGGCTTCCTTTACGGATATTGCTTTATAAGTGTGATAATCCAACGAATGTAGATGCCGCTGAAGCAGCTCCAAAATGTTGATATCGTCATCTACTATCAGTATGTTTTCCTTTTGCAGCATTGGCTTTATTGTTTTGGAAAAGTAATAATAAAAGTGGCGCCCTTAGGAATATTTGGTTGATAATCTATGGTTCCACGGTGGGCGCGGATAATTCCGTGAACAACGCTCAATCCCAAACCGGAACCATCGCCAACGGTTTTTGTTGTAAAAAAAGGTTGAAATATTTTCTGCACGTTTTCAGCCGAAATTCCCGGTCCTTCATCGGAAATCTTAAGTACAATTTTCTTTTTTGTTTCTTCCAAAATGATTTTTATCAAACCATCTTTTGGGGAAAAGTAAATTGCGTTCAGTGCCAAATTGAAGATTACCTGCGTCAATTGAATTGTATCCGCTTTCAATAAAACGGGACTTTTCGGGAGAATTACTTTGTATTTTACTTCGTTCTTTTTAAACGTTGGGTCCAGCAAATTCATCGCTTCGTTTATCACGGGAATGATGTCTGTCTGCCCCAAATTCTGTGGCATTTCGCAGGCGAAGAACATCAGCTTTTTTACTACTTCGCGTGAAAAAATGGCACTGTTTATAATCTTATCGAGGTCTTGGCAACTTTGTGTGTTTTCTGATTCCTTGCTTTTTAAGAGTTCGGCAAAGCCCAAAATATTGGCGAGCGGCGTGTTGAGCTCGTGGGCTATTCCCGCGGTTATTTCGCCCAAAATACTCAAGCGGTCCGCGTGCTCCATTTTTCGTTTTACGATGGCTTCGTTTTCGCGGATGGCGACGCGTTCCAACAAATCACCAACGTTGATTACCACGTTTTTCAGCAGTTTTTTTTCTTCTTTTAAAAAATCCTTTTTGGTGAATTTATCTGCGGGATAATGGATTTTTATATATCCTTTCGGCTCATTGAAAATAGTAATAACGCTTTCAATAAAAACGGTTTTTTTCGGAAGTGTAGAAGAGAGGAGATGGAACGGTTCCGAACTGATTTCAACTGTGGCATGTTTGCTAAATTGTAATGATTTCCGAAGACTTAACGCGATGGAAAAGAGTGTTTTGTCCAGTTCTTTATAATCGTTATTTACGATAATGGAAGAAACTTCATACAAACATGTAAGTTCTTTGATACGCTCCTTAAGGTTTTTTTCTAAAGTCATAAAAGCACTCTCAATGTTTTTTCAAAGGTATCAAAATAAAGTGCCAAAACGCTGGTCCAGTGTTTTAAGTGTGGATATTTGGATACTCGTTTTAATTATGAAATTTATATAGGAATATCTAATTTCAATTTACGTAGTACTACGTATAAAGTTTCCATTAATAACTTTTAACTTGCGTTAACAAATATTTAGGAATCAGCTATTTTAATATTGATTCTTAAAACCTAACCAACCAAATCATGAAAAACTCTACTTCGCGAAGGCTCTTTATGCGCAATTCTGCTTTTGCCATAACGGGGCTAGCTGTATTGACCCCCACACTTACAAATGCTTTTAATTTCTCCGAAAATCCTTATTTGGGTTATAATCCTTATGCTGAGGACAAGAATGATTTAAGAACTGGAATTTTTAGTGACAACTCTGTTGCAGTAAAAGGAATTATATATGAAAATGATGGTGCTACTCCCATAAGGAATGCGGTCGTGGAAGTTTGGCATCTTTCCCCCAATTCTTCAAAATACAGACACCGGGCAAAATTGCAGACTGATGAACAAGGAGAGTATGAGTTTATAACCGATTTTCCCAATAGGGAAGAAGGTAAAAATGCGCGAATTTATTTTAAGATATCAAATTTTGAAAAAATCAATTTTACGGAATTGATCTTGAATAATGCAGGGGCGCACATTACTTGTGAACATTGGAAAAAAAACCAACAACTCGGAGAAAAATTATTTCCAAAAAAAGAAAACTTTTTGGGCTATTCAAACATTCAATTTAATATTTCAATATAACCTTATCTAAAACTTAAAATATCATGGAACCATTTATCGGACAAATTCAAGCATTCGGATTTAATTTTGCACCACGCGGCTGGGCTCAATGTAATGGACAATTATTGGCTATTTCCCAAAACACAGCGCTTTTTTCACTATTGGGAACTATGTATGGAGGCAATGGACAAACCACTTTTGGCTTGCCAGATCTTCGTGGACGTTTTCCGCTACATACAGGTCAAGGACCAGGCTTACCAAATTATCAACAAGGGCAGATGTCTGGTTCAGACAGTGTGACCCTTCTTACTACAAATATGCCTGCCCATACCCATCAGTATCAACTACAGGCTGCCGAAGAAGGAACAACAGACTCTCCATCAGGGACATATGTGGCCGGAAATGGTACAAATAGCTTTTCGGCTTCATCAGATGTCCTTATGGCTACAAATAGCGTAGCGCCTGCGGGAGGAAATCAGCCCTTCGCGGTAAAGAACCCTTATTTATGTATTAATTATTGTATTGCATTGGTAGGTATTTTTCCTTCAAGAAATTAATAATAGAAACCCCTTATTTTAAAAGAAAATCTCCCCAGATTGAACTTAATATAAAAAAATAATTATGAAAAAAATTACCCTACTAATAACAATGCTTTTGGCAACAATTATTGGGAATAGCCAAACAGCTTTAACAGCTGGAGATATTGCCTTTGTTGGAAGTAATTCAGATGGAGCAACAAATGCGGACGATACAGTGGCCTTTGTACTTTTAAAAGATATAGACGCTGCAACCACAATCATTTTTACCGATATGGGTTGGAATGATGGAACCGGTTTTTTTGCAACAACTGGTGATGGCGAATTTACATGGACTTCAGGTTTGGCTAGAACTGCTGGTGATGTTGTTACTATTGATATGGGGCCGTTATTTCCGGCTGCCTATAGTTCTATTGGCGATCAACTTTTTGCAATTCAAGGCTCAACCGCAGCTCCAACTTTTATTGCTGGGTTGCAGTATAATGATACTTCAGGTGATGATGCGAATTGGGACGGATCGGCAACTTCCAATTCTACTTCAGCACTTCCAAATGCTTTGGTTACAGGATCAACTGCCGTAAGACTGGTGCCTGAGTCTGACAACTGGCAGTTTAGTTGTGTTCTTGCTGGAGGAGCTGTTTCGGGAACCCCTGCCCAAATACGTGCTATTGTAAATAATAGAGCAAACTGGGTGAGCAGTGATACTACACCTTATAATCCTGTACTGGAAGCCGGTTGTGGATTTACAATTAGTGGAGGAGGAGATACAACTCCCCCTGTAATTACCTGTGCTCCCACACCTGCACCGATTACAGCAGGGATTAATGGAATGGCTGCTATTCCGGATTTGGTAAGCGGTACTTCTGCAACAGATGATGTTTCGATACCTGCAAACATAACAATTACACAATCGCCAACCGCTGGAACTATGGTTGGCGTTGGTGTTTATAATGTGGTTTTAACGGCAACAGATGAAGCAGGTAATAACGCAACGTGTACTATAGTTGTAACAATAAACGAACCACCTTCCACAACTTTAAGCTCTGGCGATATTGCTTTTGTGGGTTTTAATCTAGATGGAAATGACGGCTTTGCATTTATAATTTTAAAAGATATAATTGCTGGTACAAATATAAAATTTACAGATTGCGGTGTTTCAAACCCCAATACAATAACCTGCGTAGGTTCAGGCGGTGAAGGTAGTGCAACTTGGTACGCTTCTTCTGCAATGAGCGCAGGAGATATTGTTACTTTGCCCGGAAGTTTCATGTCGGCAAGTGTGTTATCTTCTATTGGAGATCAACTATTTGCTTATCAAGGAACAGCTGCTTCTCCTAACTTTATTACCGCAATACATAGTAATGTTGATCCAGGTGTTACAACAGATGGCGATTGGGATGGAGCAAATACTTCAAATTCAACAACTGCGTTGCCAGATCAATTAACCAATGGTGTAAACGCCATTAGACTTTATGTTGCTGGAACTCCAGATACAGAGGTTGATAACTGGCAGTTTGATTGTAGTGCAGTGCCTGGCGGATTTCCAATTACGGGAACTGCCATTGAATTGTCAGCAATTATTAATGATATACAATATTGGATAAACAGTGATACTGTAGAATTTGTGCCTACTGCAAAATCTGGTTGTAGCTACAGCGTATTGCCTCCTGATTTAACTCCGCCTATAGCAGTTTGTATGAATGCTACAATTCAATTAGATGCATCGGGCAACGCTATACTAAATCCTGCAGATGTAGATGGAGGTTCAAGTGATGATTCAGGATCGTTTACATTAAGTGTTTCCCCCAATACATTCACTTGTGCTAATGTGGGCACTAATACAGTAACACTTACGGTAACTGATGCAGCTGGTAATTCTGATACCTGTACCGCTACGGTAACGGTTGAAGATAATATAGCGCCCGTAGCCAATTGTGCGGCCCCATTCACCGTTCAGTTAGATGCTAATGGATCTGCAATTGTTTTTGTAACAGATATAGATAATGGTTCTACAGATAATTGTGGGATTGCTGGATTATCTAGTTCGCCTGCAATATTCAATTGCTCCAATATAGGGCCTAACACAGTTACATTAACTGTAACCGATGTGAATGGAAACACATCTACCTGCACAACAACAGTAACTGTTGAGGATAATATTCCACCCACTGCTACTTGCCAGAATGCTACGGTGTTTTTGGACGCTTCCGGTAATGCAAGTATTACAGCAGCAGATATAAATAATGGTTCTACAGATAATTGTGGTGTTGCGTCAGTTTCAGTTTCGCCAAGCAGCTTTACGTGTGCAGATATAGGGCCTAATACGGTTACGCTTACGGTTACAGATGTAAACGGGAATTCTTCTACCTGTACTTCTACGGTTACCGTTTCAGATAATATTGGACCTATTTTAACTTGTAATGACCCAACAGTAGCTTTAGACGTAAACGGTGAATTTTTTATTGATGGTAATTTTGTATTTAACAATATTAGTCCAATAACAGATAATTGTGCTGTAGACATGTCTGTTGTATTATATGGTGGAGGTTCTCAAACATTAACCTGTAACGATTTAGGCACAGTAACCAGAATATTTGGTGCGCGAGATTTAAGTGGAAACCAAACCTTCTGTACTGTTACAATTACGGTAACAGACCCTCTTGGAGTTTGTAATCAACCCCCTGTAGCAGTTTGTCAGTCCGTAACTGTAAATGCAGACGGAAACTGCCAAGGCAATGCGGTTGCTTCAGATTTTGATGGAGGCTCCAGCGATCCCGATGGCGACCCACTTACTTTTAGCGTTAGTCCCGCCGGTCCATACCCTGTTGGGGTTACCAATGTTACATTAACTGTTAGTGACGGAACACTGACGGATACATGTAATACTACGATTACCGTGGTTGATAGTACACCTCCCGTGGCAAACTGTGCCGCTCCTTTCACCATCCAACTGGATGCCAATGGAATGGCAAGCATCACAGTTGCAGATATCGAGAACGGAAGCACGGATGCCTGTGGAATTGCAAACACATCGATAGACATTACAGATTTCACCTGTGCAGACGTAGGTCCAAATACAGTGACTTTAACGGTCACCGATGTAAATGGAAATACTTCAACCTGTACAACCATTGTAACTGTTGAGGACAATGTGCCACCTATCGCAAACTGTGCCGCACCGTTCACCATCCAACTGGATGCAAACGGAACGGCAAACATCACGGTTGCAGATATCGAGAACGGAAGCACGGATGCCTGTGGAATTGCAAACACATCGATAGACATTACAGATTTCACCTGTGCAGACGTAGGTCCAAATACAGTGACTCTAACGGTAACCGATGTAAATGGAAATACTTCAACCTGTACAACCCTTGTAACTGTTGAGGACAATGTGCCACCTGTTGCAAACTGTGCCGCTCCTTTCACCATCCAACTGGATGCAAACGGAATGGCAAGCATCACAGTTGCAGATATCGAGAACGGAAGCACAGATGCCTGTGGAATTGCAAACACATCGATAGACATTACAGATTTCACCTGTGCAGACGTAGGTCAAAATACAGTGACTTTAACGGTAACCGATGTAAATGGAAATACTTCAACCTGTACAACCATTGTAACTGTTGAGGACAATATTCCACCTGTTGCAAACTGTGCCGCTCCTTTTACCATCCAACTGGATGCAAACGGAATGGCAAGTATTACAGTTGCAGATATTGAAAATGGAAGTACGGATGCTTGCGGAATTGCAAGCACTACAATAGATATTACTGATTTTGATTGTAGTGATGTTGGCCCGAACACAGTTACCCTAACAGTAACCGATGTAAACGGCAATGTTTCCACCTGTACTACTATAGTAACGGTTGAGGACAGCATCCCACCAGCTATAGCCTGTCCCGCGAACATTACAGTGAACACCGACGCAGGTTTCTGCTCCGCGATAGTAAACTTCCCAATGCCGATTACTTCGGATAACTGTGGGGTGGCAACGGTAGCACAGACTATGGGCGATCCAAGCGGAAGTATGTTCCCAGTGGGGGCGACCACCATTGAGTTCACCGCAACAGATGTAAACGGAAACACCAATACGTGCAGCTTTATCATTACGGTGGTTGACAACGAAGCTCCCGTGGCGGTCTGCCAAAACATAACCATCCAATTGGATGAATTTGGTAATGCAAGTATTGTTGCGAGTGATGTGGACGGCGGCAGCACCGACCAATGTGGTGTGGCGAGTATATCAATTGACATCGATACCTTCGACTGTTCCAATGTTGGGGACAACAACGTGATCTTGACAGTTACAGATATAAACGGCAACGTTTCCACCTGTACCGCCATAGTAACGGTTGAAGACGTGACCGCACCTGTAGTAGCTTGCCAAAACATAACCGTGGAACTTGACCCCGTAACGGGAACGGTAACTATTCTTGGAACGGATATAGACAACGGTAGCACAGATGCCTGCGGCATTGCAAGCTATAGCCTTGACATCGACACTTTCGACTGCTCGAACATAGGCGACAACACAGTTGTACTTACCGTAACGGATGTGAACGGAAACTCTGAAACTTGTACCGCTATTGTAACGGTAGAGGACAATACAAGCCCAGTGCTTGTCTGCCAAGATTTCACTATTGAAATCGGGTCAGATGGAACTGCAACTCTTAACCCAAGTGATGTGATAGCTTCCAACGATGATGCCTGTGGTATCTTAACAGTCGCGGTTGATATTACCGAATTTACATGTGCAGATATAGGAACTCCGGTTACTGTTCAGGTATTCAGCCAGGATAATAACGGTAACCTATCCACCTGTACGGCAGTAGTAACAGCAGTTGATCTCCTGGCACCCGTAATTACTTGCCCAGCTGACCAAACTGTTGATCCGGGAGCTGGTAATCTGTTCTACATCGTTCCGGATTACTTCGGAACTGGTGAAGCTACAGCAATAGACAACTGTACAGATCCGGTAACCATTACCACCCAAGATCCTGCAGCGGGTACGCCATTATCAGACGGTACATATACCATCACGCTCACGGCGACAGATGAATACGGAAACACTGGCACCTGTGAGTTTGAGCTTATCGTAGAGAGTATTCTGGGTATAGGAAATTATTCCCAAGATTTTGGAAGTATAGCGATGTATCCTGTTCCAACTAAGAACATGTTGAACATAAGCAACCCACAAGGGATTGATTTACAAACACTGGAGATTTACGACCTAAGAGGTAGATTGGTTCAAAAAGCAGACCTTCAAGGAATGGGCTCGGTTAAATCGATAGACGTACAACAACTGGCCGCAGCAACCTATTATGTGAAAATAATAGGGAAGGACGGACAGATTACAAAGCGCCTTCTCAAGGAATAGTTTTTCATAATTGTTGATAGTTAAAAGAAGATCGCCCGTGGAATTTCCTCGGGCGATTTTTCTATAAAACTGACTAAACCACTTTATATTTTCAGTATTTTAAAATTTAAGATGATTAAAAAAAAATATTAATCAAAATTCTCAAAATCAAAATGTTGTCCGCCAATTGATACTTCAGCCATCAACCCTTCTTTTGGCAATGTAAAGACCGCAATTCCATCATTATAGGTAATGTCAAAAGATGGTGGGGCTTGATTTGCAGCAATTGCAGAAAGATTTGATCCAAACTTTAAATTGTCATCCATAAATTCCTGAACCGCTTTATCGGTTTTAAAAAACACTATTTCACTAAAGGCTTTTCCGCCTATTTGGGCACCTACATCTACTTGTTTTAGATTTGCCATTCCCACAAGAACGCCTCTTTCGTAAACAGCACCATTACCAGATGCGGCACCAATAATTAAAGCTCCTTTACCAACATTTGGAAAAATTACATAGGCTTTTGCATCATCAAAATAACCTTGTAGTTTTGGATTAGCCTCTAAAAAAGCAGCTTTTGCTTTTTGGGCATCGGCGATCACTTTTTTGTCATCTGCATTTTGCGCAAACAATGTAATGCTGAAAAACAGCATCGCCATCATTAAAAAATTTTTCGTCTTCATAATTTAAGTTTTTTTGTTTGAATTTTAAAGATACCTTATAAAGAGAGCTTTACGGGTTAAAGGAGTGTTAGATTATGCATAAGAATTTCCCAAATTGCGAAAGGAAATTCTTTTGAAAAAGCAATTTTCGGAAAGAATTTAAAGTAATTATTTAAGATCTTTTTTCACCAAAAGGTAAAAATCATTATCCAAGGGAAGATAACCCTGATCGTATAAATAATAATAGGTAGAACCAGATTTTGTAGTGTAAATCCCTGTAAAATAATCAAAACTGAAACCCATTCGCAGTAGCTTGTCTTTAGTGGTTTTAGTTTTATCTTCAGAATTTAGGGTTTCAAGAATTCTGTAATTTTTCCGAAGCCTATTGTTGATGTTTCGAACCAAGTTTTTATTGTCCTTATTAAGCGAATTGTTATGTGCATTACGGCACGCATCGCTGCAGAATTTTTTGTCAGCACGCCCTATCAATTTATCCCCACACTCCGGACAGGTTCTTTCCATCTTTTAAAGATAGAATTTTTTCAAAATAAATCCCAAAAAATACAAATCACAAATTCCAAAAGTTTGTGAATTGTAATTTGTATTATTTGGAATTTGGAATTTCTTCTTTGGGATTTTCACGAATATGAAATCTATAAATAGCTTCGAATTTCAGAAAAATTCCGCCATTCAATGAAGGGTTCAATTGTGTGCGTGCATCGCCAAAACTAAAGGCCGAAACACCAAGATCAATTTTGTCACCTTCGGCATACATTTCATAATTATTGCTGGAATAACCAACTTTCGCTCGCAGCAAAACACTTTCCTCTAACGCATTGAACTGCAAATATCCTGCAAACTCCAAAGAGCTGAGGTCGGCGTAAAGCGTTGGGCGATTTTCATAATGCACGTTATAACTTCTTCCAATTCCGAAATAATCCATCCCTACAGTGGTACAGCCAAATTTGTAGCTAACATCTGCTGAAATAGGTAAACTCATATCCATTTCAAACCTTTTGTTCGGGCTTAAGTAGTACCAACCCAAAATAGGAGTTGTAAAAAGACCAAATGCTTCCTGTGAAGCATAAATCCCAAAGCGGTATTTAAGGTTTTCGTTCTTTTTTAATTTTAAAAGTGCAAAACCACCAAAGTAAAAATCATTACCAGAAAGGTTTTTATAATCCGAGGCAATTTTAGGAAGTAGAACAATGGTAGTGCTCCATTTTTCTGACCAAGTTGAAGCCAATCCCAGTTTAAGATTTGTACTGTAAAGGCTGGTATATTCAGCTTCTGGAAAAAGCTGGACGTTGTTTATGCTAATGTCTGCCCCGGTAATTATAGCTTGATTTTCATTGAGAACTACGGGAAAGGTAAGCCCAGCGTCAAAAAACTTCACATTTGTACTGCTGTCAACTCCTTCAAAGTTATTATTAATTGTTTGGCCGTAGCCAATTCGAAAAATATCAACATATTCCTGTGCGGAACTGAAAAAGGGAAAAAGAAAAATTAGAAGTAAAAGTTTTTTCAAATTGTTTGAATCTGATTTAAGTTATTCTTAAAAGGTAAACCAATCATTCATTTTGTCATCAGCTATTTCTTCCCGGTGCATATATTCATTGCTTTTGGAATTATATTGATACTCTTTGCTCCATTCCGGAAAATTTTCGGCCAGTTTTTTTATGGAATCGCACACAAACTCAACTTCAGCATCAGTGGTTGTGGGATGAATGGACATTCTGATCCATCCCGGTTTATGGGTTAAATCGCCATGGTCAATTTCGCAAGTTACACGGTTTGAGGTTTCCTGATCTACGTGAAGCAAGTAATGGCCGTAAGTTCCTGCACAAGAGCATCCGCCTCGGGTTTGTATTCCGAAACGGTCATTAAGGATTTTTACCCCGAGATTGAAATGCAGATTGTCAATATAAAAACTGATTACTGCAAGTCTATCTTCGGTATTTGGTGCAAGAATTTTTAAGTTTGGAATTTTACTGAGCTTCTCAAAAACAATATCCAAAAGCTCGTGTTCGCGTTTCAAAATGTTTTCAATCCCCATTTTTTCCTTTAAACGAATGGATAGCGCCGTACGGATTGTTTGAAGAAAACCTGGCGTTCCGCCGTCTTCACGGGTTTCAATATCGTCAATATATTTGTGGTTTCCCCAAGGGTTTGTCCACGAAACAGTACCGCCTCCTGGATTGTCCGGGATTGTATTTTTATAAAGATTATTATTGAAAATAAGCACGCCACTGGAACCAGGGCCTCCCAAAAATTTATGGGGTGAAAAGAATATTGCGTCCAAATGCGCACCTTCTTCTTTGGGATGCATGTTTATTGAAATATAGGGCGCCGAACAGGCAAAATCAACAAAACATAGACCATCATTTTTGTGCATCAATTTTGCTATTTCGTGATATGGAGTTTGAATTCCCGTTACGTTTGAACAGCCTGTAACAGCAGCGATTTTTATGGGATGGTCTTTATATTTTTCAACAGTTTCGGCAAAGGTTTTCATACAGACCAAAACATCGTCATTCGGCGGAATTACAACAACTTTTGCAATGGTTTCCAGCCAAGAGGTTTGGTTGCTGTGATGTTCCATGTGTGTTACAAAAACTACAGGCCTAATCGCGTCGGGAATATTTGTGTATGGTTTTATGTTTTCCGGAATTTTCAGCCCCAAAATACGTTGAAACTTGTTTATCACACCAGTCATTCCGCTTTCACAGGTAATCAGCACGTCGTGGTCATTAGCGTTAACGTGTTTTTTAATGATTTTTCGGGCTTCGTGGTATGCCTTCGTCATCGCAGTTCCAGTTACCGAAGTTTCGGTGTGGGTGTTTGCCACAAAAGGGCCAAAATCCTTCAGCATTTTTTCTTCAATGGGAGCGTACAAACGGCCACTTGCTGTCCAATCAGTATAAATAATTTTTTTTCTTCCGAAGGGAGAAACAAACTCTTGATTAATTCCCACGATATTCTTTCGGAAAGGTTCAAAATACTTTTCCAATGCGGTGGTTTTTACTTTTTCTTCCGAAGAAATCATCTTTCGATTTTTAAAAATTACTTAAATTTAATCAATATTGCTAAAAATGAGCTGTTTATGTCGTTCTATTTCTTAAAAGCGCCAACTCCTTTTTGAAGCCAGCCGTAATATTCTTCAATATCAGGTGTGTAGCCTACGGGCTCAATAAGGTTTTCTTCATTATGATCCATCAAAACATAAAAAGGTTGCGAATTGGTTTTGTATTTTATGGTTTGTAACTCACTCCATTTTTGACCGATATACTTGAGTTTTTTACCGGGTTTTAATTGTGATTCAACAATTTCGTCATCTTCAAGTTTGCGTTTGTCATCAACATATAGTGATATAAGTACTACTTCGTTTTTCAACATATTTAATACCTTGTCATCTACCCAAACGTTCTGCTCCATTTTTCGGCAATTAACGCAGGCCCAACCCGTAAAATCAATCATTACAGGTTTACCTACTGTTTTTGCATATGCAAGACCCTTGTCATAATCATTAAATGCTAAAATTTGATGGGGTGCCAATAGGTGCGCGCCTTCAGGTACCTCTTGGTGTTCGTTCGAAACTATCCCTCCTCCAACTTTGGAATTACCAACGCCATAAGGCGATTCTGCGTAATCTAATGGTGGTGGAAAAGCACTAATTAGATTTAAGGGCGCACCCCACAGTCCGGGAATCATATAAACGGTAAATGCTAATACCAGTAGCCCAAGGCTAAGTCGGCCAACCGATATATGAGTCAATGGCGAATCATGTGGCAACTGTATCTTTCCAAAGAGATAGAGCGCCAAAGCCCCAAAAATGGCAATCCAAATAGCTAGGAAAACCTCGCGTTCCAACCAGTGCAACTGAAGCACAAGATCTGCATTTGAAAGAAATTTAAATGCCAAGGCTAATTCCAAAAAGCCCAATACTACTTTTACGGTGTTTAACCAACCTCCAGATTTTGGCAACGAATTCATCCATCCCGGAAATGCTGCAAATAATGCGAAAGGTAAAGCTATAGCTAAAGAAAATCCAAACATTCCAATAATAGGGCCTACTTGACTTCCACCAGCAGCAGCTTGAACCAATAGCGTTCCAACAATAGGCCCAGTGCACGAAAACGATACAATGGCCAAAGCCAGCGCCATAAAAAAGATGCCAATTAAACCGCCTCTATCAGCTTGCGAATCCACCTTGTTTGCCCATGAATTAGGAAGCATAATTTCGAAAGCGCCTAAAAAGGATACTGCAAATACAACTAATAAAACAAAGAAGATAATATTAAACCAAACATTGGTTGATAGGGCATTGAGTGCTTGCGGCCCAAATATTAAACTTACCAGAATTCCTAATAATACATAAATAACAATTATTGAAATACCATAAATTATAGCGTTTCTTATCCCGGCAGAACGCGTTTTGCTTTGCTTGGTAAAAAAGCTTACGGTCATAGGAATCATCGGGAACACACAAGGGGTTAGCAATGCCGCAAAACCTGAAAGAAAGGCAAAGAAAAAGATGGTCCAAAGGCCTTTTTCGTCTTGTTTTTTGTTCTGTTCAGCAGCGGAAAGTGTTTTTTCTGAGGAAGTTTGAACGGTGTCTTTTACAATTTCATTTTTTGTAGTATCAACCGCAGCAGTATTTTCAATGTTTTCGGTGATTGCTTCGGTCGTTTCAGTATTGTCTGTGTTTTCAGGAGTTACAGCAGGTTCTTCACTTTTTTCGGGAGCGGGAATTTTAAAGACCAGATCTACATAACTCGGCGGTAAACAGCGCGTATCATCACACACCATAAATTCAACTTCTCCTTTTACAGTGGTACCTTTGTCGCCTGTTAATTTTACACGTTGGGTAAATGTTGCGGTGTGCTCAAAAAAGGTAATTACCATGTCAAAAACAGGATCGTGGACGGTGTGACCTTTGCTTTCTTTCGCCTTTCCCACTAATTTATAAGCACTGTTTTCTTCGAAAGTAAGATTTGTTGGTAGGGGTCCATTGTCTGGAACTACTTGTGAATAAAGGTGCCATTTGTCTTCAATAGTGGCTTTGGAAATTAAATCGTATTCGGTTTCAGATATTTTTTTAATGCTTGTGGACCATTTTACTGGGTCAAGAACTTGAGATTGAACTGATGCAAGAGAAACCGTGGCGAGGAGGAGAAAGAGGTATATCTTTTTCATTAGGGAATAATATTTAAAATAGAATCTTTAAAGGACACCAAATTTGGGGGAAAAAATGCAGTATTCAAAATTATGAGACCATTATTGAAAAAAACCCTTAAAAAATATTTCAAAATTAACTGTAAACAGCTGAAATGATTAGCGATTTGTACTGCTCTTTTCTATTCTAAAAACCTGTATCCATTTCTTCAAAAATGATTACTTTTGCAAACTTTATTGCAAGACGCACATTATGAGCACAAAATTTAAAGAATACAAAGGGCTGGACCTTCCTAAACTGGCGGAAGATATACTCGATTTCTGGAAAGAAGAAAACATTTTTGAGCAGAGTATTTCCATTCGCGAAGGAGCGAAGCCATTTGTGTTTTTTGAAGGACCGCCATCTGCAAACGGGCTTCCGGGAATCCATCACGTTATGGCGCGCGCTATAAAGGATATTTTTTGTCGTTACAAAACCCAAAAAGGATTTAAAGTTGACCGGAAAGCAGGATGGGACACGCATGGTCTTCCCATTGAACTGGGCGTAGAAAAAGAGTTGGGGATTACTAAAGAAGATATTGGCAAAAAGATTTCAGTTGAAGATTACAACGCAGCTTGCAAAAAAGCAGTAATGCGTTACACCGATGTGTGGAACAAAGTAACCGAAAGCTACGGCTATTGGGTAGATATGAGCGATCCATACGTTACCTACGAGCCAAAATATATGGAAACCGTTTGGTGGTTGCTGAAGGAAATTTACAACAAGAACTTGCTTTATAAAGGCTATACAATCCAGCCGTATTCCCCGAAAGCGGGTACCGGTTTGAGCTCGCACGAACTTAACCAGCCGGGAACCTATCAAGATATTACAGACACAACAGTTGTTGCCCAATTTAAGGCGATGGCTGAAACCTTGCCGGATTTTCTTGGCGAAGAATCAAACAACATTTGGTTTTTGGCTTGGACAACCACACCTTGGACGCTTCCAAGCAATACCGCTTTGACCGTGGGTGCGAAGATTGATTATGTTTTAGTGAAAACTTTCAACCAATACACTTTTCAGCCCATAAATGTGGTTTTAGCGAAGAATTTGGTCGCGAGCCAATTCGCAAAAAACTACGAGGAAAAACCGAACGAAGATATTCTGGAAGCCTACAAACAGGGTGATAAAATGATTCCATATTTTATTGCAAAGGAATTTAAAGGATCAGATTTATTGGGAATCCGTTACGAGCAATTGTTGGATTACGCGCATCCTCATGATAATCCCGAAAATGCTTTTAGAATTATCGCGGGCGATTTTGTAACCACGGAAGATGGAACCGGAATAGTGCACACAGCGCCAACTTTTGGTGCAGATGATGCCAAAGTTGCAAAAGAAGCAGTGCCGGAAGTGCCGCCAATGTTGGTGAAAGACGAAAACGGCAATCTAGTTCCTCTTGTTGATTTACAAGGAAAATTCCGCCCGGAAATGAAGGAACTCGCTGGCAAATATGTAAAGAACGAATATTACGACGATGCTGATGTTCCAGAAAAATCAGTTGACGTAGAAATTGCCATAAAACTTAAGACAGAAAACAAAGCTTTTAAAGTTGAAAAATACGTTCACAGCTACCCAAATTGCTGGCGTACGGACAAACCGATATTATACTATCCGTTGGATTCTTGGTTTATAAAAGTGACCGATTTCCGCGATAGAATGTTCGAGTTGAACAAAGAAATAAACTGGAAACCGAAAGCCACCGGCGAAGGTCGTTTTGGTAATTGGCTTGCAAATGCCAACGATTGGAACCTTTCGCGCTCTCGTTATTGGGGAATTCCGTTGCCAATTTGGAGGACTGAAGATGGGAAGGAAGAAATCATCATCGGTTCTATTGAAGAACTGAAAGCCGAAATGCATAAATCCTTATCAGCCGGATTGATGCAAAGAGACATTTTTGAAGATTTTAAAACAGGAGATCTTTCCGAAGAAAACTATGCAAAAGTTGATCTTCACAAAAATATTGTTGACGAAATAATCCTCCTTTCCCCAAGCGGAAAACGAATGAAGCGCGAAGCCGATTTGATAGACGTTTGGTTTGACAGTGGAAGCATGCCTTACGCACAATGGCATTATCCTTTTGAAAATAAGGAAAAGGTTGAAAATACGTGGCGCAAAGCAGACTTTATCGCAGAAGGCGTGGATCAAACCCGTGGTTGGTTTTACACATTGCACGCAATTGCAACCATGATTTTTGACGATGTTGCTTACAAAAACGTAGTTTCAAACGGACTTGTTTTGGACAAAAACGGACAGAAAATGAGCAAACGTCTCGGCAATGCCGTAGATCCTTTTGAAACGTTGGATGTTTTCGGTCCCGATGCTACGCGTTGGTATATGATAAGTAACGCAAATCCGTGGGATAACTTGAAATTTGACCAAGACGGAATTTCGGAAGTTCGTAATAAATTCTTTGGAACGCTTTACAATACGTACAGTTTTTTCAGCCTTTACGCCAATCTCGATAATTTTGAGTATCTTGAAAAAGATCTTCCCTTGGAAAAACGCCCTGAAATTGACCGTTGGATACTTTCAGAATTGCACACGCTCATCCAAAAAGTGGACGATTATTACGCAGATTACGAACCAACGAAGGCAACGCGAGCTATTTCAGAATTTGTTCAGGAAAATTTGAGCAATTGGTTTGTGCGTTTAAGCCGAAGAAGATATTGGAAAGGAAGCTATAACGACGATAAAATTTCGGCTTACCAAACGCTTTACACTTGTTTGGAAACTGTAGCAAAACTGGGCGCTCCCGTAGCTCCGTTCTTTATGGACAGACTTTACATAGACTTAACCCAAGGAACAATAAAAGATAAAAAGAGCTCTGTACATTTGACCGATTTTCCAAAAGCAGATACTTCGTTCATTGATAAAAAATTGGAGCATAAAATGCAGAAAGCGCAGACAATTTCATCGTTGGTACTTTCGTTAAGACAAAGAGAAAAGATAAAAGTGCGCCAGCCGCTTCAAAAAATAATGATCCCGGTTTTGGAAGATGCTGAAAAAGCGGAAATCCTTGCAGTTTCAGATTTGATCAAAAGCGAAGTGAACGTAAAGGAAATTGAACTGATTGATGAAGGTTCGGGAATGTTGGTTAAACAAATAAAACCCGATTTCAAAACTCTCGGCCCACGTTTTGGAAAAGACATGAAAGCAGTGGCTACAGCCATTTCGGGCTTTGATCAGAAACAAATTGCAACTCTTGAAAAAGATGGTGAAATAACTGTTTCTATTAATGAAAAAAATACTACTTTGGCGCTCGATGACGTAATCATAAGTTCGCAGGATATTGAGGGCTGGTTGGTTGCAAATTCAGATGGAGTTACTGTAGCACTGGATGTTACAATAACACCAGATTTGAAAAACGAGGGAATTGCCCGAGAATTGGTAAACAGAATCCAAAACTTGCGAAAAGATAGTGGTTTTGAAGTAACAGACCGAATTGAGGTACTGCTTCAAAATAATGACAAACTGATTGAGGCGGTAAACCAAAACCTAAGTTATATTAAAGAAGAAACATTGACAGAGGTTTTGCAATTTCAGCCAGAAATCAGTAACGGAACAGAAATTGAATTTGACGAAATTGAAACACGTATAAGCATTAAAAAACATTAGATCATGACAGACACAGAAAAAACCAGATATAGCGATGCCGAGCTGGAAGAATTTAAAACCTTGATTACAGATAAAATAAAGAAGGCAATGGAACAGTTGGAGTTGATCCAAAGTTCTTATAAAAACGATAGCAACAACGGTACGGACGATACTTCGCCTACTTTCAAAGCTTTTGATGAAGGCAGTGAGGTAATGAGCAAGGAAGCAAATTCGCAGTTGGCCATTCGTCAGGAAAAATTTATTCGCGACCTTAAAAATGCGTTGGTACGTATTGAAAACAAAACTTACGGCGTTTGCCGCGTAACGGGAAAACTCATCAATAAAGAGCGTTTGAAACTAGTTCCGCACGCAACTTTGAGTATTGAGGCGAAGAATTTGCAGAAATAGGCCCATCCCCAGCCCTTCCCAAAGGGAAGGGAGTTGATTCGCAAAATTATTGCCCTGAAATTTTTCGGGGCTTTTTTATTGTATCAAATTCTTCGCGACCTTTGTGGTTAAATTATGCGCCAAATATTCTTCATAATCGTCATTTTGTTCTTCGGAAGCTATTGCGGCATGGCCCAAAAAACCATTCAAAAGGAATTCGATTCAGAAGGAGTACAGAAGCTTTCCATAGCAGATGATGGCATTTTTAAAATAACCGTCCAATCTTCCGAAGAAACTGTCATCAAAGTTTCGGCACATATTTCCGGTGAACATTTTGAAAGTATAATTATTGAAGAAAAAATTGTTGACGGCACCCTTTTCCTGAAAACTGGATTTGCACCATTTTTCACTTTGGAAAATGACAAACTTGCGGCACATAAAGTTATGGCCATTGAAGTGGAATTAACCGTTCCCAAGAAATTGGCAGTTGAAATCAAATCGAAGTTGGCATCTGTAATTGCCACTGGAACTTTTAAAAGCCTCAGCATTTCCTTGGAAAATGGAAACTGTATTTTAAATAATTTTTTTGGAAATGCCCAACTTAAAACAATAGCTGGAAATATAACTGTTTACGCCCAAAAGAATGTTTCGGGAAAAGCAATCTCAAAAAATGGAACTGTTGAAAATAATCTTTTGAACAAGGGAAAATTCTTTGTTGAAGCGGAAAGCATCAATGGCAATATTTCGTTACTGCAAACCGAATAATATTGTTATTTTTGCCTCCGCACTCCGAAGCTTTAGCGAAGGAGAACCTTCGTCGGAAAAACTATGAGCCTAAAAAAAGCCACATTCATCATCGTTCTGATTTTATTGATAGATCAGATTTCAAAATTTTATATCAAAACACACTTCTTTTTAGGCGAAGAAATACCTGTGTTCGATTGGTTCAGAATCCTTTTTGTTGAAAATGAAGGGATGGCTTGGGGCGCAAAAATCCCCGGAGAATACGGAAAACTTATTTTGACACTTTTCAGGATTGTTGCCATTGGCGGGATTGGTTATTGGCTCTGGGACTCCGTTCGGAAAAACGCACCTCGAATCTTGATTTTTTGTGTTGCCTTGATTTTTGCGGGAGCTTTTGGAAACATCATCGATTCTGTTTTTTACGGCATTATTTTTAATGATAGCCATCACCAAGTTGCCACCTTGTTTCCTGAAGCTGGAGGCTACGGCACCCTATTCCACGGAAAAGTTGTAGATATGCTTTACTTTCCGCTTTACGGAGGCACTTTGCCGGAATGGTTTCCTTTTTGGGGTGGAGAATATTTCACATTTTTTGATCCAGTTTTCAACATAGCTGATTCATCCATCAGTGTTGGAGTAATTTTATTGCTTATTTTTAATAAAAAAGCATTTCCGAATCGGGAGCCAAAAACTAAAATATTGGCTCAAAATGATTTAGGAGAAGAAAAAGCTTCGTAAAATTATCCAGTTGGCGCAAGCAAGTTGAAGGGGTAATATGGTAAATTCCGTAAAACCCAGTAAATAATAGCTAGTCCGAAATATCCAAAAATGAACAGATTGCTATAAAAAAGCATAAACCTGTATTTGGTTCCAAAAATCCAATTGGAAATTGTAATTCCCAAACCGTAAATTAAAATAGGCAACGTTAAAACCATTAACGGATTAAACCTAAAAGCTCCAATAAAATCCCCGTGCAACAAAAGATGAATAGCGCGCTGTGAGCCACATCCCGGGCAGTAAAACCCAGATATATAATGTAACGGACAGGGAATGAAAAAAGAAGAATGCGAAGGATTATAAGAAAAATAAAGCATAAAAAAGCCCCCAAATACAATAGCAATGAGGGCTATTTTTAAAAATTTAGTAGTTTCCCGCGAAAGCTCCACCAACACCAATAACTATAAAAAATATTACATAAAGTACCCAAACGATAGCTGCTGCCGCTGCGCCCCATATTGCATATTTTTTGGCGTCGTCCGCGGCTTTTTGAGCCCCAATGGTATCGCCCATTGCCCAGAGTTCCTTCACTTTTGTTGCTTTGATAATTGATACGATGCCCAATGGCAGGCAGCATAAAACGGTACATAGAATTGCCCATACAAGGTTGTTGTCTGGTGGGGTTTCCATAGGTTGATTAGTTGTTTCCATTTTTTATTTAATTGGTTAATAATGGTTTATATCTCATAAAGATAAGAGGATATTTTTAAAAAGCCATTATTTTTTTTGGTGTGATGCAAAAATTTAGTGGAATATCTCTAGGTTCAAAATCTATTTCAGGTTCTGGTTCAAAAAAAGAAAGTCCCACAAAAACTGCATTTGAACCGCATTTTTCCAAAAAACGATCGTAAAAACCTTTTCCGTAGCCAACGCGGTGGCCTTTTTGGTCAAATGCCAAAAGAGGGACAAAAATAACGTCTATCATTTCCGGTGAAATTTCTAGGCCCGAAACGGGTTCGGGAATTCCGTATTCCGAAGTTTTTAAAACCGTGTTTTCCTGCAACAAAAAATGCTTCATTTCTCCCGAATCAAAATCGGTTTTTGAAACGATAATGCTTTTGTCCTTTCCTTGGAGAATGTGCAATAAGTATTCGGTATTCACTTCTTTTTTTGCCAAAATGGGAAGGAAAATATGGTAATAGGTTTTGTCCCAAATTGGAAGCTTTAAAGCTTGATTCGCAATCTGAAGGCTCATTTCCTCAATAGATTCTTCGGAAAGGTTTTTCCTAAGTTTTTTATATTTTAAACGGAGCGCTTTTTTTTCCATTACATTAATCTTCCATTTCCTCAGTTTCCATATTTGCAGTATTTACGGTTGAAATATGAAAAATTGCGTCGCCTTGATTTACAATTGGAGATTGGTTCACATTAATTATATAACCTTCGTTGGGCGAAGTAACCTTAAACCTCATTTTTCCGTACGGGTCTGTGATTGTTGCCAAAAATTCCCCTTTTTCCACGTGTTTGTTACAGTCAATTTTTACGTGCAACAAACCACTTCGATAAGCGCGAATCCATTTGCTTTTTTCAATAATAACCGTTTTGGCACTTGGCTCTGGTGCAACGTGCCTTTTGCCCAACATATCTAAATGTTCCAAAACGCGCAATATGCCATCAACGCCTTCCTTTGCAATGTGTTTATTGCTTTCGCGACTTTTCCCTCCTTCAAAAAGCAAAGTGGGAATGCCCATTTTTTGACAGGTATTTCGGTATGATTTTTCAATTGTATTTGAATAAACCGTAAATGGGGCATTGAAAACCTTCGCGAGTTCCAACAATTTTTCATCGCCAGGTTTTATACGAATCTGTGCCGCATTAAAACGGCTGGCGCCGCCTGTATGAAAATCGAGGCAATAATCTGCATGCGGTAAAACTTTTTTGGTGAAATGGTATGCAACCCGACTTGCCAATGAACCTGTTTTTGTTCCGGGAAAAACCCTGTTCAAGTCTCGTCCATCTGGGAAAGAACGGTCGCCATTTAAAAACCCAAAAACATTCAAGATAGGAATACAAATAATAGTGCCGCGTTTTGGTTTGTTTAATTTTCGGGCAATGAGCTGGCGTACAATTTCCACTCCGTTTATTTCGTCACCGTGAATGGCGGCGGTAATCAATACTGTTGGCCCAGGAATTTTGGAACGTTCAATAATAATTGGAATTTCAACTTTGGTGGAAGTATAAAGCTTGGCGATACTGAAATCCACCGTTCTGCTTTCACCCAATGCAATCCGTTCATTTAAAATTACAATATCTCGTTCTTCCTTTTTGGCCATAATTAAACGTTGCGTTCAATGTATTTTATGATTGAGTTTGCAATATCCTTGCCTGTAGCTTGTTCAATTCCTTCCAGACCGGGTGATGAATTTACTTCCAAAATAAGAGGTCCTCGAGCAGATTGAAGCATATCAACCCCAGCAATTCCAAGACCCATGGCTTTTGCGGCTTTTAGTGCGGCGGTCTCTTCTTCATCAGTAAGTTTTATTACTGAAGCCGTTCCGCCGCGGTGCAGATTGCTTCGGAATTCGCCTTCCTTTCCCTGTCGCTTCATCGCGCCAACCACTTGTCCGTCCACAATAAATGCGCGAATGTCTGCGCCCCCAGCTTCTTTTATAAACTCTTGAACGATAACGCGGGCCTGTAAATTGTTGAAAGCTTCAATTACGGATTCTGCAGCTTTTCTGCTTTCAACCAAAATAACGCCAATGCCCTGAGTACCTTCCAATAATTTAATGATCACAGGCGCCCCGCCGGCTTGGTCCACGATTTCTTTTACGTTTTTGGAATAATTTGTAAAAACGGTTTTCGGCAATCCCAACCCCGCGCGGGAAAGTATTTGAAGGCTTCTCAATTTATCGCGTGAACGAACCAAGGCCTGCGATTCGGTGGTTGTGAAAACACGCATCATCTCAAATTGACGCACTACGGCTGTGCCATAAAAAGTTACCGAGGCCCCAATTCTTGGAATGATAGCATCGGTGTGGTCTAACTTGTGGCCTTTGTAGATTATTACCGGATTTTTCTTTTCGATAACAATATCGCACTTCGCGTGGTTTATAACCTCAACTTCGTGTTTTCTGGCTTTTGCCGCTTCCACAAGACGTTTGGTGGAATATAAATTTGCGTTCGCCGATAATATCTTGATGTTCATTTTTTGTTTTTTAGTTTGAAGGAAAGGTTGGTTTTATTTATATCTACCACATATTTATTGCTAAGGAAATTTCTTCCTAAAAGTACGGGAAAACGCATCTCTTCGCGGTCGCTTAGGGTTAAAAATATTTCCTGTGTTTTGCCAAAAAGTAAAATTTCGGTTTTTATTCTGTATCTGGCTTCAGATTGACCGTTGCTACTTTTCACCACTTTCACGTCATATTCATCAAAAACGATTTCCTTTTCGTGATAGCTGGGATGCTCTTCGTCCAAAAAATTGCATTTTAAATAGCAATCTTCCACCTTCATGTTTTTGCAATGTATGGAAGAAGTGTAGGCGCCCGTGTCAATTTTCACTTCAATATCGAAGAGATTCAGCAATGGAAAATCTGCTTTGTCTATTCTGCCTATGTTTCTTTTCAAAGTATTGGGGGTTTTGTAATTGCAAGGTAAGAAAACGAAAACGAAAACGAAATTGAAATCGAAAATCAAAAAAATAAAAACTAACTACTGAAAACTGCGACTGCGACTGCGACTGAGAACTCCTACCTATTCCTTTCAATAAACCCAATCACACTTTTCGAAACATTTTTTCCGGAAGTATTCTCGATGCCTTCCAGTCCGGGCGTGCTGTTTATTTCCAAAACCAACGGCCCGTTTTTGGATTGTAGAATATCAACCCCACAAAAACCCAAATTCATTGCTTTTGCAGCTTTTATGGCAATTTTTTCCTCTGCGGAAGAAAGGGAAATCATTTCCGAAGAACCGCCACGATGCAGATTGCTTCTAAAATCGCCAACTTTACATTTCCGTTTCATTGCAGCAACCACAACGCCATCAACCACAATTGCACGAACGTCAGCGCCATTTGCTTCTTCAATGTATTCCTGTAAAAGAAATTTTACGCCAGCAGCGTTTAAAGTTTCAATGGTTGAAAGGGCATTTTGTGGGCTTTCCGAAAGAATTACACCTTCACCGTGCGTTCCTTCCAAAAGTTTGATGATTATTGGCTTGCCGTTGAAGGTTTTGAGTTGTTCCTCAAATTCAAAAAACGAAGCATACATGGTTCTTGGAACGGGAATTTGATTTTTCGCCAATATTTGAAAGCAAGTCCATTTGTCGCGACTGTTCGTAATTCCTTCGGACGAAACCACGCTAAATACGCCCATCGCCTCAAAATGGCGGACTACATTCGTTCCAAAATAGGTGTTTGAAGCGCCAATGCGCGGAATGATTGCGTGCAGGTCGTCAACCAATTCATTCTGAAAATAGAGCGCTGCCTTTCCGTTTTCTACGGCAAGATTGCAATAAGAAGGATCCAAAACCTCCATGGTGTGGTTGCGCGCTTCCCCAGCATTTAAAAGGCTTTTGGTGGAATAAAGCGCTTCCCCACGCGATAAAATGGCAATGTTCATAGTTGGTTATTCTGCGTGCAATTTAACCAAAAAGAACATTGCCTATAAAATCATTAGTTAAAAATTAACGGTTACCTTTCCTCTTAGGAAAAATGGCGTTCCGGGCGTAAAATGTATTTCTTCCACAGATTCCGGTTCGTCAAACAATCTACTTTCGGTTGCAAACTGGGTTTCGTTCCAATCTGTATCAAAAAGATTTTCCACTGCAATTCCGAAAACAAAGTTTCTAAACGTATAATTTATGTTGAAATCAGTCACCAAATACCCTTCGGCAATAATGCTATTGTCTTCGTTTGCGGGTCTGTCTTTTATATAACGATAATTAAGTCCGCCAGAAAAATTTGCAAGATTTTCAATTGCAATTCCACCTGTTGAGGTAAAATCCGGCGCCAGCGGAATGTAATCCTCGCCTTTGGCTTCCTCAGTGCTTCGGGCGTAGGTGTAATTAGCATCGCCATAAAAATACAGCCAGTCCGTTGCTTCATAACGCAGGCCAAAGTCAACGCCCAATCGGCGGGTTTTTCCGCTGGGCTCCACAATTCCGGCATCGCCCACGTACACAAATTCCTGTTCCAAAAAGAGCGCCCAAAAGGCTGTGTTAAAAATTAGATTATCCGTCAGTTTGTAAATTCCGCCCAAATCTGCGCCATAAGCTGCGGGCAAAATATCTTCGCCGCTATTTGCAGTAACTACTCGCGAATCGTTGGAATGAAAACCAATCCCCGTTTTCAAAAACAATTGGAAATCACGGTTTGGGCTGTAAATAAAATTCAACTTCGGACTGGCGAAAACTTTGCTTTCACTACGATTATCATAGGTTGGGGAAAGTTTGTTTTCGTAATCAAATTTGAAATAATCAAGTCGAACTGCTGGATTTATTTTGAAATCACCAAAACCAAATTCCGTATTCAAAAATGCAAAGCTGTTTATTTGATCCACGTTTCCGTAAGCAAGTCTGTCCAAAATTCCATAACGATTTTTCACGTGTGAAAGCTCGTCATTATTCACATCGTCATAACGAACGCCAATTCCGGCGGTGTATGCAAAATCGAAACTTTCACTATTTATTTTATCTGAAAACGCGGTTTGGAAACCTAGAATATTTCGCTTTTCGCGCTGCGCAATTTGATCGCCGTTCACTGGGTCTTCCAAAAAGAAGGTGAAGTTTGAAAACAATTCAAATTCATAGTGCGAAAAATATGCGTTGGTCGTCAATTTTTTATTGTCCAAAAGCAATTTTGAATGATTAATCAGGAAATTTGTTCGGCTTGTATTTCCGCCTTCCGTATCGTCAATGGCGCCAAAACGACCAATTGAACCATTATCGATTGATCGTTGAGGAATTTGTCCCGAAGCATCCCATTTACTCTGAAAATGCGAAGCGGTAAGTTTCAATTTTTGATTGTCGGGCAAATTAAGATTGTATTTTGCCATCATATTGAAACGGTTGAAATTCTGTGGCGATTCAAAAGGGCCATTGAATGAATTTAGCGAAGCGGCAACATACGCATGGCTGTTTTGATTATCCAAAAGATTGAAAAGACCAACGGTTCTAAAAGCATCAAATTGTCCGTATTCCACAGAAACGGAGCTTTTGTCTAACTTGTCCAAAGTTTTAAAAGCTACGTAACCGGCGGTAGCAAAATCGCCGTATTCAGCATTATATGGCCCTTTTCCAAAGGAAATTTTCTCAATGGTTTCTGGAATTACAAAGTGCAAATCGCTGTAACCTTGTCCGTGCGCGTGCGAAACCATATTTACTGGCATTCCGTCTACGGAAAGGTTAATATCGGTTCCGTGGTCAATATCAAAACCGCGCAGAAATATTTGTTCAGCTTTTCCGCCGCCGGCGTGTTGGCCAATAAAAAGTCCCGGGACTTTTCGAAGGATTTCCTGCGATGATTTTACGGGAGCGGTCTTTAAATCTACAGCCACAATTTGGCTGAGTGTGTTGACTTCGGGTGTAATGGTTACTTGTTCCAAAGAAACAGCGGCTTCATCTAAAGTAATATTTATCGGTTCAGAAAAACTTACGGCAGAAACCGAATAGTCAAAATTCGTAAAACCTAAAATAGAGAAACTGATATTGTCGTTTTCTTTCACATTTTCAAGTGAAAATTTTCCCGAGGAATCGGTGTGCGTGTGATTGCCGGAATTCCGGTCAAAAACCGCTACGTTTTCCAGCGGATTATTATTTGGGTCAACTACTTTTCCTTTTAGCGATTGCGATTGCGCAATTCCAAAGCATAGCAGTAGCCCCATTAAGAATATTCTTTTCATAGGTGATTGGTTTAAAAAATTAATTTTGATTTTGTATGATTCCCTATAATGAATTGTCTGGTCGAGCGCAGTCGAGACCTATTTACAGTAAGAATATGAGTTCTCGACTGCGCTCGAACGGACAGTAAAAGTTGATTTTAGAAAATCTCAATGTTTTATGAAAAGAATGTTTCCGGAGGCGGACTGGGAATGGTTTTTATGCTTTTCTGAATTTGAAAAGTGTAGAAATATATATGTTTTACAAAAGGTTTGAATTTAAAATCGATACTTGGATATTCCTGCGCAAAATGTTTGTCCAACGTATAATTGAAAAACACGCCGTCGTGATCGCTAGTTTTTTCTTCCGAAGAAAATATTTTGGAGAAAAATGTAATCAGTTTGTGTTCGTGCGTGTGTTCGTGGCCCAACAAATGGTCTTCCTCGTGATGCCCATAATCGGTATGCGTCATTACGTGCGAAAAAATGTGCATTCCCTCCGAAAGCTGTTTCTGCATCGGGTTGAGCAGATAAAAAATCGACAGGGAAAGCACAAAATACTTTTTAAAAGAAATATGAAAATTGCTTTTGGGCATTTTTAATTTAGTTGGTTGTAATAGATACGCAAGATTAGGGAGTTTGGATTTTTGAAATCCTCATTTAACCGTTTCTTAACTATTTTTGGTTCAAGAAAAATTCCTTAAAAATAAAATAGCAAGTATCTTTGAGGCTATGGCCAATGCTTCGGTAACACTTCAAATTTCAACCCTTCCAGATTCACCGGGCGTTTATCAATATTACGATAAAGATGGAAAACTGCTGTATGTTGGCAAAGCGAAAAACCTGAAAAAACGTGTTTCGTCTTATTTCAACAAAACGCAGGACAATGGTAAAACCAGAATTCTTGTAAAAAAAATTGAAACCATAAAGCACATCGTTGTTAAAACCGAAACTGATGCGCTTTTGCTGGAAAACAATTTGATCAAAAACTATCAGCCACGCTACAACGTGATGCTGAAAGACGATAAAAGCTATCCGTGGATCTGTATTAAAAACGAACGTTTTCCGCGAGTTTTCCCAACGCGAAGGATGATAAAGGATGGATCGGAATATTACGGCCCGTACACGAGTATGAAAACCGTGCACACGCTGCTGGATTTGATAAAAGGCCTGTATCCGTTGCGCACCTGCAATTATGATCTTTCCGAAGAAAAAATTAGGGCTGGCAAGTATAAAGTGTGTTTGGAATTTCATCTGGGAAACTGTGCTGGGCCTTGCGAAGGGCTTTATTCCGAAAAGGAATATCACGAAAATATTGAGGCAATCCGAAATATTGTGAAAGGAAATTTTAAGGATTCACTGCATAAATTTAAAAGTCAGATGAAAGATTTGGCGACCGATTTAAAGTTTGAGCAGGCACAGCGGGTAAAGGAAAAGATTGATATTTTGGAGAATTATCAAAGTAAAAGCACCGTTGTAAATCCGAAGATTAATAACGTTGATGTGTTTTCGATAATTTCTGATGAAAGCTATGCATATGTGAATTTTCTGCAGCTTTCGCACGGCGCGATTATCCGCTCGCATACTTTGGAAATCAAAAAAAAATTGGATGAAACCGATGAAGAATTGCTTCAACTTGCCATTGTTGAAATTCGACAACGTTTCAATTCACTTTCAAAAGAAATTTACGTTCCATTTGAGGTGGAATTGGGCGAAGACATAAAAACGCATGTTCCCAAACTGGGCGATAAAAAAGCAATCCTCGACCTTTCCGAAAGAAACGCGAAATATTACCGAATGGAGCGTTTCAAGCAAGCCAAAATAGTTGATCCGGATCGTCATGAAAAGCGCATTATGGCGCAGATGAAAAAAGATTTAAGGTTAAGTGAGGAACCGCGACATATAGAGTGTTTTGACAATAGTAATATTCAAGGTACAAACCCGGTTGCGGCCTGCGTGGTTTTTAAAAATGGAAAACCGAGCAAAAAGGACTATCGCAAATTCAATATTAAAACGGTTGAAGGGCCTGATGATTTTGCCTCAATGGAAGAAGTTGTTTATAGACGTTACAAAAGATTGCTAGAAGAGGAGCAACCATTGCCGCAACTAATCATCATAGATGGGGGAAAGGGGCAACTTTCTTCCGCTTTGAAAAGTTTGGACAAGTTGGAATTGCGCGGAAAAATCGCTATAATAGGAATTGCAAAACGTTTGGAAGAGTTGTTTTATCCCAACGACCCCATTCCGCTTTATTTAGATAAAAAGAGCGAGACTTTAAAAATAATACAGCAATTGCGGAACGAGGCGCACCGTTTTGGAATAACATTCCACCGAAGCAAACGCAGCAAACAAGCGCTGAACACGGAACTGGAAACCATTCCCGGAATAGGAGAAAAAACGGTTGTTGAACTTTTAAAGCATTTTAAAAGCACAAAACGGATTTCTTCAGCCAGTTTTGAAGAACTTTCAAAAGTAATTGGCGCAAGCAGAGCTAAGAAACTTTTAGAATATTTCAGCAATGAACAATAAACAATAAACAATAACTTTTTCTAACAATCCAAAAATCTAAAAGTCCAATAATCCATTAATGAAACACCTACTCCTCATAGCATTCCTACTAATTTCGTGCCTTTCCTTTTCTCAGGAAAAAAGTGAGCAGGATATAAAAGTAGGTCTTGTATTGAGTGGCGGTGGTGCAAAAGGACTTGCGCATATTGGGGCTTTAAAAGTAATTGAGGAATCAGGAATTCGTATTGATTATATTGGCGGCACGAGTATGGGTGCCATTATTGGAGCGCTTTATGCCTCGGGATATTCTGCAAAACAACTGGACAGTATTTTTAGCCAAACAAATTTCAGCACTTTGATACAGGACGACATTCCCCGAAGCGCAAAAACTTTTTACGAAAAACAGGAAGCCGAAAAATATGCCTTGGTACTGCCTTTTGATAAATTTAAGGTTGGTTTTCCATCAGGGCTTTCAAAAGGCCAAAATGTGTATAACCTACTTTCAAAATTGACCAGCCACGTTAGTACTACTTCCGATTTTAGCAAACTTCCTATTCCTTTTTTCTGTGTAGCAACAAATGTGGAAACGGGTAAGGAAGTAATTTTGGATCATGGCTATCTTCCCCGTGCCGTAACGGCTAGTGGAGCTTTGCCTTCGCTTTTTAGCCCTGTGATGATTGATGATATGGTGTTAATTGACGGGGGTGTTGTGAATAATTATCCAGTAAATGAAGTGCGTGCCAAAGGCATGGATATTATTATTGGCGTTGATGTGCAGGACAGCCTTAAAAACCGCAACGACTTGAAATCTGCTTTTGATGTTTTGGTTCAGATAAATAACTATCGCACCATTCGTGACATGATTGATAAACGAAAAAAAACAGATATCTATATTCACCCAAATATTGAGAATTTTTCTGTAGTTTCTTTTGACGAAGGAAAAAATATAGTAGCATCCGGCGTGGAGGCTGCTGAATCTTTTAGGGAGGAATTAAAAAAACTGGCTTCGCAGCAGAAACACATTGAAAAGAAGAAAATCAAGTTTGAAAACCAAGACACTATTTTTATAAAGGAAGTGAAAATTGAGGGAATTGAAAAATACACCCGCAGCTATGTTTTGGGAAAACTGAAACTGCGAACCCCAGATAAAATTACTTATGAAGATTTTAGTGAAGGAATCAACAACCTTTCGGCCACGGGCAATTTTCAGGACATCAATTACACCTTTATTGAAGATGAAAACAATGAAAACACTTTGCTTTTGCAATTACGGGAAAGCAAATCGTCCATGATGCTGCGTTTTGCGGCACATTATGACGATTTGTTCCGAACGGCTGCCTTGGTGAATATTACAAAAAAGCGACTTTTCACAAATAACGATATTGCTTCATTAGATTTGATTGCTGGTGATAACCTTCGCTATAATTTTGAATACTATATAGACAAAGGCTTTTACTGGAGCGTTGGCTTCAATTCAAAATACCACTTTTTCGAAACCGATGTGCCCTTGAGTTTTGTTGGAGCAGATTTGAATACCGAACTTTCCTTACCAATCAATAACTTGTCTATAAAATATAGCGATTTTACGAACCAGTTGTATTTTGAAACCCTTTTTAAAAGAACATTTATTTTTGGTTTGGGGGGAGAACACAAATACCTGCGCTATCTATCGGAAACTATTGGTACTGATGAAAATAACCTTCCGCGCACCATTTTTGAAAGCACAAATTATTATAGCGCTTTCGGCTTTTTGAAATATGATACCTATGATAATAGCTTTTTCCCAAAAAATGGGGCTTATTTTTCGGGCGATTTCCACTGGTATCTTTTGGCCCATGGCAGAAACAAGAACTTTGAGCCATTTTCGTTGGCAAAAGCAAAGTTGGGATATGCCCATACCTTTTTCAATACAATTTCGGTTAATTTAACCACAGAAGGAGGTTTTAAATGGGGTGGACCAGAAACCACCACTCTTGATTTTGCATTGGGCGGTTATGGTTTTAAAGAAATGAATAACATCATTCCTTTTTTGGGCTATGAAGCAATTTCGCTTCGCGGAAATACATATCTTAAATCTACACTTAGCTTTGATTATGAAATATTCAGAAAGAACCACATAAATATTTCGGCAAATATTGCCAATGTGGGTAATGACCTTTTTGAAAACGGACAGTGGATAGATGGGGTGGATTACTCAGGTTTTTCAGCCGGCTATGGTTTGGAAACAGTTTTGGGTCCCATGGAAATTAAATACTCCTATTCTCCTGAACTAGATAAAAGTGAATGGTATGTGGCTTTAGGCTATAGGTTTTAGCAAAAACTTAAACGTTTAGCTCCAATATTTTTCCGATATTTGTGGAGAAGAGTTACTAGTTTAAATGGTTATTATGTTATTTGGAAAACTTTCAATAAACAAATAACTATCAACCAATAACTCAATAACCTGTTAACTTAAAAAGATGCCTTTCTATCATAAACTGGGCAAAATACCGCCCAAACGCCATACACAATTTCGAAAACCTGACGGAACCCTTTATTCTGAACAACTTTTTGGAACAATAGGTTTTGATGGGATGTATAGTAATATTTATCACGAATACAGACCTACACAGGTTAAGGAAATAAAAAAGCAATACAATGTTGCGCCCAAGATTGCACGTGCAAATAATATGGAATCTTTACGGCTGAAGGGTTTTGATGTAAAACCTGAAAAAGACTATCTCAGCAGCCGAAAAACAGTACTTACAAATAGCGATTGCAGTATAATTCTTGCCGCTCCGCAGGAATCCCTAAAAGATTATTTTTATAAAAACACAGATGCCGATGAATTAATTTTCATCCATAAAGGCAGCGGAAAACTTAGAACTTTTTTAGGAAATCTCGATTTTAAATACGGCGATTACCTTGTAGTGCCTCGCGGAATAATTTATCAAATAGATTTTGACACGGAAGATAACCGTCTTTTTATCGTTGAATCACGAAGACCAATCTATACACCTAAAAGATACAGAAACTGGTTTGGACAATTGTTGGAACATTCGCCTTATTGTGAACGCGATATTCGCAAACCGCAGGAACTGGAAAGCCATGATGAAAAAGGTGAATTTTTGGTAAAAGTGAAAAAAAGGGACGAAATTTTTGAAATGGTTTACGCCACACATCCTTTTGATGTGGTTGGCTATGACGGCTATAATTTTCCATACGCCTTTTCAATCCACGATTTTGAACCTATTACCGGTCGAATTCACCAACCACCGCCAGTGCATCAAACATTTGAAACAGATGCGTTTGTAGTTTGTAGTTTCGTGCCAAGACTTTATGATTATCACCCTGACAGTATTCCCGCTCCATACAACCACAGCAATATTGATAGCGATGAGGTGTTGTATTATGTAGATGGTGATTTTATGAGCCGAAACGATATTGAAGCAGGCCAAATAACGCTTCACCCAGCAGGAATTCCACACGGGCCACACCCGGGGGCTGCAGAAAGAAGTATCGGTAAAACAGAAACCGAAGAATTGGCCGTTATGGTAGATACCTTTAAACCATTACAGGTTACCGAGGATGGCTTGAAACTTTCGGACGGTAGCTATTATCAAAGCTGGTTAGAAAAATAGGCTTACAATTATCAATTTAAAATTATGACTGTAAAACAAAAAATTATTGCGCAAATAAATTCTATAGAAGACGAAAACATTCTTAATGAAATTTTCAGTTTGATTTCTGCTGAATTCTTTTTTGAAGAGACTTATAAATTCTCTCCTTCGGAACTGCAGCAAGTGAATGAAGCTATTGAAGATGCAGACAATAATAGATATTTTTCCCAAAAAGAATCAGAAAAATTGGTTGCCCAATGGCTTCAAGAGAAATCCGTTGGACTATAAGGGCGACACAAGATAAATTGGCCATTTATGAATATTGGACAAATAGAAATAAATCTATATTATATGCGCAGAAGTTGGAAAAACTTTTCAATGAAGTTATAAAATTGCAGCAATTTATCCTTCTGCAGGAATTAAAACCGAAGTAATTAATGTGAGAATTCAAATTATAAAAGATTTTAAAATAGTTTATAGAATAAAAGAAAACATATTGGAAGTTCTTGCCATTTGGGACACAAGGCAAAATCCGAAGAACTTTAAATATTAAAGATTAAAATTATGAGCAAAGAAGTAAAATCAGTCGATTACGGACTGGAAAAAATATTTGAAGGTGCAGAAGATTTTCTACCTTTATTGGGAACCGATTATGTAGAGTTTTATGTAGGCAACGCAAAACAATCCGCACATTTTTATAAAACAGCTTTCGGGTTTCAATCCTACGCCTATAAAGGACTGGAAACTGGTTCACGCGATTCTGTGAGTTATGTTTTGAAGCAGGATAAAATCAGGCTGGTTCTTACTACGCCTTTGAACAGTAAATCGCCAATAAATGATCATATCGTAAAACACGGTGACGGTGTAAAAGTAATCGCCCTTTGGGTTGATGATGCGCGCAGTGCTTTTGAAGAAACCACCAAACGCGGAGCAAAACCCTATTTGGAACCTACCGTTGAAAAGGATGAGCACGGCGAAGTGGTTCGCAGCGGGATTTATACGTATGGTGAAACCGTGCATATGTTCGTGGAACGCAAAAACTATAACGGAACATTTCTTCCTGGTTTTCGCGAATGGAAAAGTGATTACAACCCAACCCCAACTGGCTTAAAATATATTGACCATATGGTTGGCAATGTGGGCTGGGGCCAAATGGATAAATGGGTGAAATGGTATGAAGATGTTATGGGTTTTGTAAATTTCCTTTCATTTGATGACAAGCAGATTCACACCGAATATTCAGCTTTGATGAGTAAAGTGATGAGCAATGGCAACGGACGGATTAAATTCCCAATAAACGAACCTGCCAAAGGAATAAAAAAATCACAAATTGAAGAATATCTGGATTTTTACGAAGATTCTGGGGTACAGCATTTAGCCGTTGCAACGGACGATATTATTAAAACAGTGAGCCAATTGAAAGAGCGCGGCATAGAATTTTTGCCACCGCCACCGCAGGCCTATTATGATGACATTCCCCGTCGTTTGGGAGAACACATGAAAATGATGAAGGAAGACATCAACGAGCTTAAAAATTTATCTATTATGATAGATGCGGATGAAGAGGGCTACTTGCTTCAAATATTCACAAAGCCTTTGGAAGACCGTCCAACCTTATTTTTTGAAATCATTCAGCGTATGGGAGCAAAAGGTTTTGGAGCCGGAAATTTCAAGGCACTTTTTGAATCTATAGAGCGCGAACAGGAGCAACGAGGGACCTTATAAAAATGTAACATTTGCAAAACCCCATCGTCTTAAGAAGGTGGGGTTTATTTTTTTTGGAACGGTAGTTGTAATTTTTGAAACCATAAACTCACTAAGTAAATAATCTATGAAAAAGCTACTTGCGCTTTTATTTCTTTTTTGCAATATATTTTTAATTTCTGCCCAGGAAAGGGCTTACGGCGATGGTGAGTATTTTAAATTCCGCGTGCATTATGGTTTTGTAACAGCCGGTTATGCAACGCTGAATGTGAAAAATGC
This sequence comes from Aequorivita soesokkakensis, assembly GCF_001641085.1. Taxonomy (GTDB): domain Bacteria; phylum Bacteroidota; class Bacteroidia; order Flavobacteriales; family Flavobacteriaceae; genus Aequorivita; species Aequorivita soesokkakensis. Next base: position 8,942 of record NZ_LXIE01000045.1, on the reverse strand, counting down.
TTCCATAAATGGAAAGGATGTTTTTCATGTTCGGGGTTTTGGTGAAACGGTTGGTGTTTCAAAATGGTTTTTTAAGGTTGAAGATGACTATCAATCCTATATTGATAAGGATAAAAATATTCCATATCGTTTCATACGTAAAATTGATGAAGGCGGTTATACCAAAGATATTCAGATTGACTTTAACCATGCTACCAGTAAGGCCATTGTAAACGATAAAAAGCATAATGAAAAGACTGAGTTTTCTTTCCCCAAAGAAACGCAGGATATGATTTCGGCATTTTATTATCTGCGAAATAAATTGGATACTGAAAACATTAAGGAAGGAGAAGTTGTTGAAATGAATATGTTTTTTGATAAGGAAAATTACAAATTCAAGCTAAAATTTCTGGGAAGGGAAACATTAGAAACTAATTTTGGTTATGTTCGCACTTTAATTTTTAGACCGTATGTTCAGTCTGGCCGTGTTTTTAAGGAAAAGGAAAGCCTTACCGTCTGGATTAGTGATGATAATAACAAAATCCCGCTTCTTATTAAAGCAGATTTGGCCGTTGGATCTTTAAAAGCAACATTAACTGAATTTAAAGGCTTGCAGCATTCATTCAAAATAATTGCAAATAAATAAAACCGATAATACCGAAAACTCCCAACATTGAAGAATTTAATTTTAGCAGCATTAACACTAACCCTACTTACCACAGCTTGTGAAAATAACAAAGAAGAAATAACCGACGCCAATAAAATGGTTGAAGAACCAATAATTGAACAATACGGTTATATTCTTAATGACTTCAACGTAATCCGAGACACAATACGTTCGGGAGATACTTTTGGCGACATCCTTTTTGCCAATGGTGTTTCACAGGAAAAAATAATGGAGGTGGCTACAAAATTCCGCGACAGTTTTGATGTGCGTAAAATTGGTGTAGGTAAACCATACGTGCTACTTAACAGTAAAGATTCTTTGAACAAAACACAGGTTTTTATTTACGAAACCAATCCTATTGATTATGCTGTCGTAGATTTTCGGGACACCTTGTCCATTTATAACAGCCAAAAGCCAGTTCGTTATGAAGAACGCGAAGCATCTGGAATAATAACCAGTTCCCTTTCCGCAACCATGGAGGAGCAAAATCTGAGTCCTTATATGACGGATCAGCTTGCCAGTATTTATGCTTGGACAGTTAACTTTTTTAAACTTCAGCCAGGCGATAGGTTTAAAGTAGTTTATACAGAAAAATTTATAGATGATACCATTCCCGGAGGTCTTCAGGAAATAAAAGCTGCATATTTTGAACACCGCGGTAAGCCATTGTATGCCTTCAAATTTACATCTGATTCATTGGGAAAAATTTCAGGGTATTATGATGAACAGGCCAACAATTTGAAACGCGCCTTTTTGAAGGCTCCAGTAAAATTTAGCAGAATATCTTCCCGCTATAACTTAAACAGAAGAATAAAATATTACGGTTTCAAACTTCGTCCACACCGCGGAACAGACTTTGCGGCTCCCGTGGGCACTCCAATTTTGGCTACGGCCGATGGGGTAGTAACAAAATCAGAATACAGAGGAGGTAACGGAAATTATGTAAAAATACAGCACAATGGCACTTATGAAACCCAATATTTGCACATGAAAGCTCGAAATGTAAAAGCGGGTCAACACGTTAGCCAAGGCGATGTTATTGGGTGGATTGGAATGACCGGAAATACAAGTGGCCCGCATGTGTGTTACCGATTTTGGAAAAATGGAAAAGAGGTAGATCCATTTAAGGATGATACTCCTTTTTCGCAACCACTTCCTAACGAATTACGCGACCAATATTTTGCAAATCTGCTTCCAATCAAGGAAAAACTGGATTGCATTTCTTTTTAAATTTTTCCTAAGCATAACATGTTAATAACCTTGTTATTAAATAACATTCAGTTTGTCAGGGCTTTAGACTTTAAATTTTATATTTATTCAACGGTATTTTTCTTAAAGATTTCTTAACCAATTTTATTGGTCAGAACCTATTTAAGATTGTATTTTTGCCGAAATTTTTAAATCTAAACTCAAACTCATGAGAAAACTCTTACTCTTTGTTTTTTTATTGGGCGGTTTTGCCGCTTTTTCACAAGCAACGGTTACAGGAACTGTAATCGATTCTGAATCAAAAGCTCCTTTATCTGGCGCAAATGTTATTGAAACGGGTACTACAAATGGTGCCATTACCGATTTCGATGGAAATTTCACATTGGAAACTTCTGGAAAAACGGGTACACTTACCATATCATATGTTGGTTACACAATCCAAAAAGTTCCTTTTAAAGGATCAGCAAACCTTGGTAATGTTGAAATTACTGTAGATGCTGATGCACTTGAAGAGGTTGTTATTGTTGGTAGAGGGATTATAGATATGGCAAGGGATAGACAAACCCCTATTGCCGTTTCAACGGTTACTGCTGCTGAAATTCAAGCTAAGGCTGTAGGTAACGTAGAATTTCCCGAAGCTATAAAAAGTACTCCAAGTGTTTACGTTTCTAACCAAGCGGGTGGTTTTGGAGATTCACAAATGTTTTTACGTGGTTTTGACCAAACAAACACTGCTTTCCTTTTAAACGGTCAGCCAATCAACGGAATGGAAGACGGTAAAATGTACTGGTCTAATTGGTCCGGTATGTCAGACGTTGCAAACGCTGTGCAGGTTCAACGTGGTTTAGGTTCTTCAAAACTAGCTATTTCTTCAGTGGGTGGTACTATAAACATTGTGTCTCGCGCTGCTGGTAGAAAAGAAGGTGGTTTTGCACGTTTTATGACTGGTAATGACAGTTATTTCAAAGGAACCTTAAGCTACGACTCTGGTTTAAAAGGAAAATGGGCTTACTCATTTATGTTTGACCACTGGCAAGCACACAGAAAATATTCAGACGGTACTGCTGGTCAAGGGCAAAACTATTTTATAGGTATTGGTTTTGTGCCAAATGATAAGCACTCTTTAAACTTTTTATTGACTGGAGCACCACAGTATCACGACCAGAACTTCTCAAAATCTTTGGAAGATTATGCACGTTACGGAAAACGTTATAATAACAACTCTGGATTTTTGGATGGAGAGCGTTATACCTTAAGAAGAAACTACTACCATAAGCCAATCATAAACCTTAACTGGGATTGGACCATTAGCGATAAAACAAACTTATCTTCTGTTGCCTATGCTTCTTTTGGCCGCGGAGGTGGAACAGGCCCTGCAGGTAGCTCAAGAAACATAATTCGTGAAGACAATGGCGAAATAGATTTCAACGCTATTATTGACAATAACATAGAAACCGCCGAAAACGGAATAGGAAGCTATGGAGCTGGATCACTTGCAAGAAGAATGTCTGTTAACAACCACAACTGGTATGGTTTCCTTACTAATCTTGAAAGTGCGGTAAGCGATAACTTTACATTTAATATTGGAGCAGATACACGTTTCTACAAAGGAAGCCACTGGTACCAAATGAACAATCTTTTGGGTCTTCAAGGCTATGCAGATAACTTTGGCTACGGTGATCAAAGACCAAGCGACTATGTTATAAGCGAAACTTTTGAGGCAAATCCTTGGGCAGCTTTATTTAATTCTGCAGATGAAGGGCAACGTTTCAACTATGACTATTCAGAATACATCAATTACATAGGTGGTTTCGGTCAAGCTGAATATAAAACAGACAGTTTTTCTGCTTTTGTTCAAGGAGCAGTTTCTACACAGAGCTATCAAAGAGAAGGTCGTGCACAAGGAACTGAAATTGAAGGTGTAAACGGTCTTGGAAAATCTGAAAAGGTAAACAAACTTGGTTATAATATTAAAGGAGGAATGGGTTATACCTTCATTGAAAACAATACTGTTTTTGCAAATGCTGGGTACTATTCAAGACAACCTTATTTGGATAATATTTTTGATGATATCAGAAACTCAAACTATATTCTTGAAGGCGATAACGAAATTGATAATGAAGAAATTTTAGGAGTTGAAGTAGGCTATAGACTCCGTGCGGGAGCCTTTAGTTTAGACTTAAATGGTTACTACACTAGCTGGGGTAATAGATTCCTAAGAGGAGGTTTTATTGAAGGAGATCCAACTTCGTCAAATCCAGTTGAACAAGTAGATCGTTACCAAAAGTTCACAGATATTACACAAGTTCACAAGGGGTTTGAATTTGAAGGTAAATATCGTTATTCCAGCGCTTTTATGTTTAGAGCTTTCGGAAGTATCGGTAACTGGAAATACGATGGAAAAACACCTTTCCAAACCAGAGATGATGAAACTAATGCATTATTGGAAGAAGGTTCTGTTGATTTAAGTGGAACAAAAGTGGGCAATGCGCCACAAACTTCTTTTGGTTTTGGTTTCAAATACAATGTTATTGGCGGTCTTAGTGTAGATGCAGATTATAACATCTATACAGATCTTTACGGTTTTGTGGATTCTGGTGATGTTGTTGATGCTTCAATCGCTGGTGAGGTTTACCAAGCTGAGCGTTTGCCTGCATACAGTGTTTTAGATGCTGGTATTACTTATAAGTTTGGCCTTGGCGGTAATGATTTCACAATTCGTGCAAACTGCTACAACGCTACTAACGAAATGTACTTGAGCCAAAAAGATTCATTCGGTTACTTCTACGGTAACGGAAGAACTTGGAATGCAAGTCTTCGCTACGATTTCTAATAAAAACTCGATTGTTTTTAAAAATGCCCCGAACTTTTGGGGCATTTTTTTTGTTTATAAACCTTATCTTTGAAACACTTCAAAAAATAATTAAAGATGTATACAACCATTCAATTTATCCATTCCTATTGGGCTTATTTAGTGCTTCTTATTGTTGTTCTTGCAACCTTGAATGCTCTTGCTGGGTTTTTCTCAAAAAGGGAATACGGCGCAAAGGATTTTAGAATTTCATTATTTGCGCTTATCGTTACACACATTCAATTATTGATCGGGCTAATTTTATATTTTGTTTCGCCATTGGGTTTGCAAAATATTTCAAACAGCGGAATGGGTGCAGTGATGAAAGATTCTACTGCCCGTCTTTACGCTGTAGAGCATCCAATGGTTATGATTTTGACCGTGATTTTTATAACCATCGGCTATTCAAAACACAAAAAGAAACTGCTTTCCAGCGGAAAATTTAAAACCCTGGCTATTTTCTATAGCATTGCCTTAATCCTTATGCTCAGTAGAATTCCTTGGAGCCAATGGTTTTAAAATTTAGCTTTTTCAAAAAAAATCCTGCTATTTTTCAGCAGGATTTTTTTTAATAGGAAACCGACTATGCTGTTTTTGTTTTTAAACGCTTGTGTGAAACAAAAATCAAGATACTGATAAGTATAATTGAAACAATGGAAGCGTTCAGTGTACCAAGATCCAATCCGCCTTTTGTTATGGGCTTGGTCAAAAAATCACCAAAGGTCGCCCCAAAAGGACGCGTGAATATAAAGGCAATCCAAAACAGTACAATTTGATTTATTTTAGTGAAATAGTGCAGCAAGACTACAATTAGAATAATACTTGCCGTAACTAACGCCCCGTTCAAATAGCTCATTCCCACAACGTCACTTAAATAATCTCCAAAGGCAGTTCCCAAACTGTTTGAAAACAAAATTGCAATCCAGTAAAGAATTTCCTTTTCCCTTTCAAAAATCGGGAACACACTCAAGCTTTTAAATTTTTTACGCCAAAGAAATAGTGTTGTTAACAAACAAGCAAAAAGAATAATACTGCCAAGGGTATATCCTAAATTCAAGCTCCGATCCATAAAATCTGAAATCTCCGTTCCCAATGTTGTGGTCGCTATAATGACCAGCCAATAAAAAACGGGTATATATCTTTTTGAATAAAGTTGAATTAAAAGAACAGTCAAAAAGAAAGCGGCGGTTATACCGATGCCCACCGCATAACCCAAGTTGAGGGTCATTGATAAAAAATCACCCAAAGTTTCACCTAGAGTGGTCGCAATGATTTTCATTAACCAGAAAATCAGCGTTATTTCTGCTACTTTATTTATGTTTTTCATTTTTAATTTTTAATTAAAGTTTAATAGAATTCCTGCCCCCAATTGTTTTCCATTATAAAAAGGAGCAGCCATGGCAGTTGTTCGGTTTTCTTTACTAGTAAATATATATTTATCCATAAGCGGGAAAACCCAGTATGCAATTTTTGTAGTTAGAATTCCAATGCCAGCACCCATCGCCACATCAGTAAGCCAATGCTTATCGTTGTAAATTCTGAAAAACCCCGTTCCCGCAGCAACAAAATATCCCGAGATTCCATACCAAAAGGAAACATCTTTATACTCCTGCCACAAAAATTCTGCACTTGCAAAGGCGGTGGCAGTATGTCCGGATGGAAAAGAATTAAAACCACTTTTATCGGGTCGCTCAATGCTGGTTGTTTTCTTCATAACGGTAACCCAAGTCCCCATTAACAAATAGGAAGTTCCTAAAATAATGGTTCGGTCCTTAAAATTGTTTTTGCCTTCAACACCAAAAAGATTTAGGCCATAAACTGCTGCCGCTGGAGCGTATTGCGAAAAATCGTCTATAGTGAATTTATCATCTATATCTTCTGTTACCTCTTCCCGAATATTGGCATTAAATCCTTTTAACCCATCACTCTCAATACCAATAATACCATAAGCCAACAATGCGGAAGGGATGATCAACGCTTTATAGTCAAATTTTACACCTTTTTTATTTATGTGAAAAATACTGTCCGTTTTCGTGATTTCCTGTGAAAAGACTGTATTGACACAAAGAAAAAGCAAAAGCATTAAGTGTTTGGTTTTCATGGTTTCAGAAGTTTTAAAAAAAGGCAGCACAGATAAATGTACTGCCTTTTTGTTTAACTCAATCCTCTGCATCATTATCGGTATCGTCATCCTGTAGCTCTTTTCCGTTTGCATCATAAAAAAACTCTTCTGAGCTTAAAAGCTTTTTCACTTCAATTTCATAGTACATTTTGCCTTCGGAAGTTTCAATTTTTGCAATAGTTTTCAGTTTATCGTCTTTATGGGAATTTGTAAAACTTTGCTTTACTAATTCTGGTAATTCCTCATAAGGAATCCCTTGTTCGGTCTCTAACCATTTTCCAGTGTTGGAAAAATTTGCAGAATATTTTACGCCCTTCATTGTAAACTCGGCTTCATATTCAAGTGAATTTTCCTTGTCCCAAGAAACATTTGTGGCGTTTGTAAATTTTGTTTTGAATACGGAATCTACCGCAGCAGGCACTTTTTTCTGTGCACAGCCTGTTGCAACGGCACATAAAATTGCCAGGGCAACGAAAAATATATTTTTCATTTTTTTGCTTTTTTAAATTAGAATTGATTGCTTCGTTCGAATTTCAAACGAGGTCATAAAAACATAAATTAAGCAATTATGGGAGGGTGAAAAACTTTGGAAGTGAAATTGGAAGCTAAAAGATTTTCAGAAGAATAAATGATTTCTTTTGGTTCAATATTTTGAAAAGTAGTCGTTTTAAAGTTAAACGGACTTATAAATTGGAATAAAGTTATTTGTGAATGGTTCTGCGTTTGCAGCGGCGTATGCGGTTTTTGTTCGTCGCCGTTATCGTGTTTGTCAAACATTCCGTCAAAATTTAAAAGATGGTCTGTCACAAAATCGAAGGGCGTCAAATCTTTGTCCTCTTGTGCCCTACAGTGACTATACATTTCGGGGAGATTAGGCAGTACGGAGAAATTCCCCATTGGCAAACAAAAAGTCCCCAATGTATAAAAAGAAATGAAGAAAATTTTTAGCGTTTTTAACACGAGTCTTTAACGTTTATAAACAGTTTTTATTGGATAAGTGAAATAATAATTAGTTTTTAGTCTTTTCCTTTATCAAATAAATATACACTGGAAAATGGTCACTATACCCGCCCGTAAATCCGTTTACAAAACTTCGGAAAGGGTAGCCTTTGTATTGTCCGCGCGGAGTTTCCAAATAACTCTTGTTGAAAATCCCCGCTTTATAAAAACGATAGGAAGAATAGTCTTTTTTGGTCAATTCCGTTGAAAGGATTATTTGGTCAAAAAGGTTCCAAGCATCCCGATAGGCCAAGGTTCCCAAGCCGTTTTTAAACATAGCTTCCATTGGATTGTAAAGTTCTTTCAGTTCCATATCCTCGCGTTCATCCTTGGCTTTCAAAATCTCCTTTACGCTTGCACTGGTGGGATCATCGTTCAAATCACCCATCGTTATGATTTTCGCATATGGGTTTTCACTAAACAAGGAATCCATTATGTGTTTATTGAGTTGTGCGGCTTTCAAGCGTTTGGTTCGGCTAAGTGCTTCGCCACCGCTTCGGGACGGCCAGTGATTAACAATTATATGTATTTTTTCGCCATCAAACATGCCGCTCACCAAAAGTTGGTCCCTAGTATAAATCCGTTTTGTTTTGTCATCGTCGTCATATAAAAACAATTCATAGGCTTTGGAATTTGTAGGAGTAAATACTTTCTTTTCATAAAGCAAAGCCACATCAATTCCGCGCCTATCCGGGCTGTCAAAATGTACTATTCCATAATTTTTATTTACCAATGGTTTTTGGTTCAGCAAATCTTCCAATACGCGGCGATTTTCAATTTCACTAACCCCAATAATTGCAGGAGAAGTTCCCGTAACGTCTGCCCCAATTTCAGAAATAACTTTTGCCATATTTGCCAATTTCGCTTCATAAATTTCCTGGGTCCAATGGTCTTTACCTTCTGGCGTTCGGTCATCATCAAAAGTTATTGGGTCGTCTTCGTAATCGAAAAGATTTTCAAGATTGTAAAAGGCAATCGTATTTATTTTATACTCTTTTTCTGTTTGGGAAAATAAAAATGTGCTCCAAAATAAGGATAGAAAAATAGAATATCGAAAAAGCTTCAACATGATTAAAACAAAACTTTAATGGTAAAAAGTTAACAATATTTATAGT
>NZ_LXIE01000044.1 GCF_001641085.1 Aequorivita soesokkakensis | reverse complement strand
AGGCACTGGTTCGTGTTCTGCGGAACAAGCGTAAGGTCGGTCTCCACCGCGTTCTCATCCGGAGCGGTATAGAAGGTTACCGAGCTCGCCCCGCCGGGGGTAACGATCATCGCGTTGGCGGTACCGTCGCCGGCGGCCACAAAGTTGTACCACACGCCATTGGCACCGGTAAGGTCACAGCCCGCCGGGCTGCCGTTCTCCGTAGTGGCAGCTGGCATAGCTACCGAAGGATCGGTGTAAGGGAAGCCTATCTCGTC
>NZ_LXIE01000043.1 GCF_001641085.1 Aequorivita soesokkakensis | reverse complement strand
TAAGGGAAGCCTATCTCGTCCACGTCGATAGAGTTCACGATCATATCGTTCGGCGGAGGCGTAGGCGTACAGGTAACGTCAAGGGTGAAGTTGCCGGTCGCACCGCCAAAGCTGTGGATCAGGATATAGTACTTGGTGTTCCCGTCGCTGGCGAACGAGATCTCGCTCTGAAGGCCACAGGAATCATCATTCCCATCAACACATACAAGCGCAGCGCAGCTTCCGCTGTAAACGGAGATCTTGGAATCGAAGTCCGTGCCGTTGCACAATGAAAGGGTAATGTCGCCCGGAAGGCCACTGTTATCGTCCAAGGTGTACCAGACACCTGGCGAAGTGATGGGAGTGCCGCAGGTAGGCGCGGTATCTATTGTAGCGCCAACGGTGGAACCGGAAACGGAATCACCGCAGCTAACAGCGATAGCGCCCTCGCAGCCATCGTTGGGCAAGGGGTCCATACACGTAACGTCAAGGCTGAAGTTACCGGCATTGCTGCCGAAGCCCTCGACCATTATGTAATAGGTGGAGGTACCGTCCGACTGGAAGGTAACCTCGCTCTGCAGGCCGCAGAAATCATCGTTCACCGCAAGCTCGTTCAGAAGGTCGCAGTCATCAAAAACGCGGAGCAATGAATCATAGTCCGTAGCAGCACAAAGGGAAATGGTAACCAATTGTGGCGTACCAGTACCCGTGAACTTATAGAAAACGTCCGGAGCGGCGTTCCCGCCAGAATCCGTAGCCGTCAACGTCTCGCCCGTAACACTGTCCCCGCAAGCCAAAGCTATGGCACCGGAACAATCGTCATAAGTAACAACAGGACCGCCACAGCTAGCTGTACCAACACCTGTAATTGTATTTGTAAAAGCACCAAAGTCACCAGCGGCAAATCCAGTAGTAATCAAATAATATTCAGTACCTACAGTAAGGTTAATATCCAAAATCTGTGATGTTCCAATACCTCCTGGTCCATCATCATCTCCAGCTACAAAATTAGTAGTTTGGTCTAGTGGGTCAAAACAGGTTTCGTATAAAAAGATATAACCATCCCAGTTGCCTCCGTCTTGATCACTATCTATAGTATAAAGTCCAGTAACATCTACAGTAAATGGACCGTAAACATCATAAGAAACAGGACCTAATCCAGAACAGCAAGTACCATCAGCAAACGGTCTGTCCCAAACATCTGGGCTAGTTGCATCATCTGGTGTAACATCACTCAAGTTACAGTCACTAACTATAGAACAACCACCGCCGGTACCACCATCGCCTTCAATAGCAACAATAGTCAATTCAGCACAGTCTGCATTTACAGTTCCTAATTGAGTTACAGCTCCTGTTGTTGTATCTACAGAACAGAACTGATTAACTCCACCTCCAACATATGCACCCATGTACAAAATTCCTGTTGCTGGGTCAAAATCTGCATCTTGTGCAAAGTTAATTGCAATACCTAACGCACCAACCAATGAAGAAGTTGCTGTTGTAAGATCTACTGAATATAAATTATCATCAAGATCTGCCATAAAAGCATTTCCACTATTATCAATAGCTAACCATATTCCTGAAGGATTTGAAGCCGCACCAATAAGAGTTAAAGTTCCTGTTGTAAGATCTACAGTATAGATATTTGTTCCAGAACCTCCTCCAAAACTTGAAGCATACATTGTTCCATTTGCCTCATTCCACGCTAAGCCAGTAGGAGTATCTCCTGTGGCTAAATTTGTTAAAGGCCCTATAACTGTTTCAGCACCTGTTGCAGTATCTATTGAAACCAATGAAACATTATCATTGTTAAGGCCAAATAAAGTGCCTGATCCATCAAAATCTCCAGCAAAAACAGCTGAAGGCACATTATTACCAGGAGCAATTGTGTAAGGTCCATCTACAGGGAAAGAACCAAAATCTCCACTAGTACAAAAACCACCATCCTTTGCATATACAATAGAGACACCGCCTCCGCCACCTCCGGCTCCTTCTTCAATTGTAAGAGTATCTATACCTATATAATCCGAGTTGTTCCCGAAAGGCCCCGCATCGGTAACCCAATATCTAAAAGCAACTCTTGTATCTACAGCTCCGGCAAGACCAGTTACAGTGGCGGTAAACTCAGTCCATACATCCGGATAACCTCCAACCACTAAAGTTGGGTTAATTTCAAGCAATAATTCAGTATAAGAACCAACACTTGCAGGCCCACTAGGGTCTGTATTGGCACCTGTAGGGTCAATACGAACTTCTAATCTATCAGGGAAAGTACTTGCATCTGGAGACCTTGTCCAAAAAGTAATCTCATCACCATTCTCTAAGTTGAGTATTGGTGTAATCATAAAGTTATTAATGATTGTCCCCCCAGTGTTGTTGAAATTGGCTCCTATATATGAAGTTGGTCCTCCAGACTGTGCTGGGAAAACCGTTTCATTTCCTTGAAACCAATCAGTAAGGCCAACGGCATCACTTACATTCACAAAGCTATAACCAGCTCCAGGCAAAGTGGTGATGTCATCAAATCCTTCTGTAAGAAGAGTTGCTTGTGGAGCTCTGTTTCCACCGTTCTGCCCTCTAAAATAAGCACTCAATACTTGTCTTTCAGCAGCAGTAAATTGTTGTAAATCTAAGCCAGCTTGGTTTTCATTACTGTTAATTCTTAACAATAATTGTTCTAAAGAAACCGTAGGCTCTTGTCTGTTTTCAACACCTAAACTCCTTGAACTATAAATAGAAGTGTTAGGTTGAATAAATTGCGCTTCCATTGTAGCGATAATACTACAG
>NZ_LXIE01000042.1 GCF_001641085.1 Aequorivita soesokkakensis | reverse complement strand
TAAGGGAAGCCTATCTCGTCAACGTCGATAGAGTTCACGATCATATCGTTCGGAGGAGGCGTAGGCGTACAGGTAACGTCAAGGGTGAAGTTGCCGGTCGCACCGCCAAAGCCGTGCACAAGGATCAGGTAGCTCGTGTTGCCGTCGCTGGCGAAGGTAATCTCGCTCTGAAGACCACAGGAGTCGTCGTTGCCATCAACGCAGGTAAGCGGGGGCGCGTTGCAGTCCCCTGTGTAAACAGAGATCTTGGAGTCGTAGTCCGTACCGCTGCACAAAGAAAGCGTGATAGTGCCGGGAAGGCCGCTGTTGTCGTCAAGGCTGTACCAAACTCCAGGAGAGGTAACCGCCGTGCCGCAATCAGGGGCAACGCCGGTGTCTATGGTAGCACCGTCCGTAGTCCCGCTAACGGAGTCACCGCAGCTAACCGCTATTGCGCCACTACAGTCGTCATTGGCCAAGGGGTCCTCACAGGTAACGTCAAGGCTGAAGTTACCGGCATTGCTGCCAAAGCCCTCGACCATTATGTAATAGGTGGAGGTACCGTCCGACTGGAAGGTAACCTGGCTCTGCAGGCCGCAGAAATCATCGTTCACCGCAAGCTCGTTCAGAAGGTCGCAGTCATCAAAAACGCGGAGCAATGAATCATAGTCCGTAGCAGCACAAAGGGAAATGGTAACCAATTGTGGCGTACCACTGCCCGTGAACTTATAGAAAACGTCCGGAGCGGCGTTCCCGCCAGAATCCGTAGCCGTCAACGTCTCGCCCGTAACACTGTCCCCGCAAGCCAATACATAAGCATTTGAACAGTCATCATTAGTGATTACCGGCGGCACGCAAATAGACATAGAGAACTGAAGTACCTGTCCAGTATCACCTCCAGCAGTGTCACAAACTTTTAAGCTCCAATCGCCCGTGATGTCTTCCCCCGCAAATGCCGCGGCAAAAGTACCTCCCATAGGCTCGTAGGGTCCAACTCCAAATGGAGCAGTTGCAGTTGCAATATCTGCACCGCCGTCTTCAAACATTGTTCCATTGTAAGCATTATCCGTATTACCACTTAGGTTATCGGCCAATAAAAGTTCAGTACCGGCAGGAGAAACAAGATATAGCTCAAGATCGCCACTCCACGTATGAGTAATATCAATCGTAATGTTCTCAAGGTTAGTACCCGAACCTATTGTACCTGCATCAGCTACACTAACAGGAATCAAGTTGGGTGCGTTTGCACAATCTGCCGTAGAGGTTCCTGCGCCATCAATATCGAAAGGTACGGCAGTACTATCATAAGCAGTGCTGACGCAAGTGCCACCGCCGCCAATTGGCTCGCAAAAAGCAGAAAACACATAAACTCCATCATAGGTAGGATCTGGAATAACAAATGGAGTTCCATCACTAAAAGCTAATGGATTACCAACAGCACTAGCTGTAGTCATACTCCAGAAAGCAACACTGTTATCGCTAGTTGTTACTTGAATAGCAATCCAATATGTAACATCACTACCAGCATCACCCGGCAACGAAACAGGAGTTAAATCCATAACTACTTCAGAAATGTCGTATCCAAAATTACTTCCCAAAACGGTACTTGATGTTGGAACAACTGTTTCAGAATTGATAGCAGTTCCTGGAAGGCCGGCCGCATCATCATAAATAGTTACAAGAACAGAAGCAGCTGTAACTCCCGGTAACATCCAAATATTTGGTGTAATACCATTAAGAGTCATGTCATTACCAGTGGCAACAATAATATCATTTGCGGCAGTCCAGTTGTTGTTTGCACTACAACCTCTTCCGTTTTCAAAAGCGTTTTCAGGATTACTTTGGTCGCAAACGCTTCCTCCGCCCCCGCCACTATCGCAGCTATAGGTTCTAAATGTATAATCGAAATCTGGGAATGAACCATAACCTGCATTGGCAAAAACATTTCCGCCGGGATATGGATTAGTAGTATCTCCAGCAACACATGGCAATGCAGCGTCTCCATCAATTACTATATAATAGGTATTTCCAGCTGTAACATTTACTACTGGATCCCAAAAAACATCTGTCCATGCTGTACCATCAGTTTGACTGGTTCCACTTGCAAGCATAGTTCCTCCCCCATTTGGAAGACCATCCCATAATGATAGATTTACATTGAGTCCAGTAGATGCTCCTGTAAACATTATACCAGCTCCAGCAGATATAGGCTCAGTGGGTATATAAGATTGGGCCAAATCCGTTTGAGTAATAAAAGCCATACAAGTATTAGTAGAAGGTTGGTTTACTTCTAAAATTGGGCTTCCGCAAGCACCGCCGCCACCTCCGCCGCCAGCTTCTTCCCCAACTACGTTCATAATCATATGAACATTAGGAAATCCAATAGCAGCAAAATCAGTAGGTGTGGTTATTCCACATGCAGCAGAAGCAATCCATGAAACTCCAGTTTGACCCGCAGCATTGGAGCCTGGGAAAAAGACATTGGCAGCTCCAAGGTTTATTTTCATTTCATAAACCATAATAGCTCCAGCTGGTATTGTAGCATTCAATGGAACAGAAACAATTGTAAGGTTATCAGGCACATCAACAGTATAGTTAGCGGTTCCCTGCAGGGTCAATGATCCGGGAAACCCAGTGGGAAATGGTCCAGCGGTTGAATAAATATTCAAGGTCAGCGCCACTGGTCCAGTAATTTCTTCCACACCAAATTCAACACTTGAAACATTAAAATCATCCGAAATACCAAAATCATTGGCAAGATCAAAATCGCGGTAAAAACTGTTTTCGTCTGGAATACCTCCAGCATTACAGGTTACTGTTCCAGGAACAATACTTTGGGACACACTATGGGTTATCACCACAGGCACCAAACTATTGTAAAAGGAATCTGACTGCATATTTCTAGATGCAGTTCCGGCAGGGGAATTTGTTACAGCTCCCCAAGTACTGTTGGAAGCCGACATAGATGTCGTTCCGTACAAATTTCTTTGCAAAGGAGCTATTTCATCTAGAGAAGTAGAAGATCTACCATCATTTGAAATTTGCTTTACCTTTTTAAAGGAAACAGGATCGTTAGACCCTGTCGATTTTGCATCAGTCTGGCTATATCCTATAGCACATACCATCAGCAAAATTAGCATGGTAATTTTTTTCATAATTAAAACAGTTTAGTTAGTAATTGATTTAAGAAACTAAAACTAACTCCAAAAAAACAAATATCAAAGCTTTTATCAATAAGAATTTCAATACGTTATCAATAATCAATCAAATTAACATTTATGCAAATAAATCGGAAATCGGAAAGCCAGTTCGGGAGGGCTGAAACACACGGATTGAAGGCTAGGCTTCTGGGCACAAAAAAACCACCCGCGCTTGGCGGGTGGTTCAAATCATAAACAAAGGCTCTCTAGGGCACTAGTCCTTCAGCACCTTGTAAGTGCCTATCTGGCCGTTGACGCTCACCTTCATCAGGTAGGTGCCCGGGCTAAGTGCCGAAACGTCCAGCTGTGAGCTGGTGGCATCAACACGGCTGTCCATCACCCGTTGCCCCAA
>NZ_LXIE01000041.1 GCF_001641085.1 Aequorivita soesokkakensis | reverse complement strand
AATTCAGAATTCTGAATTAATAACTGTATTTTTGTTTCTTCAAAATTCAAAAAGATTTATGTCTAAAAAAAGACCGTTAATATTAGTTACCAATGATGATGGCATCAACGCACCTGGAATTCGAACTTTAATTGAAGTTATGAATACCCTTGGCGATGTTTGTGTGGTGGCACCAGATTCGCCACAGAGCGGAATGGGCCACGCCATAACCATAAACGACACTTTGTATTGCAATAGTATAAAAATGACCAATGGCGACCCACATAAAGAATACAGTTGCAGCGGTACGCCTGTGGATTGCGTAAAGTTGGCGGTGAATGAAATTTTGAAACGCAAACCGGATCTTTGTGTAAGCGGCATCAACCACGGAAGTAATTCTTCAATAAACGTTATTTACAGCGGCACAATGAGCGCAGCAGTAGAAGCAGGAACGCTGGGCATTCCATCTATTGGATTTTCACTTTTGGATTATTCCTTGGAAGCAGATTTTGACCCTGCGAAGAAATTTGTAAAAGCAATTGCACAGCAAACTATAAAAAATGGGCTTCCAAAAGGGGTTGTTTTAAATGTTAATATTCCAAAGTTAAACGCTAAAGAAATAAAAGGCATCAAAGTTTGCAGGCAAGCAAACGCACATTGGGAAGAAAAATTTGATAAACGCACAAATCCACTTGGCCGTGATTATTACTGGCTTACTGGCGAATTTGTGAACGAGGACAAAGGCGAGGATACTGACGAATGGGCACTTCACAACGGTTTTGTTTCAGTGGTTCCCGTGCAGTTTGACCTTACTGCCCACCATGCAATGAAAGAACTCAACACTTGGGATTTTTAAATTATTGAAAGAAATATGAAGCCACACATAAAAGAGATATTAATTGGTTTTATTATAGGTTTGGCCGCAAACATGGCCGGCACTTATTTATATATTTTCTTTTTTTCAAAACTTAGTTTGGAATCTACGTTACAAGCCGCACTTGAAAATGATTTTTTAGGAAGTTTAATCGCTTTGGGCGCTATTTTAAATTTAGGTGTATTTTTTATTTTTCTGAAAAAGAAGCAGTATTATAGAGCACGCGGCGTAGTTTTAGCTACAGTAATTGCCGCATTGGCTATTTTAATTTCGAAATTTTTCTGAAAAGAAAACCAGTTTTATTTTTAACTCATTAACTTAGTAACCCAATACCATAAAAATGAGACGTGCAATTTTTCCCGGAACTTTTGACCCAATAACACTTGGGCATGTGGATATTATAAAACGTGCACTTCCGCTTTTTGATGAATTGATAATTGCCATTGGCGTAAATGCTGATAAAAAAACGATGTTTTCTTTGGAAGAAAGAATTCAGTTTATAAAAAACACCTTTGAAGGGGAATCGAAAATCACTGTAAAAAGCTATTCTGGGTTGACAGCAAAATTCTGTATTTCTGAAAAAGCCCAATTTATAATTCGGGGTTTGCGAAATACTACCGATTTGAATTATGAACAACCCATCGCACAGACCAATTATAAAATGGCAAAGGTTGAAAGCATTTTCTTAATCTGTTCCCCCGAAGTTTCAAATATATCTTCCACAATCGTTCGCGATATAATGAGAAACGATGGGGATTATTCAGATTTGGTTCCCGCTTCGGTTATAAATCAATAAAAAATTTAAAAATTTTCAACCAAAAAACCCTCTCAGTTTCCTGAAAGGGTTTTCAAAATTTTCTTATTAAGAATTATAGCGCAGCTACGTGCTTAGCCATATTCGATTTTAAATTGGAAGCTTTATTACTGTGAATAATGTTTTTCTTCGCCAATTTATCAATCATAGAAACAACGCTTGGAAACATAGTTTCAGCTTCTTTCTTGTCAGTAAGCTCCTGAAATCTTTTCATGGCGTTACGGGCAGTTTTGTGCTGGTAACGGTTACGCAAGCGCTTTGCCTCGTTGCTTCTTATTCTCTTTAATGCTGACTTGTGATTTGCCATTTTGTTTTTATTAAATTCTAATTTTTGTAGTCCGTAGGGGAATCGAACCCCTGTTACCAGGATGAAAACCTGGCGTCCTAACCCCTAGACGAACGGACCATTCTTTGTTTTTAAATGCGGATGCAAAAATACAACTATTTTTGAATGCCGCAAATCCTAAATTACTTTTTTCAAAAAAAATTAATAAGCCCTTGCAAAAAGTACTTTTCTCTGGGAAGGATTTCCAGTAACCATACAGGTTCCAGCCACAATGTTTCCATCTAAAGGAATACATCTTATAGTAGCTTTTGTTTCGTTTTTAATTTTCTCTTCGGTCTCAGCTGTCCCGTCCCAGTGGGCCAAAATAAAGCCGCCCTTGGTGTCCAAAACTTTCTTGAACTCTTCATAAGAAGAAACTTCCGTGGTGTTTTCAGATCTATGGGAAATAGCTTTTTTATAAAGGTTATTCTGAATTTCCTCCATCAACGAAACAACTTTTTCAACAACATTTTCATTGCTTATGAATTCTTTTTGAAGTGTATCCCGTCTAGCCAATTCCACCGTTCCTTTTTCAACATCTTTTGGACCAATGGCAATACGTACAGGAACCCCTTTCAATTCGTATTCATTGAATTTCCAACCCGGTTTTTGGGTATCGCGGTTGTCATATTTCACACGGATTCCTTTAGAGCGCAATTCTTTCATTAAATCCCTGGCCACTTTATCTACGGCTTCAAACTCTTCATCATTTCTATAAATTGGGACAATTACCACTTGATCTGGCGCCAAGTTTGGAGGCAAAACCAAGCCATTGTCATCACTGTGCGTCATAACCAAAGCCCCCATCAAACGTGTAGAAACACCCCAAGAAGTTGCCCAAACGTAATCAAGTTCGCCTTCTTTTGAAGTAAATTTTACATCAAAAGCCTTTGCAAAATTCTGCCCTAAAAAGTGCGATGTCCCCGCTTGCAATGCTTTTCCATCCTGCATTAAAGCTTCAATACAGTAGGTTTCCAAAGCACCTGCGAAACGCTCACTGGCAGTTTTTGTTCCTTTTATAACCGGAATAGCCATGTAATTCTCAACAAAATCTGAATATACATTCATCATTTGTTCTGCTTCTGCAATGGCTTCATCTTTGGTCGCATGGGCTGTATGACCTTCCTGCCACAGAAATTCCGCAGTGCGCAAAAATAAACGCGTTCGCATTTCCCAACGTACCACATTTGCCCATTGATTGATCAAAAGCGGCAAATCGCGATAGGATTGGATCCATTTTCTATAAGTATCCCAAATTATGGTTTCTGAAGTTGGGCGGACAATCAATTCCTCTTCCAGTTTTGCATCCGGATCCACAATAATACCACTACCATCTTCTGCATTTTTCAATCTATAGTGTGTAACAACTGCACATTCCTTAGCAAAACCATCAACGTGACTTGCCTCTTTACTAAAGTAAGATTTAGGAATAAAAAGTGGAAAATAAGCATTTTGGTGCCCTGTCTCTTTGAACATTCGATCCAATTCCGCTTGCATCCGTTCCCAAATTGCATATCCATATGGCTTTATAACCATACAGCCCCGAACTCCTGAATTTTCAGCAAGATCTGCCTTGACTACTAATTCATTATACCATTTGGAGTAATCCTCCTCCCTTGTTGTTAAATTCTTTGCCATAGCCCTGTTTTTGGCACAAATGTTGTGTCTATGTTAAATGATTAGTTATTGTCCGCAAAACTACTTATTTTTATGATGTTCAACAATAAAATTACCACAGATATGTCCACTCAAAAATTTAATATAAAACGTTTCATCCCTTTAGCATTTATGGGGGTTTTTGCTCTTTTGCTCACTTCCTGTGGAACATACAACAAAGGTTATAATCAAAATGACGGCATTTACGCTTCCGGCAATAATGCAAATGAGGAAGTTAATAACGATGATAATTCTTCCGAAAAAGCAAATTATTACAAGCAGTATTTCGAATCTAAGTCAAATACCTATTCCGATCTGCCTGAGGAAGGGGCGATTTTTACAGACATAGAGGCTTATTCAACAACAGAGAGTCTAGATGAAGACGGCAACATAGTTATAGAAGATAATTACAGTGATGAAGAAGGCTACGGCCCTTGGGGTAGTAACGCAGAAGATATTACAGTAAATATTTATAATTATGGCGGTTATGGATATGGTTTCTACCACAGACCTTACTGGTATGGTGGTTATTGGGATTATTATCCATATTATGGCTATTCTCCTTATTGGGGAATAAGTTATGGATGGGGCTATCCTTATTATGGCTATGGTTATGGCTATGGATATCCTTATTACCACGGTTATGGTTATTACAACTCTTACTACCCTTACAATCAATATTATAATGGTGTTTCATATAACCGGGGCAGAAGAAATACGGATTATAGCAGAACGGAATCCAGAGGAAGATCAAATAATGTTTCCACTAGAAATTCTTACAGCCGTTCCGAAATTTCACGCCGTGTAAATAGAAATAACGTTAGAGCCAATAATAATACCCGAACAATCCGCAGCAACAGTAATACAACTCGATCTAATTCAAATAATGTAATTAGAAACACGCGTTCCAATACAACCCGTAGCGGTAATTATTCTCAACCCACTAGAAGCAATACAACACGAAGCAGCAACTATTCTACGCCTACAAGAAGCAGCAACTCTGGCTCAGTTAGAAGCTCTGGAGGAAGCAGTGGAAGATCTAGTAGCGGAAGCAGCAGTGGCGGACGCTCAAGCAGTGGACGTGGCGGACGCGGTTAAAATAATTCATCAAAATATTTTTTTATAAGTTTTTCTCTATGAAAAGAATACAATTCTTCATTATAGCTGCCTTTTCTTTTGCAGTTACCCAAGCCCAAAACACAACGGATGGTTTAAGATACAGTAACGAACAGAATATCGGCACTGCCCGTTTTACTGCTCTTAGTGGCGCAATGGGTGCTTTGGGCGGTGATTTTTCAGCAATGAGTGTTAATCCAGCTGGTGGCGCAGTTTTTCTAAATTCTGGATTGCAACTTTCCGCTTCTTTGTTTGATGTTGAAAATAAAGCAAATTACTTCAACAATAATGAAAAAACTATTTCCGATGATGTTACATTAAACCAATTGGGAGGTATATTCGTTATTAATAATTCAAATGAGGAATCGGCCTTTAAAAAATTTACAATTGGATTGAATTATAACGTCAACAAAAATTTCGAAAATCAAATATATATCGCTGGTATTGGAAATACTTCCATTGGCGATTTTTTTGTGGCACAAGCCCAAGGAATTCCGCTAAACCTTTTACAATTGCAATCTGGCGAATCTATTTCAG
Source organism: Aequorivita soesokkakensis (assembly GCF_001641085.1). Taxonomy (GTDB): domain Bacteria; phylum Bacteroidota; class Bacteroidia; order Flavobacteriales; family Flavobacteriaceae; genus Aequorivita; species Aequorivita soesokkakensis. The sequence continues at coordinate 1,243 of NZ_LXIE01000041.1, read as the reverse complement.
ATTTATACCAATATCTTGGCGAGTATGAAGGAACCGTTGCACAGAATGCTTTTTTAGGCTACCAAGCGTTTCTTTTTGATCCAGTTGACCCAAACAACCCTTCAAATACTGCTTATACCTCCAATGTTTCTAGTGGAAATTTCAACCAAGAGTATGCATATCTTTCGCAGGGTTACAATAGTAAATTCTCTATAAATCTTGCCACTCAAATCACGAATGATCTTTTCTTCGGAATAAATATAAATACCCATACCGTTGAATTTGACCAAAGTTCATTTTTGCTTGAAAGTAATGGAAACCCTGGCTCTACAGTAAATAGAGTTGGATTTGAAAATAATCTTTCCGTTACTGGCGCTGGAATTTCCGCACAAGTAGGTGGAATTGCAAAAGTGGCAAACAATTTACGCTTTGGGTTAAGTTTTGATACGCCAACTTGGTTCCAACTTTCTGAAGAAACCACACAAAGCCTTGAAAGCAGACGCGTTTTTGAAGGACAAACTATAAATGAATTTATTGATCCGCGCGTAATAAACGTTTATGAAGATTATACTCTAAGAACTCCAGGAAAAATTTCAGCAAGTGCCGCATATATTTTTGGGCAAAACGGACTTATTAGTTTTGATTATTCTTATAAAGATTATTCCCAAATTGAGTTTATCCCTATAAATGGTTCTGGTTTTAATGAATTAAACCGAACAATAGAAAACACATTAAAAGGTGTTTCTGCATACAAAGCCGGTGCTGAATTTCGCATAAATCAATTAAGCCTTCGCGGTGGTTTTCATTATGAGGAAAGCCCTTATCAAGATGATACCATCGTTGGTAATCTAATGGGCTTTTCACTTGGCGCAGGCTACAATTTTGGAAAGTTTACTTGTGATCTTGCTTATTCAAGATCTGAAGAGGAAAGAAATCAACAATTATATTCCGTTGGCTTAACCAACACTGCTAACATAAATTCAATTTACAGCAATTTTGTTGCCTCTTTAGGTTTTAATTTTTAAATGACTTTTTTAAACCAACTCTCTCCCTTTATAGTCGAATATTTTTTCTTCTGAAGAGTTTACTTATCATTCTCTAAAGAATTAAATAGTTAACTTTTAATGAAAATTAAGCCATTAAAGAAAACTTTTTTAACTCAACTTAAGCAATAACACGCAAACAATTTTAGAGCATTAAAAAACCCCGCAAAATTGCGGAGTTTTTATTTGTGTCTCTAGGCCTATCGTTTTAAGGTAAAATG
>NZ_LXIE01000040.1 GCF_001641085.1 Aequorivita soesokkakensis | reverse complement strand
TATAGTTATACTGATGGAAACAGCTGTACCAACAGCGATACTGCCAACATACTTGTAAATACAGCACCAACAGTGGACGCTGGAAATTATGGTCCGTTGTGTGACAACGTTAGTCCTATTACCTTGACAGGAACTCCAACAAATTCCAACGGAACATGGAGTGGACCGGGCGTTACCAACAACGGAAACGGAACGGCGACCTTCAACCCAGCAGGTCTTAACGGCTCCATCACGGTTACTTATAGTTATACTGATGGAAA
>NZ_LXIE01000039.1 GCF_001641085.1 Aequorivita soesokkakensis | reverse complement strand
CGGGGCTTTTTTTATGCTTCAAATTTCAAAATGCAAAAACCAAATTCCAAACATAGGCGCGCGATTAATCGCACGCCTATGTTTTTAATAATGTCTATAATTATTTTCCAGCTTCCGACTTCGAGTTTCCAGCCTTTTCAAACTCACTCACAAAATGCAATTTCACATTTGGATATTTTGATTGCGTCATTTGAAGTGTAAATGCAGAATCTGCAAAGAAGACCAATTGGCCGCGTTTGTCTTTCGCTAAAAATTTCGCTTTCACTCTTTTAAAGTCTGCGAACTCTTCACTTTTTGGATCTTTTGCTTCTACCCAACAGGCTTTGTGAACATTCAGGTTTTCATAGCTACATTTGGCTCCATATTCGTGTTCCAGTCGGTATTGGATTACTTCAAACTGCAGTGCACCAACAGTTCCAATGACTTTCCTGTTATTCAGTTCCAAAGTGAAAAGCTGCGCCACACCTTCATCCATCAATTGGTCGATGCCCTTTTCAAGCTGTTTGCTCTTCATGGGATCTGCATTGTTGATGTATTTAAAGTGTTCCGGTGAAAAGCTTGGAATGCCTTTGTACTGCATTTCTTCGCCTTCGGTAAGTGTATCGCCAATCTTAAAATTTCCTGTGTCGTGAAGACCAACAATATCGCCAGGATAGGAAATGTCAACAATCTGTTTCTTTTCGGCAAAGAAAGCATTGGGGCTACTAAATTTCAGTTTTTTTCCTTGACGAACATGTAAATAAGGTGAATTCCGTTCAAAAGTTCCCGATACAATTTTCACAAAAGCCAATCGGTCACGGTGTTTGGGATCCATATTCGCGTGAATTTTAAAAACGAAACCTGAGAATTCTTTTTCATCGGGTTTTACCAAACGTGTACTACTTTCCTTTGGGCGTGGAGTAGGAGCAATTTCAACAAAACAATCCAACAATTCACGAACTCCGAAATTGTTTAAAGCAGAGCCAAAAAATACAGGTTGAAGTTTTCCTTCCAAATATTCCTCACGATCAAAATCTGGGTAAACTTCATAAACAAGCTCCAATTCGTCACGAAGTGTTTTTGCAGCTTTATCGCCGATCAATTTTTCAAGTTCGTGGCTTTGAATGTCTTCAATTTCAATAGTTTCCTCAATATTTTTTCTGCTATCTCCACTAAAAAGATTTACGTTTTTTTCCCACACATTATAGATTCCTTTAAAATCATAACCCATCCCGATTGGGAAACTTAAAGGGGTAACGCGAAGATTGAGTTTCTGTTCAATTTCGTCAAGCAGTTCAAAAGCGTCTTTACCTTCGCGGTCCATCTTATTAATGAAAACAATCATTGGTATGTTTCGCATGCGGCAAACTTCAACTAATTTCTCAGTCTGTTCTTCAACCCCTTTTGCTACGTCAATTACAACGATAACACTATCTACCGCTGTAAGTGTTCTGAACGTATCTTCGGCAAAATCCTTGTGGCCGGGAGTATCGAGAATGTTGATTTTTATACCTTCATACTCAAAAGCCAAGACAGAAGTGGCCACGGAAATTCCGCGTTGGCGTTCGATTTCCATAAAGTCGCTGGTCGCGCCTTTCTTAATTTTGTTGCTTTTAACGGCACCTGCTTCTTGAATTGCACCGCCAAAAAGCAAAAGTTTTTCAGTGAGGGTTGTTTTTCCCGCATCAGGGTGACTGATAATCCCAAAAGTTCTGCGGCGTTTTATTTCTTTACTTAAAGACATTTTTCTATATATAAAGGTGCAAAGATAAAGTTTGTTATTGGAGTAATAAACCCAAGGAGTATTTAAAAATTAGTATGGTTTGCATTTTGATTTTCGATGTAGCTTTAAAAAAGTTTATCATTTGAAAATATGCTTTTTTTGGCGATTAAAAGGATAAATAGGAAAGGGTTTTCGGTGAAAGCTTTAGATTTTTTCTTACTTCCAATGCCTCTAAAAGCCTTATATACAGGGTATATACGTACTAACACGTATGTCATTTTCCTACAAAAAAACACCTCTTTTTCATACAATTTATGTCGTTTGCCGAGTATTTTTTACAGTTCAACTAATACTTGTTTGTTAGTAATTCCTTAACACTTTTTCCACTGTATATTTGAACATTAATTGAGGTGAAATGTTCAATTATTGCATTATCAAAAGATATCGGTATTAATAAAATTCTAACTTATGTTTAAAATAATTACTAAATTATTTGCTTCTGATAAGAGGTTTTTAATAGGTCTCATTTTAATAGCTTGCTTGAGCAGCCAAGGATATTCCCAGGTTAAAAGTACCTCGGATGGAGATAATGTTGTATTACCATATACACAAGAGTATTTGGATCAATATAATGCTGCACTTGATAAAAAGGCTGCTGATTATAATGCGACTTTCCGGTCAAAATCAAAAGCTGAGGCTTTTAATAACGCCTATAAAGGAAATATTGTAGGGGCGTGTAATTTAATTACATGTGGATCTTTTGAAAAAGCTGATGTTAGTGGAGGTACATTCCGAACTGCTGTTGGTGGTACAAATGGCCAATATCAAGCCGATGCAAGGTACACTTGTTGGGATGATGATGGAACTGTTGACTGGTCTGAAGGGCAATACATATCCTATTCCCAAACAAACGCCAATACTGTTTATCCGGGTATTATAGAGCCTTCCACTTTTGATGGGGGCGGTTTTGCTATATTTTCATATCAAAATGAAGCAATAAGACAAACACTTACAGTTATTCCAAATACAGTTTATACTGTATGTTTTGAAATTGCTGTAATTCCTCGTTATAATACTGTAAATAGTAATAATCAAGGAGGAGAGATAATTGAATATCTTCCAAATTTGCAATTTGGCGTTAGAAATGGAGCTGTTCAAATTAGCGACCCACTTACTTATACTCATGCAAATTTAATTCAGCATACAACTAGTGAGTTCCCTACAAGATTGTCATTTTCTACAAGTGGCAATGGAGGAAATCAAAACCCAGGAGGTTGGACAGAAATAAATCCATATTGGGAAAATAGATGTATTACTTTCAAAGCAGGTCCAAGTGCTACTTCGGTTGAGGTTTTTTATAAAACTGGTAATCCAGGTAGATCGGTAGTATTGGTGGATGGTCTAAGATTATCTGTGGAGGGTTATGCAAATGCCCCCACTTTGTTTCCTGAAACAAAAACTTATTGTGCCCCAACACAGGTGCAATTAAATACTTTTGTTACTTCAACAACTCCACCAGGTGCGCAATTAAAATGGTCTCCTAATCCAGATCTAAGTAATCCTTTGCCTCTTAATCCAACGGTTACTACTCCAGGTATTTGGTATGCATATTATTTCAATCCAACACTTGGATGTACCTCACCTGCCCGCAAGCTTACATTAACAAATACAGATTTAGATTCAAGCTTCACAAAAGTAAACGTAACATGTTTTGGTGGAAATAATGGTTCTATAGACTTATCAGTAACCGGTGGATCTGGGTCATATACTTATGCTTGGACTGCCAGCAACGGTGGTAGTGGATTAAATCCATCAGCCCAAGATCAATCTGGTTTAACTGCTGGAACTTATAATGTAACTGTTAGCGATGGTACTTGTACTACTTTGGAAACAGTTATTATTACTCAGCCTAATCAAATAAATGTTGATGCCGGAAACTACGGACCGCTTTGTGATAACGTTAGCCCTATCACATTAACGGGAACCCCTACCAATTCCAACGGAACTTGGAGTGGACCGGGTGTTACCGACAACGGCAACGGAACGGCAACCTTCAATCCAGCAGGATTGTTTGGTTCAAACACCGTAACCTATAGCTATACAAATGGCAGTGGATGCTCCAACAGCGATACCGCAAATATAGTAGTTCACAAATCACCAACAGTTGATGCCGGAAACTACGGACCACTTTGTAACAACGTTAGTCCTATTACCTTGACAGGAACTCCAGCAAATTCCAACGGAACATGGAGCGGACCCGGTGTTACCAACAACGGAAACGGAACAGCGACCTTCAACCCAGCAGGTCTTAACGGCTCCATCACGGTTACTTATAGTTATACTGATGGAAACAGCTGTACCAACAGCGATACTGCCAACATACTTGTAAATACAGCTCCAACAGTGGACGCTGGAAATTATGGTCCGTTATGTGACAACGTTAGTCCTATTACCTTGACAGGAACTCCAACAAATTCCAACGGAACATGGAGCGGACCGGGCGTTACCAACAACGGAAACGGAACGGCGACCTTCAACCCAGCAGGATTGAGTGGTTCTATTACCGTTACCTATAGTTATACTGATGGAAA
>NZ_LXIE01000038.1 GCF_001641085.1 Aequorivita soesokkakensis | reverse complement strand
CACGGTTACTTATAGTTATACTGATAGAAACAGCTGTACCAACAGCGATACTGCCAACATACTTGTAAATACAGCTCCAACAGTGGACGCTGGAAATTATGGTCCGTTGTGTGACAACGTTAGTCCTATTACCTTGACAGGAACTCCAACAAATTCCAACGGAACATGGAGTGGACCGGGCGTTACCAACAATGGAAACGGAACGGCGACCTTCAACCCAGCAGGATTGAGTGGTTCTATTACCGTTACCTATAGTTATACTGATGGAAACAGCTGTAGCAATAGCGATACTGCCAACATACTTGTAAATACAGCTCCAACAGTGGATGCTGGAAATTATGGTCCGTTGTGTGACAACGTTAATCCTATCACATTAACGGGAACCCCTACCAATTCCAACGGAACATGGAGCGGATCTGGGGTTACCAACAACGGAAACGGAACGGCGACCTTCAACCCAGCAGGTCTTAACGGCTCCATCACGGTTACTTATAGTTATACTGATGGAAACAGCTGTACCAACAGCGATACTGCCAACATACTTGTAAATACAGCTCCAACAGTAGACGCTGGAAATTATGGTCCGTTGTGTGACAACGTTAGTCCTATTACCTTGACAGGAACTCCAACAAATTCCAACGGAACATGGAGTGGACCGGGCGTTACCAACAATGGAAACGGAACGGCGACCTTCAACCCAGCAGGATTGAGTGGTTCTATTACCGTTACCTATAGTTATACTGATGGAAACAGCTGTAGCAATAGTGATACTGCCAACATACTTGTAAATACAGCTCCAACAGTGGACGCTGGAAATTATGGTCCGT
>NZ_LXIE01000037.1 GCF_001641085.1 Aequorivita soesokkakensis | reverse complement strand
GGGTTCGCTATTGGCTGGGGTCTAAAAGTAATCACCACCGAATTGCTATCAACCCTACAAATACCGTCTACTGCTTCAACAGAATATATGCCATCTGTGGTCACGGTTAACGTAGCATTTGTTGCTCCTGGAATAGCAACACCATTTCTAAACCATTGAATATTAAATGGTGGATCTGTTACGCCAGAATCCAAAATAACTGGTCTTCCCAAACAAGCTGGGCCGGGGTTAAGAAGTATTCCAGCAGTACTAAGGTCAACAGGATATATAAATTCATTATTAGTTTCATCTGTTTCAGCAACAATACCGGTACCATTACCAATATCATCTACTACAGCTCGAAGGTTAAAATTGTTTGGTGTTGCAATAGGAATATTTAGCGTAATAGTTCCACTTTCAGAGCCTCCAATTGGTATTATAGTTGTAGTTGTTGTTTGGCCAATTAAAACCGCATCCGCATAAAAAGCAACAGGTGTGTTGGCCGGAAGTTCATTGGTACTGTTAACATTATAAACCGTGTATTCTACATCAATATTATTATTTTGGCATAATACCCCAAGATCATCTATTTCTATGGTCGCATCAGGCAATTCAGAATTTACACTGGTAATAATATTATTTACCATTATAAAATCCTGTTGCGATTCCAACTCAATGAGAATGCTTGTGTCGCCTTGGGCAACAATTCCCGTCAAATCGTAATAATCCAAATCCATATTATAACACTGGGCATTTAACGGAGCTCCTATATAAGAATTGGTTCCGTTAAAGGCATTATTAGAGGGATTCAATGGGGGATTGTCAATCAAGGTGCCATTAATAAATAAACTTTCTCCATTCGCTATTTCCGCTTCACCCTCCCAAGCTAAAAAACCAATTTTTGAGAGTATGTCTGAACTTACATCAATATTAGTCAAGGTAATACTCAAGTTATTGTTATTGGCAGAAACACTTTCCAAACCATCAAAAAGACTTATTTGGTTAAGCAATAATGAAGGATCTTCATAAATTACATAAATACCCCAACCACCAAAATTGGTTCCACAATACTGATTTAACAATGCCTGCACATCCATATCGGCAAATGTATAAGTGCCATTTCCAGTAGCAGCCACTAAAGCCGTAACGTCAGCATATGCAGAAAAATAAGGCTGTCCATTAAAGGTGTGGCTGAAGATTCGCTGTGCGCTAATGGGAGTTCCATTTATCGATACATCAAAATCTCCAGTACCAATAGAGCCCCAATAAAGATGAGCAGATACAAATGTTTGTCCAGGATTTAATGATAAAGTAGCACTGCTTTGAAGTAGCTGTCCACAATACCCGTTAAAATTTGGCTGTGCGTTCAAGGTATTTCCTACTGCGGTGAAATCGTATCTTCCGTTGAATTGTTGGAACAAGGTTACTGGTTGCGAAAAAACGAAAAGTGGAAATACAAATATTAAGAGAAGTATTAATTTTTTCATAAATCTGGGTATTACAGTGCCAAATATATTGAATACATTGTTTTTCTTTTTATATTTTTGCAAAAAAAACAACTAAATGTCCCATTTTAACATAGAAATTTCACAAACAAGCAACCAAAATATTGTTAAATTTATTGCTAATTCTTTCTTAACACGCGCTACTAGCTACGAATTCAAAAATATTGACGAAGCAAAATCCAGCCCCTTGGCACAACAGCTTTTTTACCTGCCTTTTGTGAAAACAGTATATATTTCGCAAAATTTCATTGCTATTGAAAAATATAGCATTGTTGAATGGGAAGACGTACAGCAAGAAGTTGCGGATTCAATACTGGAATATTTAAATGCTGAAAAACCGGTAATTCTTGAAACCGCCGCGCCCAAAAAGATTCCTGTCAGCGTTTATGCCGAAAGCACGCCCAATCCATCTGTAATGAAATTTGTAGCCAATAAACCATTGGCAACCGGAACTTTTGAGTTCAAGAATATTGATGACGCCATCCATTCTCCTTTGGCCAAGGCATTGTTTAATTTTCCTTTTGTGAAAGAAGTTTTTATCAGTGCCAACTATGTTTCGGTAATGAAATACAACGTTACGGAATGGCAGGAAATCTCCATGGAAACACGTGAGTTTATCCGAAAATTTATAGAAGACGGAAAACCGGTTTTGAACGATGAGATACTCAACAATACAAATGTTTCCGCAAACAGCTCTTCTTCAGAAGTAAGCCCTTTGGAAAAAAATGAAAAAGTGCACAGCGATATTGAAAAGGAAATAATTTCAATTTTGGACGAATATGTAAAACCAGCTGTTGCGAGCGATGGTGGCCATATTCTTTTCGACTCCTTCAATGAAGAAACAAAAACGGTAAAGGTTATTCTGCAAGGCGCTTGCAGCGGTTGCCCATCCTCAACCATCACTTTGAAAAACGGAATTGAAACGATGCTTAAGGAAATGCTTAACGGGCAAGTAAACAGCGTGGTTGCAATAAATGGATAATATTTAAAGCTTTCTAATCTTTCCTTTTAACTTAATTTTCAGAAAATTAACTTCTAATAATTGTAACTTGGATTTCTACTAATTTTAAAACCTAAAAAACCAAGAAATTATGGCAGTATTAAAAGTTATTGAAGTGCTTGCAAATTCAAGTGAAAGCTGGGAAGACGCAACCAGAAATGCAGTAAAGGAAGCTTCAAAAAGCGTGAAAAATATTCGTTCTGTGTATTTACGCGAGCAAAGTTGTGTAGTGGACGGCAACAATATAACCCAGTTCAGAGTGAACGTAAAAATTACTTTTGAAGTAAAATAAACACTTCAAGGAATTCTTAAAATACGCTTTTGAATATTCAAAAGCGTATTTTTGTTTTCCTAAAATCCCATCTATGCGGTTCGCACTTGCTTTTTTGGCAATAACTTTTATGTTTGGTTGCAATTCTTCAAAAAAAGAAACTTTGGAAACACACGCTTTTACAAATGATTTAATCAACGAATCCAGCCCATATTTGCTGCAGCACGCCCACAATCCCGTAAATTGGAAACCTTGGAACGATGCTACCTTGCAACAAGCCAAAAAGGAAAAAAAGCTGATGATAATCAGCATCGGTTATGCTGCCTGCCATTGGTGCCACGTTATGGAGCACGAAAGCTTTGAGGACAGTACGGTAGCGGCTGTGATGAACAAAAATTTCATTTCGGTAAAAGTAGATCGCGAAGAAAGACCGGATGTAGATCAAACATATATTAACGCGGTCCAGTTAATGACCGGCAGTGCGGGTTGGCCTTTGAACGTAATAACACTGCCAGACGGAAGACCGGTTTGGGGCGGCACTTATTTCAAAAAACAGGATTGGATTGATGCAATCCAGCAAATACAGGATATTTATACAAAAGAGCCCGAAAAATTAATTGCTTATGCCAACAGGCTTGAAGAAGGCATAAAAAGCATGGATCTTGTCCATTTGAATACGGAGGATGTAGATTTTAAGAATTTCCCAACTGATAAAATATTAAAAAATTGGTCGCAACAATTTGATGAAGAAAATGGAGGTTTTAAAGGCGCTCCAAAATTTATGATGCCGAATAATCTCGAATTTTTGTTACGACAAGCCGTTACTGAAAATGACGAAAAATTATTGGGTTACGTAACATTGACTTTAGATAAAATGGCTTACGGCGGACTTTACGACCAATTGGGCGGCGGCTTCGCGCGTTACAGCACCGATGAAAAATGGCATGTGCCCCATTTTGAAAAAATGCTTTATGACAACTCACAGCTTGTAAGTCTTTACAGTGATGCTTATTTGATTACAAAAAAACCTCTTTATAAAGAAATTGTTGAAGAAACCTTGGATTTTGTAGCCCGTGAAATGACCAACAAAGAAGGTGGTTTTTATTCCTCCTTGGATGCAGATAGCAAAACCGAAACAGGAAAACTTGAAGAAGGCGCATTTTACGTTTTCACTTCGGAAGAATTGCAGGCGCAGTTGAAAGATGATTTCAAAATTTTTCAGGAATATTATAATGTGAATAGTTACGGCAAGTGGGAAAACAACCATTATGTGCTTATAAGAAAAAAGAGCGATGCCGAAATTGAAACAGAATTTGGGCTTACTTCCGAAGCATTACAGCATAAAAAGAAAAGTTGGAAAAGCACACTCCTGCCCTATCGCAACAAAAGAGCAAAACCCCGACTGGACGATAAAACATTGACTTCGTGGAACGGATTGATGCTTAAAGGCTATGTTGATGCCTACAAAGCTTTCGGCAAAAAGGAATATTTGGACGTAGCCTTAAAAAACGCAGCATTTCTTTCGGAAAAACAACTTCAGAAAAACGGTGCTTTGTTCCATAATTATAAAGATGGGAAAAGCAGCATTAACGGTTATTTGGAAGATTATGCCTTCATCATGGAAGCATTTATAGACCTCTATCAAATAACGCTTGACGAAAAATGGCTTACACTTTCAAAGAAAATGGCTGATTACGCAATGGCGAATTTCTTTGATTCGGAAAAACATATGTTTTATTTCACTTCAAAAGAAGACCCGGCAATTGTTACAAGAAATTTCGAGTATCGCGACAACGTGATTCCCGCTTCAAATTCAGTGATGGCGAAGAATCTTTTTATGCTTTCGAAATATTTTGAAAATACGGGCTTTGATGAAATTTCACATCAAATGCTTAAAAACGTTTCGGTGGAAATGGAACAATACCCAAGCGGCTTTTCAAATTGGTTGGATCTTTTGAGCAATTTCCAAAACGATTTTTATGAAGTTGTTGTTGTGGGCGAAAAAGCTTCGGAAAAAATTAAAGAGCTCAACAGCCAATATCTGCCTAACATTGTTATAGCTGGCAGCACAGCTGAAAATAATGGGCCTTTGTTTGAAAACAGATATTTTCCAAACGAAACGTTGATATATGTTTGTGTGAACAACGCCTGTAAATTGCCCGTGAAAGACACAAAAATTGCAATTGAATCATTAAACAAAAAAGAATAAATTTTATGGAAAAATTTCAAGACTTTGATATTTACATTGAAAAGTATGGACAAAAATTTTTAGATTTTTTACCAAACGTAATTGGCGCAGTATTAATGCTGCTGATTGGCTTGTGGCTGATTAAAATTATAAATCGGTTTATAAAAAAGTTTTTTGACAAGAAGGATTATGACCCTACGCTTGAAAATTTTATAGCCAGCCTAATAAATTGGGGGCTTAAAATTGTGCTCTTTGTTTTGGTAATCACGCAACTTGGCGTTGAATCGGCCTCATTGGTTGCTATTATTGGGGCAGCCGGACTTGCGGTTGGGTTGGCCTTGCAGGGATCGCTTGCAAACTTCGCTGGGGGCGTACTTATTTTATTGATAAAACCATTTAGAGTTGGTGATTTTATTAGTGCCCAGGGCGTAGATGGAACCGTAAAGGAAATTTCTATTTTTAATACAAAACTTACCACTTTTGGAAATCAGCTCGCCATTATACCCAACGGAAAATTGAGCAATGACAACATAATAAATTATACAGAGGAAGGCGTGCGTCGAGAAAACCTAACTTTCGGCATAGGTTATGATGATGATATAAAACTAGCGAAGGAGATACTTCTTAATTTGGTAAACGAACAAGAAACGGTCTTGAAAATTGAAGATAAAATGCCAATGGTGGCCGTGGCCGAACTTGGCGACAGCTCAGTGAATTTCACACTGCGTTATTGGGCCAAAAACGAAGATTTCTGGAACCTGCGCTGGCATATTTTGGAGGAAGGAAAAGCACGGCTGGAAGCTGCCGGAATTTCTATACCTTTCCCACAACGCGATGTTCACCATTTTAATTTGGAAACTTTAAAGAAATAAATCCTTAATTTTGCATTAGTTATTTTAAAAATTTAAAAATTAATTATGAAAAGAATAATATTATTCAGTTTTACTTTACTTACAGCTATTTCAGGTTTTTCCCAGGCTGCAAACAGTAATTATGACGTCTATTCAAGAACCATTGATCTAAATCAAAAATCCTTGGCTTTTGGACTTACAGAAGCCCAGTTTGAATCCATAAAAGATGAAGCTTACGCCAACCCTAATTTTTTACAGGGGAACATTTATCAGGAGGACCAACTTATAAAAAGTGATGTGGCTATGCGCTACAACGCTTATGCAGATGAAATAGAAATTAAGAAGAATCCTTCTGATGAAACCTACGGCGCTTTGATAAAAAACCCAGACATATTTGTGAAGATAATCAAGGACATTTATGTTTTTGTGCCCTATGAAGGCTCTAATGAAAAAGGCGGATATTTCAATGTTTTGAGTGATGGGAAAACCTATGACCTATACAAAAAAACCAAAGCTGTTTACAAAGAACCGAGAAAAGGACAAACTACCTATGAACGCGACACCCCGCCATCATTTGCTAAAAATGTAACTTATTATTTGGTTCAAAATGGTACTTTTTATGAAGTACCGAGCAGCAAATCGAAAATGCTTAAAATGATGGATAAGAAAAAGACAGAAATAAAAGCATATATGAACGAGAACGATTTAGATCTTGATAAAGAAGGAGACTTAATAAAAGTGGTTTCCTATTTTGATTCGCTTTTGTAAAAAAAACAATAAAAATTTGACGAAAAAGCAACAGGAAACCGTTGCTTTTTTTATTGAAGTAGCTTTTCATAATATTATCCCCAAATGAGGATTACTGTATTTAATTGTAATTCAGTATATTTATAATAATCAAAAAAAATATTATGAAAAATATCATTCTACTCATCGCGTGCATGCTTTTTGCATTTCAGGGCTTTTCACAAAAGAATTTCAATAGAAAGGGAGCAGGCTCTTCAGGAGCAGCTAATAATAATTATGATTTTTACCTAAGAACTATAGACATTAACCAAAAGTCCTTAACCTTTGGATTGACAGAAGCTGAATTTGATGCTATAAAAGATGAAGCGTATGCAAGTCCAAATTTTATAGAAGGTAATATTTACCAAGATGACAAAATGGTTAAAAGCAATATTCCTATGCGCTATAATGCATATTCTGATGAAATTGAAATAGCCATAGACGATACAAACTACAATGCACTAATGAAGGATCCCAGTATCTATGTGAAAATTGCAAAAGATATTTATGTATTTATACCTTATGAAGATTCCAATGAAAAAGGAGGATATTTTAACATACTTGCAGACGGCAAAACGTATGACTTATATAAAAAAACAAAGTCTATATTTCTAGAGCCTGTTTTCGCTACAACCAGCTATGGAAAAGATAGGCGTGCATCCTTCGATAAAGAATCTACTTATTACCTTATGAAAAACGGAACTCTATATGAATTGCCCGGCAATAGCTCAAGCATATTGAAAGTGATGGATTCTAAAAAACAAGAGGTGAAAACCTATGTAAAGGAAAATAATTTAGATCTGCGCAAAGAAGCAGATTTATCAAAAGTAGTTCTCTATTTTGATTCTCTTCTGTAAGTTTACCCTAAAATAAATTCCTTTAAATAAAAAGGTTCAAAATAAGCGACATTCTCAAAGTCGCTTATTTTGTATTTGGCCTCGGCCATAGCAGCCATATCTGCGGAAGAAGGAATGGCATCTTTGTGAAAAACTGCATTTTCGTGTTTGCACAAAGATTCAAATTTATTGGAACCGTCACCTATAAAAATAGTTTTCCGTTCGTTCAAATAGTCAGAAAATGAATTTTCATCTAAAATTTCTGCCTTTGTTTCCCGAATCTGTTTTTTTCCTGAATTAAATACCGCTGAATAAACTTCCATTCTCCGGGCATCAAGCAATGGGATTATATAACAATCTTCACACACTGCTTGCTGCACCAACACTTGCAAAGTAAATGTGGAAATCAAAGGAATATCCAAAGCAAAGCACAAACCTTTTGCCGCCGAAACGCCAATACGCAAGCCCGTATAAGAACCTGGGCCTTTGCTCACGGCAACAGCGTTTAATCTGCTTTTATCTAGATTTGCGTCGTTTAAAACTTGCTCAATAAAAACGTGAAGTTTTTCAGCATGTGAATATTGTTTGTTATTCTCTTCACGAATGGCCTTTATTTCGCCGTCAACAGCAATTGCTACCGAACAATTGGTTGTTGAAGTTTCAATACAAAGTATAATGGCCATTACTTTTCTTTTTTATCCTTTTCAGGAACGGAAACCTCAACTTTATCGCCTTGCTTCAAGGATTTTGTAACGGTGTTGTACGACCCGGTAATTACAGTTTCGCCTTCTTTCAATCCAGAAATAATTTCAATATTTGAATCGTCCTGAATTCCAGTTTTAACGACACGTAATTTGGCTTCTTCTCCTTCTTTTACATACACCGCTTCAAATTTTTCGGCTGTGGCATTTGAAACTTCGGTTGTATATGTTTTTTTGGTTTCAGTAGTATCTGTTTTTATAACAATAGCACTGATTGGGATCCCTATAATGTTTTTCTTTGTGTTGGTAATAATATCAACCGTTGCGGTCATTCCCGGACGGAAAGGTGAAAAACTTTCAGGCTTTCCTTCTGTTAGGTCCTTGTAGGATTCTGGAACAATGCGAACTTTCACCTTAAAATTGGTAACCTGATCTGCGGTAAGCGCACTTTCAGCACTGTTTGCTATTTCGGTTACAATCCCCTTGAATTCACGCTTTAAATATGCGTCAACCTCAACAATCGTTGAATCGCCCAAGGCTACTTTTACAATGTCATTTTCGTTTACATCTACTTCAACCTCCATATTTTGAAGATTGGCAACCCGAACTATTTCGGTTCCCGCCATTTGTGCGGTTCCCACTACCCTTTCGCCCAATTCAACGGAAAGCTTTGAAATGGTTCCGCTCATAGGAGCATAAATACTGGTTCGGGAAAGATTATCAACAGATTGTTTCACGTTCGCGGAAGCACTCTGTACATTGTAATATGCAGCCTGTGAACTTGCCTTGGCCATATCATAATCGGCTACCGATTTGTCCCATTCAGATTTTGAAATTACTCCTTTTTCAAATAGGGCTTTGTTACGTTCGTAATTTAGTTTTGCATTTTTCTCGCTGGCCTGCGCTTGACTATACTGTGCACGAACATTTTGCAATCCGGCTTGAGATTGGCTTACAGCTGCCTGAATTAGATCTGGATTTATTCTTACCAAAAGATCGCCTTTTTCAACGGTTTGGCCCTCTTTTACGGGAAGTTCAATAATTTCCCCAGAAACTTCGGAAGAAAGCGCTACTTCCACTTCCGGTTGAATTTTTCCGGTTGCGGCAACGGTTTCAATAATGTCAATTGGTGAAATTTGGGTTATCTCAACTTGTTTAAAATCGCCAGATTTTCCGAACCAACCGGCTTTTTTTCCAGCAATAAGGACAACAATAAGCAATACAACAACTACAATAGTCCAAATGAGTTTTTTTTTCTTCATACTTAAAATTTTAATTCACTTGCGGGAACGCCAAAATATAATTCCAAAACTTTTAGTTTAAAAATATAGTCAAATTTACTTCTGTTTACCTCAACTTTTGCATTATCGTAACGCAATTTTGATTGGCTAAAATCGAAGGCATTTGTCAAACCTACATCATATCTGTCTTTTGCATATTGATAAGCCAACTCCTGCGACTCCAACGCCACCGAAGCAGCTTCATAAGCTTTCAACGCGCCATTGGCATCCACATAGGCCTGATATACACTCGATTCAAGATCGAGCTGGGTTTGCTCTAGCTGGTATTGTGTATTTCTTAAATTCACCTTACTTCGTTTCACGCTACTTCTAACTGCGAAGCCATTAAAAATCGGCACATTTAGCTGTAAACCATACCCAATACCGTCATTTAAATACAATTGTTCAACAAACTCCCGGTTCAATGGATCATTATCTGCATAACGAGTGTTATAACCAAAAAATGCTGAAAGTGTAGGGTAATATCCACCACGTGAAATCTGAACATCCTTTTCAGCCAACTCTACATTTTTCTGTGCAATTTTTACTTCGGAACGCGTTTGTTTTGCACTTTCAATAATTTCAGAAACATCTTTATCGGCAATGCCTCCGTCAATAATATTATATTCTTCATCAGAGATATCGAAGTTGGTATAATCCTTTATCAACAACAATTGGGCAAGACTGATCAAAGAGATTTTCACAGTATTTTCATTTACTGCAATCTGTCTTTTTTCGCCAGCATCCGTAGCTTTAATTTCCAAAAGATCACCACGCGGAAGTACGCCGGCATCAACAAGATCATTCGTCCTTTGCAATTGTTCAAGTGTAACAATATTTTGCGATTTGGCCACTTCAAGATTTGCCTTGTTCAACAAGACCTGTAAATAGGAATTTGCAACGGCCAGCGCAATATCGTCCTTCATTTTGTCCAAACGGTACTGTGCCGCAAGTTCTGAAAGTTTTGCGCGTTGAAGTTGGCGAACATTCCGCAAACCGTCAAAAATTGTGTAGCCAACGTTTATAGCTGCGGAAGCCGAACCAAAGGTGGTGTTCTCCAATTGGTTGGTTGTTGGGTTTAAACTCAAACCTGTATTTTTGGAATAAGATGAATTTGCGTTTAAGGATGGCAAAAAGTTGCCGGTTGCCTCAAGTTTATCAGCTTCGGCAAGTTCAATATCCAGCTCGCTTTGTTTTACCGAAATATTATTTTCAAGGGCATGGGCCACACATTCCTGCAACGTCCATTTTTTATTTTGGGCGGTTAAAGAAATGCTTAGTATCAAAAAAAAGAAAGGGATTGCTATCTTCTTCATAAGTTTTATTGTTGCTATGTATGTCTTTTATATTATTGATGTGTTACAAAACTATGGATAAAATAAAGAATTTTATCCACGGCCACCCATTGGTGTTGCTGGTTTCAGTTGGTTCCAAACCTTAATGTTATCGTCTTTTGAAACTCCGCTTTTCACTTCAACGTCTATGCCGTCGCTTACGCCCAATTCCACATCGCGTCTCTCAAATTTTTGCTCGCCAACCATTACTTCTACGAATGGTTTTTCAGTTTTGGGATCATATTGAACCAAAGCTTCCTTGATGGTCAATACGTTTTCAGATTTAGCAAGAATAATGGATGCATTGGCACTCAAGCCTGCACGAATAAAAGTATCTGTGGTATCGAGATTTTTCATTGTCCCTTTAATTTCAAACTGTATCGCACCATTTTCACTGATTCCTTTTGGGGCAATGTAATCCAATTCTGCATTAAAAATTTTATCCTGAATTGCACCCACGGTAATTTCTAACGGGAGGCCTTCCCTAATTTTTCCCACTTCGCTTTCATCCACTTTTCCTTCAAAAATCATTTTGTCAACATCTGCCAAAGTAGCGATGGTGGTTCCATCGTTGAAATTGTTCGCTTCAATAACTTGGTTTCCTGTTTTCACGGGAACGTCCAGCACCATTCCGGAAACTGTGGCGCGGATTTCAGTATTTGCCGAAGCGCCCAATCCGCTGGTGGTTCCAGTTTTTACGATGTCGTAATTCTGATTGGCCGCCGTAAGCCCAACCTGTTCCTGCTTAAGTCTTTGCTGTGCTTGGTTATAGGCAAGTTGTGCATTGTCAAACTCATTTGCAGAAATCACTCCTTTTTCAAATAATGCTTTTTGGCGGTTATAAATACTCTTTTGGTTTTCCAAAGCCAATCGCGCTGTTTCCACTTGTGTGCGAACATTATTTATATTGCTTTTTGCATTGTTTAACGAAGACACATTTGGAACCACTTTTACCTTTGCTATCAAATCTCCAGCTTTTACAACAGTGCCTGCTTCCACATAAATTTCATCTATAATTCCTGAAATGTTGGGTTTTATGAGCACTTCTTCTTTTGGAACAATACTGCCCGTAGCCACTGTTTTTTTCGTGATTGAGCCCATTACGGGTTTTTCTGTTTCATAAACAACGGGGTCTTCCATGTTTTTTGAATACAGCCAGTACATAGAAGCCGCAAACAATACTGCAATTGTAGCTAGGATGATTATGGTTTTGGTTTTTTTCATTTTTTTTGATTGTTGAAATTATGGTTTTTTAATTGATGATTTTTTCTGTTTTTACTATTTCAATTTAAGCCCCTAAAAGCGGCAAATTTTTTATTTTATGATATGTCAATGCCATTTCCATGCAATGTTTCAATTCTTTTTCGGGTATATTTTCATTCAGTTTAAAAACAATAGCTCTGTTACCTTCAAAGTTGAATTTATCTTTATAAACTGCTTTAAATGTTGAAACCAACTTGGAAGTACATTTAAAATAAACCGCAACCTGGTCTGGAGTTTTTTCTTTCCAATCCATCCGCAATGTGCTTCCGTTTTTTGTTATATAACTTGGCTCGCCCCATTTTAGTGTTTCTTCAAGTTTTTCAAGCCCCTTCGTTTCTAATGCTGTATTCAAAACCAAATCCCTAAGGTGGAGCATTTTCTCCTTAACTCCTTTCGGATAGTTTTCAAAAATAGCTGCAACTTTTGGATCGCTTGTTAATTCCATTATTAATATTTATTCAGTTCGTAACGCTTCAACAGGCTTTACCTTTATGGCGTTTTGTGCAGGAATTAGTCCCGCCAAAAGACCTGAAACAATTAAAATAGTTAAAGCAATAAACACAACTCCGATGTTAACCGACGGATTTATGAACATCATCTCGCTGGTGTCCATATTACTGAGTTGATAGTTAACAAGCCAGAGCACAGCCGTAGCCAAAACGATTCCTGCCATACCCGAAACGATGGTCAAAAATATTGACTCCAATAATATCTGTGCACGGATACTCCAAGGCGTTGCGCCCAAAGCACGCCTGATTCCTATTTCCTTTGTGCGTTCTTTTACTACAATAAGCATAATATTGCTGATACCGATAATTCCTGAAAGCAGCACGAGAATACCAACGAAATAGGCTACAAAATTTAAAGCTGTAAACAGGCCGCTTATTTTGCTGTATTCTTGGTAAAGGTCGAAATTTCCCACGGCACGGTCATCATTCGGGTTTATGGTGTGGCGTGTTTTTATTACATCAAAAATTTGACTTTTTAATTCAGTTATTGAAAAGCCATCTTCAGCAGTAATTGCCATCCAGCCAACAATGTCGCCCATATTAAACGCTTGCGAAAAAGAAGTAAAAGGAACATATATTTCTTTCTGCATTTCCTCGGGATCGCCATTGTTTCCTTTCTTTTTATAAGTCCCGATTACCAGAAAATTAACACCGTTTATTTTAATGTAGGAACCGATCACCTCTTCGCTTGGAGCGTAGAGGATACTTTGAACGCCACTACCGATAATGGCTACTTTTCGTTTTTCGTTTATATCGGAATAATTTATAAATCTACCCGAAGTAATATCCATTGGTTGTTGCTGGATTATTTCGGGATAATCGCCATACACGTTGAAAGCGCCCGTTTGAAGGCCTCTCACCACGTTATTGCTTCCGCGGAAACCTCCCAGCTGGTTTCTGGGCGAAACATATAGTAGTCCATCCACATTTTGTTTTATTGCAGGAACATCGTCTGTTTTGAAGTTATACCTACGCCCTTTCGGTAAACCTTTATAGGGCTGCGAAGCGGTTTGGGACCACATAAACATGGAGTTGGTGGCCATTCCGTTAAAACCTTGTTTTATGCCGTTTTCCAAACCGTTACCGGCGGCAAGCAAAATGACCAAAATAAAAATACCCCACAGCACTCCAAAAGCCGTCATTACGGTTCTGAACCAATTGCTGCTTAGGGCTTCAATTATTTCGGCCCAACTATCCCTGCTAAATAATTTACTCATCGCGCAAAGCTTCTATGGGTTTAATATTTGCGGCACGGTAAGCAGGAAAAAATCCCGCAACGGCACCCGCAACAACAAGAATTATTACCGTTGTAATTGCTACCGAAAAATTGACGGAAGGATTCCGTATGTAATCTGTTTCAATGAACGGTCCAACAAATTGCAATAATAGCATACTGAAAATAAGCCCAACAAAGCCAGCCACTGCGGTCACAAAAATAGATTCGTGAAGAATCATTCCAATAATGGACCACGGTTGGGCACCGATGGCTTTACGCACACCAATTTCTTTGGTTCGTTCCTTAACGATGATAAGCATAATATTGCTTACGCCCACAACGCCAGCAATGATGGTACAAATACCCACGCCCCAAAAAAACCAGCGTATCATATTGTTTAGGTCGTAAAACTTTTTTGCATTTTCCAAGGTATTATTTACGTTCACTGCCCTGTCATCCGTTGGCGAAATGGTGTGCGCTATTTTTAAATCGGTTTCCAATCCAGCGGAAAAGGCTTCGGAAGCGGCGAGTGCATCTTCATAATTGTCTTGTTTTTCTAGCGTAAAAGCCAAAGACCGAAGTTTATCACCCGCATTAAAAACCCGTTGCGCAGTAGTCAACGGGATAAAAAGCCGTGTTTCCTCACGCTCTCCCCCCGGGTCTGAATAAATACCTACAACCTTAAATTTTATTCCGGCAATGTCCACATATTCACCAATAGCATTTCCTTCTTTAAAAAGATCGAGATATACTTGGTTTCCTATAATCGTAACTTTTTCAAAATTATTTAAATCGCCCTGGTTTATATATCTTCCAGCTACAAGGGTTGCATTTTCAAGAAATTGATAATCCCCGCGAACACCTTCAACTCTGTAGCTTCCGTTTTCCTTTTTGTAAGTAGTTAATTGCCCCCATCTGCTGTAAACGCCCGATTTATATTCAAGCTTATCGCGGTTTTTATTCACCGCCATTTCATAATCGCGGTTGTCCATTTCTATTATCCGGCCAGGATTAAGGCCTTTATATTCTTCTGAAGTTACATTTGTCCAAACACTGATGCGATTTGTGGCGTCTTTTTCGAATTCCTTTGCAACCCCGTTGGACATTCCTTGACCAATGGCGAGCAGAATTACCAAAATGAAAATTCCCGAAGCGACGGAAAGCCCGGTAAGAAACGTTCGCAGTTTGTTTTTGCGAATGGCTTCAAAAATTTCCTGCCAGCGTTCAATATTAAACATAGCTTTCAGTTTTTGCACGCACTTGATTGACGATGGAATCATCAATAATCAATCCGTCCTTTAGGTTCACGATACGCTTGGTCATATGCGCAATATCGTCTTCGTGGGTCACGATAAGGATTGTTTTTCCTTCGTCATTAATTCCTTGGATCAGCTCCATTACTTCATACGAAGTTTTTGTGTCCAATGCTCCCGTAGGTTCATCGGCGAGCAATACTTTAGGGTCGCTAGCTAAAGCTCGAGCAATTGCAACACGCTGTTTTTGCCCTCCCGAAAGCTCGCTGGGAAGATGTGATGCCCAATCTGCCAAGCCAACTTTTTCCAAATAGTGCATGGCTTTTTCGGTGCGGATGTTTCGTTTTACGCCTTGGTAATACAAGGGCATCGAAACGTTATCCAATGCAGATTTATAGTTGATTAGATTAAAAGATTGAAAGATGAAGCCCAAAAATTTATTGCGGTAGCGGGCAGCAACTTTTTCATTTAAATTCTTAATTAAAGTGCCGTCCAAAGTATAGCTGCCTTCATCTGCTTCGTCAAGTATCCCGAGAATGTTTAATAATGTAGATTTTCCCGAACCGGAAGAACCCATGATGGAAACCATTTCGCCTTCAGCAACCGTAAAATTTATACCTTTTAAAACATGGAGTGAATTCTTGCCCATGTGATATGATTTGTGAAGGTTTTTTATTTCTATCATCCTGAAAATTGTTGGTTTACAAAATAAAGGGGAAATCCACTTTAAAATGTGAAATTCTTGTTAAGACTTGAAAAGATTACTGTTTTCGGTTTTTTATAAGACTTTAAAAACCTCTACTTGTTACAGTAAACCACCGAAAATTTAATCGGTATTTTCGGAACGTGCCTTTTTTCGGCTACGGTAAATGGCATAGCCTACGCCGGCAATAAGCAGGTATGGAAAAATCATCAAGTAAACAATACCGTTGTTGATGCCTTTTGCGGCCTGCCCGCCTTCCTCGCTCTCCAAAACAGCGCGGCACATGGCACATTGGGCTTCTGCGGGAAGAACGACAATGAGAAGCAAGATAAAAAGTATGAAAATTTTAAACTTCATAAGTTATTAATAATAGGGCGAAATCATCAAATAAACGATGACGCCAGTTACAGCAACATATAACCAAAGTGGATAGGTTATGCGTGCAATTTTTCGGTGCATATAAAACTGTCCGGAGATTGCCCTAACATAAGTTATCAGTACAAAAGGAATTACTACTATAGACAATAAAATATGCGTTAAAAGAATAAAATAATAAACATATTTCAACATTCCTTCCCCACCATATTTCGTAGAATCGGAAGTCATATGATAGGCTACATACATTACCAAAAACAATACGGAAAAGATAATTGCGGTTTTCATCAACCTTTCGTGTTTTTTTCGATTTCCCTTTCTAATTTGGAAAACCGCCGTAACCAATAAAATAGCAGTCAGTCCATTAATGGTTGCATAAATTGGCGGTAGAAAACCCAAACGTTCCACTCCAGGAATTTTTACAGTGAACAACACTGCTACGGCTATTGGAATGGCGATGGAAAGTAGCCAAATCCAAATATTGTATTTTTTAGTATTTCCCTGCGTTGTCTGCATGCCTTTATAAAAGTTTTTTAATATCCTCTTTCAACATTTGGATTTCTTTGTCTTTCAAGCCATCGTAATAAATAATTGGGTTTCCGCTTTCGTCTTTTCTTGAACGGATGTTTCCCTCTTCATCAACAAGTGCAAAAAAGCCAGAATGTTCAAAACCGCCTTCCACTTCGGAAACTTCTCCAACATATAGATTGAAACCTTCATTGGCCAGTTTAAAAATAGCTTCCTTTTCGCCCGTCAATAAATGCCATTGCGGTTTTGTAATTCCTTTGTTTTGGGCATATTCCTTTAAAACTTGAGGTGTGTCGTGTGCAGGGTCAATAGAAAAAGAGGCAATTCCAACTTTGGGATTTCCCAAAAATTCATCTTGGATTTTAATCATGTTTTCCGTCATAATTGGGCAAATGGAAGGGCAAGTAGTAAAGAAAAATTCAACGATATAAACCTTGTCCTTAAAAGTTTCGTTTGTGACTGTCTTTTCATTTTGATCAGTAAAACTGAAAGCTGGCACAGCCCCTATGGTTGCAAGATCAGGTTCAGAAACAGATTTGATGATTTTCGGAATCGCCCAAATTCCGAAGATTAAAATGATGAACGAAATTCCTATGTATGAATAATTCTTTTTCACCCTATGAATACTTTAAATGAAACCATTTCTATTATATTTCCCGTTTGTCGTTATACTTTTTTAAAGCCCGTCTATATTCTGCCAAAAGCACTTTAACGTCGTCACTCATTTTGTTGTTAATCTCGGCAATCGTGCTGGAGTCAAAACCATACATTACGCCTTCATCTTCGTCGTCATCCCTCCCGCGCAGGTTTCTTTCTTTATCAATTATAAAAACATAGGGTGTGGATAAATTGGAATCCAACTCAATGTTGGATTTTAAAGACTGAAAAACCTGTTTAATATCCTCTGGTGAACCGAAAGCGAAATGCCAAGCATCCGTGGGGGCAATCTGTTTTAGCTTTTCTTCAATATTTCTTGCTTGTTCTTCTGTTCCAGTTGGCAATAGAATGACGAACTGAAACTCGTTAAATTCATAGTTTTTACTGTAAATTTTGTGGGCAAGATTGTAAGCATACGCCCTGTGAATTTCCAAATCGCTTCCGAAGAAACCCAAAACCGTGATGTGATCTTTTAGCTGAACGGGTTTCCCTTCAAGGGTTTTAAATCCGTTTAATTCAGTAATTGAATTAGTGAGCAAGGGAAGTGTAGCAAAATTATTTTTCCCGGACGCAAAAAAAACATAAGCCGTAATGGGCAGTAAAAAAAGGATGCCGAGAACCAAATACTTCTTCATTTTACAAATTTTTTTTGCTTTTGCAAAAATACAGGGTAAAAGGGGGTTGGGCAATGTTTTGGGTGTTAATTTTAAAATAGAGAGCATAAAAAAGCCCTCAACTTGAGGGCTTTTTTTATAAATCTTAAAATCGGATTTAGAAATTAAATTTTATAAAACCAATTTTATAAACCTCATAAATATAATCTCCTTCAATTAATAGAAGTACCACCAAATAACTTATTAAGAATAAGGTAGTCCATATTACCGCTCTTCGCAAACCATTGGTTTCGTCGCGCATGTGCATAAAGTCCCAAGTAATGTAATAGGCTTTAAAAAGGGTAAGCAGGATGAATATCCAGTTAAGAAGTTTCAGTGCCAAAAATCTGTGATCCACCAAAAAGTCTGGGCGGATAATACCCAATGCAACTTCAATGATAGTAACTATGGAAAGTATAAAAAATACGCCCCAAATTTTACTTACGTTCGATTTGAACTTTAAAGTTCCTCTAAATATTGCTAATTTATGTTCGTGTGCCATTTTTTAAAATATTGAAAGCTATACAAGATAAAAGAAGGTAAATACAAATACCCAAACCAAATCTACAAAGTGCCAATAAAGTCCAACTTTTTCTACCATTTCGTAGCTGCCTCTGCGTTCGTAGGTACCCAATATTACGTTGAAAAATATAATACAGTTAATCAGAACTCCCGTTAATACGTGGAATCCGTGAAAACCAGTAATAAAGAAGAAGAAGTCCGCAAACAGTGGGTGCCCGTATTCATTATGGTGAAGGTTTGCTCCCTCAACCACCATATGGCCATCGTTCACAACCTTTGCGATGGATTCTTCCCTTGATAAAATTATATGTTGTCCGTGTTCGTCTTTATGTTGAAGTCTAACCAAGAGATTGTCATTGGCCAAGAACCCAGCTTTTACCTGTTCAAAAGAAACACTTGGGTAATATTCTGCTTCGTTTTTAAACCATATTCCATTTTCTTTGGTTTGCTCAGTTCGTTCTCCTGTTGCAGCAGCAGCAAAATCACGAAGGGCAACGCGCTCTCCTTCTTTGTCCAAAAATTGAACAATCTGTCCGCCTTTGGTTTCAATTGCGCCGTAATCTCCTTTAATAAAAGTATTCCACTCCCAAGCTTGCGAGCCTACGAAAATAGCTCCTCCAATAATAGTTAGGAAGAGATAGAAAATAACTTTTTTCTGTTGCATTTTATGCCCTGCATCTACGGCCAAAACCATAGTTACGGACGAAAAGATCAGAATAAAAGTCATAAACGCCACATAATACATTGGCGCATCTACTCCATGCAGAAACGGAAAGTGGGTAAAAACTTCGTCGGCGATAGGCCAGGCATCCACAAATTTGAATCTTGAAAATCCATAAGAGGCAAGAAATCCAGAAAAAGTCAAGGCATCAGAAACGATGAAAAACCACATCATCATTTTGCCATAACTGGCTTTTAGTGGCTGGTTTCCGCCGCCCCAGGTTTTTCCCTCGGTACCTGTTTTAACAACAGTAGCTTCCATAAAAAGAAATTGGTTTTAAATAAAGGTTCAAAAATACGTTTAATTTTTATTTAACGAAACATCATTTAAAGTTTTATATAAACCCATTGAAAAATCCAATAAAACGATGTTCTGTGAATCCTTAAAGGACAATATTATCATTTCACAAAATATAAAAATAAAAAGAGGTAAATCCACACTACATCAACAAAATGCCAAAAAGTTGCAGCTAGTTCAACGCCAAGTGTTTTACCGTTTTCATATTTTAATTTATTATCATTATAAATTACGACCAGAAGCGATATGAGCCCTGCAAAAACGTGCGCAACGTGCAATAACACCACCAAATAAATAAAAGAAGTAGTTATACTGCTCGTAGGTCCTGTAAAATTATATCCGTTTTGAATGATTTCTGAAAACCCAATGAATTGAAAAATTACAAAAAAACAGCCCAATATAAAGGTAGCCATCAATAGAATCATTCCGATTCCATTTTGTTGCGCTTTATATTTTAATAAAGCTAAATGTACTGTAAAACTACTTGCAATTATCAATGCCAAGCTTATGTAAAAAGCTTGTGGAATCTCAAAGGTTGAAATCCAATCCGGTCTTTCCTTACTTACCACATAAGCACTTGTAAGACCCGCAAAACTCATCGTTAAACTAATAATACCAAACCAGAGCATGTTCTTTTTTGCCCTATTTGTTTTTTCCTCTTCGCTTCCTTCGGTTAAATCTATTTTTTTACTCATTGTTCTTTTCTGTAAAACGTCCATGCTTAAATTATCTTAAAAATTTATCTGCAACATAAATTATTTGCAGTAACGTAATATAGCTCACGCTTGCAAGCATAAGCTGTTTGGCGGCTTTTGAAGTTTTTTCTTTATAAAGGCGAAGAGCGTAATAAATTAACCCAATTCCCAAAAGACCAATCAAAACGCCTGAAATTGGGGTTAAATATAATTTTCCAGTAATACCCAAAACAGGTATCAAGGAAACAAGTACCGTCCAGATTGTGTATAAAATAATTTGTATTGCCGTTCCCTTATCTCGCTTTCCGTTGGGAAGCATAAAAAAACCTCCTTTTTGGTAATCGTCAAAAAGAAACCAGCCAATAGCCCAAAAATGTGGAAACTGCCAAAAAAACTGAACCATAAACAAAGTTCCCGGTTCTATGCCAAAATTGCCCGTTGCGGCAACCCAACCTAACATAAACGGGATAGCTCCCGGAAATGCGCCCACAAAAACCGAAAGCGGGGTTTTGGTCTTTAGTGGTGTATAAAGGCTAACGTACATAAAAATGGAAATAGCTCCAAACATTGCAGTTATTGGGTTTATTGAGTATAAAACCACAATTCCCATTATTGTAAGAACACAGGCCAAAATAAATGCGGAACGGACGCTCATTTGTCCAGCCGGAAGCGGCCTATTTTTGGTGCGGTCCATCAGCGCATCTAGATCGCGCTCTATTATTTGGTTATATATGTTTGATGCACCCACCATACAATAACCGCCTAAACACAATAGAAAAAGTATATAAAAATCTATAGAGTCTGCACCCAACAAATAACCAGCAACAGAAGAAAACACTACACTCACCGAAAGCCGAAGCTTGGTAATTTCAGTGAAATTCCTAATGACGGACTGAGTGATTGTTTGTGATTGGGTAACGGACAAGCTCTTATTTTTAGGCTGCGCAAAGATACGCTTACTGTATTTTTTTTCGCAATATATTATCAACAATCTTATGCTTTTATTTCAGCATTTTTGTTAATTTGAACCGATTTTAAAAAATAAAACAAATGCTATCAAAAATAATTTTCAGCGCAACTCTACTTTTTTCTTTTTTAACGGTTTATTCGCAAACTGATACTGGCAATAAATTCAATACAAAACTTATAAAAGTTAATAATAAAATCTACATGCTTCAAGGAAAAGGTGGAAATATTGGCCTTAGTTTTGGCAATGAAGGAATCTTTATGATTGACGACCAATATGCCGAGGGTATTGAGCAGATACAAAAAGACATTAAAACAATTAGTAAAAATCCCATACAGTTTTTGGTAAACACACATTTTCATGGCGATCATACTGGCGGAAATGCAGTTTTAGCACAACAGGGAACAATAATATTTTCGCAAGAGAATGTTCACGCCCGTCTGCAGGGAATGATTGCCGAGGAAAAGAAAAAAATTCCGCAGGAAATACTTCCAGTAGTTACGTTTTCCGAAGACCTTACTTTTCACTATAATGGTGAAAAAATTTATGTATTCCATGTCCACAACGCCCATACCGATGGAGATGCGATGGTGTATTTTACAGACAGCAACGTACTGCACACCGGCGATGTTTTCTTCAACGGGAAATATCCTTTTATAGATACTGATAATGGTGGCAGCATACAAGGATATATTGATGGCATTGGGAAGGCATTGTTACTAATTAATGAAGACACAAAAATTATTCCGGGCCACGGTGATGTAGGAACCTATAAAGATCTTCAAAAAGCATCCTATATGCTTTCAATTATATACAAACGTGTAACGACACACTATATAAACAAAAAAACCGAAGAGGAAGTTGCACAGATGAAGGATATTACCAAGGAGTTTGATGACCTAGGTTATGGCGATGGTTTTATTTCAACTGAAGCTTTTTTAAGAACTGTGTATAAAGAAGTTGCCAAAGAGCGCAGCCCTATTGACAAAAACGCTGAAAAAAACCGGCAAGCACGCGAAAAGCTAGAAAAAATGCAAGAAAAGCAAAATAGCCCGCAAGAAAACAAAACTCCCCCTCAAAACGTGAAGGGAAGTAACGACGTAGATTAAGTTTTCTTAAAAATCGTAATACCAGTTAAACAAATCTGTACGGATTCCAAAATTAACCCAACTGGTTTGATTCTTGAAAACAGTTTCCGTTTCCACTTTTGGGTCAAAATTTCTGAAAATAAAGCTTCCGTATATTTTTAAATTGGTAGCTGGGTTTATTACATATCCAGCCTGCACTTCAGCGTGGAAAAAATCTGTGGTATTTCCTTGGGCAACTTCGTTTCCATTGTCAGAAATTCTATCGTCCTCATTTCCATAGATGCTGCTGCCGTAAAAGCTTGAATCATCGGGAGTGTTAAACTCAAAACCGCGTTTTGCAATAATGAATTTGGCATCGCCATAAATCCTTCCGCGTTGATAGCGAGCAATGGTTATAAATTCAGAAAAATTGGCGCCAAGGGTGTGCGCCATCGATTGATTGTTGTGTCCATAATTAAGAACAACAGTATTGTGTGAATACGTATATGGACGGACCCTATTATATTCCGTCTGCAAATAGAGATTTTTTAAACCAAATGCATCATAATATTTTAGCCCCAATTGATACCCGGTTTTGTTTTTATAGCTCCCTTTTCCGCCAAAAACATCGCTAGAGGAAAATTCGTCAATAATAAGTTGTCCATAGGCATTTACACGGTCATTTACTTTATACTTTCCGCTAATCCCAATCAAGGCATTTCCGCCGCGTGAGCCTGTTGAAAATTCTATTGCGCGGTAAAATATGATAGGGTTTAAATAATTCACGTCAAAGCCGCGGCCATTGTCATTTTGCCAAATAACCGATTCAAAAAGACCAATGTTCAATCTTTTGGTTATGTTATAACTCAAATAGTGGTTTGCCATATATTTTGTTCGGAAGGAACCATCTTCGGTAACTTCTGGGCGAACATCACGCAACGACATCCAAGTATTGGTGTATTTTAGCTTCCAAAAAGTAGTGTTTATTTTGAAGAAAGGATACGCGCTGGCATTATCACTCGTGAAAAGAGAACGATATCCGTCCCCCAAAAAGGTTTTTCCGTGACCAAGTTGAATATTGAAATATTTTGAAGGCGTGTAAGAAATGTGTCCAGTTGCAATTGGATAATCATAGGAATCTGATCTAAATCGCTTCGCTATACCGCGCCCAGGGATAATTGCTGGATTTCCGCCATCCGGTTTTATGGATTCAGCATAACGGTTGAAATAATCCGCAAAACGCCCTTGGCTTTCATAAATAACCCCGAAAAAACTAAGTTGCTTGCCAACTCCTCCTTGGGTGTAAACCAAACGCGTATTGTTATAAGTATCAATATCTGCGTCAAAATCTTTTCCAGCTTGCAAATCTACACCTGCATCCAGCGTTAACCAATAATCTTTTCCTTTGATTGTAGCAAGGTGCTCGTTCCAAAGCTTTCGGCCAAACCACGAAGTTTTGTTTTTTAAAATTTCTTTATTGGCTGCTTCAAAATCGTAATATTTATTTACCTCGGAATAAATATACGGTTTCTGTGCTGTGTGATTGTTCAAGCCAACACGATTGAGCGCAGGATCAAAAAGGCTATAATTGTGGTGTGAAAGCGGAATATTCACATTGCTTCTGTATTCTTCATTGTTATAAGGAAGATTTACTACTTCTTCATATTCATTTACCAATGCCTCCCTCTCGTTTTTCTTTGCAATCTCTGTTTTTTGAAGAATACTTTCGCCCGGAGCTACCAATGGAATTGCAATGGGCAATGTGAACTGAACATAAGTTGGCGTACCGTTATAGGTTGCGGGTTTCACTTCGGGGAGACTTTCAAAAACGCTTCGTGCTTCTTCCTTTAATTCATCATAAATTCCATCAACATATAAAACTTTGAATTTTCCCTCTTTCGTAACTTCAAAAAGCACATTTACATTGCCTTTGTAATTTTCAGAAAAAACAATTTCGGGAACTTTGAAATTTTTAAAAATGAATTGTTGAAGTGTGTTTTTAAAACAATTTTCCAAAGCATCAACATCTGCATTTTCACATTCCTTAAAAACCGGATATTTTTCATATTGGGCGGCAGGAACCTGTGCGAATGATGCTATTGAAAAACAAAAAATAGAAAGGAAGATAAGCTGCTTCATTTGTGTTTGCTCGTTTAAACCCGAAAGATACAGTTTTTTTGCAATGACCGGTTTCAAAAAAAGCCCCCTTTTTTAAAGGAGGCTTTTCACATTTATATTTGAAATCTTTTATTGGATTTTAAAAGTAATTGGAACAGTATAAAGCACGTCCACATTCCTGTCACATTGTTTTCCGGGTTT
>NZ_LXIE01000036.1 GCF_001641085.1 Aequorivita soesokkakensis | reverse complement strand
TCGTAAATTTCCCAGACCCGGAAGCCTTCGGAATAACGTTAGAGCCTGAAGGCGGAAGCGAAACTCCTACGCTATCACAACTATATACTTTAGTAATGATTACAATTTAAAAAGCAAAGTTTTAAATTAAAAACCTGTACTCAATTAATGTACAGGTTTTTTTATTTTTGAATAAGATGAAGCCTTTTCAAAATTCTTATATATAAAAAGCGCCCGCATTTTGCGGGCGCTTCAACTAACAAAAAAACTCTGAAAAACCGGATATTTCCGGTTTTGTAAAATCTATCAATCTCTTGATAGATAACCAACCTCAACTAAACTTACGTAATAGTTGAAGACTTGGTTTTCAATTTTTTATAATTTTTCAATTTCTTTTGCCTTTACAGGGCCTAATTCATAAAAAGCACCCATAAGCTCTTCTTTTAATGGCGCCACCTTGTCTTCCATTCCATTTGCTTTATATACTAAAGCGGAATGGAAAAGCGCCTTTGGCTCTGAAGTTTTTCCGGCTACGTGTTCTTCAATTGTTTTTAAAGCGGCTTCCTTTTCTCCTGCTTTCAATTGTGAATATGCCAGCAATTGATATGTTTCGGGAGTAGCGCGATTTGTGATTTCCTTTTCGGCTAGAGCCAACGCTTTTTCAGGTTCTGTTTCTGCATACAGGCTAATGAGATAGGTATTGTACATGCCACCATAACTTGGATTATCAGTTGCCTTTAAAAACATATCGTACTGTTTTTTTGCTTCAGAAGTATTTCCGTCAAATTCCGCCATTTCACCTATCAAGAGATAATAATCCGGCGCTTTGTGGTTTACCATTACAGAATCCAAAATGCGGTTCGCTTCTTCGGTATTTTTTTCAGAGGAATAGACCATCCATGCAAGTTGTTTTTTTACATAATGATTGTCGGGTTCAATTGCCAAAGTTTTTAGGTAACTATCATACGAATCCTTTATTCTTCCGGCGTGCCCGTAAAAATCACCAATATTGCTATAAACCCATAACTTCAAGCCTTTGTTATCGCGATCTTCAGCAATTTGCTTGGCCTGTTCCATATATTTTATGGCAGCATCAAGATTGCCGTTGTGATCGCTCCATTTTGCCAAACGAATTAAATAATTGAAGTCTTTTGGATCTTTTATGTTACCCAAAAGGGTGTCTGCACGATCATATTCACCCAATTCCATTGCCACATCAAAAAGCATCATTTCGGTTTCCTTTCTGTTGTCTTCATAGGTATATGCGCTGTCCAATAAAACTTGTGCTTCCTTAAAACGGTGTTGCGAAATATAGTTATGCGCCAAACTGCGCAAATAGGAATCCTTATTTCTAGCTGAAACGTTGTGTGCTTTTTTAATCAACATTTCCGAAGTTTTCAATTCTGAAATATCCCCCGTACTTCCAAAAAGCGCTGCGTGTATTCCAGAGAGACGGCTCATTTCCATTAAATGTGTAGAATCATTGTTGAAACGTGCTTTCCAAAATTCTAAATCTTTATGGATGGCATCTTTTCCGGGAGTTTTGTTTGTGACCAAATATTGATCGTAATCCTTACTGTCAGTTATTCCTTTTGGTTTTTCCTGACATCCAAAAAGAACTGCAATTGTGAGTATTGTTATTATTTTTTTCATTGTAAAAGTATTTTGTTAGTTGTATTTTTTTAAAATTGTGTTTAAACCAAAAAAGAGAACCCAGACGGTTCTCTTTTCTGAATTAAAGCTGTGTTTATTAAAACGGGCCAGCCAAATACGGGAAGCTGCTTGAAAAAGCAACATCGTTTGACGGCACACCATCACTTGTCAAACCTGGGTTTTCAGTTCCGTCAGGTCCGCCAAAGATTAATAGCAATGATACGTCTATCACATCATCACTCAAGGCTCTACCTGTCAAAATCTCTGTGCCGTTAAAATAAGTAGTGATACCTGTTTTACCCAACCACAATACATCATTAGAAAGTACAGTAGTGAAAGTTGCAGCGTCAAGACCAAGTGCATTAGTTGTATAACCTGCATTTAGAGCAAGTAACTTATCTTGAAACTTAGTTTGAAATGCAGCTTGCATTGCTGAGGGAACTGTAGCATTAAAAGAATCTTTAAAGCCAGTAGTTCCAAAAACGGTATTTATACCTGGACGACCCATTTGATCTTCCTGTCTGTAAGTTCCGCTAAAATCAAGTACTTGTCCGCAAGGTGCACAAGAAGTTCCACCGCAATCCACTCCAGTTTCATCACCGTTCATAATTCCGTCTGTACAAGTTTCTTGTATTATTACGTTATCGTCGTCATCTTTACACTGCACAAACAATAATGATGTTGAAATTGCAGCAAAAAGGGTTATATATTTTAATGTTTTCATCTTTTTAAATTTTTTCAAGGTTAGCAATTATATTTTTCTTTTGGCTTCAACCCACACATTGTATATAGGTGTGTTTGGAGCAAATGGATTTACACCAGCAACTCCACCGGGAATCATAGATTTTGGAACTTCAATTACAATACTCAATACGTTTGTTCCTGCAAAAGTGTCTGCTCCTGGGTTATTAAAACCACCAGCTGTTCCTGCAAGTATTGCATTGTATTGATTAAAATCAAAGAAGAAAGGATCTTCCCGCGGGCCTGCAAAAAACTTCATTCCGTCTTTTTCAGTAATTTGAACGTCATCTTTAGTAGAAATTTTCACGCTTCTTCTGGCTGAAGTTGCGATAGTACTCTCCAAACCTTGCATAGCTGGCGCAGAAGGACCAAAGAAATACATAGAATCCCCACGTTTAATGGCTTGTATCACCAAGTCTTCCTTTAAGTCATTGTTATTATCAATGTTTATTTCTACCAATACGGTTTCATCAAACACAGCTTGACTTGTGGGTTGTCCGGGTGCCAATAACCCTTGTACATTAGCGGCAAAAACAAAATTGCCATTGTTCTCGCCCTGAAAGGCGTAAAAGTCTGTAATATCTGCGGTTGTGCCGGCTACAGCTGGCGCGTCAATGTGATCCGCGGATATTAAAAATATCGATAGTGCGGCTACGCCTATTCCACCGATTACTGCAAAAAATTTTGATTTTTTCATCTTTTTTGTTGGTTTTTATTATTTATTTTTACTTATTCGCCTATACTTACGCTTAAATGTAACTGCATGGTTTTTAAAACAACGTTAATCTTTTGTTAACGTCCAAAACAAGGGCTGAACACCCAAAAATAATCATAAATAATACGATGAACCCGTCCGCAGCAGATTGGATTTTAAAATTTTTAAATCATTTTGAAAGAAAAGATCTCATCGAGCCCTTTGAAAATGACAACACTTTTTATGATGCGTTAATTCAAACTGGTTTTATTTATGGTGTATCGGTTGCGGCAGTTCCAAAAAAATCTCTCGGAAACCTAAAACTTACTGAAGAGGAACTTGCAAAGATAAATCTGTTTCACGCGCTGCTTTTTCAATATTTTAAAAAGAATGAATCCGGCACCAATGAAGAAGCTATTGCAGATATTCTTTCATTTTACAATCACCTTGAAAAAAGAAAGACCGGGTTCTTTCAAAGGTTTTCACTTTCGCAAAGCCCTGCAAACACGCTGGAACATATATTTTCCGCAAGATTGCAGGATGCCAATACATTATTGAAAAAAAATACGGTTTCCCTGCTTACGCATGCGCTTTTATATTTGGATGTTTTGGCCTATAAACAATGGCAGGCAGAACCAAATACTGCAAAAAAATATTACAAACAACTGGAAACAATTGTTTTAACGGGCTGTTTTTACACCCTAAAGTCGAAAAAGAAAAAGACTAAATATGACAAACTTTTAATAGAATTATTCGAAACCTCATCCGAATATATAATAGATGATGCTGATGGCGGAGCAGCAACTTTTTTGGAAAGCATCAACTATATGAATAAAAGCGAAAATTCATTGGAAAAAAGATATATGCTTGATCTTTGCTGTTTGACCGTCTTTGAAGATTTAACTCTGGATGAGGCCGAACATCAATTTCTGCAGCAAATGTTGGTAACGCTCGATTTTTCTGAAGAAGATTTAAACAAGAGTCTGTCCGCTTTAAAGACGTTTTCAGAGAAGTACACAAAAAAAATTCTTCTTTTTGAATATTCACATCCGGTGAAACAGTTTTATAAACAGTCTGCTTCCACGGTAAAATTATTGATCATTCGCAACAAGGATCGCTTGGCGCGCGAATTGGATGAAAGCGGGGAATTAATTGTATTATTGGGCCAATCTACACTTCGCGATCTTTCTGCTGAAGAAAAGACTAAAGTAAAGGAACAATTGCTGGATATTTGCAAAACCATTCCGTCGCTCACCATATTTCTGCTGCCCGGCGGAACCGTCCTTTTGCCGCTTTTAGTGAAATTTATTCCGAAACTTTTGCCTTCTTCTTTTCAGGACAATAGAATTGAAGCTGCCAAAAAGAAAGGCTAAAAACTATTCAATCCACAATTTAAAATCCTTTACCCGCTCACGGGCAACTATCACTTCCTGTTCTTTATAACTGTTGAGCTTTAACTGAAGACGCGAATTTGTGTAGGAAATTATATCTTTTATTGAATTAATATTTACATAATATTTTCTGCTTATCCTAAAAAAAGTTTCGGGTGAAAGTTCCTGTTCCAACTGTTCCAAAGTGGTTTCCAACAGATAATCGCGGCCATCTACCGTGTGTGCGTATGTGCCTTTGTTTTCAGAATAAAAACATTCAATTTCATCAACGGAAATCATTTTTATATGCTGCCCTATTTTGGTAGTAAACCGCTTTTTGTAATCGCGTTCCACGGGATTTACGAGCAGTTTTTTAATATCCTCAAAATTGAACTGTACATTTTGGACCGCAGGTTTTAAGGACTTATATTTTTTTACAGCGGTATGCAATTCATCTTCATCAATTGGTTTCAATAAATAATCGATACTGTTCAATTTAAAAGCCTGCAATGCGTATTCGTCAAAAGCGGTGGTGAAAATAATAGCGCTATTCACTTCAACAGCATCAAAAATCTCAAAAGAAAGTCCGTCGCTCAATTGAATATCCAAAAAGATCAAATCTGGATGCGGATTGTTTTGAAACCAATTCACTGCTTCTTCCACACTGTGGAGCATTTGGTTTACAACAACATCCTGTTTTTCCAACATCCGTTGCAGATAGCGGGCAGATGGTTTTTCGTCTTCAATGATTAATACGTTCATTTGGTTGGTTTCAGGTTTCAATTTCGATTTTAATTTCGATTTCGATTTCGATTTTTAAATTTCTTCATCCAAAAATTGGTTGATTTTCTTCTCTTCCCAGCGTTTTAAAAAATTGTTTCGCACCTTCAGTACAAAGAACGCATAAATAGCGTGCGAGACCAATCCGATGCCCCAGAAGAATAAGGTGAAATAATTGCCCCAATCTTCAAAATTGGTCGGCCCCTTTCCGAAAACATTTGCATTTATTACTATAATTCCTGTATTGATTATAACAAATACTGCCAAATGGCTGTAAAAACCTTTTAATGTTTCCACTTTTTTCTTTGCTCTTAAATAAGTCAGGCTTCTCTTCGTTTCCATTTTTTGATTCTTTTAATCTTCGTCCATAAATCTTTTTATCTGCCTATCTTCCCAATTTTTAATGAAGGGAAAATTATATTGAAATACTTTTGAAGCGTGAAACAGTAAACCTATTCCCCAAAAAATAGGGACTATCAAAGTATTCCAATTTACCCATTCTATGAAATTTTTATCGGGGGACTGGTTTTGAAAAAACTCCAAAACATTCCCTCTCACTATAAAAATAGCGATGTTCACAACAATATAAACTAACAAGTGTTTGTAAAATCCTTTTAGCGCTTCCAGCCTCTTTCGGGCCTTTCTCAATTTTGTGCTTTCTGAAAATTCCATTATTCCCAACGGTTTTGGTTGTGTTTTTCCTCTTCTTCCATAAATTGCTTCATTTTTCTATCTTCCCAATCCTTGCCAACAAAAGGCATCCATTGGAAGGTTTTGATGGCTTGAAAAAAAATTCCTATACCCCACCCGAAAGCTGCCCATAAAAACCAAGGTGATCTCCATTGGTTGGTGTAATAGTTTATACCGGCAAGCATGCTTATAAAAATGATATAAAACATTAAGCTGCTGTAGAATTTCTTTATTTCGGCAACACGTCTTTTCGCTTTAAAATACTTGCTGTCTTTCTCGTTAGGTTCCATAATTAAAATTGTTTTTTAAATTATAGCATAAAATTACAGAAGGAAGACCCGAATATAAAATTGAAACTTCCGAACCGTAATTTTTGAGGGATGAACTGTTAATCCTCTTTATCCATCAATTCCCTAATTTTACGTTCCTCCCAGTTTTTTCCGAAGAAAGGATTGTAATTAAATGTTTCCGAAGCGTGGCTCGTAACGCCAATGCCCCAGCCCACAATGGGGAACAGTGCCCACGGAAATCCCGCTCGCGAAAGAAAATTAAGGTAAATAAATACGGGCACACAAATACAATAAATAGCAAAATGTATATAAAACACCTTTAATTTTTCCACCCGTTTCTTGGCGAGTTTGTATCTTTTTTCTGAAATAAATGTATCCGTTGTATTCATAATTTGAATGTTTTCTCCCAAAACGGGAATTGCAATTCGGAACTCTTTTTGGGTTTCGTTAATAAGTACCGGACGTTTCGTTAAAAGCGCATATCGGTCGCGGATATTTCGCAAGCCAACACCCGTGCTTTCCTTTAAAACCTGCTTTGGCTGACTGTTGTTGGCCACAACCAAATTGCCGTTTTCCTCGGAAATAGTTATGTGAAGTTTCTTGGAAGGCATAACCTGATTGTGCTTCACTGCGTTTTCCAACAAAAGCTGAAGCGATAAAGGAACCACCTTTGCTTGTGGGTTTTCCAATTTTGAAGGTGTTGTAAAAACGATACTGTCCTCAAAACGAACGGCCAAAAGTGACATATAGAGTTCCGCAAATTTCAATTCTTCCTCCAACGTAACCAGCTCCTTGCTTTTCTGTTCCAAAACATACCGATACACCTTTGAAAGCGAAGTAGTGAAACGCGTTGCGGCTTCGGGGTTTTCTTCAATCAAACTGGTCAAAACATTCAAACTGTTGAAGAGAAAATGTGGATCCAGTTGGTTTTTTAACGCATCAAACTTTGCCGATGCCGTGCCCGCGATTATCTTCTGCTCGGTTACCTTATTTTCCTGTTTGAACTTGTAATAGTAGGCAATGTAAAAAATAATACTTACCACCATTGCAATTATAAAGGCAACGTAGTAATAATCAATTTTCTGTTCGGAAAGGAACTTTAAAAAATCCTCTCCTTCAATGATTACATTTAAAAAAACCTGAAGCACAAAAAGCCCTACTAAAGTTGAAAGAATGGCCCCAAAGAAGCTTTTTAGCAGATTTTTTAATTTGAAAAATTCACCTTTATGGGTTTTAATGAAATACCGAAACAACGGCACGTTCACCAAATAAAGTACTACGGAATAAAGCTGATTATAACCAAAATTCACAAGAATTTCGCGCGGCGTTCCCAAACTGCCGACTGAAATATAGGTGATGGCCATCAAAACCAAATAGATGAGAAAACCTATAAAAAAAGCCTTGCCGAATTCTTTTAAAAAAAACTTCATTCCTAAAATTTATATTTTATTTACAGCTTTCCGCCTGTATCTGCTTTGCCCGTTCTTCGCCGTAGGTTGGGTAAAATTCACCCGCTGGTTTAAAGGTAGCGAAAAGATCTATGGCGCGTTGAATGTCTTTGCAATAAGGCTCCACGGACTGTCCAAAATATTTGGCGCCACCCATATCCCATTCGGCTTTGGCCAAAATAATCCGCGGATTGTTGGGCGCTAATGCCAACGCTTTGTTGTAAAGTTCAGAAGCTTTCGCGGAATAGGTCATTCCATATTGTTGGCCGTCAAAAACAATCCAGGCCGTATATAATTGCGCCTGCAAAACCAATAAATCTGGGTTGTCTTTTGAAAGGGTGGTTGCTTGGTTTAAAAAATCCTGTGCTTTATCCAATTGCGCCTTCAACTTGGTTGCGTCTTTTTCCGTAAAACTATTGATTACGTTAATTTGGGCCACGTAATAAAGCGGAAGCCAATTGTCCGGTTCTGCTGAAGCGATGCGCTCAAACACATTTGCGGCATCCCAGGATTTATCTTCCTGCCACAATTGGAATGCTTTGCGCATGCCTTGTTGGTATTTTGTAGGTGCGGCATCTGCATTTACCGTGTTTTCAGTTTGGGCCTGCATCACGATGGCTGTGAAAAAAATTATTAAATAAGTGACTACATTTTGCATGACTTCTATTTTTAGTTAGTATTAATTGATATTCAAATTTCCTATAAAATGTTTTCCTATTAAAATTGAAAAAACTGAACTGTTGAATTTTACTGCTGAAATGTAATCTTAAAGATTATCCAACTGATTGTCCTTTCCATCATCGCTAATCGTCCAGAAAAAGCCAACAAAAAAGAACTGATCAGCCGCCGGGCGCAAAGCTCTTCGCGCAAAATTTCCGTTGGCATCAGGCGTATTTGCATATTGATAACCATTTATATTTTTTGTGGCAAGTGCATTATTTACGGATACATAAAGGATTTTCTGTTGCGAAATTAAATATGCCCAATTCAAACTTAAACTATTGTAGCTTTTTGTTTTTTCCTGAAGAAAACCAGGCTTGTTCAAATCTGTATAAGGCCTGCCACTGGCAAATTGATAACTAAACCCAATCTGACTTTTCCAATCGTTGATCCAATATTTTGCAACCAATGAAAGATTGTGTGTGTTCGCAAAGGAAGGAGTGGCTTCTATTGGATAATTTCGGTATTTGCGCTCCGTATCCAAATAGGAATAACTTACCCAGTAATCTATATTTTTCAAGGTTTCGTTATCGCGCCAAAATAGATCCAAACCTTGCGCGTAACCGTTTCCATTGTTGGAAAAGGAGGTGTTTACATCAGGAAATTCGTCATTATAACTTACCAGATTACTGTATTGTTTTCTGAAAACTTCCGCTCGAAAAATACGGTTATTGGCCGAATATTGATAATTCATAATATAATGTTGCGTGTGTTGCGCTTCAACTTTATCGGTGAATTTCAAAATCTCGTTTTCTGGCTGTTGGAAAAAATCTCCATAAGCCAATGATAGTTGACTACTTTTTCCAGTTTTATAAGCAAAAGAAGCTCTCGGTGAAATTGTAAACTCTTGAAACAATTCACTGTATTCTCCGCGAACGCCCAATTTTAAAGCAAGTTTTCGAGAGAAAATAATATCGGCTTCCGTAAATGCCGCTGAAATATTATTGTTGAAGCCAAGCTTTGCGGCAAAATTTGGTTCGTTATAATTTTCGTTGAAATCGGTTACAAACTGTTCCGCGCCAAAATTCAGTTTAAAGCGGTTGCTGAAGCGTTTGTTCAGCTTCATTTTAAAATGTGCCGAATTTTCCACATCTTTTATATCGGCCTCATCAATGCCAACTTTTGTATTTCCGTAAGTATAACTTCCTCCGGCAAATAGGGTCCAATCATTATCAAGGGTTTCACTAAAACTCGCATTTGTATAAAAGTTTTTGTTGTTTAATTTAAAACGTGTTCCTTCGGGTTGGTTGATGTCTTCCTGCGTAAGTTCAAAATCGGAAGTGTCAAAAGCACCGTAAATTTTCAGCAGCCCATCCCCTATTTTCTGACGGAAAACGGCTTCGCCCGAAGCTGTTTCAAAAGGTTTTTGCCAATCATTTCTATCGGGAAGAATCGCTATGTATGGCGCCAAATTTATATAGGATGCATTCAAGCTCAATGAACTTTTTTCCCATTTTTCGGTGTGTCCCAACGCACCGCCCACACTCATAATGCCAATATCCGTCTTTTCCTGTGTGGGCTCGTCAATAGTATTCAAAAGCAAAACCGAGGAAAGTGCCTGCCCATATTCTGCGGAATAACCGCCTGTGGAAAAAGTAATACCGTCAAAAAGAAACGGACTGTAACGCCCGCGCGTGGGAACATTATTGGTTGTTGGGCTGTAAGGTGTAAAAACGCGGATGCCATCAATAAAAATCTGCGTTTCGCCCGCATCACCGCCCCGAACAAAAAGACGGCCGTCTTCCGCGACAGTTGTTGTTCCGGGAAGTGTTTGCAAAGCGCCAACAAAATCGCCCAAAGCGCTTGCTGTTGTTACAATATCCAAAGGTTTCAAAACCGAAATTTTACTGTTGTCTCCCGCAGAAAAGGAGCCTGCGGAAATTGTAACAGTTTCTAAAGAATTTACATCTTCGCGAAGTTCGATTTTTAAGTTTTTCATTTTTGAAACATCATCTGTAAGCTTGAAGGGTTCAAAAGAAACGTATGAAATGGTTAGTGTTTGGGTGCCCGTTTCAGAAGTTTCAAAAGAAAACATTCCGTTATCATCGGAAGTGCTTCCGTCATAAGTTCCTTCAAGATATACATTGGCGCCAAATATTGGGGTACCGTTATTATCTTTAACTGTTCCCGAAACCGTGTTTTGACCAAAAAAATGAAAGGGTAAAAGGATTGCTAAAAAAGTAATTGTAAAAATTTTCATGGATTGGTTGGTTTTTAATTTCAGGTCAAAGGTGAAATTTCGGTACATTTTTTCAGAATAAAACAAACCGAATTGTAAAAATGGATTACTCAATTGTAATTTTAGGACATTCACTAAAATAAATTTATTTCGAAAAATTGTATCTTCGGAAGAAAACAAAGCAAAATGACCGATTCCCAAAAAATAGATGCTTTTATAGCAAAGCAAACAAAGTGGAAAGGAAAATTGCAGCAACTGCGTGCGGTTTTTCAAAAAACAGAATTAAAGGAAGAAGTGAAATGGGGCAAACCCACATATACATTGGACGGAAAATTAGTGGCTGCAATGGCAGATTTCAAAAACCATATGGCACTTTGGTTTCATCAAGGTGTGTTTTTAAAGGACAAACACAAAAAACTCATCAATGCCCAAGAAGGTGTAACCAAAGCACTGCGCCAATGGCGTTTTGAAGAGGAAGATGAAATTGATTCCGCTCTTGTTTTGGAATATATTAATGAAGCCATCGCAAATTCCAAAGCTGGAAAAGAGTTGAAGAAAAGTCCAAAAAAGCCAGTTGAGATTCCAAGTTTACTGAAAGAAGCCTTGAAAGATGATAAACAACTTTCCGAAACATTCAGTGCGCTCAGTCCAAGTTGCCAGCGCGAATATGCCGAATATATTGCCGAAGCG
The DNA here is from genome assembly GCF_001641085.1 of Aequorivita soesokkakensis. Classification (GTDB taxonomy): domain Bacteria; phylum Bacteroidota; class Bacteroidia; order Flavobacteriales; family Flavobacteriaceae; genus Aequorivita; species Aequorivita soesokkakensis. The sequence continues at coordinate 30,045 of NZ_LXIE01000036.1, read as the reverse complement.
AAACAGGAAAAAACCAAACTGAGCAGGTTGGAAAAATGTATTCCTATGATAAAAGACAAAAAGGGACTTCACGATAAATACAAAAACTGCTGATGTTTCAGTGGTCAGTAGTCAAAATATCTTAACCAAACTTTCTAAACTCATAAACTTCTAAACTTTTAAACCTTAATTATGAAAACAGACAAGTACACAAAAACAATCTTGACCATCATAGCAATTTGTTTAACCATCAATTTAATGAAGGATTTTGAAATTATTCCTTCGGCCCACGCCTCAGAAATTGTGGGGAATAAACCGGTAAGCGAAGTAATGGACGTTCGTTTGGTAGATATCAGCACCTATGATGAGCTAAATGTAAATTTAAAAAGTGTTGATACTTATGACGAAGTGAAAGTGAATTTAAAGAAAATTGAAACCACTGACGAGCTTGATGTAAACCTTGATGAAATTGGCGGTGGCTGGGTTTCAAACGGAGGGCCTATTTCTGTGAAAGTTCAATAAATTTCTGGTTTCTGGTTAATTTCTTTCAATAATCTCAAACTTCTACTTTGAACTTTCAACTTTTTTTAAATGGACGTATAATCAATCGTGCAGCGCGATCATAATTGATGTAACTGTATGTCCAATTGAAAAAAGTAACCACTCTATTTCGGAAGCCAACTAAAAACCAAAGATGGACAAACATCCATAAAAACCAGGCAATTGCGCCACCAAAGTGCATTTTCCCAATATCAACAACGGCTTTGTTTCTGCCCACGGTTGCCATCGTCCCTTTATCAAAATATTTAAAAGGTTCCATTTTATCACCTTTTAGCATTTTTCTGAAATTTTTTCCCAAATTTTTTCCTTGCTGAATTGCCGGCTGCGCAACTTGTGGATGCCCTTTGGGAAATTCAGTTGTTTCCATTAACGCAATATCACCCAAAGCATAAATATTTTCAAAACCCTTTATTTTATTGAAACCATCAACTTTATATCTATTCGCTCTTTCAACCAATGCTTCACCATCTATACCTTTAATTGGCGCTCCGGTAACACCTGCAGCCCAAATAAACGTTGCTGTTTCAAACTTTTTACCGTCTTTGGTCGTGACTATTTTTCCGTCGTAATCACTAATAAAAGTTTCAAGATGCAATTGCACGCCAAGATCTTGGAGAAATTTTTGTGCCTTCTTTGAAACGGTTTCACTCATTGGCGGTAAGACCCTGTTTTGGCCTTCAATGAGGTGTACCTGCATTTCATCTTCGTCAAGTTCGGGATAATCATTTTCCAAAATTCCCTTTCTAAATTCTGCCAAAGCACCGGCAAGCTCTACTCCCGTTGGTCCTGCGCCAGCAATTACGAAATTGAGCAAACTTTTTCTTTCCCTTTCATCTGCAGTGATATCGGCCTTTTCAATATTCTGAAGTATCAAACTTCGGATATTCAAAGCCTGCGGTACCGTTTTCATTGGCATGCTATTTTCTGCAATGCTTTTATTTCCGAAGAAATTGGTCCGCGTGCCCGTGGCAATTACCAAATAATCATACCGCAAGCTCCCAATGGAAGTGGAAATTGTATTGTTTTCCGTATTAATGCTTTCCACTTCAGCCATTCTAAAGTGGAAATCTGTATTTTTTCTGAAAATCTTCCGAAGCGGATATGCTATGGAATCGGGTTCCAACCCAGCAGTGGAAACCTGATATAATAAAGGCTGAAAAGTGTGGTAGTTATGCCTATCAAAAAGCACAATCTGCACCTTTTGTTTTTGAAGCTTTTTTATGAAGGAAATACCAGCAAAACCACCACCTATCACAACAATTCGTGGCACGCCGGTTTCAGGAATATTCATCGTTTTTTTATATAGTATAAAAGTACGATTTGTATATTGAGTTACCTTATTTTTTAGGATTTTTGTAACAAAGCAATTTTAAGGAACACTAATTAAACGCTAACAAAAAACCATTGAACAAAGAACTGGAACATAGTTTTGTGACCCAATTGGAGGAAAACCAAAACATTGTACACAAAATCTGTAGGTTATATACAAATGACAGTGACGCGCACAACGATCTGTTTCAGGAAATAACCATTCAGCTTTGGCGTGCATTCCCAAAATTTAGAGGGGAATCCAAATTCAGCACATGGATGTATAGAGTAGCGCTAAACACGGCAATCACCCTTTACCGAAAATCAAAAAGAAGAATACAGACACAAGATTTTGAAGGGGTAAGTTTTAAAATTTCCTCGGTGCCTTATGATGATACCGAAGAACAACAATTAAAGTTGATGTACAGTGCCGTAAAAAATTTGAACGATATTGATAAAGCCCTTGTTTTTCTTTATTTGGAAGACAAAAACTATAAAGAAATTTCCGAAACCCTTGGTATTACTGAAGTAAACGCACGCGTGAAAATGAACAGGATAAAGGAAAAATTACGAACTATTTTAAATCCGTAACCCATTATGGATGAACTGGAATTATTAAAAAAACAATGGCAAACCCGCGAGCAGGAATTGCCCCATCTGTCTTATTCAGACATTTATAAAATGCTGTTGAAAAAATCCTCTTCAATCGTAAAGTGGATTTTCTATATAAGTATTGCTGAAATCCTTTTTTGGACTTTACTTTCCTTTTTCGTGCCAGAATCCAGCACCAAGTTTAGTGATGATATTGGGTTGCACAATATTTTGTTGGGCGTTAATATTCTGAACTATTCCGTTTTTGCCGTCTTTATTTATCTATTTTATAGGAATTACAGAAAAATTTCAATGACGGATTCCGTTAAGGAATTGATGGGAAATATTTTACGCACACGAAAAACAGTGAAATATTTTGTAATCTATAATGTTGCAACCTCCATTTTAATTGTGATTTGTGTCAACTTTTATTATTATTTCAACCAAGATTTGGTTTTTAAATATATGACTGAAGATTACGGTATCACAAACCTGTCACAGGAACAGTTTATGAAAATGTTCTTCCTAATACAAATCCTTTTTGGGATTGTAATGATTGGCTTCATTCTGTTATTTTATAGAATTGTTTATGGAATTTTATTGCGACGACTTCACAAAAATTATAATGAATTGAAAAAGATAGAAATGTGAAAAAAGTCGTGTTTTTCAGTCGCAGTAGTCAGTTTTGGCCCCCTTTAAATTACTGAAAACTGCCACTGCGACTGCAGACTTTTTTAATAACGCCATTGTCGCTCTTTGTTGAGCTCTTCCTCACTTTGTATTTCGGAAGCAGGAATTACTTTTAGAAAAGACGGATGTTGTTCGATAGCATATTCAAGCTTTTCAACAATCTGGTCCATTGTTTCGTTTTCATAATCAATATCCAGCGGGGGTTTAATTTCCATGGATTGAAGAATGCCCCGTTTTTTAATTCTAATCCCTTTTTTGTCAAAAGACCTTCTGAAACCGTCAATAACAATGGGCACTACAACAGGTTTATTCTTTTTGATAATATGCGCAGTTCCGCGTCTAATTGGTTTCCAAGGTTTTGTAGTTCCCTGTGGAAAAGTGATTACCCAACCATCATCAAGTGCTTTTGTAATGTTGCTAACATCACTCATTTTTACTTGCTTGTTAATATCCTTCCCCTTTTCGCGCCATGTGCGTTCTATGCTGATAGAACCTGCGTAGGCTAATATTTTGGGAAGTAAACCCGCTTTCATAGTTTCCTTTGCCGCTACAAAATAGATGTTAAGTTTTGGGCGCCACAAATAACCCACATTCTTTATGCTGTCATCCCTTCCGCTTAAACTGGCGTTAAAAACATGGAGCATTGCAGCAACATCCGCAAAATAGGTTTGATGGTTGCTTACAAAAAGTACATTTCTTTCAGGAAGTGTTTTTAAAATCTCGCTTCCGTGAATCTGTAAATCATTAAAACCCTTAAAACGCCGATGCGTTAAAAGCCCGGCAATGCGTATTAGCCAGAGTTTTAAAAAAAGGATATGTCCGAAAGGATTTTTTTTGAAAAGACTCATTTTCAGTAGTCGGTATTCAGTGTTCAGTATTCAGTGTTCTGTTGGGACAAATATACTAAATTAAGCATTTACAGTACCATTTTCAGTAATTCGCGCACTTCGTTGAGCATCATTGCAGTAGCTCCCCAAACTATATGTCCGTTCAACTTGAAAGCAGGAACATCAATACTTTCGGCATAAGATGTGGAAAGTGTTTGGGTTATTACATTTACGTCATCCATAAAGTCGCGCAAGGAAACTTCAATCAAAGCTTCCACTTCTTTTTCCTGTGGAACAAATTTTGGCAGTTCTGTTGTTATTCCCAAGAAAGGTTGCACAAAAAAGTTACTCGGCGGAATATAAATTTCCGTGAGTTTCTTTAAAACCGAAATAGTTTCGCGCGAAATGCCCACCTCTTCCTCTGTTTCACGGAGCGCCGTATCCTGGATGGTTTCGTCCCCGTCTTCCAGTTTTCCACCGGGAAAGCCCACTTGTGCGGAATGCACGCCTTTGTACGTTTTCCGAAGAATCAAAATGAGTCGTGTTTCATAATCTTCCGAAGGATAAAAAAGCGACATCACCCCTGCCTTTTTCGCAGTGTTTTTTTCGCGGGCAACGCGCTTCAATTCCTGCAAGCGTTCAATGGGCGCCATTTTAAATTGCACCGTTTCGCCGGGAAGTTCCATTTTTGTTACTTTTACAATCCGTTTTTCAAAATCGCGAAAATCCATTTATGATGAAGTTGTTTATTTATTTGTTCGGAATTGTGCTATTATTCGGAAGCTGTGAAGATAAGAAAAAGGCTTCCCAAACTGAAACTGAAATCGAAAACGAAATCAAACCGGAGAAAGAAATAAAAATTAAACCGGAAAAAGAGAATCCCCAAAATTATCCCGAAATCACAAATGAAAACGTGGTTCAATTTCTAACCGAATACGGCGAGAAAAATCCTGAAACCAAGGTTTTGATAAGCAGTTCTTTTGGAGATATTGAAATTGAACTTTATAAAGACACACCTTTGCACCGCGCTAATTTTATCTATTTGGTGAAGCAGCATTATTTTGATGAAACTTTTTTCCATCGCGTGGTTCCAAATTTTATAATCCAAGCCGGTAATAGTGATTTGGTTTCAACACAGAAAAAACGCGCGGAACTTGGAAAGGAATATTTACTTCCCTCAGAAATAATTCCGGGCCGTGTGCACGAATATGGAACTGTTTCCGGCGCTAAGGAATATCGTGAAAACCCTGATAACAGAACAGCGCCTTATGAATTTTTCATATTCCTCGGGCCAAAAACTTCAACTACGCATTTAAATGGAAACTATACCATCTTCGGAAAAGTTACAAAAGGAATGGACGTGGTGGAGGAAATTTCAAAAGTGAAGGCGGACGATGGGGATTGGCCGTTGAACAATATTTATATTTCGGCAAAAGTTTTGGAGTAAAATCTCTTCTTTTTAAAAAAAGTGAAAAATAAAATCTACTAATATGTCAATAGGAAAAGATAAAAGCGCTATTAAAGTAGTATCAATTAAATTAAAGCTGACTATTCTTTTCGTAGACTTTGCAATCTTTGGTTTGTTAATCTCTCTATTGGAATATACTATTTATTTTCAACTTGATCTTGCTAGAGATTTTCCTTGGCTATTTCTATTTTTTATTTATTTTATTTTTTTTACACTATCAGAATTTTTTTTTAATAGGACATTAGGTATGAAACTTTTTAAAGTTTCAATAACCTATAAAAATCATAAAAAATTGAATAAAGCATTTGTAATTTATTCAATCTTAATTATGTTAGATAGATTTTTATTTTTATTAATCATTTATTTTTTTAGAGTTTTTTTTCACAGTAAAAACAATCTGCTTTTGAGCGAGAAATACAGTGGTATAAGATGGTCTAAAGAATAAATTAAAGTGGAATAAAGTATATTTTCGTTTCTTCAACTCATAGTCTCATCAACTTCCTTCCTATAAATACTCGGCAACGAAAGATTAAAATATACCGCCAACAACCGAACTATAATCACAATAGAACCCGAAATAATCACGATAAAATCTTCAGAAATTGGAGTATTGTGCAATAAGAAATACGCCGAAGCTCCCAAAATACAAGCCGTGGCATAAATTTCCTTTCTGAAAATAATCGGGATTTCATTGCAAAGAATATCGCGAAGCACACCGCCGAAGCAAGCAGTCATTGTTCCCAAAGCCACGCAAATTATAGGATGAAAACCTGCTGCAATCCCCTTTTCCACGCCAACTATTGTATAAAGCGCAATTCCAATGGTATCAAATAAAAATAAGGAACGGCGAATATAGCCAAGCCTTTTTCTGAAAATTACCGCAAAAATGGTAGAACCGAAAATTACATATACAAACGTGAGATTGCGCATCCAGGCTACGTTTGCGTCAATGAGAATGTCGCGTAATGTTCCACCACCAACTGCCGTTACGAAAGCAATGATTAATATCCCGAATGGATCCAAACGTTTGTTGAGCGCGGTAAGCACTCCTGAAATGGCGAACGCGATGGTTCCCAGAATATCTATGATTAAAATTAGCTTCACATGTTCTGTGTAAAATGGTTATAATCGCGCAAAACGGTGTCTATATATTGTTTATCATATAAATCTGAAGAAGTTTCCAAAACACTTTCCACTTTCTTCCGAAGTGTATGTAATGTTTTGAAATCATTTGATTTTATTGCGATAAGATAAGTTTCTTTTATAAGTCTGGCATCTTTGTCGCTCAGTTTAATCACATTCAAAAACTTCGGTTGATAATCGTCTGCTATTTCTTCTAAAATGGTGTGGCTTATTTTCACTTTATTTTTTGTGCTTATCACTACAGTTCCAGCGGCGTGATCACCAACCCGCTGTCTTTTTTCAGAAAAAATAATGGAAAGTAATCCGATCGATCCCAAAAAGATCCAAATATCAACTAAACGAAGCATCCACAAAACCATATAATCGCTCCACCGTGCTGGGCTTCCATCAACCTTAACAACACGCGTTTTCATCGCCATCTTCCCTACCGTTCTTCCGTTGAAAAGTATGTGCATGTAAAGCGAATAAAACATTACCGGCACTAGCATTAATTGTTGTAGGCCGAAAACGGCCCAGTTGTCGCTAAAAGCCATATTCATTGCTTCCGTGGCTAATTCAACAATATAGAAATACACGAAAAACAGAAATAGGTCTATTAAAAAAGCTAGAATACGTTCGCCTACACTAACTATTTTATAGTCTAGGTTTACGTTTTGGGTTGTATTGATTTCTAAGTTTGCCATGTAAAAGCAAGTGGTTATATTTATCGAAAATTTCAACAGATGCGCGAAGCAGCATTCGTCAAGCAAAATAAGGAAAAATGGATTGCTTTTGAAAAGGCAATCACACTTAATTCAAAAATAAGTCCAGACCAGCTTGCCGACCATTACATCCAACTTACCAATGATCTTGCCTATGCGCAAACCTATTATCCTGACAGCAAGGCGCTTCAGTATTTAAATTCGTTGGCTTCGCAGGCGCACCAAAAGATTTATAAAAACAAAAAAGAGTCGAAAAATAGAATCGTAAGTTTTTGGAAATATGAATTTCCGCTTTTTTTTCGTCAGCATCAGCGCATTTTGCTTTTTTCGTTTTTAATATTTGCCGTAGCAACCGCAATTGGGGCAATTTCAGCACTGAATGATGACTCTTTCGTTCGGTTGATTTTGGGAGATGGCTACGTAAACGAAACCTTAAACAATATTGACAAAGGCGACCCAACCGCTATTTACAAAAGCGGCAGCGAGATCGGCACTTTTCTCGGAATCACGATTAACAACATTCGCGTGGCATTTTTGGCCTACGCTTTCGGAGTGATTACTTCTTTGGGAACAGCTTATTTGCTTTTCAGCAATGGTGTGATGCTCGGGGCATTTTTTACGTTTTTCTATAATCGCGATTTGCTTTTTGAAGCTTCAAAAAGCATTTGGCTGCACGGAACTATTGAAATTTCAGTAATCGTAATTGCTGGTTGTGCAGGAATGGTGATGGGCAACAGCATTCTTTTCCCAAAAACATATTCACGGAAAATTTCATTTTTAAAAGGCGCAAAGGACGGCCTTAAAATTGTGGTTAGTACAATTCCTTTTTTCATCATTGCTGGCTTTATTGAAGGATTCATAACCCGTTACAGCAATATGCCGGTTTGGTTGGCAATGACTATTATTTTTAGTTCCTTGGCACTTATTATTTTTTATTACGTTATTTATCCAATTATCCTCAACAAAAAGCATGCAACACAAACATATACCGCTTAAACAACAACGCGATATAGGCGAAATAATCACAACCTATTTTGAGTTTTTCAAAAAGAATCTTAAGCCTTTTTTAAATATTTTCATAAGCTATAACGGTCTTTTTATTCTCGGTTTTTTGGGGGTAAGTTATCTTTTGGTAACTGGTTTCGTCGGTAGTTTTGTAAACACTCCAGTTTATGGAATAGAAGCAGATAATTCAAATTACGAAGCCTATTTTATTGCCGGCGCCGTAGGTTTCTTAATTCTTTTTATTATTACGGCAGTGCTAAATTATAGTCTTGCGGCAGTTTATATGATTCAATATGAAAAAAATAAAGGCGAAGCTGTAGAAAAAAGAAAAGTCTGGGATGTTGTTAAACAAAACCTCGGAAAAATAGTCCTATTCATCATTTTAGCAATGTTTATGTATGTTGTGATTATGATTATTGGCGTGGTTATCTCTTTTATACCACTATTGGGTAGCATTGCATATTATATAATTCTTTTGGCTTATATGAGTTGGATGGGTCTTTCATTTATGGCAATGATAAACGATAATAAAGAGGTAACCGACGCATTTGGGGAAGGTTGGAAGTTGATGAGAAAGTTCTTTTGGAAAAGTGTGCTTTCAAATCTTGTAATCGGGATGCTCCTCGGAATTTTAATGATGGTCGTTTTAATGGTTCCGGGAATTTTAATAGGTATTTACGCCTTCCATTCTTTGGAAACAGGGGTTGATCTCGCCAATTCACCAGTAGCAAACGTGGTTTGGACGCTTGCCGTTTCGGTATTATTGATACTTTACACCCTAAACCAATCCCTCTCGCAGTTTGCGAACGGAATTCTCTATTATTCCCTTCACGAGGAAACGTATAATGAAGCCACGCGTGAACGAATTGATAATATTGGTGCGGGTGAATAGATTTCTTTTCATATCATTTTTCCTATTGAATACTTTTTTTGCAACTGCAAATGTGAAAGATAGTCTTGCAGTTTCAATTGATAGTAGCAAGGTTGCTCAAAGGCATTTTTCGGAAAATTTATCCGAAAAATATTCTGGGACCGACTTTGATTACGATGCTATGGAAGGCGAAGCAGAAAATTTTCTGGGGCGTGCAATCAATTGGTTTTTCAGCAAGCTTGGGGAAATTTTCGGAATAAATCTTTCGCCCGAAATGTACCAAATTATCAAATTCATTATTTATGGGTTGCTTATCATTTTTGCGGTTTATATTTTGGTGAAACTGCTCGTGGGCGATAATGCTTCGTCATTTTTCAGTAGAAAAAGTAAAATGGTCGCGCCGCTCAATATTCAAGAGGAACACATTGAAAACGTAGATTTGGACAGCTACATAAAAAATGCTCTAAAGGAAGAAAATTACCGATTGGCTATTAGATATATGTATCTAAAATCACTGAAATTGCTATCGCTGAATAATATAATCGATTGGCATTTTGAAAAGACAAATAGCGATTATTACCGCGAAATTGCAAGTGAAAGTTTGAAGGAGAACTTCAAAAAAACTTCCTATTTGTACGATAATATTTGGTACGGCGAATATGCGCTGGACAAAGCAGGATTTGAAAACGCCAAAAAAGATTTTGAACGACTGAACCAAAACCTAAAAAATGCTGGATAAACGTTCAAAAAGAGTACTGTGGATTTTTGGGATTGCGCTGCTAAGCATCGTGATTACAGAGCTTGTGCGTCCAAAACCGATTGATTGGCGTGCAAGTTATATTTCTACTGATAAAATTCCGTTTGGCGGATTTGTGCTTTTTGAGGAAGCACCTTCCCTTTTCAAAAATGTGAAAATCGAAAAAATTGACAAAGATCCCTATGAGTTTTTGACGGATGGCACCTATGCGCAAAATTCGGCCTATATTTTTATCAATGACGAAATATTCTTTGATGAAAGACAGACCGATAAAATTTTAAAATATGTGGAAAACGGAAACACAGTATTTATCGCTTCCCGTAGCATTGGTTACATTCTGCGGGATTCCCTGGGCATCGAATCCACGGCCAATTACAATATTTTGGAAGAAGAAATTCGCCCTCAATTTTTCTCGCCTTCTCTAAAGCAGGATTCGCTTCCCGCTTTCAAAAAAGGGGTTTTTAAAGCTTCATTTAACGAAATTGACACCTTAAAAACCACGGCCCTGGGATATTATGAAAATGCCGAAAGTGTATTGGGAGATTTGAATTATGTGAAAGTAAACTTCGGAAAAGGACAGTTTTTATTGCACAACTTGCCCGAAGCTTTTTCAAATTATTATTTGCTAAAAGGCAACGAACAATACGCCGCCAACGTACTTTCATACATTGATGCCGATAAAATCTATTGGGATGAATATTTAAAATCAGGCCGAAAAGTGGTCACTTCGCCCATGCGGTTTGTTTTGGACCAAGCGCCGCTCACTTGGGCATATTATGTTTTGATTGGCGGATTGTTGATTTTTGTACTTTTCAAAGGAAAACGCGAACAACGAATTGTGGAAGTTATGGAACCATTGGAAAATACTTCGGTGGAATTCACGAAAACAATTGGCGATCTGTATTTTCAGCATAAAGATTACAGCAATATTATTGCGAAGAAAATCACCTATTTTATGGAAACACTTCGCTCAAAATATTATTTAAATACAACTGAAATTACAGAAGATTTCATAAAAAAACTGGCTTTAAAAAGTGGTAACACTTTGGAAAAAACGCAGAAATTGATGCATTTAATAAAACATTTAAAAGAAAAATCTGTTCACAGCGAAGCCGATTTGCTGGAACTGAACAAACAAATAGAAGTATTTAGATTATAAAATTATGGAAGAAACACAGGAAAATCCGTTGGAATTCAATTCACGTTTAGATTTAAAAAATCTGCAGGAAGCTGTTGAAAAAATAAAAGCCGAATTGGGGAAAGTAATCGTTGGGCAACACGATATGCTGGAAATGCTCATCATTTCAATACTTACAGACGGCCATTCGTTGATTGAAGGCGTACCCGGCGTTGCGAAGACGTTGACTGCAAAATTATTGGCAAAAACATTGGCGGTAGATTTCAGCAGAATCCAATTCACGCCAGATTTAATGCCGAGCGATATTTTGGGGACTTCAATTTTCAACGTAAAAACGAGCGAGTTTGAATTCAAGCAAGGTCCCGTATTTTCAAACATAGTTTTGATTGACGAAATAAACCGTGCGCCAGCAAAAACGCAAGCTGCACTTTTCGAAATAATGGAAGAGCGCCAAGTAACAATGGACGGAACCGAATATAAAATGCAACCGCCATTTTTGGTTTTCGCAACACAAAACCCTGTGGAACAAGAAGGAACTTACGCTTTACCCGAAGCGCAATTGGACCGTTTTCTTTTCAAAATAAACGTGCCTTATCCAAGTTTGGAAGAGGAAATCCACATTCTTGAAAACGAACACCACCGGAAGGATGCTTTCGTTTTGGATAGCGTGACACAAGTGCTGAACGCAAAACAGATTGCGGAATATCAGCACACCATTAAACAAATAATTATTGAAAGTAATTTGCTGAAATACATCGCCGCAATTGTAGATAACACGCGAACAAATGCAAATCTATTTTTGGGCGCATCGCCACGTGCGTCATTAGCAATTATGAACGCTTCCAAAGCTTTGGCAGCAATGAATGGACGTGATTTTGTAACTCCGGATGACATTAAAAAAATTGCTCCGTCGGTTTTAAGACACAGAATTATGCTCACGCCAGAGCGCGAAATGGAAGGAATTACAGCCGATAAAGTGGTGCAACAGATTATTGAGACTATTGAAATTCCGAGATAGTGAGAAGTGAAAAGTGAGAAGAAAAAATAAATTATAATTTTTAAAACTTGAAACCAGAAACAATAAACTTGAAAAAAATTTTAAATTGAAGAAATTCCTTAAAAGCCTATACTTAAAAAAGCGATTTTTCATCGTGATGTTCTCGCTTGCGATTCTGTTTGTGGTTTCGTACTTCTTTCAGGAACTGTTTGGCGTGGCAAAGCTTTTGTTTTATTTGCTTTTGGGAGTTTTTGTTTTTGATGTTTTCTTATTATATCGAAATAAAACTGGAATTCAGGCACAGCGAATACTGCCCGAAAAACTTTCCAACGGTGATGATAATTCCATTGAAATTAAGGTTGTAAATAGGTTTCAGTTTAAAACTTCCGTGAAGATTATCGACGAATTGCCCATTCAATGGCAGATTCGTGATTTTAAGATTGAAGCTATTTTGAATGCTTCCGATGAAAAGAAATTTACATATCAAGTCCGGCCAACGGAGCGCGGGGAATATCACTTCGGAAATCTGAATATTTTTTCATCAACTATTTTGGGATTGATTGCCCGGAAACAACAGTTTTCCGCGGAAGCGATGGTGCCAAATTATCCTTCGTTTCTTCAGCTTAAAAAATATGATTTCCTCGCTTTTACCAATAGATTGAAGCTTTTCGGACTTAAAAAAATCCGAAGAATCGGCCATACAATGGAGTTTGAGCAAATAAAAGATTACACATCGGGCGACGATGTGCGGAACATAAATTGGAAAGCCACGGCGAAACGAAGCAGCTTGATGGTGAACCAATTTCAGGACGAAAAATCGCAGCCAGTTTATGCCGTGATTGATAAGGGAAGGGTGATGAAAATGCCTTTCAACCAATTGAGTTTGCTGGATTATGCGATTAATGCTACGCTTGTTATTTCAAACATAGTCCTCAAAAAACACGACAAAGCGGGAATGTTCACTTTTTCCAGAAAAGTGGATGATCGTGTAATTGCGCAAAGGCGAAGTGCACAAATGCACTTAATTTTGGAAACACTTTACAATGTGGAAACCGACTTTTCGGAAAGTGATTTTTCGCGTTTGTATGTTGATGTGAAGCGACACATCAAGCAACGAAGCCTGCTTTTGCTATTCACAAATTTTGAAACTATGGATGCCTTGCATCGTCAGTTGCCCTATTTACAGGCAATCAATAAGACACATCTTTTGGTGGTTATCTTTTTTGAAAATACGGAGTTGAAATCTTTTATGAATAAAAAAGCTAGCACGACCCATCAAGTTTTTGAGAAGACGATTGCCGAAAAATTCATTTATGAAAAGAAACTGATAGTTAACGAACTTCACAAATACGGCATTCAATCCATACTTACCGCGCCGGAAAATCTCACCGTGAACACCATTAATAAGTATTTGGAAATAAAGGCTAGAGGGCTTTTATAACATTTCAGCATAAAATTTCGACAGTTGGGATATTGCTTTTTCTTTCAAAAGCGAAGTTTTTGGACATTTGATTCATAATTCAAACACACTAAAACGTATTCTTATGAAAACAATCATCGCATTAATTGGTATCACATTTTTCACACATTTTGTAAATGCCCAAAACGACACGGCCTCAACTTCCGAAGGAACAACCATAACCGTAACGGTTCCGGTAACTAGTGACGAAGGCAACGTGCTGGTTGGTCTTTATACGGAAGACATATTTTTAAAAGCCGCTCCAATGAAAAGAGCAATTGCCGAAATTGTTGATGGAAAAGCCATTGCAACTTTCGAAAATGTAGTCCCCGGAACTTATGGCATTTCATTGTTTCAGGATAAAAATGGCAACAAACAAATGGATTTTGATGTAAATGGAATGCCGCTGGAGCCTTACGGAATTTCCAATAATATAATGAGTTTCGGCCCTCCACAGTGGAGCGATGCAAAATTTGAGGTTGGGAATGAAACCATTGAGATGGAAATTAGAATGTAAAACTTTAGAAATAGAATTTGAAAAGCCCGAACTAAAAATCGGGCTTTTTGTTATAAATAAAATCTTCGCTTTTAAATATTGTGATAGTTTTTTCTGATATAAAAACTATCTTTGTTTAAATATTTAATGAAATGACAATCACCCAACTTAAATATGTTCTGGCCGTGGCTGAACATCAAAACTTCACGAAAGCTGCAGAAAAAACCTTTGTTACACAACCCACTTTGAGTATGCAAATTCAAAAGCTGGAAGACGAGCTTGAAATCCAAATTTTCGATAGAAGCAAAAAACCAATTGAGCTTACCGGCGTTGGAAAAAAAATTGTGGAGCAGGCCCGAAACATCGTCAATGAATCGGAACGGATGCAAGATGTTGTGGACCAAGAAAAAGGATTTATTGGCGGTACTTTCAAACTGGGTATAATTCCTACGGTAATGCCAACATTGCTCCCCATGTTTTTAAAGAATTTTTCAAACCGTTATCCAAAGGTGCAATTGAAAATTGAAGAACTTAACACCGATGAAATAATAACTAAAATAAACGATGGCTATTTGGATGCCGCCATTGCAGCTACACCGCTTGGCCATGAAAAAATTAAAGAACGGGTTTTGTATTATGAACCTTTTGTGGGCTATATTCCAGAAAGCCACAGGTTGTTTTCAAAAGAAAAATTGGAGGTAAATGATCTTGATATTGAAGACATTCTTCTTTTGGAAGATGGCCATTGCTTCCGCGATGGAATTATAAATCTTTGCAAAGCTTCAAAAAATGGGGGAAGTGAAAAATTTCAATTGGAAAGCGGCAGTTTTGAAACGTTAATAAAACTTGCCGACGAAGGTTTAGGAATGACGCTTCTGCCCTATTTGCATACTTTGGATATACTCCCTTCCCAAACCAAAAATATAAAATATTTTAAGGAACCGTCTCCAGCCCGTGAGGTGAGCCTTATTTACAGTAAAAGCGAATTGAAAATGCAAATTATAAATGCATTGCACGATATAATTTCCGGCGTTATCCGTGGTGCGATTGCATTTGAGGATGTGAAAATAATTAGCCCAATAAAAAAATAATCGGCTAAACTATCCAATAACTCAATAACTAAAAAATCCCCCTGATTGCTCAGGGGGATTTTTTTATGGGTTTAGATAGATTAGACATTGATTTAATTGGGGGTTCTGCTTGATAAGTGAGTCAATCCAGAGTTTAAGTTCCTCTACTTCGTAGGGAAGCAATCTGGTTAACGCTTTTTTCAATTCCTTGCAGAACAAATTGACGTCAAAACTTACTTTTGAAAGTACAGCTTTGGTGTAATCAAACATTGCTCTTGCCATAGCTAATTGAGGTTTAGTAAAAATTAAGTAGCTTTTTAATAATAGGCGAAGTTTTATGGATTAATCTGATTTAAATATAACAAATAAATGTCAATTAAATTCTCTTTGAGTTCTTTTAAAACCTGTTAAAAATTTGTTAATGCACCAAATCCCCCTTTATAACTATTAAATACATTGAAAATTTATTTCTTAATCTTCACAGTCCATTCAAATTCAAACACAGAAACAACCTCACCCATACTATCTTTTCCTTCAGATTTCATCCAGCAAGTTTGTCCCTCCCCAGTGCTTATTGTTTTTTTTATAGCACTATCTATTAAATCTCCGTCATTACAAGCAAAAGTAATTCTGCCCTTTGCTTTTTTTGAAAATGTACCTTTATTATTAGCAACAAGCATCGATATTTTTTGATCGGTTTCTTTAATTTTGGCCATAACCATTGCGCCGGTACTGAGTTCAGCAGCCATCCCTTGTACCGCCCAAAACATGGATTTAAACGGGTTCTGATTAATCCATCTGTGCTTCACAGTTGTTACGCAAGTAGTTTCTGAAATGGATTTTACCCTTACGCCAGTAAAATATGCGGAAGGTAATTTAAACAATAAGAAAGTATTGATTTTACTTGGGCTGAGTTTCATTTCTAAGAAATATTTCACGAAGATATTCAATAAATCACATACTTCCTATTCGTTAAAAATATGTTAATTTTAGTACTATGTGTAACACACTACTATCTTTTAGACATATATTTGTATAAGAAAATAATTAGCTATGGAAACTACAATTTCAGAAAATCAAAAAAACGTAAGTGCATTTATTCACTTATCTACCTTTTTAAAATACTTTTTCCCGTTTGCGAATTTTATCGCTCCATTATTGATTTGGAATTTTAATAAAGAAAAAGCTTTTGTGGACGAACACGGAAAACAAGCTATCAATTTTCAGTTGAGCGTTTTGATCTATACTATATTAATAGGTTTAATCTGCCTTCCGTTTTTTATCATTTTCGCAACAGATTTTATTTCATTGATAGAAACGATTGATCATAGCGCCGGACATTTTTCAATGAGCAATATTCAAAATCTTTCGGGATATATTTTATTATTTGGTTTAGCAATTTTGTTGCTGGTTGCACTGTTCGTTTTCGAGCTTTACGCAGTAATCAATGCTTCCATCCACGCTTCGCGCGGGCAGCTTTATAACTATCCACTTTGTATTAAATTTATAAAAACCAATCTAAACCCTATTCAAAATGAGCACATTAGTTAGTTACCTATTGGCTGCCATTTTGCAGTTTATAGGCGCAAGCATGCCGCAGGAACAGGAAACTGTTAGCGTATTGACTCATCAACAATGCGAAGAAACCGCAAGCGTGCTTCCTTATTCATTCATCATCAATAACGAACAGGAATTAAAAACAAGTAAAGAACAATTATGAAAATCGAAAACACAAAAGCGCAGATGCGAAAAGGGGTTTTGGAGTTCTGCATTCTTTCCGTTTTAAAAGACGGTGAGGCTTACACTTCAGACATTCTTGAAACCCTTAAAGACGCAAAAATGCTTGTCGTGGAAGGTACAATCTATCCGCTGCTCACAAGGCTTAAAAATGCGGGATTGCTTTCCTACCGTTGGGAAGAATCTACCAGCGGACCGCCACGAAAGTATTATGATCTTACCGACACCGGTAAATTATTTTTAACCGAATTGAACGATACCTGGGCAGAACTGCAACAGGCCGTAAACAAAGTAACCAGCGAAAAAAACACAAAATGAACAAGACAGTAAATATAAATTTGGCAGGCACTTCGTTCCACATAGATGAAGATGCCTTTGGGAAACTTTCGCGCTACCTGGACGCCATCCGTAAATCGCTAAAAGGTGCTGACGGAAGTGAAGAGATAATGCAGGATATTGAAGCCCGCATAGGCGAACTTTTTTCTGAAAAAATTGAAAGCCCATCCCAAGTAATAACCTTGAAGAATCTGGACGAGGTGATTGCTGTTATGGGACAGCCGGAAGATTATGAAGTTGATGACGAGATTTTTGAGGATGCCCCTTCTTCGTCAAAAACATATTCAAAATCTCGCGGAAATGCTTCACACAAACAACTTTTTAGAGATATTGACAACAAATATATTTCAGGGGTTTCCTCTGGTCTGGGCCATTATTTTGGTATTGATGCAATCTGGATCCGTCTTCTGTGGGTACTGTTGATCGTTGCTGGATTTGGTTCTCCAATTGTTGTTTATATATTATTGTGGATTTTGGTTCCGCCAGCACTTACAACTTCAGAAAAGTTGCGAATGACTGGCGAACCGGTCAACATTTCAAACATAGAACGGAAATTTAAAGAAGGTTTTGACAATGTTGCAGACCGTGTAAAAAATGTGGATTATGACAAATACGGCAATAAAATAAAAAGTGGCGCTTCAGGTTTCTTTGATAGCTTGGGAGAATTAATTATAGGACTGTTTAAAGTGTTCGCAAAAATCATTGGTGTACTTATAATTATCGTTTCCCTTTCAATCATTATTGGATTGGTCGTGGCATTTTTCACTTTCGGTTCCATGGATTATTGGGCCAGTAACGAAATAGCCGAAAAAATTGCTATGGTTGATGTAACCAATGTACCTATATGGCTACTGGCTTTATTGGGGTTATTCGCCATTGGCATCCCGTTTTTTGCATTGTTTGTATTAGGGCTGAAACTCTTGATAAGCAATTTGAAATCAATGAGCCCTACCTTGAAAATATCCTTGATTGTTGTTTGGGCTTTATCAATAATAGGCTTGACCATTTTGGGAATCAAACAGGCTACTGAAGAAGCTTATGACGGTAATTATATTGAAGAGCAAGCATTGGCAGTTCGAACTGGAGATACTTTACAGATCTCGATGCGTGCTGACAAACAATTTAGTTACAGAGTGAGCCGGGATAATGCGCTGCAGTTGAAATATAACGCCAATGAAGAAAAGGTAATCTATTCCAATGATATTATCCTGAACATAAAATCTTCAAAAGACTCAATTGGCAAAATTGTCATTGAAAAATCTGCCGAAGGCAATAACCAACTGGAGGCAAAAAAACGTGCTGAAGCCATTGAATACAAATATTCTTTTGAAAATAGCAGTCTAGTGCTTGATGGATTTTTCATCACCGATACTAAAAATAAGTACAGGGACCAGCAAATAGAAATAACGGTTTATTTGCCTGAGGGAACCGCTATTTATTCAGATGAAAATGTAAACTCTTATTATAACTACAGTTCAAATTTTGCTGAATTGAGCGATTATGACAATGATGCGCACCATTACAGAGTGTTGAAAAATGATTATGAATGTCTGGATTGTAAAGAAAAAGAGGAAAATTTTCAAGAAATGGATTCCTTGGAAATTATAAACTCTGAAAAAGTCATAGATACCATTAAAACCGAAAGCTGGGAAGAAGAGGTGAAAAATGATTTAAAAAATGTTGGAGAAAACACCAAACGCTCCCGTAAAACAGTAACAGTAACTATTGATTAATAACCAAAAAACCAATATCATGAAAACTACAAAATTTATTATGGCCATTGCCGGAGCTCTTCTTTTAAGTGCTTGCCATTTCAATATTAATACAGGCGAAAACGGAAACGGAAATGTTGTTACCGAAGAACGTACCGTTTCTGCAGATTTCACAGAAGTACGCGGTAGCGCTGGTCTTGATGTTTACCTTACGCAAGGTGATGAAAACAAAATAGTTGTGGAAGCTGATGAAAACCTGCTTCAATATATTGAGACCGACGTAGAAGACGGAAAACTGCACGTTACCACTTCAGAAAATATTGGCCACTCAAAAGCAAAGAAAGTGTATGTTACTTACAAAGAACTGACCAACGTTGAAGCAAGCAGCGGAGCGGATGTAACAGTAAACTCTGTAATTAAAAGTGAACGACTTTCCCTAAAAAGCAGCAGTGGAGCAGATTTAAAAGTAGAGGTTTTTTCAAAGGAACTTTCTGCAAAATCCAGCAGTGGTTCAGATTTAAAAGTCTCTGGAAAGGCTTCCTCATTCACTGCAGACGCTTCAAGCGGCAGTGAAATTGATGCGAAGGAATTATTTGTAGCCACCTGTAATGCCGAAGCTTCCAGCGGTGCAGAAGTGACTGTTAATGTAAAAGATAATTTGGAAACACACGTTAGTAGTGGCGGTAATGTAAATTACTACGGAGATCCTATTTCCGTAAATTCAAACAAAAGCAGTACGGGGAGCGTAAAAAAAATGTAAAGCTATCGACACTCTTTATTTTTAAAATTTACCCCGAATTGCAAAAAAAGACTTAACACTATCATAAATAGCTGTTAGGTCTTTTTTCATTTATCATAATTTTAAGAACCATCTATTACAAAAAAGCGATATTGAAGATAAAACCTTACACTATGAAAAAACTAATTTTAATTTTATCATTAATATTTATAGCCTCTTGTAGTTCCAATGATGATGCTGGAGATGTCCGTAACAATCAATTTGAAGACATACAAACAATACTTCCGCAGGGAACTTGGGCAGTGAGCTCCTACACTGAAGGCGGAATTGATGAAACCGTAAACTTTGAGAGTTTCATTTTTACGTTTAATGAAGATGGAACTGTAAGTGCAGAAAATGATCTTTTTGCAGAAAGTGGCACTTGGGAATATGACAATGTTTCCAGTGAAGATGAAAAATTCAATTTACAGTTTAACCAAACCACCCCGTTTGATTTAATTACTGAAAATTGGACGATTGTTTCTACCAATAACACACAAGTAAGTTTGGAAGTAAATAGCGGAAACAACGGTGAGCCTGAAACGCTTACGTTCACCAAATTATAAATTACTCTTTAAATAAAATTAAAAACCCCTCTCAAAAAATTTTGAGAGGGGTTTTTGCTTTACTAACTATAAAGATTAATTAACTACTACTTTAAATCTAATAACTTCTGAATCTACTTTCGCCTCAACCAAATATAAACCTGAAGCCAAATGGGCCATATTTATCTCACCTGAAGTATTATTTATTTCAGTGTTATAAACTTTTTGCCCTGCAAGATTATAAACAGTGACCTGTTTAATCAATCCTTTGCAAGAAATATTCAAAACATCTTTTACAGGGTTTGGATAAAATTTAAACGAAGCGGTTTCGTGATCAGTAACTCCCGCCGTTGCCTCGGTTGTAAATAATATTGGCCCTTCCCAAGCACTTCCATTGGCGCTGCAAATTGATTTTACATATACTTCATAATCTGTATCTGGCATTAAATTATCCAATGCTACTTGTGTTTGAGAGGTTGGAACTCCTGTTCCTGCTCCTGGGTATCCAGTTCCTGCCAATTGCACAATGTATTGATAACCACCGGTAGGTGCTGGAGATGGTGCAGTCCAAGTTAACAATGCAGTTGTCTCAGTTATTTCGTCAACTGAAATATCAGTTGGAGAGGCACAAGTTGGCGAATCATCATAAGCAGCTATTTTAAAATAGCCATATGTTCCGGCATAACCCCAAGCTCTCACCAAAATTTCAGTTCCCGGTTCAAGATTATCAAGTTCAATATAATTAAAGAATCCCTCTCCTTCATCTGAACTACAGTAAAGAGAACTCAAAGACCCACATATACCTGTATAAGCTTGCAAGCCCATATCTGATAAATATGGATCGTTGTTTGTTCTGGTTTCCAATTTCAATCTTCCTGAATCTGGAACTGTTACAGTATACCAAACATCTTTACCTTTTTCAGCAAATTCAAGTCCATCACAACTAACCAATGGATCATTTACATTACGGGTGGAAGAAGTACTATTTCCAATAATATAACTAGTTTCAAAATCAGTACCTACGGTTAATTCAACACCTCCCGAACATTCATCATTTACAGGCGGTGGAGGGGAAGGATAGGCACAAATAGTAAAATAGATAGCCCTAGAACTTAACGAACTTGAAACGGAAATGTAATATGTTTCCCCTGCTGTCAAATCTACTCTTTGTAAGTAAGTAGTACACTCATCAGATATGCGTGTTAAACTTCCAGGTGCTCCTGAATAAACAGCAACGTAAGTTGGAGCTGTTCCATTAACAAGCGTTTTTCTAAAAGTATAATTTGCAGTTTGTGTAGGCACAAAAGTGTACCAAACATCTAAGAAATCTACACCGCAATCTACATCTATAGAATGGGTTGCGGAAGCAGTATAGCCCTCTAATCCATTATTACAACTATCATCGTCTGATTCTGTAAGCATGATAGCTCCAGTTGGCTCATCGTTTACAGGAACTTCAGGAAATTTATATACACAAAGCGAGAACTGCGTATTTGGTTCTGGGCTAGAAATAGAAACAAAATATGTTTCACCCCCGTTAAGTTCTGGTGCCGTATATCTTGTACTGCAACCAGCAGATATTGGTTGTAAATCTACCGAAGAGCCTTCAAATATAAAAATATTTACATCTTCGCCTGTTAAGCTTTCAATACTAAAAGCATATTTTCCAGATTCGGTAGGCGTAAAACGGTACCAAAGATCCTTATACGCATCATAAGCTGGATTCGTGCAAGGATAATTTGTAGTACGGGTGGCACCTACAAAATCTCCCGTTATGGCATTGTTGCACATATAGTCATCAGATGCTGTCAATATAGCCGCATTAACCGGTTCATCGTTTAAACCTTGTGGTAAAACATATTCATAATGAAACTCATCCATATAAACATTCTTGAAGTTACTACCATTCCCAGAATGTTGTGGCTTGAAAGCAATATATGTATGGTTTAAACTAGTATCATAGTTTGAAAAGTCTATGGTGAATTCCGTCCAAGTTTCTGCTACAATACTGGTTTCATTAAGAGTTGTATCATCCAATACTACAAATGTTGAAGCATCCAGTGGGTCTGACATTGTACCAACAATGATGTTAAAACCTTCAGTAGTTGAAGCGCTTTTATTCATTTTGAACCTAATTTGCTTATCAGCATTCAAATCTAAAGTTTCAGGAGAGCTTAAAATTAATCCTTCCGGATCTGAACTTGTACTGAAAAACATACGCAACATTAAATTGCCGTCAGAAGGTAAAATATTGTTTTGTGATGCGTAGGTTTTAAAATCTCCCGTAGTTGTATCTAAAATTGACCAGCAAGGCTTAACATCTTGACCATTTTCATTAAGTCCTTCAAAACTATCACTGTATTCTGCAACTTTAGTATCGCAAGCTGTTGTAAATAAATCAGAAGCAATCCAAGCGCCATAATCTGAGACATCACACTTTGCACGAACATACGCAATATATGCTGTGTTTTGATCCAAAGAAACAGTAACAGAATTGGTCCCTGTTTCGGTACCATTTGCAGTAGGCTCTGGCGCAGGTAGAGTACTTTCCTGCACTAAGTATTCCCAAGTTGTTTCCCCAGAACCGCTTGTAGTCCAAGATATATTTGCTGAATTGTATTGAATGTTAGTTGCAGTAACATCTGTTACTTCAAGACAAGAAGGAATGTCTTCCACACAAACGGTGTTTATCCAAATAAATTTGTTTACAGCTCCACCGTGCTTGAAAGCAAATTTTGAGTGTCCGTTGTTAGGCAAATCTACAAGGTAAACGGCATTTCTATCCGCGGTTAGTGTAAGTGAAGTAAATTGGATAAAAGTACCTGACCCATCAATAGTACCTATCTGCAAAATATCTGCCGGGCTTCCACTTGATGCCCCTGCCTGTAATCGCAAACGGTGCGTTCCATCTGTTGAAAAAGTTGCTTCGGGTGAAATTGCAATAATGTCACCTGTAGTTGTACTGGTATAATACAATTCAAACATATTTTTACCGTAGGACCCTATATAATTTACATAAGCCCATCCACCAGCAGGCTCATCAACAACACTCCAGCAAAAAGGAACTGTATTATCAGGTATTCCTGCAAAATCATCACAAAAATTATCAGTAAATGCACCACATAATGTTCTAAGGGTATTGCCCGCTTTTATCCAAGCGCCATAGTCACCTCCACCACAATTAGCTCTCACATATGCTTCATAATCTGTATCAAAATCTAAATTATCAACTGTTACCAAGAGGTTTGTGTCTGTTGATGTATATTCCGTACCATTAGTAGTTGGTTCGCCACCTCCTACTTCTTGTACCACATACTCCCAGTTGTCTTCGCCAGTACCGCTTTCGGTCCAAGTTAAATCTACCGTTGTTTGGCTTGGGTTTGATAATGCTACATTGGTAACTTCCAAACAAGTTGGAATAGTTTCCAAGCAAACGCTATCTATATTAACTTGGTCAAACGTTGAGCCAAGGTTATGCTGAAAAAAAATGTATTGGTCTGTTCCTGCTGGAATATTAACGTCCTGTGCTACCCAGTCTGAATTTGTGGTACCAGTTAAAGCTATTGTTGCAACGGTGGTAAATGTTCCCGTTCCATCACCAACATTTGTTGTGCCCACAATCAAACTAGATTCTACTGAGCCCTGTGCATAAAACTTTAAACGGTGATTTCCATCAGAAGTAGTCGCGTTCATTGGTGATATAAAAATTAATTCTCCAGTGGTGGTGCCTGCATTATACATCCTAAAATATTTTGGAGGAGTTGGTGCTGCAGGGTTACTCGTAACCTTCCCATATGCCTGTGAATCACCTGTGGTGTTTATCATCGTCCAATCAGTTGGCACCTCATTATTCTCGTAAGAATCGAAATTCTCAGAGATGTCACACTGCGAATTTGCGTACTGCCCCACACATAGTAATAAGAACAGTAAAATTTGTAATGATTTTTTCATTTCTAAAGTCTTTAATAAAAATTAATATTTTGAAGCGTAAACCTACAACGCCATATACTATAATAAAAGGAAAGGTTTTTTGATTTTCGTGAAATTTCACGAAATTTAAAAAACAAAAAATAATCATAACTATTTAAAAAACAATCAATTAACTTGTTATTTTTTATTTTTGGAAGATTTTTTCAATTCTTCTTTGTGAAGGAAAATTTTTCGTCTTTTAGCAATGATTTTTTTCACCACGATGAGAATTACAAGCAGTAATACAATTCCAAAAAACAGAAAAAGGTAATTGTATTTGTCTTTTTGCCTCTCACGCTTTTTTACGTTTTCTGAAGACAAATCGTTTACAACTTTATTTAGCGATTTCTTTTCTTCGGAAAGTAATTTATCTTGTTCCGCTAAATATAGCGATGTGTATTTATTGGCATTTTCAGCATTGCCAATTGCAGCATAATTTTCAGAAAGCGATTTGTAAATTTCACTATTTATACCAATATCATTCACATTTTCAATAGAGCGGATTGCTCTTTCAAGAATTTGAATGGCTTCACCATTTTTCCCTTCCGTTGAGAGAATATTCGCCAGACCAAGCTCAGAATAGGCAATATTCTTAGTTGCATTTATCTTTTTGGCATAGACAATAGCTTCTTCATAATTTTCCTTCGCTTTTTTGTAATCTTTCATTTCAAAATTACAATCGCCTATTTTGTTACTAGCTATGGCAACGCTAGCATTTATGGCATTGCTTGAAATATTATTCTTAAAAACTTCCTCAGCTTGTTTAAAATATTGCAAAGCATACTCACAGCCCAAATTGTCTTTTTGGATCAACCCCTTAACAAAAAGTATATTTCCTTGAAGAAATTTTAAGGAGTCTGGCAATGGGTGACTCACTGATATTTCATAAGCTTGATCTAAATAATTCAACGCTTTGCTACTCAAATTCAAACGTTGATATTCACCGCCAATAAAACCCAGCACCCGTATTCTGTCTGTGTAAATTTTACTGTTTTTTGCAATAGAATCTGCCTGAAAAGCATATTCTAGAACTTTATCATGATTCTTCAAAACCGCATATCCATTGGCGACAATTATTAAAGCTCCAATTTGTGTTGAAGGATCTTTCTTGGCCAATTTATAAAGGCTTAAACCTTTTTCAATAGCAAGTTCAGGATTGTTATAGGTTATAGTACTTGCTTCTGAACGTAAACTGTCCAATTCTGCTCTGGTCTGTGCAAACGATGAAAAAGACCCGCCAAAAAAAATAATAGCGCAGGAAAAAAGGATTAACTTATCTGTGAATTGTTGCATTTTCATTAAAACGAAAGGTACTAAAAAGTTGCCGATTTCTCCTTTTTGCTTTTCTTTAAAAAAGCAATAAACTGCTTGGGCGTAAATCCTGTAATAGACTTGAAAACTACAGTAAACGCGCTATGCGAAGAAAAACCGCAAGTTTCGGCCAGATAACTTACTTTGTAGTTTAAGTAGGCTTTATCGGTTTTCATCAAATGGATAATATAATTTACGCGAAGCTCGTTGATGTAGGTGTTGAAATTTTTCTGTTTGTGGGTATGTATAATTTCTGAAATATATTTAGAATTTGTCTTCATCTGTTTTGCCAACAGGCTTAAATTCATATTGCTGTTCGCAAATTTTGTTGTTGCCTCAAATTCTTCCAAACGCTCTAAAATATTTTTTTCGGTTTCTTCAGGAATTACAATGCCTTTGGATGGTTTTAAAGAAGTGTCATCAATACTGAAAGGCGCTTCCAATTTTTCGTCTTTTTCTACTTGGGCAATTACTTTTTGGAAACGTTGGTATTCTCTGTTGAGTTTTCTGTTGTAAAAATAATAGCCAACGAATATCAGTAAAAAAAGAACGGCAAGCCCAGCACCCCATTTGTAATAGTTCTTTTTGTCGTCAAGCAAATTATTTTGCTGCTCCGCATCGATGTGTGAAATAATAACGCTCCGCACGTTTCGTTCAGAATCGAGCATTGATGCATTTAGCAAAGCTTTTTCGTTATAAAACTTTTGCGCCAGCGATATGCTGTCCGTTCTTTTATATAACTCAGATAGATTATCAAACATTTCAATTTTGATCGGGTTCTCAACAAAAGGAATTTTTAGGGCACTTTTATAATATTGAATTGAAGTTTCCAAATTATCCTTCAACAAATAAACCTTTCCCAAACCTTGCAGCGCAACACTTTCAATAGAAGAATCGTTTAACTCTGAGCTGTTTAAAATTGCAATTGATTTCTTAAAATGTACTTCGGCGCTGTCAAGTCTTGAACTATTCAAA
The DNA here is from genome assembly GCF_001641085.1 of Aequorivita soesokkakensis. Classification (GTDB taxonomy): domain Bacteria; phylum Bacteroidota; class Bacteroidia; order Flavobacteriales; family Flavobacteriaceae; genus Aequorivita; species Aequorivita soesokkakensis. The sequence continues at coordinate 3,621 of NZ_LXIE01000036.1, read as the reverse complement.
TAGTAATTGCCAAATTCATTCTGTGTAATTGCCCGCAGTGCCGGAACCTCATTATTTGATAAATTTTCAGCTTGTTTTAATTTCTGGAATGTTTTTTCATAATTCTTGCTTCGCGCAAAAATCTTGGATTCTTCCTGAAAAATCACTGTGTTGGCTATTGCCAAATCTTTTTCGGAAATGATTTCTTTTGAAAGGTTTATCGCTTTCTGTAAATCAGTTGAAGCTATATCTTCAACTCCAGCCATTCGGCACTGTTCGGAAAGTGCCGCCAAAACTAATGAAGCAATAAAAGGGGATTCGTTTTCCTTTAAAATTTCCTTCGCACGAAATAAATCCTCAATCCCTTCGGAAGTAGCTCCGCTGAGAATTTTTCCTTTTGAAAGTAAATAAAGTGCTTTCGCTTTTTCAGAATTTGAAGTTGCATTTTCTAAAAGATAATCTGCAACTTTAATGGTCTGCTCGGGATTTTGATAGACTGAATTGAGGTTTTTAATAAAAATTTGTTCCCGTTCCATAATTTCCTGTGCGCTTGCAGTCACAGAAAATAATGCGATAAAAGCAAATAGGAAGAAACGGATTTTCATTGATACCACTGGTTTTCCTGCAAATATAATTTATTAGAAACGGAGAATGTTTTGAATTTTCAATTTATTGGAAAATAAAAAGCATCTGAAAAATTTCAGATGCTCTCTTTATTTTTTAAAAAGCTTGAATTATGCGGTAACTTCAGTCTCAATTGTTGCAAGATAACGCTCTGCATCCAGTGCAGCCATACAGCCAGTTCCCGCAGCGGTTACCGCTTGACGGTATTCTTTGTCCTGTACATCGCCGCTTGCAAATACGCCAGGCTTATTGGTTTTTGTAGATTTTCCTTTGGTGATAAGATACCCTGTATCATCCATATCCAGCTGACCTTTAAAAATATCAGTATTCGGTTTGTGGCCGATTGCAATAAAAAGACCTGTAATTTTTATCTCTTCCTTTTCGCCCGTTTGGTTGTTTACCATTCGCAAACCTTCCACTACCATATCTCCCAAAACCTCATCAACTTCGGTATTGTAAAGTACTTTTAGGTTTTTTGTGTTATTAACGCGATGTTGCATAGCTTTACTAGCTTTCATGTAATCTTTACGAACAAGCATAGTTACACTTTTACAAATATTTGCCAAATAAGTAGCTTCCTCAGCAGCAGTATCTCCTGCTCCAACAATTGCAACATCTTGATTTTTATAGAAAAAACCATCACAAACAGCACAAGCGGAAACGCCACCACCACGCAACTTTTGCTCACTTGGCAATCCTAAATATTTTGCGGTTGCACCAGTTGAAATAATAACGGTTTCAGCTTCAATTTTAGTAGAGTTATCAACAGTTACTTTGTGGATTCCACCAACTTCGTTGCTAAATTCAACGTTGGTAACCATTCCAATTCTCACTTGCGTTCCAAAACGTTCGGCTTGTTGTTGCAGTTGCACCATCATTGTTGGACCGTCAATTCCTTCGGGGTAGCCGGGAAAATTATCTACTTCAGTGGTAGTAGTCAATTGTCCGCCCGGCTCCATTCCTGTGTACATAACAGGTTTTAAATCTGCACGCGCAGCGTAAATTGCCGCTGTATATCCAGCTGGCCCTGAGCCAATGATAAGGCATTTTATTCTTTCAATAGTTTCGCTCATGATATTTTCTTCAATAATGATTTTCGAATGGCAAAAATAGCAACTTTCAAAGGAATGTGCCTCTAAAAGTTATGAAGAATTGTTATTAAAGTATTAAGCAAGCCTATCGTTTTTCTTCGGAAGATTTATTTGAAGTACTTCAGAACATTTGATGCGTATATTTTTAAATTCTTCGGGATTTTGTTCTATTTCTTTGTTCCAAAACGGAATCATTTCAGAGAATTTTTGTTGCCAAGCTTCAGATTTTGCTTTTTCAGGATACGCAAAATGCAAAAGATCAATCATAATATCCACTGCAACAGAAGCGCCAGGCGATGCGCCCAAAAGTGCTGTGATTCTTCCATCTTTACTGTGAACCACCTCAGTTCCAAATTCAAGCGTACCTCCCTCCTCTTCATCGCGTTTTATTATCTGCACACGCTGTCCTGCAACTTTCAAATCCCAATCTGTGTTTTTTGCGTTTTTTATAAACTTTCGAAGTTCTTCCATTCTATCCTCATGGCCCATTCGCACTTGCTCTATAAGATATTTTGTGAGCGGAATATTATGCCAAAAAACACCCCACATAGATGGAATATTGTCCCATTTAATGCTTTTGAAAAGATCAAAGAATGATCCTTCCTTTAAAAATTTAGTGCTGAAACCCGCAAAAGGGCCAAACAAGAGTTCCTGTTTCCCGTCAATATAACGAGTGTCTAAATGCGGCATGGACATTGGTGGGGCGCCTACTTCGGCTTTGCCGTACACTTTTGCGTGATGCTTTTCAATCACTTCGCGATTGTTGCAGATTAACCATTCCCCGCTTACCGGAAAACCGCCGTAACCTTCCTTTTCATCTATTTCCACTTTTTGGAGCAACGGCAATGCGCCACCGCCGGCGCCAATAAAAACATGCTCAGCATCACAATGGATTTTTTCCTTCGTTTCGAGATTTTTAATCTTTACTAACCAATCTTCATCCTTCGTGGGATCTACATCTTCAACTTCGTGCTGGGTGAAAACTGGGGTGTCAAATTTTTCTTCCAAAATTTTGAAAAAGGTTCGGGTAAGTACACCGTAATTTACCTCTGTGCCTAATTCCATTCGGGTTGCCGCTATTTTTTCCGAAGTACTTCTTCCAGTCATCATCAACGGAAACCACTGTTCCATTTCATTAAAATCTTCTGAAAATTTCATTCCCTCAAACATAGGATGCTTTGTCATTTCGGCTACGCGTTTCTTCAGAAATTCAACATTATCTTCTCCTTCCACCCAACTATGGTGCGGAACAGGGTGAATAAAATCTTTTGGGTTTTTAATTAAATTATTATTTATCAAAAAGGACCAAAACTGTTTCGATTTTTCAAATTGGGTGCAAACTTTTATTGCTTTTGAAACATCGATGGAACCATCTTCGTTTTCGGGTGTGTAATTCAACTCGCAAAAAGCGGAATGTCCCGTTCCCGCATTATTCCAAGCTGCGGAGCTTTCCAAAGCCACCCTGTCCAACCTTTCGAGTATAAGTATTTTTTGATTTTTATCTATCAGTTTCAGCATCAACGCGAGTGTGGCGCTCATAATTCCGCCTCCAACACAGATTAGGTCGTAATGATTTTCAATTTTCTTCACGGTGGTCATTTTTTTACTTTTATCAAAAATAAACAATGAAAAAAGGAATATGGCTTAAGAAAATACTAATAATCATTAATGGATTTAAGTATGTCATTTAAACAAAAATCTACTTGCCAAACTTTATAATTTGGTTATTTTTGCATTTCAAAATTCGGGATGTAGCGCAGCCTGGTAGCGTACACGTCTGGGGGGCGTGGGGTCGCAAGTTCAAATCTTGTCATCCCGACTTAGTTAAAAGCATCGAGAAAATCGGTGCTTTATTTTTTTGGGTGGTACGCGAAGCGTGCCGTACGGCGATTTACTAAAAAAGTTCAAATCTTGTCATCCCGACTTA
>NZ_LXIE01000035.1 GCF_001641085.1 Aequorivita soesokkakensis | reverse complement strand
AAAAAAAAGTTAACGAATAGTAAATTATAATAACCACCAATTAAAACTTTATGAATAAAAAATTACCCCTCTATTTACAAAGTTGTCTCCATTATTTTAAAGATAACTTTAAAAGAAGTTTTTCCATTCAAATTGTGTTTTTAGCCCTATTTTCCTTCGCTACTTATGCGCAAGGGCCAGGCTCACTTTTTGTTGATGCAGGACCAGACGTTACCATTGAATGTGGCCAAGACCCGTGTACTGATATTACGGCAAACTTTCTGCAAACCTTTGAAACCTCGAGCAGCACTTATACCGTTAGCTCTATTGATTACAACCCGCCATTCCCTTTCAATGGCTTGGCAAACTCTTTAAACCCAGACATTGACGATGCATGGTCACCGGTTGATAATCTTCCATTTGATTTTTGTTATTTCGGAAATGTGGAAACTGAGTTTCAGGTAGGTTCAAACGGCGTAATCCGTTTTGACGTAGATCCCGGTGATACTGGAGTCGGCTCAAATGCTTGGAGTTTTGATTCAAATATCCCCAACAATGTTGAAGAAGCCTTAGCAGAGGCAAACGTTTTTTTACCAGGTCACGATATAGACCCGGCAGCCTCTTCTTCTGAAGAGATAGGTTATGAAGTGCTTGGTACATATCCAAATCGAGTTTTAGTTGTTGCTTATTATCAAGTTCCCATGTTTTCATCAAGTTGTAATAATTTATTGGCAACGCAAATGGTTGTTTTTTATGAATTTTCAAACGTGATTGAAATCTATATGCAAGACAAACCCTCATGTCCAGGTTGGAATGATGGAAATGCAGCATTGGGAATTCAGAATAACGATGGAAACATAGCATTTGTTCCACCGGGAAGAAATACATCTGATTCCCCTTGGACTGCTACAAACGAAGCATGGAGCTTCGCTCCCGCTGGCGCCCCTACTTATGAATTTGCTTGGCTTGATTCTGGCGGAAACGTTATTAGCACTAACCCAACCATAAATGTATGCCCAGATAGTGGTGGTTCTACATATACTGCTAGAGCTACCTACACAAACTGTAATGGTGAAGTGGTAGTATTAACAGATAATGTATTTGTTAGTTTTTCAGCAGGATTTAGTGTGGATTTGGGTGGCGATCAAGAATTATGCGATCAAAGTTCTTATGATATTACTGCCGAAGTTATTGATGGAGACCCCGCTGATGCTACATTTTTATGGAACACTGGGGAAACTACTCAAACCATTACCGTAACAGGCTCTGGCACTTATAGTGTAGATGTAACAATAGATACTTGTACAATCACAGAATCTGTAGTGATCAACTTTAACGAACGTCCCGCAATAGAGCTTGGAGACAATATAGAAACCTGTTTCTTTGATCCTGTTGTTTTAGATGCTTCCCCTTCAAACTATGACCCCGCAGATGCAACTTATGAATGGAGTCTTGACGGAAACGTTTTAGCAGGAGAAACAAACCCAACACTGAATGCTACTCAATATGGCGTTTACAACGTAATAGTTTCAGTGGCTGATTGTACTGCAACGGATGAAGTGACAATTTCACAACAAAACATTCAAGTTTCATTGGGAGATGATTTTACATCATGCTTTGAAACATCTGTAACCCTTGAGGCTGAAGCCATAAACTATGATCCATTAGTAGCAACCTATGAATGGAGACTGAACGGAAGCATCCTTGCCGGCGAAACCAACCAAACACTGAATATCACCCAAGCAGGAACTTATACGGTTACAACTACTTTCGGTTCTTGTACTACTTCAGACAGTGTTACGGTTAGTATAGGAAATATAGAAATAGAACTTGGGGATGATTTCCAAACTTGTTTTAACGAACAAGTTGTTTTAGATGCTTCTCCTTCTAATTATAATCCAGCAGACGCTACTTATGAATGGAGTCTTAACGGAACCATTTTGACTGCTGAAACCAACCCTACTTTAATAATAACTGAAGTAGGAACGTACAGTGTGATTGTTTCCATAGGAAGTTGCACAGCAACTGATAGTGTGACCGTTTCTTCCCGAGAGGATTTGGAGGTTTCTTTAGGAGATAATTTCACTACTTGCCCCAACGAGACTCGAACCCTTTCAGCTAGTACAACTGAGGAAGGTGTAACTTATCAATGGTTCTTAAATGGAAATCTAATTTCAGGGGAAACCGATAGCACTCTTGATTTTTCAATTGAAACAGGAACTTTAGGAACCCAAATCTATAGTGTTGTAATTTCCTTGGGAGGTTGTACAGGTACAGATTCAGTAGATGTTAATTTATACGCTGTTGGAAACTGTGTAATTTCAGAAGGAATTTCACCAAACGGTGATGGCTATAATGATTCATTGGACCTTACTTTCCTAAGTGATAGAAGTGGAGACTTAAAACTTCAAATCTTCAATAGATTGGGTGCTTCAGTATATGAGCAGAATAATTACACCAACGAGTGGCACGGGCAAACCAATGATGGCAATGACCTACCAACTGGAACCTATTTTTATGTGATAGATATTAAATCTCGTCCTTTAGGTCCTGCAGAAAATGGTGTTGATACTGACAAGCAAGAAACTGGCTGGATATATCTTAATCAGAAAGCCAACTAAAAACCATTAAATACTTTTTAACTACCAAATAGATAAAAATGAAAAAACATATATATATCCTAATTGTATTGATGGCAGGGTTGCTCTTTCAGGAAGCACAGGCGCAGCAAGACCCGCAATACACACAGTACATGTACAATATGAACGTGGTGAACCCAGCGTATGCAGGATCAAAGGAAAGTCTTTCCATTACCGCGCTTTACAGAAACCAATGGTCTGGTTTGGAAGGTAATCCCGTGACTTTCACCTTCGCTGCCCATTCACCAATAAGTGATAAAATTGGGCTCGGTCTTTCCGCTATAAAAGACGAATTGGGACCAGTAAAGGAAACCAATGTATTTGCAGACTTTTCCTATACACTTCAAGTGGGAAGCAATGTAAAACTTGCTTTGGGTCTTAAGGCTGGCGCAACATTTCACGATGTTGGGCTTTCAACTTTGGAATTACAGGACCCCAATGACCCTTTCTTTTCGGAAGACATAAACAAAACCTACCCAAATGTTGGTGCTGGTGCTTTTCTTTATGGCGAAAAGTTCTATTTGGGATTGTCTGTCCCAAATATGCTGAAATCGGTTCACTTGGATGAAAACGGAATTAAATACGGTTCAGAAACCAACCATTATTTTGCTACTGCCGGCTACGTTTTCCAACTTTCGGAAAACTTCAAACTGAAACCTTCCGTTATGGTAAAATCTGCTTTTGATGCGCCCGTTTCTTATGACGCTAACTTGAATGCACTGTTTTATGACAAGTTCGAACTTGGGGCATCCTACAGATTGGACGATTCCTTCAGTGGGTTGGTTGGGTTTCAAATTACCCCAAACATCCGCTTGGGCTATGCCTATGACCACGTAACATCCGACATTAAAACAGTAGGTCCAGCTTCACACGAAGTGGTGCTGACTTTCGATCTGTTCTTTAAGCCACGTGTTTTACGTTCACCAAGATTCTTCTAATAACCAAACTAATTTCATTTAAGATGAAAAAAATATACACTATACTTCTACTACTCGCGGTGAGCACCACACTGGTTACCGCCCAAAATAGTAAAACAAAAAAAGCCGATCAATATTACGACCGCCTTCAATATACCGACGCCGCCGAAGCATACCAAAAACTGTTGAAAAATGGCGATGGCAGCACCTACGTTTTTGAGCGTTTGGGAAACAGCTACTACTTTATAAACGATACCAAAAAAGCTGAAACCTTTTATAAAAGAGTTATAAAAAAGAAAGATGTTGATCCTGAAACGGTTTACAATTACGCCCAATCGTTAAAGGCGAATGGTAAATTTGCTGACTATAATACATATATGAAGCAATTCGCACAAATGAAGCCAAGCGATTCCCGTTCGGTGGAGTTTATGAAAAACCCGGATTATCTACCAGCAATTATTGACGAGAATTCACAGAAATATGCGGCCACAAATCTTGATGCGTTAAATTCAAAGTACTCAGATTTTGGCGGAATGGTTGTGGGGAACGATTTCTATTTTACTTCGGCCAGAAATACTACTGGCAAAAAATACGGTTGGAACGAAGAACCGTTTTTGGATATTTACAAAGCCTCAATAGTTGGTGGTGTTGAAAAGAATGAAACCGCTTTAAAAGGCGACGTAAATACAAAATACCATGAAAGCACCGTAGCCATTACGGCGGATGGTAAACGCATGTATTTTGACCGAAACGATTATTACAATGGAAAATATAAAAAGAGCGAGGAAGGCATCAACCAATTGAACATTTATTACGCTGAAAATGTTGATGGCGAGTGGAAAGATGTGCAATCAGTGCCATTTAATGACCACGACTATTCCACCAGCCACCCAGCTTTAAGCCCAGACGGAAATACACTTTATTTTACCAGCGACCGTCCCGGCGGAAAGGGAAAGGCAGATATTTATAAAGTTTCCATCTCAAAAGATGGTTCTTTTGGGAATCCTGAAAACTTGGGAAGCAACATCAACACAGAAGGAAAGGAAGGCTTCCCTTTTGTGGATTCAAATGGAACACTTTATTTCTGTAGCGATGCGCATTTAGGAATGGGCGGACTTGATGTTTTTGCTGCTGAAGCAAACGGCAATAGTTTCGGCGAAGCCAAAAATCTTGGACTTGGTGTAAACAGCAGTGAAGATGATTTTGCATATTCTTATAACCCAGCCACCCAAGAGGGCTACGTTTCTTCAAATAGAAAAGGTGGTAAGGGAAGTGACGATATTTACAAAATCAAAAAAATGGAATCCTGCGATGTAACCATTAATGCAACTGTAATTAATGAATATACCAAAGAACCAATCCCTTCAGCACGTTTGGAACTTTATGATGGTATGGAAAACAAATTGAATTCCGAAACCACAGGCATGGACGGAAAAGGAACGCTAATGGCGGCCTGTAACCAAAAACATATTGTGCAAGGATTTATGGACGGTTTTGAAAGCAATGCAGTAACTGTGAGCGCTTCCAAAAATGATGTGAAAAACATAACCATTGAACTACGCCCAATCGAATCTATAATTGTAGATGATAAAGTGATTTTGAACCCAATTCTTTTTGATTATGACAAACACAACATCAAGCCCCAAGCAGCTTTTGAGCTTGACAAACTTGTTGCATTGATGCAAAAATATCCTTCTATGGAAATTAATGTGGAAAGCCATACGGACAGTAGAGGTTCAGATACTTATAACATGGAACTTTCGGAAAGAAGAGCGCAATCTACCGTACAATATGTTATTTCAAAAGGAATTGATAAGAGCAGAATAAGCGGAAAAGGTTTTGGTGAGTCTAAACCAGCTATTGCTTGTGGCGATAATTGTACTGATGAGCAATACCACAAAAACAGACGTTCCGAATTTATTATTGTAAAGAAATAAAGAAAGTTAAAGTTTAACTGGAAAACCAACCAGAAAAAACCCTTGCTTGTCCAAACTTTGGATTTCGCAAGGGTTTTTAACATCCTATTACATGGCACGTAATAAAAAGGTTATAAGTTTTTTAAATTATTAATCTGAATTAATTACTATTTCATCAAACTCATAGGTTCCATCAAAAGCTTCTTCGCCGCTGCCCACATATTTTAAGGCTATGTAACCGTTTCCTGTAATACAATCCAAATCAACATTTCCAGAAGGAAACCAAGGGCCAAAAGCATCATCGTCCTGCGTTATGTAGGCTGCAGAAAGTATGTCCCAAGTAGCGGAAACTATATTATCTGGGTTTCCGTCCCAATCGGTTGATATAAATATTTCCAACGTACTTCCATCTGCAAAACTGTTTGAGGTTTTAAAGTTCAACGTTTCGCCTTCTTGGGCATCAAAATTTATTTGAGGAGTGATTAACCAAGCAATATTGCTGGAATCGCCAGAATTAAAAGCCTGCATTCTGGCAGAAATACCAAGCGATGGGCTACTTCCTGTTGATGTGAACGCTTCCCATTGTTCGGAACCTGCTTCAATATAATTCGTCCAACCGTTTCCAGAAATTGGATCGCCCGGAGATTGTGTTTCAAAAAAATCGCTAAAAAGTATATTTGCTCCAGTGGTTTCGGCAACACCACAATCAATTTCAGCTGGATCACAACGCTCTTCACTGTCAAAATATATCGTGGAAGGATCACTAACTGTAATGTTGAATTCTTCCCCATAAAAATCATAAGTTAAAATTGCGTCCATTGTTCCTCTTCCACTTGGCAAAAGCACGGTTTTGTAATCTGCATAGGTGCTGGTGCTAAAAATTGTGGAGTATCCGGTTTCACAATTTTCAAGTTTACGCTCAGCGTCAAATTGATCACCAGGTTCCGCGGCAAAAGTTTTACGATTTTCACCAACAGCATCGTGGCGGTCAAATTGAACATCAGTCAAACGCACAAAAAGATTTGTTTTATCATCTGAAAAATCGAGAATAGTAATAGGAAGTGCTTCCACAGTTGCAACTTCAACATCGCGAATTAAAAAATCAAACATCGCAGATTCCGGAATTTTCTGAATATTTGTTCCGTCCCGAATTCCCAAAGTCAATACGCCGCTGTTTAAACCAACTGTCAAGCCGTCGAGTTTTACGTACACTTTTCTTCCAAATTCAAAAGTGGTGAAAAGCGGGTTTGCATCTATCAAAATTTTCACTCCGGTATTCGGGTTTGATGCACTGTTCTGAATAATTAGTTCCTCAAAAAAGTTTCCGCCCTCATCACTCGAAATAACATATCCTACGACGTATTTTTCTGTTCCTTCAAAAGTTAAAATTGCATCCGGATTTCCGGTATTTGTCTGTTCCTGCTGCAATAAACTTCGCAAAGCTGAAATTTCGATAACGCTATTTTGATCAATATCCGGTGCAATAACTTCCGTATTTGGCACTTCAAAATCATCTTTTTTAACACAAGAAAATATTGTCATTAAAACGAAGAATAACGTAAATGGTTTGTTGAATTTTCCTGTTTTCATAACTCAAGTATTTAATTATTAAAATCTTATGTAAACATTTGCATAATATGTGGTTCCATAACCGAAGAAATATCGGTTGCCAAAAATTGGCGTATTTCTTTTTTGGTCTTCCTGCACTTTTTTATAATCTGCCAATCGCGAATCTTCAAATCCGCCTGTTTTGTAATGTTGGTCGAGGATGTTGCTAACTGTTGCAAAAAAGCCAACGTAATATCCTTTTATTCTCCACGATTTTCCGCCGACAACATTTACGAGCAAATACTCCCCAAAATCTTCCTGTTTTAAAAGAGTTTTGGCTATTTCAGGATCGTAATCATTATAAGTTTGACCATCAGCATCAAAAGTGAACGCATCAGACCTTCGCAAGGTGCTTACATCTATATAGGCGTTTGAAAAATAATTGGCTGTTACTCCAACCCACCAATATGTTGGGTCGCGGTATTCAATTCCTAATTGATAAGCTCTTTCGGGACCGGCTGCAACGTGATAATTTTTCAGTTTTGTGGTTTTATCTCCGAATGTGAGAATGTCAAAATCATCACTCGTTAAATATTGGTTTGGATTGTTTGTGTAAACATTTTCGCCGAAAGCAGCTACGGCTTTCAACTTGAAAGTTGGAGTTACTTGTGCTTCAATGCCCAATTCCGCGCCCATTTTTCGAGTGTCAGTTCCAGTAATAATTTCCTGAACAAATGCATATCCATCTTTATAACCTTGGGCAGATTCCGTGAAAAAGAAGTTGATATCTGTCTGGCCTTTGATTGTATTGTAATAGCCCGTGAGCCTTGCTTTCACAATTGGGGAACGGAAAATATAGCTCAAATCAGCATTCTGAATTTTTTCAGATTCCAGCCCAATTACTGTTGCATTGCTCTGTCGGGAATTGCTAAAAGCGTTACGCAGTGTGGGCGCTTTGGTGAAATAACCAGCATTAAAATCAATTAAATGTCGTCCTGTAATTTTATAAAGAACTCCAGCCTTACCACCAAAATTGGTAAAAGTTAATTTTTCACTTTTTCCTAAGGAAAGATTACCTGGAAAATTTCCGTTTTCAAAAAGACCGTTGCGTTGGTATGTGGTTTGCGAAGCAGTTGCGGCGAAATATAAATCCATGCGGCTATATTTAAACTGCCCCTGCGCAAAACCTGAAATTACGCTGGCATTCAATTCATAATTATATTTATAACGATCACCTTCGGTAACAATTCGGTTTCGGTTTTGCAAATCACTTTGGGCAACTTCGCCGATGATTGTATTGTTTACGCCTTCGGCAAAATAATCTATGTCCAAATAACCCGTTCCACCCAAAAGATCTTTCAGTTCTGCAAAATTTTCACTTTTTAGATTGCGATAATTTAAACTTCCATTTAATGTAATATTCTCGCTTATTTGGATGCTTAAAATCGTATTTGCCATTAATTGCGTATCGTCCTGTCTATCTTCCTGAATGGCATAAATTGAATTTCCGCCACTGTCTTTTGCAATTCTATTGGCTTCGTAAAGTGAGTTCCAATCCAGTTGTCCATCATTTATAAGTTTCTGTTCCGCTAAATAGGCAAGCTCATAATCATAAGCCGTTGGGTTTTCAAAGCGAAGAAAATAACTGGGCAAGCGTTGGTAATAATTGGGATACGGATTTCTGGCGCCACCAATATATGCCTGCTGACCGTCCACTTCAATCAATCGGGTTCCGCCGTAATCAATTCGGGTGTTTCCTATTTTTCCAAATTGATAAGCAAGATTAGTATTCAATGAAGTTTTGCTACTAATGTTCCAAAAATGATTGAGCATAATTACAGGCTCTTCAACACGCTTCATTTTTGAATTTCGAACATCACCATTTTGATAGCCCCAGTTTGGGTTGTAATCAATTCCCTTTAAATTTTCAATCTCAGCAGTTATAGGTGCAGATTTTCCTCGATGGTTCGGTGTGTAAAATGCCGTGAAATTAAGACTGCTTTTTTCTCCGAAATTTTTCTCAACGGAAGCAAAAAAGGAATTGGCATCATAAATAGTTCCTTCCTGAAAACCTCCATCCCCAAAACGACGCGAAAGCAAAACCGAATACGCAAAACCATTTTTCCCCTGTCCACTATTATACGAACCCATAACACGACCACGATAACTTCGGTTTGAAGATGCGTATGAAACCCTTCCGCCCTTTCGATACTGCGAAGCACGCATAATTATATTTGTGGTTCCGGCAACATCGCCAAAAGTATAATCGTTGGCCTTCAAACCCATCGAAAATTCCTGATTGCGCTGCACATCGTTCAAACCGCCCCAATCTGCCCATTGTGGACGGCCGTCAAATTGCTTGTTCATTTCAATACCGTTTATCAATACTTTTCCGTTGGCATTGTCAAAACCGCGCGGATTGAAAAATGTAGTACTGAAATCATAGGCGGCGGCATTCAGAAAAACATCATCCGAAGCTTGCAATAGGCCGGAAACAGTATAAGATGTTCCCTCATCATCATCCAATTCATTGTCGGAAAGACTTATAACTCCAATTTGTTGTTCCACTTCCCGCAGATCTATCTCCATTAAAATCGGGTCTAAATTGATTGAAGCATCGTTTCGAATAATTATTGGCAGCTTTAAAGTTATATAGCCCGACTTTGAAACAATCAGTATTTGCTGTCCTTGCGGAAGATTTTCCTGTAGAAAATAAAACTCGCCCAAAGCATTGGTTGCGGTATTGAAGATACTGCCCTGAATGTTAATTTCAACATCAGGAATGGGCTCATAAGAATTGGTTTCCAGTATCCGCCCTTTCACAATGGCCTCTTGGGCTAATGAAGACAATCCGCCCAAAAAAACCACACAACCCATAAAAATGAAGCGTTTCATCTTTAAATGTGATTTTAATTTTTGGGGAGGATTATTCTGGGAAGAATATAAAATTAATAAAAAAATTATTATTTAACTATATATATTGTTAACTTTTTACCATTAAAGTTTTGTTTTAATCATGTTGAAGCTTTTTCGATATTCTATT
>NZ_LXIE01000034.1 GCF_001641085.1 Aequorivita soesokkakensis | reverse complement strand
CATTGAACATTGAACATTTTTTTAAAGCATTCCCAATTCCAGTTTCGCTTCCTCGCTCATCAATTCTTGGCTCCACGGTGGATCGAACGTTATTTCTACTTCGGCATCTTTTATCATTTTCATGGACTTCACCTTGTCTTCCACCTCCATTGGCAGACTTTCGGCAACGGGGCAATTGGGGGTAGTGAGTGTCATCAATATTTTTACCTCTCGGTCTTCGTTTATAAAAACGTCATAAATAAGGCCAAGTTCATAAATATCTACAGGTATTTCTGGGTCGTAAATGGTTTTTAGCACAGTTACTATTTTTTCGCCCAGTTCGGCCATGTCTATTTCTGCTTCCATATTTTTAATTCTTTAATTGTGTTTGGTATGCCAGGGCATACATTTTCATTTGTTTTATCATTGAAACCAATCCGTTCGCCCGGGTAGGCGAAAGATGTTCTTTTAAACCTATTTCATCAATAAAATCAGTATTTGCATCAAGTATGTCCTGGGGTTTTTGATTTGAAAAAACCCGTACCAAAACTGCAATTATTCCTTTCGTAATAATGGCGTCGCTATCTGCTGTAAAAATTATTTGGCCGTCTTTCATTTCAGAATTTAGCCATACTTTGCTTTGGCAACCTTTTATCAGTTTGTCTTCAGTCTTTAGATTTTCGTCAATAAGTGGAAGTGATTTGCCCAAATCTATCATATATTCATAGCGCTGCATCCAGTCTTCAAACATTGAAAACTCGTCAATCAATTCTTCCTGTATTGCTTCAATGGTCATAGGTTTGTTTTAATTATTTGCATCTTTTGAGGCGCTGAGCAAAACGCTTCTATCAGTTTTGGAATATAGTGTTAGTACACCGTTCTCCAAGGCATAAGACCCAGTATTGTTGAGTGCATCAAGAAAATCCCTTTCGGTTTTCATAATATTTTTGTCCATACACATCTTTTCGCTCACAGCTAAATCACCAAAACTAAGGCTGTAGAGATTAAGGGTGTAATTTCCAAATACGGAATTGCAACCCGTGGTGCCACGCACGGAATTATCCAAAGCAGATAATGTGAATGTTGGGTTGGTAGTGTTTGTAAGTTTTTTTCCATTAATAGCAGAAACCGTGTAACTTCCCGTTAGCTGCACGCTTCCGGCAACGTCAATTACTTTTTTGGTTTCATCGCAACCTGTAAATATTACTGCAAATATTAATAGTGATAATGTGGCAAGTGTTTTCATAGTTGTTGTCTTTAAAAGTTTGAAAATCAAAGTTCAAGATTTCCATTATAGCTCTTGGTCAACTTAACATCATTTTAGCTTTTTTTACGGCATTTACCAAAGCATCCACTTCTTCCAAAGTGTTATAAAATGCAAAGGAAGCCCGCACCGTTCCTGGGATTTTATAAAAATCCATAATAGGCTGGGCGCAGTGGTGGCCAGTCCGCACGGCAATTCCTAATTTATCTACAATAGTTCCAATATCATAGGGATGAATGCCTTCAATATTGAAAGAAACCACTGAAGTTTTATCAGGCCCAGTGCCGTAAATTTTTAAACCTTCAATTTCCAAAAGCTTTTCTGAGGCGTATTTTAAAAGTTCGTTTTCGTGTTTTTCAATTGCCTCAAAACCGATGGAATTTAAATAATCTATCGCCGCTCCAAAGGCAATTCCACCACAAATATTGGGCGTTCCAGCTTCAAATTTATGAGGAAGTGTTGCATAAGTGGTTTTCTCGAAAGTAACTTCGGCAATCATCTCGCCACCTCCTTGATAGGGTGGAAGTTTGTTTCCCCATTCCTCTTTCATATAAAGAATACCTACACCCGTGGGACCGCACATTTTATGGGCCGAGGTTACGTAAAAATCCACATCCAGTTTTTGAAGATCTGGTTTTATATGCGAACAGGATTGTGCCCCGTCAATAAGTACGACCGCTCCAACTTCGTGTGCTTTTTTAATAATTTTTTCGATTGGGTTTATTGTTCCCAATGCGTTTGAAATATGGTTTACAAAAACAAGTTTTGTTTTTTCTGAAAGCAATTTTTCGTATTCCGAAAAAATCAAAACACCTTCCTCGTTCATTGGAATCACTTTCAAAATGGCTCCAGTTTTTTCACAAAGCATTTGCCATGGCACAATATTGCTGTGGTGTTCCATTGCGGAAACGATAATTTCATCGTCTTTTTTCAAAATTCCCGAAAAACCATTTGCAACCAGATTTATTCCATGCGTAGTACCTGCAGTGAAAATAATTTCAAAAGCTTCCTTCGCGTTAAAATGGGTTTGGATTTTTTTGCGCGAAGCTTCGTAAGCATCTGTTGCTTCTTGCGAAAGTGTGTGTACGCCACGGTGGATATTTGCGTTGTAATTGCTGTAATAATCAACAATGCTGTCAATAACCTGCTTCGGTTTTTGCGAAGTCGCGGCATTGTCCAAATAAACCAACGGATAACCATTCACCTTTCGGGAAAGGATGGGAAAATCGTTACGTATTTTTTGGATGTTGAAGGGCATTGTTTTTTAATTCACATTTTTGTTAGCAGAAACTGATTAGATAATTCGACTGCGTGGATATATTCTTTCATACTTTTTTTTGATTTTTCCGAAAGTCCACCCAACATAGAATTAGACCAAAAGTCAGTAATTCCATTTTTATTATATTTTATCCAAATGCTATACGAAGAGACACCAACAGAATACTTATTGTAAGACATTACCAAGAAATCACTATTCTTAGCAAGAAAAATTAGATGTTTTGAAGGTAACCCATCTATCGTAGAACAGTCGTCCTGATATGGTTCGTCAGAATTCGCAATATCAAAACCGTTAAAAAAACAGTCTAATTGTTTTTTAACGAGAAGAGGTATGTCATTTTTATTATTGCTTATTTTCAATTCTTCTTTACTTAAATTTTTCACAAACCAATTTAATTTTTGATTTGATTCTGCTGGGTCTGTTATATTTTTAAATCCGCAATCTTGTGAGAAAGTAGTTGTCGTTATGAATAGAATAAGTAGAGACAAAATTTTCTGTTTCATAATTTAACTTTATTAAGGTATAAGCAAAGCAATAAAAGATGTTTTTATAAATAAGTATTTATTAAAATACTAGCTGTTATAAATTTCATTCCTTATTACAATTCAAATCCCAAACTAACCCCAATTTTGTTGGCGATAAGCTTGTTGATCCGCACTTTCAATTCTGGAATTTTCACGCTTTCCAAAACAGTATTTGCAAAAGCGTACATTAATAAAGCGCGTGATTCTTTCAAACCAATTCCACGGCTTCGCAGGTAAAACAAAGCATCTTCGTCAAATTGGCCAATGGTGCAACCGTGTGAGCATTTCACATCATCCGCAAAAATTTCTAACTGTGGTTTGGCGTTGATTGTTGCTTTATCATCAATCAAGATGTTGTTGTTTTGCTGAAAAGCATCAGTCTTTTGCGCATCTTTTTCAACAATAATTTTTCCGTTGAAAACGCCTATGGACGATTCAGCAAATAATCCTTTGTAATCTTGGTGGCTTTCGCAGTTTGGCGCAATGTGGTGTACCAAAGTATTGTGGTCCACATGTTGTTTGCCTTCCAAAATGGTTATTCCTTTCAAAGTAGAATCGCAGTGCTCTCCTTTTTGATAAAAGTTGAGGTTGTTGCGAACCAAATTTCCACCAAAAGCGAAGGTGTGCACACGGCAAACCGTATCGCGTTCCTGTGAAATATAGGTATTGTCTATCAATGAAGCGGTTGCTTCGTCGTTTTGAATTTTATAATAATCTACATAAGCGCGCTTTTCAGCAAAAATCTCAGTCACTGAATTCGTTAAAACCTCATTGCTGGAAAGACTTTGATGACGCTCAATAATTTGAACATGTGCATTTTCGCCAACCACAATCAAATTTCTTGGTTGAAGAAACATTGCAGCTTCATTCCCAGTTGAAAAATTGATTATTTCAATAGGTTTTTCAACTTCTTTGTGCGCCGGAATATGAATGTATGCGCCTTCTTTGGTAAATGCTGTATTAAGTGCGGTCAAGCTGTCGCTTTTCGCCACTTTGTTGAAATAGGCTTCAATAACCGGCTTGTATTTGCTCTTGTTCAAGGCCGAAGACATTAAACAAACATCCAATGAATCGTGTGTGGTTTCTGAAAGGAACGAGTTGTAAACCCCATCCACAAAAACAAGTTTATAGGTATCTATTTCGTGAAGGAAATACTTGCGAACGTTTTTCAGCTCTACGTTTCTCTCCTTGTTTGAATAGACGCTGTAATCGGGTTTCAGCAATGAATTCAGGGAAGTATATTTCCAAGCCTCTTCCTTTTTGGTAGGAAAACCTTTTTCCTCAAAGATTTTAATGGCGTTGTTCCGCACATCATGCAATGGCGAATCAAACTCCAAATAGTCTTCTAGGGCTATGTATGATGATAATAATTTGTCTTTAAAACTCATTTTTTTTAATTCATAATTCAGAATTCATAATTCTGAATTGTTTTAAACCAATTCTTCCTTAATCCAATCGTATCCTTTTTCTTCAAGCTCGTAAGCAAGTTCCTTGGTGCCGGATTTTACGATTTTTCCATTCATAAGAACGTGAACAAAATCTGGAACGATATAGTCCAAAAGACGCTGATAGTGCGTAATTACTAATACCGCATTGTCTTTGCTTTTCAATTTATTTACTCCGTTGGCAACAACTTTCAGCGCGTCAATATCCAATCCGGAATCTGTTTCGTCTAGGATGGCAAGTTTGGGCTCTAGCATTGCCATTTGGAAAATCTCGTTACGTTTTTTCTCACCTCCGGAAAAACCTTCATTTAAGGAGCGAGAAAGAAATTTGCGATCAATTTCCAGCATATCGGCCTTTTCCTTTATCATTTTCAGCATTTCTGAAGCTGGCATGTCTTCTTTTCCTTTGGCTTTGCGTGTTTCGTTGATTGCCGTTTTAATGAAATTGGTTACTGAAACACCCGGAATTTCCACAGGATATTGGAATGATAAGAATATACCTTTGTGTGCTCTTTCTTCGGGATCTAATTCTGAAATATCCTGATTTTCAAAAGTGATGTAACCTCTGCTTACTTCATATTCCTCTTTGCCGGCCACTACCGATGCCAAAGTGCTTTTCCCAGAGCCGTTAGGCCCCATTATTGCGTGGACTTCGCCTGCTTTTACCTCAAGGTTAATACCTTGCAATATGTCTTTTCCTTCAAGTCCGGCGTATAAATCTTTTATTTTTAACATTTTACTTTTTCTTAGCTGTTTCGTCTAATTTTATATCTACTTCGGAAGGTTTATCGTTAACCCTCATAATGTCTTTGATTGTAATAACCTCTTCCCACTCACTGTCGTTATCTGTATTTTTGGAAACCACTCCGCGAACAATAACCCCAACCATATCAGTATCGTTCTTTTTTACGGCTGCTACCTGTTTTGAAAGGCTTTCGGAAATCGCATCCCGCTTAACACCGTAAATAAAATTACTTCCCATCAAAACGAGGGCGCCGTTGGAATCTATAAAATCTCCTTTATAGGCTTTTAAATTTTCTGCGTTTTCCACATTCTCAGTCGTGGTTTCTTCTACTTTTTTCTCTTCGGAATTTTTACAAGAAAAAACTGCTGCTGAAAGCATTAACAACAAAATGATTTTTTTCATAATAAAATGATAGTTTAGTTTTTAAAATAGTGAGTTTTATTATAAATAATTATCCAACCGAGCCTTCAAGGCTGATTTCCAATAACTTTTGAGCTTCAACTGCAAATTCCATCGGGAGCTTGTTCAATACTTCCTTGCTGAAGCCGTTTACTATCAACGCGATTGCCTTTTCGGTATTAATTCCCCTTTGGTTGCAATAGAAAATCTGGTCTTCCCCAATTTTGCTGGTTGTAGCTTCGTGCTCTATTTGGGCGGTCTTGTTTTTTGCTTCAATATACGGGAAGGTATGTGCGCCACAACTGTTGCCCATCAACAAAGAATCACATTGCGAAAAATTCCGCGCATTGTCTGCGTTTGGCATAATTTTCACCAAACCCCGATAACTGTTCTGTGATTTCCCGGCTGAAATACCTTTTGAAATAATAGTGCTTCGGGTGTTTTTGCCAATATGTATCATTTTGGTTCCCGTGTCTGCCTGCTGAAAATCATTGGTTACGGCAATGGAATAAAATTCCCCGATGGAATTATCACCTTTCAGTACACAGCTGGGGTATTTCCAGGTTACGGCACTTCCGGTTTCCACTTGTGTCCAAGAGATTTTAGCTCTGTTTTCACAAAGACCTCTTTTGGTTACAAAATTATAAACGCCACCTTTTCCATTCTTATCACCCGGATACCAGTTTTGCACCGTTGAATATTTTATTTCGGCATCATCCAAAGCAATCAATTCAACCACTGCGGCATGCAATTGGTTTTCATCGCGGCTTGGGGCGGTACAGCCTTCCAAATAACTTACATAGCTTCCTTCATCTGCAATTACGAGGGTTCTTTCAAATTGCCCCGTTCCGGCTTGATTTATTCTGAAATAGGTAGAAAGTTCCATTGGGCAACGAACGCCTTTCGGAATGTAGCAGAAAGAACCATCACTGAAAACGGCACTGTTCAAGGCTGCATAAAAATTGTCACGCTGCGGCACAACGGTTCCCAAATATTTTTTTACCAATTCCGGATGCTCTTTTATCGCTTCGGAGATGGAACAGAAAATAATCCCCTTTTCTGCCAAGGTTTTTTTGAAAGTAGTTGCAACGGAAACCGAATCCATCACAATATCCACAGCAACTCCGGCGAGTTTTTTTTGCTCGTCCAAAGAAATTCCGAGTCTTTTAAAGGTGTCCAAAAGTTCGGGATCCACCTCGTCAATGCTATCGTATTTGGGTTTTTTGTTTGGTGCGGAATAATAGGAAATATTCTGAAAATTCGGTTTTTCGTAATGCACATTTGCCCAATCGGGCTCCACCATTTCCTGCCAATAGCGAAATGCTTCCAACCGCCATTCGGTCATCCATTCCGGCTCTTCTTTTTTTAGGGAAATAGCTTTTACTATTTCCTCATTCAATCCAACCGGGAAAGTGTCAGATTCTATATCAGTATAGAAACCATATTCGTATTCTTTGGTTTCTAGTTCTTTTTTTAAATCATCTTCAGTGTACTTACTCATCTTCATTAATTTTTAAAGAGAAAAAGATTCTCCACAACCACATGTTCTGTTTGCATTTGGGTTGTTAAATACAAACCCTTTACCGTTAAGGCCACCACTGTACTCCAATGTTGTGCCTACGAGGTACAAAAAACTCTTTTTGTCCACAGCAATTTTCACGTTATCTTCTTCAAAAAGTTTATCGTTTTCACCCAAACTATGGTCGAATTTCAACTCATAGCTTAGACCAGAACAACCGCCGCTTTTAACGCCAACACGAACAAAATCCTGAATAATATTGAAGCCTTCTTCAGACATCAATTGTGCGATTTTGGTTTTTGCATTTTCACTTATCTTAATCATATATAGATTAATTCTAAATTAGACCGCAAATATACATCAAATACTACTTTTAACCATAAAGAAGTGGGATTTTAAAACTATAGCATGATAGTTTTAGACAATAAGTAAAAGTGCCATTTTATTGGGAAATTAATGGCTTGAAAAAGAAAGTGGATTAATTTGGATCCTGAAAATCAGGATTGTTTATAAAGGAAGAATCAGAAAGTGAAAGAAGAAAGGCTTTTAAATCCGCTTTGTCCGGTTCGGTTAAATGGACACCACCTCGCGAAACAGCTTTCATTAATGGATCAATGGTTTCAGAATACACCAAACCTTCACTGTAATGGTTTATTACTTCTTCTAAAGTTGCAAAACGGCCATCGTGCATATAAGGTGCCGTGTAGGCAAGATTTCTCAACGAAGGCGATTTAAACCATCCGTCTTGACTGGGGTCTCCCGTAACATTGCCCAGCCCTTTATCTGTAATAACAGCGTCCAAACCGTTATTGTGGAAAATATTATCCGTCCATAACGGACTATTTTCGTTGCCATGGCAGTGGAAACAATCCCCCCGGGCTTCATCCATGAATATTTGGAAACCATTAAGTTCTTGTGGGGTTAGTGTTCCTTCGCCCAACAAATATTTATCAAAAGGCGAATTTGCGGAAATAAGGGTTCTTTCAAATTGGGCAATCGCTTTTGCAGTAAGTTCCTTTGTGATATTGCCTGTTCCGAAAGCTTTGTTGAAAAGTTCGGGATATTCACCATCACTTTGTAAACTAGATACGGCATTTTGCCACGTATTGTGCATTTCTATGGGGTTGGTAACAGGTTCCAATGCTTGTGCCTCAAGACTAGTAGCGCGGCCATCCCAGAAAAACTTGCTGTTACCGTTCCAAGCCATATTATAGATTGGCATGGAATTGCGCGTTCCTTCCAAACCGTCAATACCTATGCTAAATTTTGTGTCGTCAGTAAAGGAATTGCTTGGCTTGTGACAAGATGCGCAGGCTTGTGTTCCATCGCCGGAAAGAATTGGGTCAAAAAACAATTTTCTTCCCAAAGCTATTCCTTCCACGGTCTGTGGATTATCTCCCGGAACTAAAGGAGGTGGAAGTAAACGTTGAAAAATGGGAGGAACGGTCAAAGGTTTGGGCGTGGGCACATAATCCTCATTCGGATCAACCGGATCTGGGTCGTTTGAAGAACAAGCGACCAAAAGGCTGAGTGCAAATATGCCAACCAATAATCGATATGTTTTCTTTGACCGTTCCTTCATTTTTTAAATTTATTGTACTATGGCACCAATGCTGAAAACAGAAGCACCGTTTCTTTGCATATCTTTTTGTGCCAGATAATTCATCATTAGGTCTACACTTCTGTCGTTAAGATCCCAAGTTAATGGATTTTTATACCATTCAGAAATGTCCATTTTTATTTCAATGGTTGCGTCGCCAGTAATTGTAAAATTTTGATTGAAATCAAAAGAGATGAAATTTTGCTCAAAAACATCAGGGCTCACTCTTGCAGTACCGTTGTGGTATGCATATGGTTGTGGAGCTCCATTTGTATCATCAAAAGATCCTTCCATCTGCATAAAATGGTACCCGCCGCCAAGCATTGATGGCCAGTTCCAGTTTGCGGCATTCAAGTCTGGGTACGCCCCACTGATATTGTCTGCTTCATTAAAACCATAAACAAAGGAAATACCCGTGTAATCGCCCGTAGTAGCAGTTAATGCAGGAGATAAGTTTAATGTTGTTGGATCTGTAAGATCCACTAATTGATATTCAGTAAAATCTACTGAAGAGCCATCTGCTTTATGAAGTGAAATCCTTGAAATTAAATACCGAAGTTTTGAAATAGTAACAAAATTTCCGGCGGCATTGGTATAAATTGATGAATTGAAATCAGCTTGTGTCACTGGTGCACCTCCCCAATTTTGGGAAAATTTAAAATCAACGGACACATTCTGTGGTGTTGGATCACCACCATCGTCATCTTTTTTACATCCAAAAGCAACAACAGCTAGTGCGAACAATAAAATTATTTTTTTCATAGGTTAAAATAAATGGGTTTTTAATTGTTGATTTTATTTTAGTTTAATTATTAAAAAGTCTTTAGAGCCTTGGTTTAAAGGGATGTCTAAATCGTTACTTTCACTATCTCCAACAGCGAGTATTTTACTGTCTGATGTTTCAATGGCTTCAGAAGCAAAATCCAGACCTGAGCCACCAACGCTCTTTTCAAATTTTAAAGCTCCGTTGTTGTCAACTACAAGTATCCATGCATCGTTTACGCCGTTGTTGCTTTGCAAATCCCCATCTGAACTTCTGCTGTGTCCCGCAAGTATATAATCGCCATTGGCGCGTTGCACAATACTATGTGTGGTATCAAACTGTGAGCCTCCAAACGATTTTTGCCAGATTTTATTTCCGTTGTCATCAAATTTTACCATCCAAGCATCGGCATTTCCGCGAGGAGATGTTACATCTTGATCGGAACTCCTTGAATCTCCAACCATAATATAGTTGCCATCATTCGTTTTCAAGGATGCATAGGAATTGTCTATTTCTGCACCTCCAAAGGATTTGGTCCAGACCAAATCGCCAGAAGGAGTTAAACGAACTGCCCAATAATCATAACTTCCCTTGGGGTCTATTTTGTCAAAATCAACACTTTCTGAAGTGCCGGTCATCAAGAAACCGCCATCTGCTGTTTGCCAAGCATCATAGCTTCGGTCGTTATTTGTTCCGCCAAAATAGCGTCTCCATTCTTTGTTTCCATTGGCATCCAACTTTATGCCCCAAAATTCACCCACACCGTGAACAACGCCTCGTTGTAGATCATTTCCCGCACCGCCACTGGCCGAAACATCAAAAAACCCTGTTATGAAGTACCCTCCATCTGTAGTTTGAAATGCTTTGTAGGCTTGGTCACTTCCGGCAAAACCAAAGTTTTTATCCCAAAGTATATTTCCGGAAGCATCAACTTTTAAAATCCAGTAATCCTGAAACCCTTCATTTCCAGAAACATCCCCATCATTGCTGGTGGTGTAACCGCTTAAGAGATATCCGCCATCATTAGTTTTAGTGATACGGGCTGCATTTTCGTCATCGCTTCCGCCATAGGTTTTACTCCAAACTATTTCTCCGGTCTTGGTGATTTTTAGTAGCCAAAAATCGCTGTCATTGCCTGATTTGTCTGTAATATCTCCATTGGAGCTTCGGGTGGTTCCTAATATAACAAAACCCCCATCAGCTGCTTCAACCACTGATACAGCTTCATCGCTTTCGCTTCCGCCATAGGTTTTTACAAAATCTATGTCTCCGTTTATTTCTTGATCGGGACCATCGCCGCCATCATCTTTTCCGCAGGAAACAATCAATAATGTGAAAAATAGCAGGAATGAAATCTTCTTTAATTTATTTTTTTTTAGGAATAGCATAAGGGGATAAGTAGATTATTTTAGTCTATTAATAAACGTTTTGTTGTAGCTGCATTTATTTTCATCACATACATTCCAGCTTGAAGATTTGAGATGTTTATGTTTTCCGAAAGGCTTGCTTCAAAATTTTGATCCATTACTTTTTGACCCAAAACGTTGAAAATTTCAACCTGTGAAATTGGTTCTGCTTTTGAACTAATGGTAACAAAATTCTTTGCAGGGTTTGGAGCAATCGCAAAATTTGAAACAGAATTATCGTTTAAGCCCAAAAGATGGTCCCTAACAATAAATAAACCTCTATCAATATCACTAATTACAATGTTTCCGCTTGCAAAATATGGGTAAACACTCCAAGCTCCGTCAAAGTTAGCAGAATCATTATTTGGATATGTGTCAAAATATTTGGTTTCAGACATATTTCCATTTTCAATATCGCTTATATCTATTATCCGCAAACCAGCACGGTAGCTGGAAAGGTAAAAATCATTGCCCACTACATAACCGTTATGGTCTATTGCTTCAGTATCACCTTCATATTCAAAGTGAACAAAAGGATTGTCCAAATCGCTAACATCAAAAATAATAGTTCGGGTGTTAAAGCCAAAACTAGATTCATCTAATTCATCACCTATTATAAAGTAACGTTTGTCTTCTGTAAGCCAGCCTTGGTGGGTATATTCAACACTGCCATAAAAACCATTTGAAATTCCTTGTGGGTTTGCCTTATCTGTAACATCAACAATAGAAACTCTGTCTTCATTGCTTCCAAAAAGAATTTCGCGACCAGCATAGTCTGCGTCTGGCCCGTCATACATTACTACTTGTGCATCGTGGCAATAATTATCTCCACTAAAACCACCTGCAGCAACGGGATTTAATGGATCCTGAATATTCACAAAATGTGGTCCACCACCAAAAGAACTGGTTCCAACTGCATAAGCATAACCGGTTTCTTCATTGATTACTATATTATGGCAATGTCCAAAACCACCGTAGTAAGCATCTTCTGAAAATGTTGCGGGCGGATTTGCCACACTTCGCAATCTTGTTAAGTCAAAAACTTGCATTCCGTGTCCGCTAGCTTCACTCACTACAAACGCATAATTGTTGTAAACTTTTATATCTCTCCAAGTACTGGAATCTGTATGCGTTGGTAATTTTCCGAGGTAAACTGGGTTTACTGGATCTGAAATATCAACAAATGCCGCACCATTGCTTAAGCCCATAATTGCGTATTCTTTTCCGTCCTGAGGGTCGGTCCAACCCCAAGAATCGTTTCCTGAACTTGCCCCTAAATCGTTAAGGCTTAGTCGGGATAAAAAATCGATGCCATCGCAAGGATAACCGCCGGCTACACCATTTACACATGGGGTTTGTGCTAAGGAAAACGCACTAATAAATAAGGCTAAAACTGGTAATATTTTTTTCATAATAGATAGGATAAGGTTTAAAAAGGGCTAAATGTAACTATAATATCACTTTCTCTACAAACGCAAAAGGTTAAAAGTTAGTATGCTACTTATTTTAGCTTAATTTTTATAATCATAAGCAGTGAAATTAGGGATTATTTACAACTGGCTTCGTTTATTGTTTATTGATGGTGTATTTTTGCAGAAACTACTTTTATCATTAATAATATGTTTGAAAATAAAGGCAATTCCAACACTAATATTGAAAATTTAGGTGAATTTGGGCTTATAGACCACCTCACTAAAAATTTTAAAATAAAACAAAAGTCAACCATTAAGGGCATTGGTGATGATGCGGCAGTAATTTCCTGTGATTCTGAAAAAGAACTAATTATTTCTACAGATTTGCTTTTGGAAGGAGTGCATTTTGACTTAAGCTATATGCCGCTGAAGCATTTGGGCTACAAGGCTGTAATTGTAAATCTTTCCGATGTGTATGCGATGAATGCCGAACCTTCACAAATAACAGTTTCCATTGCAGTTTCAAATAGATTTCCGGTGGAGGCTTTGGAGGAATTATATGCGGGTATTGAAGCAGCAGCAAAAATATATAATGTGGATGTCATAGGTGGCGACACCACTTCTTCAACAACTGGTTTGCTAATAAGTATTACGGCTATTGGAACTGTAAATAAAGGCGAAGCCATCTACAGAAATGGGGCCAAGGAAAATGATTTGTTGGTAGTAACGGGTGATTTGGGAGCAGCATA
Source organism: Aequorivita soesokkakensis (assembly GCF_001641085.1). Taxonomy (GTDB): domain Bacteria; phylum Bacteroidota; class Bacteroidia; order Flavobacteriales; family Flavobacteriaceae; genus Aequorivita; species Aequorivita soesokkakensis. Next base: position 93,383 of record NZ_LXIE01000034.1, on the reverse strand, counting down.
TATGGGATTGCAGGTTTTAGAACGCGAAAAGGAAGTTTTTAAAGTGAACCCAAATTCACAGCCAGATTTGGAACCGTATTCCTATTTGGTGGAGCGACAACTGAAACCAGAAGCCAGAAAGGATATTTCGAATTTATTGAAGGAGTTGGATGTGAAACCTACTTCAATGATTGATATTAGCGATGGGCTATCTTCAGAAATAATACATATTTGTAAAAACTCAAAGGTGGGCTGTAATCTATTCGAAGATAAGATTCCACTTGATCCACAGGTTGTTTCAACTTGCGAGGAATTTAATTTAGATAGTGCCACGATAGCTTTAAGCGGTGGGGAAGATTATGAATTACTTTTTACAATAAAAACGGAAGATTATCCAAAAATCAAGGCAAATCCGCATTTAACGGTCATTGGACACATAACAGATGAAAAGGAAGGGATGCATTTAATAAGCCGTGCAGGAACAAAAATACCTTTAATTGCAAGGGGCTGGAACGCATTAAAAAATAATGGGTAGATTTTTATGAAAAGGCACTAAAAGCCTTATTCCTTAATTTAAAGGAAGAGTATTCTTAATGAAAGTTCCAGATTTTTAATGGATTGAAAGTCTTTTCTTTTTTCTAAAAAAAGAAGATAAACATTCGTTTACTTCGCGTTGTTTGCGGGTAAGTAATTCAAATTTACCAGAATAGCTATTGGAAACCTCCTTGCCACAACAAGCACATTTGTATTCGTTAATGTGATCTGTAATTTTTCGGGTTACGATGTAATCATGGCCAAATGCAGTGCATACTAGGCTCAAGATTGGAGGTCGGCTTTGGGGCATAACTTTATCCATCTCTGTCAATTTAATTGGGGTTAATCCTCAATATTAACAAAATTTTAGATAAAGTGCAAGTTTTATCCGATAAAATGTAAATATTCTGCAACAGAATTTAAGTTTTCGACCAAACTCATATGGCCTCCTCCAATAATTTTGACTGAAGCATTACACTTTTCAGCTACCTCTTTTACCTCCAAAAAAGGTAAAATAGGATCTTCTTCTGCTAAAACTAGATATTTTTCTTTGTTGAAATTTTTCAAAATTTCGGTTCGGTCCTTTCGGTCGCGCATTCCTCTTATTGCGGCTTTTATTCCTTCCACCGGAAAAGAATAAGCTTCCGTTTTTAAATTTTCAATTGCTGCGGCAAATTTTTCCCGGGAAGATTCCGCGAAGAGATTTCCGATAGCCATGCTAATATATGCTTGTGGATTTTGATCAATAACTTTCAGAGCGCGGTCACGGTTTTCTTTACGCTCTTCAGAATCTGCAATAGGTGTGGAATTGAGAAGAATCAACCTTTCAACTTTTTCAGGGAACAGTTCGGCGTAGGCCAGAGCAACATAACCGCCCATAGAATGGCCAATAAATGTTGCCGAGGAAATTTGAAGATTTTGCATTACATTATTCACAACTTCCGCCATTAATTCCATGGAATGGGTTTCTGAAATAACACTGCTTTTTCCGTGGCCGGGAAAATCAATTGTGATTACAAAGTTATTTTTTGATAACTGCGGAATCAAATGTTTCCACATAGTTGAACTTTCCAAAAAGCCATGAAGCAGAATAATTGCTGAACCTTTTCCAAAGGTTTCAAAATGGATTGGAACATTTCTATAATGAAAAGCCATCTACTTTTTATAAGCTTTAGAATTCGATTTGACGAGAAGAAAAATTACACTTCCAATAACAATAGGGAAAAAGATATAGCTGGCTATTTCAGGATTTTCCATGTATGAACTGGCAAACCCCAAAAGAATGATTGACAGCCCCATAAAGACCAAAACATTTCTTAACAGTGTAGCTACTTTTTCAATATTTACTTTTTCCTTATCAGCTTTGCTCATAGTGTTGTAGCCAGCAATAAGAAAATAGAGTTTGAAATGCTTTATCACGATTCCCAAAAGAATAAGAAAAATACCAATATAGATATATGATGTTTCCATAATTATTGTTTTTACAAAAAAACCTAACAGGTAGATTGCTTCGTTCCTCGCAATGACGTCTGTCAGGTTTTTCTTCTTTCTTCTTTTCTCGGAATTCTATTTATTCATCAACTCCTCAATCTCTTCCGCTTCAATAGGAATATTGCGCATCAAATTGAAAGGTTCTCCTTTTTTCTGGATAACAACATCGTCCTCCAAACGGATTCCGAAACCTTCGGCAGGAATATAGATTCCCGGTTCAACGGTGAAAACCATATTTTCGGTCATCTTTTCCCAAAGAATTCCGTAATCATGTGTGTCGAGCCCCATATGGTGGCTGGTGCCGTGCATAAAGTATTTTTTATAAGCTGGCCAGTTTGGGTCTTCGTTTTTTACATCGGCTTTGTCCAAAAGTTTTAAGTCAAGAAGCGCTTTGGTCATCAGTTTGCCCACTTCTTCGTGATATTCTTTCCAATAATTTCCTGGAACTAGCATTTTTGTGGCGTCGTCTTTAACTTTTTTTACGGCATCGTAAACTTCACGCTGACGTTTGCTGAATTTTCCGCTCACGGGAATGGTTCGAGTCATATCGCTTGCATAATTGGCATATTCCGCACCAACGTCCAAAAGAATCAAATCACCTTTTTTGCACTGTTGGTTGTTAACGATATAGTGAAGCACGTTTGCATTATTGCCACTACCAATAATAGGAGTATAGGCAAAGCCGCGCGAACGGTTTCTTAAGAATTCGTGCATTAATTCAGCTTCAATTTCATATTCCCAAACGCCGGGTTTTACGAAATTCAGAATTCTTCTAAACCCTTTTTCGGTGATATTACAGGCTGTTTGAATTAAATCAATTTCAATTTTATCTTTTACGGAACGCAAGCGTTGCAAAATTGGGTTGCTGCGTTCCCAACTGTGGGCCGGAAATTTTGCTTTTGTGGCTTTGATGAAACGGTCTTCGCGGGTTTCCGTTTCTACACTTTGGCGATAATGCTCGTTGGTGTTGAAATAAACACGCTCGGCTTGGGTCATTACTTCAAAGAAAATTTTGTCGAATTCCTTTAACCAGAAAACCGATTTTATTCCACTTACTTCCGTAGCTTTTTCCTTTGTAAGTTTTTCGCCTTCCCAAACGGCAATGTGATCGTTGGTTTCACGAACAAAAAGCATTTCGCGATGGTCTTTGTTTGGGGCATCAGGAAAAAGAACCAGTTTGGTTTCCTCTTGATCTGCACCGGTTAAATACAAAATATCGCGCGCTTGCTGGAAAGGCATTGTGCTGTCTGCACTAATGGGATATATGTCATTACTATTAAAAACCGCAACGCTTTTCGGCTTCATCTGCGCCATAAAATTTTTGCGGTTTTTAATATAGAGTTTGCTGTCAATTTGATCGTACTTCATGGTATTGATTTATGAATTTCTTCAAAATTAATTATTTCAAAGTTAATTGTGGGTTTGGGAGGGTTAAAAGTGTACTAATAATAGCGTGAAAGAAAAAGTAGTCTGTCTTATTTCCTTTGGCTGCGTAATTTAATCTCTAATATTCGATGATTCTATTACATTATAATTTCTATACTCTTCTTGAAATTGAGCGATGAAGGAATTAATAAAGAGTATAGAAGATAGCACTAAGATTTTTTTCATGGGTTTAATTTTATTTGATTATTAATGAAATGGTGTTTCCGCAATGGGCTATAGCTGGTGCTGGCAACTGACTTTTCTTATTCAAACGAAAAGTTTATATCAGTATATAATTCCAATAGTTCAGGTAAAGTCTTTACCTCAATGTCTAAAATCTTACTAATAGCTGGTAATTTTTTGAAAGCTTTTAAGTCATTACTTCCTTCTGTTTCTTCTGTAACAAGAATGATTTTTTCAAATGAATTTTTGCTGATTTGAGTCAGCAAATAAATAATCATTCTTGCGTCTGCTGAATCTAAAAATTCCTTTTTTCGCTGTTCAAATTGAGCACTATTTAATTTTTTAGCATTAGGCGTTATAAAATTGTTATCAACGAGATTATAGAATTTTTTAGGTGAAGGTGGAATTAAATTCTCCGTTTTAACTGGAATTTTATGTGCTTTTAAAAAGTCCTTGTCACTTAAAAAGTCCAATTTTTTTACAACCAATTTTCCAGAAACCATTTTGCATTCGTTTAATACTTCATCAATCACTATTATGTTGTGATTTTGTATTTCTTTCTTGATGAAATTAAAAAGCTTATTGTTTTGGTCAAATGGTAAGTAGTAACGAACCAAGGATAACAAAGAACTTGTATCGATTACTACTATCATTGAATAAATTTATCTAATTTTTCAGGCTTTATATTCAGTTTCTTACAAACATCGTATTCATTTATAATTCCTTCGTAAAATGCTGCTTGAATTGTTGATATAAATAAAGGCGAAGAAATTGGTTGTGCAACTGAACCTCTTATTTTATTACCTTTTTCTTTTTGTAATTCCTTTTCTCTTTCTTTTTCTTCTTGAAATTTTTTGAATTGTTCTTCAAAGTCATTCCTTACTTTATTATAGTTAGATTGACTAATTTGATTTTTAAATAATAACCTTGTAAACAAGGCGATTTGACTCAAATGAGTGTTTTCAGAAACTGTTTTTATTAAGTCAAAATGATAATCATTTGAAGCTTTGGCTGGTTCAATATTTTTAAGCATTTCTCCATATTCTCCGACTAAAAAATAATAAGCAAAATCATTACACCATCTTTCAATAGATGACAAATGTTTGTCAGCAATTACATTATAATCGAGTAATTCAATTTCCTCTTTGTTGAGCAAAAAATGACCTAGTTCGTGAGCTAACGTGAATATTTCTCTTCTAAAGGATTGATGTCTTTTTAATACAATAACATTTGGTTTAAGAAAAAAGCCATCAATATTCGCTTTCTCTTTTCTGTTGTGAGTTTCTACAAACTCAAAAACTAAAATATTACTTTCTGCAAACTTTGAAATTAGTGCTTTAAGAAAATCTCTACGTTTAGTTGTGAAACTTGGATAAAGAATTTTTCTAAACTCGTTAGCTACTTTTTCTGGATTGTCTTTTATGCTGAATTTTGGGATTTTTCTTTTTGTGTCTAATTCTGCTAATTTAGCAATTGCAGAAATAGATATTTTCAGTTCCTCAAATTGGCTAACTATTTTTTTAGCTCTAAAATTTAAGTCAGTTCCAAAATTTTCTTTTCTAAAAAAGACACTCGCTTCTTTTGAATTTTCAGGTGCTTTTGGGTCTAAATAATAATGAATTCCCTTTTCAAAAAGTTTATCGATTCTTTTTAGGTGTCCAATTTCTATTCTTTCGGAAAAAACATCTTTTTCAGAGATAGGTCGTTTTAATCCTTCGCTGATTTTCGATAAAAATTCAGATACTGAAAGCTTGTACATTTTCAGTAAGTGCTTTAATCGAGATATGTTATGTTCTACTTTCAAGAATATTTTTTATTTCAGAGGTCAAAGGTATTAATTTAGTTCTTTGTTCAGCTTGCGTACAACCAGTTTATCCCCCCAACTTTATAGCATTTATCCCGCCAATCGGGTGGGCTAACCCCCGGAAATTAACTTTTTTAATTCCGTATAGCACTCAAATATAATCAAATACTCCTAACCAAAATGCCAGCATTAGGGTCGTGGATCATACAATTTACGTATAACAGCCTCCCATTAGGGTCATCAACCCTTCCGTTTGGGTTGCGGACCCCAAAATATACGTGCAACAACCCCAACGTTAGGGTTAAGAACCCTAACTATACGTCCACCAACCCCAACGTTTGGGTCCTGAACCCTAACGGGTAGGTAAAACACGCCAACGGATGGGTTTTTAACCCTAACGGATGTGCCTTTAACCCCAATGGAGAGGTAAACCACCCAAACGGATGGGTCTTAAACGCTACCGTTGGGGTGTGGGCAAACTAAAAAACCCTGCAACTTAAAAGATGCAGGGCTTTTAACCGGAAATTAAAATACATTTTTGTTTTAGGGTTCCGTGGGGGTTTCTGGCGTATTGGTTCGCGAGTAAAACTGTTTCATTTCGTCATACTTTGTTTGGTAGCCTACATCGCCACTTTTCAGCTTATACATGGTGTAGGCATAATCTGCATTGGCGGCGGTATAATTATCAAAGTCAAACAGAATCTTGCTGCTCTCCAGGTCTTTCACCATCCCGTAAAGGGACTGCAGGGTGTTTTCAATAAAGGTGCGCATGTTATAATCATTGGTAAACTCGGTCCAGTCCACGTCTGGGCTGCTAAGGGCGGGTTGGGCGTCGTTAAAGCTTTTGGCTTTGTTCACGATGCCCTTGTTCAGTTCGTTAATGCTTCCGTAGCGTTTGCGCTCTTCAGGCGTTAAGTTTACGGCAATGGGCTGGAGGAGCGCTCGCAGGCTGTTTATGGCTTCTGAGATGGCTGCTTGTTCTACTTCCGTTAAGTGCGTGCTGTTTAAATTTGTAAATGGCATAGGTCTAGGGTTTTATGTTAAACAATAGCACTAATTTTAAAAAAATAGCAACACCAGTCAATAGGGGAAATCCTCCATTTTTTTGAAGATTTTTCCTACATTTTTGAAAGGACTTTGTGGTGTGAAACAATTTTTTTGATGGAGCATTTCAGAAGATGCAAATCAAAGTAAAATTGCACAGGTTTTTAGTATGCGAAAAAGTGGTAGGGTTAATTCCGGTTTTCACCTTTTCGCTACTCCCTAACCACTAAACCAACTATTGCAAAACCCGCCATATTTAAGTACCTTCAATTTTTTTAAAAAACCACACCAAATGAAAAAACTTTTCCTTTCGGCATGTTGCCTTATTTCATTTTTATCTTTTTCACAACAACCCGCCACTCCCGCAACCGCCGTACAAACAGGGCTGAAACAAAAAACTGAATTTGCGCAGGCCTCTCCAGTAAAAAATCTACCGTTTAAAAGCATAGGCCCCACTATTATGAGCGGCCGCGTAGTAGATTTTGCCGTAAATCCAAACAATCCCACAGAGTTTTACGTAGGCTACGCCAGCGGGGGACTTTGGTACACCAATAATAACGGAACGTCATTCATGCCAGTAATGGATAGCAGCCCAACACAAAACGTGGGTTGCGTGGCGGTAGATTGGAAAAATGGAACTATTTGGGTTGGAACTGGAGAGGTGAATGCTTCCCGTTCTTCGTATGCGGGAATTGGTTTGCTGAAAAGTGATGACAAAGGTAAAACCTGGCAAAACGTTGGGCTTACCGACAGTCACCACATCAGCAGTATTTTTATAAATCCAGCAAATCCAAACGAAGTTATTGTTGGCGCAGTTGGGCATTTATATTCCAACAATGACGAAAGAGGTGTTTTCAAAACCACCGATGGCGGTAAAACGTGGAGCAAAACACTTTTTATAAATAATGAAACAGGGATTATTGAGATTTCAGTAAACCCAAAAAACTTCAATACAATGTATGCCGCCGCCTGGGACAAAGACCGAAAAGCCTGGAATTTTGATGGCAGTGGTGAGGGCAGTGGCGTTTATAAAAGCGCCGATGCCGGAAACACGTGGACCAAAGTTTCTACTGAAAATAGCGGCTTGCCAATAGGAAAAGGAATGGGCCGGATAGGCACCGCCGTGGTAGATGACAATACGGTCTATTTGATTGTTGATAATCAATTCCACAGAAAAGAGGAAACCAAAAAAGAGGAAACGGATATCCTCACCAAAGACGATTTCAAAAAAATGGACGTAGCGACTTTTCTTGCTTTGGATGATAAAAAGCTAAATCAATTCCTAAAAATGAACGGTTTTCAGGAAAAATATCGTTCGGAAAATGTAAAGCAAATGGTTCGCGTAGGTACGGTAAAATCTGAAGATTTAGCGAAATATTTAGAAGATGCAAATAGCCAATTGTTCGATACGCCTGTAATTGGCGCTGAGGTTTATAAAAGCACCGACGGTGGAAAAACATGGAAGAAAACCCACGATGGTTTTTTGGATGATTTATATTATTCATACGGGTATTACTTCGGAAAAATTCACGTAGATCCCAGCGATGCCAATAAAATATATGTTTATGGCGTGCCAATCCTAAAATCTGCTGACGGCGGAAAAACCTTCGAAAGCATAGATGCAGACAACGTTCACGCAGACCACCACGCGCTGTGGATAAACCCAAAAATGTCTGGGCATTTAATTGATGGCAACGATGGTGGCGTAAATATAAGCTATGACGATGGAAAGACTTGGATAAAAAACAATTCGCCAGCCGTTGGTCAGTTCTATTCCGTAAACATCGATCACGAAAAAAACTATAATGTTTATGGCGGCTTGCAGGATAATGGGGTTTGGGTTGGCCCGCACGATTATGAAGCCAATCCGGGTTGGCTTCAAAACGGGAAGTATCCTTACGAATTTATTTTTGGCGGCGATGGCATGCAAGTTCAGATTGATAGCAGAAACAGTAAAATTGTTTACACAGGTTTTCAGTTTGGAAATTATTACAGATTGAACCGAAATGGTGCCGAACCTGTTTACATTCAGCCGAAACACGAATTGGGGGACAGTCCGTATCGTTTTAATTGGCAAACGCCTATTTTGTTGAGTTCGCACAATCAGGATATTCTTTATTTGGGAGGAAATAAGCTGATGCGGAGTATGAATCAAGGGGATGATTGGACAGCCATTTCCGAAGATTTAACCCAGGGTGGAAAACCAGGGAATGTAGCTTATGGAACGCTCGCAACAATCAGTGAGTCGCCTTTTCAGTTTGGATTATTGTACACAGGAAGTGATGAGGGTTTGGTGTATGTTTCAAAAGATGGAGGTGGAAATTGGACAAAGATTTCAGACAGTTTTCCTAAGGATCTTTGGGTGAGTCGCGTGATAGCTTCTTCCCATAAAAAAGAAAGGGTTTATGTTACACTGAACGGCTATCGTTGGGATAATTTTAAACCCTATGTGTATGTGAGTGAAAACTATGGAGCTACTTGGAGAGACATCAGCAGCAATTTGCCAACTTCTTCAATTAACGTCATCAAAGAAGATCCCGTAAATGAAAACCTATTGTATTTGGGAACCGATAACGGCGCGTATGTTTCCTTTAATCGCGGTGAAAGTTGGGAAGTATTTTCAAAAGAACTTCCAAATGTTGCCGTTCACGATTTGGTGATTCAACCGGAAGCAAAGCATTTGGTTTTGGGAACCCACGGAAGGTCAATTTATATAGCGGATATTTCGTTGCTTCAAAAATTAAATGAAACAAATAGAAATGAAGTGGTTCTTGCCGAAATAGATTCTTTGAATTTTTCTCCACGTTGGGGACGAAAATTCAGCACTTGGGGCGAAGTTTTTGAGCCAAAAGTAAAAATTCAATTTTACAGTCCACAAGCTGGAAAAGCAACAATTTCTATTAAAACCGAAGATGGAAAAGAGTTGAAAAGTCTTTTCATTGAGACTGTAAAAGGCGTAAATATTATTGAATATGACCTTTCAATTTCAGAAAAAGGGATGAAGGTTCTTGAAAAAGAAAATGTGAAAATCAAGAAAGCTGAAAATGGTAAATATTACTTGCCAAAAGGGCAGTATAAGCTGGGTATGAACTTATCTACAAAATATTCTACAATTGTTTTTTCAATTAAATAATTTAATACATTTGATTACTAACATTTAAAAATTTTATATGATGAAAAAACTACTTATTCTTTCAATCGCTTTTGCACTAGGTAGCGGTATTTCTACTTTTGCACAGGAAACGGAAGCTGCTCCATATTCAAATGGACAGCCAGCTACTGAAAATAGCAATGCATTATTTGACCTTCTTACGCTTGTGGATGCAGGCACATCAACAGGAACTAATGGCCTTGCTGCTGTTATTTACTTTAACGATCAATACATCACTACAAGATGGGACGCGACCATGTCAGAAGATTTTTATCGCTTGGATAGCGGTGGGGTTCTAATTGAAACTTTCCAGATTCCAGGAGTGGCTGGCGTACGTTCAATAACCACGAATGGTACAAGTTTGTTTATGGGTACGGCTGGAGCAGTTATTTATGAAATCGATCCAGGTAGTATGACAATTGATAATACAATTAACATAACCTCCTCTGCTGCTGCCCGTATGCTTACCTATGATGAAACCCTTGATGGTGGAAACGGAGGTTTTTGGATAGGCAGTTTTTCGAATGACATTGCTTCCATTGATATGGATGGAAATGAGCTTTCAGTAATACCTGCAGCTACTCACCAAACGGTGGTTTATGGGGGTGCAATTGATAATGTATCGCCCGGAGGTCCATTTCTTTGGATCCACGATCAAACCGGAACTGCCCCAAGTAGAGATTTTGTTACACAATTAAACGCAACTACAGGAGTTCCTACTGGAGTTGTTTATGATTTCTCTGCTGATGGATTTGCTTCAGGAGCTACTGATGTACTTGCGGGAGGACTGGCCATAACAGATGAGATAGATGGACACAATGGTTTAGCATTGGTAGGTATGTGCCAATGTACTCCTTCCAACCTGATTTTTGCTGTTGAATTGACTCCTTCTTTGGGCGTTAGTGATAATTCAAATTCTAACTTTAGCATTTACCCAAATCCTGCAAATGGAAAAGTCAATATCAACACTTCTATTGCTGGAGAAAAACAAGTTGTAGTTTATGACCTTTTAGGAAAGCAAGTTATCAATACCACAACAAATGGTGAGCTTAACATTTCTGCTCTTAAATCTGGTGTTTATTTGGTAAGCATAACTCAAAACGAAACAACGGCTACTGTGAAGTTAGTTGTTCAGTAAATAATTTTTTTAAGTAAATAAAAAAACCATTCACTTACGGTGAATGGTTTTTTGTTATAACAAATCTAAATAAGATACTAATAAAGATATTTCTTTGGCATTCAATTTTGGGTAACGTATTTTTGTACAACTATTCTTGAAATAAAACCATAATGGCAATACTATCCTCTTCAATTGCACGAAAAGTTGCTATGGCACTTTCGGGCTTATTTCTTGTGTTTTTCTTGGCACAGCATTTTACCATCAACATCACTTCGGTTATAGATCCCGAAACTTTTAACAGTTGGTCGCATTTTATGGGACACAACATTTTGGTTCAGTTTATTCTGCAGCCAGTCTTGATTTTTGGTGTGGTATTTCATTTTATTATGGGAATTGTACTTGAAATAAGAAACAACAATGCAAGACAAATAAGCTATAAATCCTTCAAAGGAAATAGAAATTCAACCTGGGCTTCGCGAAATATGATTATTAGCGGTGCTGTTATTTTAGCTTTTTTAGGATTACACTTTTACGATTTCTGGTTTCCGGAAATAGTTCACAAATACATTGAAAGCAATCCATTGGACGCTACGCGTTATTACCCAGAATTATTGCACAAGTTTGAAAGCCCCGTCCGAACAGGTCTATATTGCTTGGCTTTTGTATTGTTGGCGCTTCACCTTTGGCATGGCTTCTCTTCGTCTTTCCAAAGTATGGGCTGGAACAACAAATATTCAAAAGGCTTGAGGGCTTTTACACAGTTTTACGCAATATTTATTCCGTTGGGCTTTATTTTTATTGCACTTTACCTTCACTTTAATCAAATCCACTAAAAGAAAAAGCGATGTCGAAATTAGATTCCAAAATACCCAAAGGACCCTTAGCCGATAAGTGGACAAAACATAAAAACGATATAAATCTGGTTAACCCAGCCAACAAGCGTAATATTGACGTAATTATGGTGGGTACAGGTCTTGCCGGCGGAAGCGCCGCAGCAACCCTTGCAGAATTGGGCTATAACGTAAAAACATTCTGTTATCAGGATTCCCCACGTCGTGCTCACTCCATTGCCGCGCAGGGAGGTATCAACGCTGCCAAAAACTATCAAGGCGACGGTGATTCAAATTATAGATTGTTTTACGATACCATAAAAGGAGGCGATTACCGTTCGCGTGAGGCAAACGTGTACCGTCTTGCTGAGGTTTCAGCAAATATTATTGACCAATGTGTAGCTCAGGGAGTTCCCTTTGCTCGTGAATACGGTGGTTATTTGGACAACCGTTCCTTTGGAGGGGTATTGGTTTCGCGTACTTTTTATGCAAAAGGACAAACTGGGCAACAACTGCTTTTGGGTGCATATTCCGCGATGAACCGACAAATTAATCGTGGAAAAATTACTCCGTACAACCGCCACGAAATGCTGGATTTGGTAATTGTAGATGGAAAAGCAAGAGGGATTATTGCTCGCGATTTGGTTACAGGTGAAATAGAAAGACATTCCGCACACGCTGTAGTTATTGCTTCGGGTGGTTACGGAAATGTTTTCTTTCTTTCCACAAACGCAATGGGAAGTAATGTTACCGCTTCGTGGAAAATCCATAAAAGAGGCGCTTATTTTGCAAATCCTTGCTATACACAAATTCACCCAACCTGTATTCCTGTTTCGGGAGACCATCAAAGTAAGTTGACTTTAATGTCAGAATCACTTCGAAATGACGGTAGAATTTGGGTTCCGAAGAAGAAAGAAGATGCGGAAGCTATCAGAAACGGAAAGAAAAAACCAAACGATCTTTCAGCTGAAGAACGCGATTATTACTTGGAAAGAAGATATCCATCCTTTGGAAACCTGGTGCCACGTGATGTTGCTTCACGTGCTGCAAAAGAGCGTTGCGACGCAGGTTTTGGAGTAAATAAAACAGGACAAGCTGTATATCTTGACTTTGCCTCTGCCATTGAGCGCTACGGAAAAGAGCAGGCAGCAATCCACGGAAACCACAATCCTAGCAAGGAAGAAGTTACAAAACTCGGAAAACAGGTTATCGAGAATAAATACGGAAACCTTTTCCAAATGTATGAGAAGATTGTTGATGAAAACCCATACGAAACCCCGATGATGATTTATCCTGCGGTGCATTATACGATGGGTGGTATTTGGGTAGATTACAATTTGCAATCAACCATTCCGGGTTGCTACGTAACTGGGGAAGCCAACTTTAGCGATCACGGTGCGAACCGTTTAGGAGCTTCGGCCTTGATGCAAGGTTTGGCAGATGGTTATTTTGTATTGCCATATACTATTGGTGATTACCTTTCAAAAGATATTAAAACAGGAAAAATTCCAACAGATACTAAAGAATTTGACGAAGCCGAAAACAAGGTCCGTGAACTTTTGGAGAAGTTGATAAACAATAAAGGCACACATTCCGTAGATCATTTTCACAAGAAATTGGGCCATATTATGTGGGACAAATGTGGAATGGCGCGTAATGCAAAAGATTTAGAGTCTGCTATGGCTGAAATTAGAGCACTTCGCGAAGAGTTTTGGAGAGATGTAAAAGTTCCCGGTGGAATGAACGAAATGAATGCTGAGCTAGAAAAAGCAACCCGCGTTGCAGATTTCTTGGAGTTGGGTGAACTTTTTGCAAAAGATGCGCTTCATAGAAATGAAAGCTGTGGCGGTCACTTCCGAGAAGAATATCAAACTGAAGAAGGGGAAGCATTGCGTGACGACGAAAACTTTATGTATGTCGCCGCGTGGGAATACACTGGAGATCCAGGAAATGAAGTACTTCACAAAGAAGAATTGGAATACGAAAATATTGAGGTTAAATCGAGATCATACAAATAGATTATGAAGTTAACACTAAAAATCTGGAGACAGAAAAATAGTCAAACAAAAGGAGAGCTAAAAACATATCCTATTGACGGAGTAGAAGGTGACATGTCTTTTTTAGAAATGCTCGACGTTCTCAATGAAGACTTAATAAACAAAGGCGAAGAGCCCGTAGTTTTTGATCACGATTGCCGTGAGGGAATTTGTGGTAGCTGCTCGTTGCAAATAAATGGTGAACCACACGGGCCTGACCGTTTGGTTACAACTTGCCAATTGCATATGAGAATGTTCAACGATGGCGATACAATTGTTATTGAACCGTTCCGTGCAAAGGCTTTTCCTGTAATAAAGGACTTGGTGGTAGATAGAAGCGCTTTTGATAGAATTCAACAGGCTGGGGGTTATATTTCTGTAAATACTTCCGGAAATACTATTGATGCCAACACCATTCCAGTAAACAAACACGATGCAGATGAATCATTTGAGGCTGCTACTTGTATTGGTTGTGGTGCTTGTGTGGCCGCTTGTAAAAACGCCAGCGCGATGCTTTTCACTTCTGCAAAAGTTAGCCAGTTTGCTTTGCTTCCGCAGGGAAGAATTGAAGCAACGGAGCGTGTATTGAATATGGTTGCACAAATGGACAAAGAAGGTTTCGGAAACTGTAGCAATACAGGGGCTTGCGAAATTGAGTGCCCAAAAGGAATTTCCTTGGAAAACATTGCCCGTATGAACCGTGAATATTTAAGCGCGAGTTTAAAAGGATAAACACTACCCGATAAATTTTATAAGAAATCCTAAGCAATTTAGCTTAGGATTTTTTATTGCTCAATAGTTGAATTTTTGTGGTAATGAAACAAATCCTCTTCATCATCATTTAGACTGTGAAGAATTATTTTTAAAAATTTATCGGTATCATAGGGTTTTACAATAATATCGTTCATCCCGGATGCTAAAATTCTGTTTCTCATTTCTTCTACCTCAATAGCTGTCAAAGCCACAATTGGAACAATTTTATTGAACAATCTTATCTCTTTAGTAGTTTCAATTCCATCTTTCCCCGGCATATTTATGTCCATCAAAACAAGGTCAAAAGCTTCTTGCTGTAATTTTTTTATTGCATTATCGCCATTTTCAGCAATATCACCCATCATTCCATGATTTTCAAGTATTTTCTTGGTAACTATTTGGTTGATGCGATTGTCATCTACTATCAATATTTTCTTTCCGTTTAAAATGCTATTGTTGTCCAGTATTTTGTCTTGAAGCAAATGCTTCAAAATTTGGAAACTTAACGTAAAACTAAAGGTAGATCCTTCGCCGGGTTTGCTTTTTAAGTTGATTGAAGATTTTGAGGCTTCCAGCAATTTCTTCACGATAGTAAGCCCCAGACCAGTGCCCTGAAGTTTGTAATCCTCAGAATCTACTTGTTGGAATTCTTCAAAAATGGCTTTCTGTTTTTCTTTCGGAATGCCAATTCCATTGTCTGTAATGCTGAAATATATGGCTATTTCATTTTCTGAAATTGATTCTTCCTGGGCTGAAATATAAATATCGCCATTAGTGGTAAACTTTATGGCATTGCCCACTAAATTCATCAGAATTTGTGAAAGCCGCACGCGGTCACCGATAATGGTGTGTGGAATATTTTCTGAAATAGCTACGTGAAGTTTGTTTTTATTTTGAACCAAAGCGTATTGAAAAGACGAAACAATAGACTGCACTAAATCCTTCAGATCAAAGGGAGCCTTCATTTCTTCCAGGGTATTTGATTCCAATTTGCTTATTTGTAACACATCGTTTATAAGCGCCAAAAGATAGTCTGCTGAAAATTTTAGATTTTTCAAATCGGCACGGTGGTTTTTAAGCGATTCGTCCTCCAAAAGCACAGAGCTCAACCCGATAACGCCGTAAAGTGGAGTTCGTAATTCATGGCTCACGGTTGAAAAGAATTTACTTTTTGCCAAGGCTAGTTTTTCAGATTTTTCTTTGGCTTTTAAATATTGTTGGTTCTTTTCTTTTAATGTAAGTGTCAATTTTTTTCTTCCTTTATGGGATATGTAAAGAATTATTAAAAACAACCCCATTAATAGAGCGGCCCCAATAAAAAAGTAAAGGAGTACATTACTTAATATAACTTTTTCAGAAATCAATTTTTTTTCAAGTTCTGCTTGGTGCGCCTGCTTTTTGTACTCATTGACGCTAAACTGGGCCGCTGCATTTTGAATGGCCATAAGTTTCTCCTTTTCAAATTGGAGGGCTGTGAGGCTATCAAATGTTTTCCGCACCAAAAAAGCTTCTTTATAATCCCCAACCTCAAAAAGAGCCTTGCTGTATTCTTTATATGACTCAATTAAATTGTCGTCAATATAATTACCATTTTGAGCAAAAGCGATAGCTTCCTTAAAGTTGTTTATGGCTTCACTTGGGTTGTTTGAAGATAGGTTCAACTTGCCTTGCAGCAAGCTCATTTCGGTTGTTAAACCTTTAAATTTCATGGCATCTATTCCCTGTTTTGCCTTTTTGAAATAAAGCTCGGCCTTTTTTTTATTGCCTTGGTTAAGGTTAGATTCCGATAAATTGTAATATACCATGGCCACTTCCAGTGTATCTTTTCTTTTTAGCGAAAGTGGCAATGCTTTTTCAAAAAAAGGAAGGGCGGAATCGTATTTTTTTTCGGTAAGATAAAGCGCCCCCATAAAATTATAGGCGCGGGCAATCTTAAATTCGTCTTTTGATTTTTCTGCAAACTTTAAATAATCTTCCGCGTAATCGTGGGCGTTTTTAAAATCTTTTAAATATATAAAAGAGGCGCCCATCATATATCTGGAATAATAGGCGGCATCTATATCGCCAATTTGTTCGGCCAGTCTTATATTGTCTATGGATGTTAAAATAACCGAGTCGTATTTTCCTTCAAACAACATATAATCTGCTCGATCCTGCATTGCCTTGAGGGAATCTTTAAGAACAGTTTGGGATATGTTGTTTTGTGTCGAAATAGTGTCTTGGCTATTTTGCGCAAATCCTATAATGGAAATAAAAAGTATGGAGTAGCGTAAATATTTCAACATTCAGAAAGTTTCAAAAAGGGGTTTTTAAAGAGTACTAAAATAACATATTATAATGAAATTCAAATGCTAAACCAATGTCCATAAATTCAAAAAAGATTATAACTGTAAAATGTATGTATTTTTCTTAATGATTAAATTCTTCAAACTGTTGCAATAAAAATTTATCTTTAAGTACTAAATCATTTATTATGAAATCTGTTCTTTTAATTTTTAGTTTTTTTTCAATCTTTTCAACAGTGGCCCAAACCCAGAAACCCAATGATCCTTTGGCGCATACCTACTCAATAGTGGCCCGCGATGCCAAAACAGGCGAAATGGCCGTGGCGGTTCAAAGCCACTGGTTCAGTGTAGGCACTGGCGTTTCTTGGGGCGAAGCTGGTGTGGGTGTTGTTGCAACGCAATCGTTTACTAACAGATCCTTTGGGCTTCGTGGCTTGGATTTGCTTAAAGAAGGAAAAACACCCCAAGAGGCTCTAAATATATTGTTGAGTGATGATGAAGGAAGGGATTTTAGACAAGTGGCAATTTTGGATAAACAGGGAAGAGTTGCAACACACACGGGCAAGAGTTGTATTGATTTTGCAGGGCATGCCAATGGCGAAAACTTTTCTGTGCAGGCAAATATGATGCTCAATGAAAAAGTGGTGCCGGCAATGGAAAAAGCTTGGAAAGAGAATAGCGAACTGCCATTGGCTGAAAGAATGGTAGCGGTCCTGCAAGCTGCACAAAATGAAGGAGGCGACATTCGCGGCAAACAATCTGCCGCGCTGGTGGTTTTTGCAGCAGAAGCATCTACAGAACCTTGGAATGACAAATTAATTGATTTGCGGGTTGACGATTCTGAAGATCCAATAAAAGAGATTGATAGACTCTTAAAAGTATTTAGAGCTTATGAGCATATGAATCAAGGCGATTTATATGTTGAAAAGAATGAAATGAAAAGCGCCATGGACGAATACAATGCTGCCATGAAAATGTTTCCCGAAAATCTGGAAATGCAATATTGGACTGCGATTACCTTGGCAAATGACAAGCAAATGGAACGTGCTGTTGAAATGCTTCAGAAAATCTATAAAAAGGATGAAAATTGGCGCGAACTTACCAAACGGCTTCCAAAAGTTGGACTGCTGAATGTTTCTGAAATGGATTTAAAGAAATTGACCAAATAAGTTTTAACACCTTCGTTTTCAATATAACTTTAATAATTGCGTTTTCAAATAAATCATTTTGGGTTTATGCGCAAGCAATTTATTTTTTTACTTTTTTCATTCTTTGCATTTAATTGCTTTGCACAGATTGGTGCCGTAATTGGAAATGATACTGAGCAGAGAGATTATATTTCTATAAAGAAGCCTGCTTTTTCTACTGAAAAACTTGCTTTTGCCATCACAAAAGATGCTATTGCGGATACTGATAAAGTTCGCGCAATCTATGAGTGGATAACTTCCAATATTTCTTATGACAATGAATTGCGATTAAGTGCAAAACTTCAAAAGGAAATTTACACTTCAGAAGAAAATATAATTAAAAACGTCTTGGAGCGTAAAATGGCACTCTGTGGAGGGTATGCATTCCTCTTTAAAAGCCTTTGTGAAAATGTTGGAATCTCTGCGGAAGTAATTCACGGGTTCACAAAAGATTATTCGGGTAAAATTCGAAAAGTGAAGCAACCGAACCATACTTGGAATGCCGTAAAGCTAAATGGAAAATGGCAATTGCTTGACATTACTTGGGCCATTAGTTATGGCAGCAAAAGTAGTACGGATGATTATTGGTATTTAACGAAACCTGCAGATTTTATATATACCCACTATCCAGAGGATGCGAAATGGACGGGGTTGAAAAAGACTATTTCTTTTTCAGAATTTCAAAAACATACCATAAAATAAAAGACCTTCACATTTCTGCGAAGGTCTTTATTTTTATAATACAAGGTTGATACTATGCTTCAGCGTTTGGAACGATAGAAACGTAGCTCTTGTTATCTCTCTTTTTGGTAAACTTTACAGTCCCGTCCACTTGCGCGTGAAGGGTGTGATCTTTACCACCATATACGTTTTCACCTGGGTGATGCGTATAACCTCTTTGTCTTACGATGATATTTCCTGCAATGGCAGCCTGCCCTCCGAAAATCTTAACGCCAAGACGTTTCGATTCTGATTCGCGACCGTTTTTGGAACTACCAACTCCTTTTTTGTGAGCCATGGTTTATACTTTTTAATTAATGATTTCGGTTTATTTGTTTTTCAACAATTCCTTAGCTTGCTTCACCCACTCTTCAGATTCAATCTTATCACGGGTAATCCCGTCGATAGCTGAAAGTTCTTCGCGGTCTGCAGCTTTAAGTTTGCTTATTTGCTCCCAAGTATAGATGCCTACTTCGTTAAGTCTAGCTTCATAAGCTGGGCCAATACCGTTGATGAGTTTCAAATCATCTGCTTCTGCTTTTGTAGCAGTACCGATACTGTGAAGTACTTTATCGATGTTCATTTCGATATTAGCATCTTCCGCTCTGTGCTCTGCACGCGTTACAAGATTTTCGCTAACTTCAACTTCTTTTTTCGCTTTTGCTTTTGGCTCGGCTTTTTTAGCTTCAGTTTTAGCGGCTGGCTTGGTTTCTTTTTTAGGAGCAGCTTTTTTAGCTTCTTCCTTTTTAGCAGGTGTAGCTCCTGAGGCTACAATGCTTTCGATTACGATTTCAGAAAGATACTGACGGTGACCGTTTTTCTTGCGGAAACCTTTTCTTCTTTTCTTTTTGAATACAATAACCTTGTCACCTTTAAGGTGTTTTACGACTTTGGCTCCTATTTGAGCTCCGTCTATAGCTGGGGCGCCGATGGTAATTTTGTCTCCGTCACCAATAAGAAGTACATTGTCAAAAGACACTTTTTTTCCTTCCTCAACTGGCAAACGATTAACAAAAACCTTCTGGTCTTTCGCAACTTTTACTTGCTGCCCTGCTATCTCTACAATTGCGTACATAGCGAATCGTTTATAAATTAGTTAAACAAAATGCTTTCACCGTCCGGCAAAAGCGGGTGCAAATATAATTTTTAAAAAGGAAACAACAAAGGATTTTTATTTAATCTTTTCAAAGCCAAATACTAAAGGTTTTTGGATTTTTTTTTGGAATTCGGAATTTGCGGTTTGGGATTTTTATTTAAAGGGTATTCCTGTTTCCATCCTGTGTATTCCAGGATTTTTTGAGAAGTTGCATAAAAGCAAGTGTTAAAACCAAAGTGGTGGAAAAGCCCATAATTAAAATAGATAAAAGCAACATTAGCGTGCCCATATCATATTCTAAGTTCCAGGCATTCATAATATTTTCGGCAAACTCTGTATCAATTTGGTACATATAAATTGCCATAAAAAGAGTGAAGAGTATAGATGCAATTCCGCCGGAGAGCAGGCCTACTTCAAAACCTTTTTCATATTTAAAATTTCTTTTTCGCTCGCTGTATTTTTTCATTGCCATATAAATTCCTGCGCCGAAAATCAATCCATTTACTGCGCTCAAAACTGGATATTGGTGCAGGCCAACTAATTTTAAAAGAAGAAAATATGCAATCAGGACTATTGCTATCCCGATACCGTAACGTGAATATACTTTGATCATAATCGTTGGTTTTACAGTCAAAAGTTACAAAAACTTGCTGAACCATTTGCAAAGGCTTTGTTAACTTTTTTTAAGTAGCGTTTGCAGAGTGCTATTCCCAGGTAATGGTTTCCATTAATTTGCGGATGTCTTCCCGAAGATAAATTACCGCTGGATAGATAGAATCAAAGTTCGGTTTAGCGTCAAAATAGAGAGCGCCGTTCAAGAAATGATTGATGCTATCGGTAACGTAAAACTCCGCTTGGGTCGCGGCATTTCCGTTAATCATATAAAACATGCCGTACACTTTTTTGTCCGGATTTATAAAAGGTTGCTCGGGGATGCTATTCGCTTTTATGGTGTGGTCAAAAGCTAATTTTTGGGCATCCTGTAGTAACGAATCCAAATTATTGTTGCGAATATCTTGATAGGTTAAATATAAAGTGGCCTTCATATTTGGGTAATAAATATTTGTACCGCAATTTTTCTTTTTTACCATTGTAGCATTCCCGTTCATTGAAAAATTATAAGGACAACCCGTTTCTACGGTGCGGTATTCAGGTTTTGAATAGTCTAGCCGAAGCATAGCCGAAGGCTTTACCAAAACGTCATCTTCACAGGAAGCAAAGATGAAAATACTGGAAATTAAAAGGAAAACGAGGCTATAAATTTTCAATGGTAAGTTTTATTTGTTTGATGCGTTTGCCCTCAAACGCTTCAATGGTAAACGCATAATTGTGGAAAGATATTACTTCATTCTTCTTCGGAAAACCCTTTGAAATTTCCAATAGAAATCCAGCCAAGGTCTCCGCTTCGCCCTTTTCATTCTCAAAAACTTCCGGATCTTCGGGTTTTATTACTTTGTAAAAATCTTTCAATGGGGTTTTTCCTTCAAAAACGAAGGTATTGTCATCCAATTTTGAAAAGACCAAATCTTCATCATCAAACTCATCGCTAATTTCGCCGACAATTTCTTCTATAATATCTTCCAAAGAAATCAATCCGCTCGTGCCACCGTATTCGTCAACAACAATGGCAAGGTGCATTTTCATTTCCTTGAATTCGTTCAGCAAATCGTCTAGTTTTTTGTTTTCGGGTACAAAATAGGCCTCGCGCTTTAAAGTTTTCCAATCGAGGATTTTTCGGTCTGTGTAGGGAATTAAATCCTTCACATAAAGAATTCCGGTAATATTGTCTATGCTGTCTTTGTAAACGGGAATTCGCGAATAGCCATGCTCAATAATTTCGGGCAGAATTTCTTTGAAGGATTGCTCTTCGTTCAGCGCAAAAATGTCCATTCGGTTTTTCATCACCTGTTTGGTGTCGGTATTGCCGAAGGTAACGATTCCCTGTAGAATTTTTTGTTCCTCGTGCGTTGTGTCTTTGTTTGAAAGCTCCAACGCCTGCGAAAGATGGTCCACGCTAATGTTCGATTTCTGTTTGCCGTATTTCGCGTGTAAATAAAGCGTGGCTGAGCGCATCGGCAAGCTGATTGGTGAAAGTAATGTGTCCAAAATATTCAGTGGCTGCGCCATAAAAACAGCGAACGAAATTCGGTTGCGGTTCGCGTAGATCTTCGGAAGAATTTCCCCAAAAAGCAAAATAAAGAAAGTAACAACGCCCACTTCAACAATGAAACGAACGTCAATTCCGTAAAAATTGGATTGGATTCCAGAGAAAAGTGCTTCGCTTAAAGAGTCAAAAAGCAATACTATGGCAATGTTTATAAAATTGTTCGCTACTAAAATTGTAGCCAGTAACTTTTTCGGTCTTGCAAGCAAACGCTGAACAATCCCCAGTTTTTTTGCAATCGACTTTTCTTCGTTCGTTTCAAAATCTGAAGGCGTCAATGAAAAAAAAGCTACTTCGGCACCAGAAATCATTGCCGAACACGCAAGTAGAACAAACAGCATTACACCGCTCGTTATTTGGGTAAAATCCAAAACAATAAAAAAAAGTAAACCAGGGGGCTCCGTGTCCAAGTTGATGGTTTTAGTTAAACATTAAAAAGGAAGATCATCCTCTTCTTCAGAAACTGAATTGTTGTTTTGTGGTGCTGATGTAGGCTCAGATTTCTGTTCATTTTGTCCAGAATTATTATTTGAAGCACTATTGCTTTCGCCCTTTGGGGTTAAAAAGGTAAAATCTGTACAATGTATTTCGGTGCTGTATCTATCCAAGCCTTTTTCATCCTGCCATTTACGCGTTTTTAGGCGGCCTTCAATATAAACCATATCGCCTTTTTTCAAATATTTTTCGCAGATTTCAGCTGCTTTGTTTCGAACCACAATGTTGTGCCATTCGGTATTGGTTACGCGTTCATTCGTAGATTTATTAGTGTAGGTTTCGTTGGTAGCCAAAGGAAAACGGCCCAAACTGTTGCCACCTTCAAAATAATGCATTTTCACATCATCGCCCGTATGCCCAATCAGCATTACTTTATTCAAAGTTCCACTCATAATTCTTTCTTTTTCAATTTGTGCAAAGGTAAATTTTGCGTTTTAAATATAAGGATTTTTTAAATTTTTATATGAAATGATTTGCGGTTGCCACATTAAGATGTGAACAATCAATAATTTTCAAAAAATTCTGAAACGAAATTTTCGATCAAAACAGGTACGGCATAATTTTTTACTTCAGATATTGGGATTGTGCTTTCACTTGCTTCCGAAGTTTCAACAATCCAAAAACGCGTGTTTAAATGTTGGTGCGAAAGTTTGTGGACAACCGGTTTTTCATTGAAAAGGGAAATATTTTCAATATTCAGTTTTTTTGAAAAATCTTGAAACTGTGGAAGTTTTTTCAACATCGAAAGATTGATTTCTTCAGAAGTTTCAATTAGTGGAAATTCATAGAGTTTGTGCCATATTCCTTTTCCATTTCGTTGTTGCAAAATAGTGCGTTCGTTTTCCGAAAGAAATACCAAATAGTTGAAAAACCTGATTTTTACGGTCTTCGACTTAATTTTCATAGGAAGTTGCGAAACTTTTCTCTGCTGAAAAGCCACGCAAGAGTCATTAAAAATGCAGTTTCCACAATCTGGGTTTTGCGGTACGCAGAATCGTGCACCAAATTCCATAATGGCTTGGTTAAAAGTTCCGGGCTGGTCTTTATCGATCAACCGCTGCGCAAGCTTTTTAAATTCCTTTTGCCCAGCGGTTGTATTAATAGGAGTGGAAATTCCAAAAAAACGTGAAAGCACACGATATACATTTCCGTCCACAACCGCTTCGGGTTGGTTAAAAGAAATGCTTGCGATTGCACTCGCGGTATAATCTCCCACGCCCTTCAACTTCAATAAATCTTTGTAGTTATTTGGAAAAGCACCTTTCATTTCTTCTGAAACCATTTTTGCTGTTGCGTGCAGATTTCGAGCGCGGGAATAATAGCCCAGACCTTGCCAAAGTTTTAAAACTTCATCCTCGGGAGCGTTTGCTAAATCTTCAATTTTTGGATAGGCTTCAACAAACTTCAAATAGTAGGGCAAACCCTGCAAAACTCGAGTTTGCTGCAGCATAATTTCGGAAAGCCAAATATGGTAAGGATTGGCGGTATTTCGCCATGGCAATTCACGTTTGTTTTGTAAATACCACGCAATGAGTTTATTGGAAAAATATGGGGCTATTTTGAGCATTGGGTAAAATTAATCTATATCCCTTTAAATTTTAAAGGATTAAGGTTTGAATTATTGATTTTAAAATATGTATATTTGCGGTCTCTAAAAAAAATCTAGTAAAAGAAAATTAATTAAAATTTAAAAGTAATGACGAAAGCAGATATCGTAGCGAAGATTTCAGAAAAACTAGGAATGGAAAAGAATGAAGTACAAGCTACTGTTGAAACCTTTATGGAAGAAGTAAAAAACTCTTTGGAAGGTGGAGACAATGTGTATTTAAGAGGTTTTGGAAGCTTTATTATCAAAACAAGAGCTGAAAAAACAGGAAGAAACATTTCAAAAAACACAACTATTAAAATACCAGCCCACAATATTCCGGCCTTTAAACCTGCAAAAGTTTTTGTTGAAGGTGTAAAGACCAATGTGGACGTAAAATAATTCTAACCCGTTCCACTTTGGTGGAGCATTAAAAAAGACTTTAGTATGCCAAGTGGTAAAAAAAGAAAAAGACATAAGGTAGCGACCCACAAGCGTAAAAAGCGTCGTCGCGCTAACCGCCACAAAAAGAAAAAGTAGTTTCTAAACTACTTTTTCTGTTTTAAAAGTGTTTAGGAAATCTTGCTTTTTTGGCACTATTTCCGAATAAAACAAACGAAAAATCGTTCTTTGAAAATGAGATTGCAACAGCCGGCTTTTGGTTTTGGTGCAGTTTCGCCGGATTTTTATATAAAATCTGTGAAAAATATTGTTTAATTAGTTCCGAGTTTTACTTCGGAACAACAAAATTAATGTAACGTGAACTACGAATTATTTATTAGGTCCGGTTCACAAGAAGTTGATTTTGCCCTTTTAAAAGATGGAAAACTAATAGAGCTCCACAAAGAGGAAGAGGACAACAATTTTACCGTTGGCGACATATTTCTTGCCAAAATACGTAAAACAGTCCCTGGTCTAAACGCCGCCTTTGTGAATGTTGGCTATGAGAAAGATGGTTTTTTACACTATCACGATCTCGGCCCGAAAGTGCTTTCACAATTGAAATTTGTGAAAAGTGTGAGTTCTGGTAAATTAAAGGATTATTCCTTGACCAATTTTCCATTCGAAAAAGAGATTGATAAGCATGGCAACTTGAATGATGCCTTAAAAAGTAATCAATCCATCTTGGTTCAAATTGTAAAAGAACCCATTTCCACCAAAGGACCACGTATAAGTTCCGAGCTTTCTATAGCTGGAAGATATATTGTGTTGGTTCCGTTTTCCGATAGAGTTTCTGTTTCCCAAAAAATAGAAAGCAACGAAGAAAAAGACAGGTTAAAACGCTTGATAACAAGCATTAAACCAAAAGGATTTGGCGTAATAATACGCACCGTAGCCGAGGGCAAAAAAGTAGCAGAACTGGACAAAGATTTACAGAACCTTACCGAACGCTGGACAGCGATGTGTAAGAAGCTACATGGGGCGCACCACCCTTCAAAAGTGCTGAGCGAGCTAAACCGGGGAGCATCCATCATCCGCGATATGTTTAATGATTCATTCTCTGCAATACATATTGACGATGAAACCCTTTACTTGCAAATAAAAGATTATGTGCAGGAAATTGCACCAAAAAAAGACAATATCGTAAAGTTCTATGATAGCAATGTTCCGATGTTTGAAAAATTCGGAATTGAAAGGCAGATTAAAACTTCCTTCGGAAAAACAGTATCAGGTAGCAAAGGAGCTTATTTGGTAATTGAACATACCGAAGCAATGCACGTAATAGACGTGAACAGCGGTAACCGAAGCAACAAGCAAAAAACACAAGAAGGCACAGCGCTTGAAGTGAACATGATTGCAGCCACTGAGGTGGCAAGACAGCTAAGGTTGCGCGATATGGGAGGAATTATTGTAGTGGATTTTATTGATTTGGCAAATGCCAACCACCGTAAACAGCTCTATAATCATCTTCGTGATGAAATGAAAGATGACAGAGCAAAACACAAAATACTCCCGCCAAGCAAATTCGGATTGATACAAATAACCCGCCAACGTGTTAGGCCAGAGATGAACATCAAGACCCGTGAAGAAGATCCTAATGCAAATGGAAGCGGGGATGAAAATGGCGAAATTGAAGCGCCAATCATTGTTATCAACAGAATAAACGAAGAGGTGAAGCGCCTTTTCACAAAAGACTATAAAAAGATAACGCTCAATACGCATCCTTTTATAGCGGCCTTTTTAACAAAAGGATTCCCGAGTGTGCGTACCAAATGGTTTTTGGAGCACAAAAAATGGGTGAAAATTCAACCGCGTGATGCGTATACGTATCTCGAATATCACTTCCACGACAAAGATGGTGGATTGATAAAATAACCAAAACCCCTTTTGAAGGTTTACTTCGGAAGGGGTTTTTTTGTTAGTTTTACTGTCAGTTCGAGCGCAGTCGAGAACTAATCTAATGGAATCACACAAAACATACACCGTTGAAGAAGCCACCAAAAGGATGGAACGCTATTGCGCCTATCAAGAGCGTTGCCATAAAGAAGTACATCAAAAACTATATGAAATGCGTATGATTCCTGTTGCGGTAGATGAAATAATAGATCATTTACTTAGGCACAATTTCCTAAACGAGACAAGGTTTGCCCAAGCGTTTGCAAGAGGAAAATTTAGAGTCAAAAAGTGGGGAAGGAATAGAATTATAAACGAATTAAAGCTTCGCGAAATTTCAACATTTAATATAAAAATTGCCCTAAAAGAAATACCCGATTCCGAATATTACAAAACCTTTGAAGCCTTGGCAGAAAAGCGATTGCAGCAATTATCTTCAGAAAAAAATCTTCAAAAAAAAAGAAAGAAACTCGCAGACTATCTTTTTTATCGCGGGTGGGAAAGTGAAATGGTTTATGGGAAAGTGAATGAAATTTCAAAATGATGTAAATAAAACTTGACATTTAATAAATTTTTATTTTATATTTGTGTCAAGATAACTTTACATATAATCAAATACACTTTACTTATGGAAACAAAACAGAGCTCCTGGAAAGCAACTTCAAAAAGGAATATAAGGCAATTAGCCTACTGGACCGGAGGGTGGGTAGTGGCAATGGCAATAGCCTCTTTTGGTCAAAAATATTTTTGGGAAGACAATACTGTATTGACCATCATATTTATTTTTATTGCTACTCTTGTTGGCGTAGGGATGATCCTTATGAACCGAAAGTACATCAACAGTTTGGATGAAATGCAACGAAAAGTACATATTGAGGCAATGGCTATTGCTTTAGGCGTTGGCGTGGTTGGTGGTTTAAGCTATTCATTACTAGATCAGGCAAATGTTATCGGTTTTAGTGCAGAAATAGCAGACCTGGTTATGCTTATTGGGATAACATATTTAATAGCAACTTTTGCCGGTTTAAATAGATACAAATGAAGAACCGAATAAAAGTACTTCGCGCAGAACACAATATGACCCAAGCCGAACTGGCGGTTGCCGTTGAGGTTTCAAGACAGACTATAAATGCCATTGAAACAGGAAAATTTGACCCCAGCTTACCGCTTGCTTTTAAGATTTCAAAATTATTTGATTTGCCAATTGAAACTATTTTTATTGATGAATGATATTTTTTATGATTGCATGGGCGGCAAACTCATGCCATTGAGAGTTTAATAAGAGTCTGACTAAATATTAAACGAAGCCCCAACATTAAACGAAACCTGATTGTGCAATTTTTCCGCAGGCGTTAAAGAATCTGTATTGTATTTGGAAATGGGGATGCTAACTTCCGTAAAAACCCCAAAACCGCTGGTAAAGAAATAACGAGCACCCAAATGCGCACCAAAGTTTTTTAAACTGGCATATAGTCCGGGATATACATCAAAATTTTCATCAACGTTTATCACATTGCCAAGATTGGCATTAAAGCGAGCGCGGAAGTCAAAACGATCCTCAAATTTTGCGAAAGGCTCTTCATTGCCTTCCAAATCTGTGATTTTTTCAACTCCTAATAAATATGTTGACGCCACGCCAAGTGAGATATTTTCACCAACGCCAAAATCCAAACTTCCCATAATTCCAGTGCCGTTGTTTTGAAAATTGGCGCCAACCTGAAACTTCACATCGCCTTTACCGGAAAAGGCTTGCGCAAAAGTTGACTGTAACCAAAGGAGTGCGATTAGAGTTATGAAGTATTTCATATTGAAAAATTTAAAAGAAAGATACTGAATTCTTAAGAGATTACAACGCTTTGTTTGTGCGAACAATGGCCTGTTCGTTCTTCCAATCAATCCATTTTTGGCCTTTCAGCTTTCGCATTAATTGGTCAAAATATCGCATAAAGGCTATATTATAAACAGCTTTAGCCAAATTTTTTGGATTTCTCGGAATGGCGCGTAAGCTCATAGAAAAACCAGGAGTAATGTAGCGCATATAGTGCCAATAACCTTCGGGCATATACAGCACGTTTCCGTGTTCCAAGTTGGCAATATAACCTTCCGCTTTTTTCAACGCAGGCCATTTAGCGTAATCGGGATTGTGAAAGTCTATGTCTTCACGCGTAATTAAAGAATGGGGAATTTTGTATAGATAATCGTTCTGCTTTTGGTCAAAAAGGATCACTTCTTTTTTCCCTTCGAAATGGAAATGAAAAATATTTGCCAAATCGATATCGTAATGCATAAACGTGTATGAATCTCTTCCGCCGAAGAAAAGCATGGGCAGGCCTTTCATCAATTTAAGACCAAAATCCGGAAAGTCAAAATCCTTTTGAAGTTGTGGCACTTCCTTTAAAATATTCCAAAGAAAGATGCGGTATTTTGTAGGCTCGGTTTTTAATAATTCCACATAATCGCGCATTTTCATTTTGGCGTGTGGCTCATTAAAACCGTCTTTATGACTTACCGGGCGATTGTCATAAAGAGGAACCATTTTATCCCCCGCCACATTGGCCATATAATCGAGATCCCATTTTGTAAATGCAGGCCAGTCCTCCACAAACCTTTCAATAACAACAGGTTTTTGGGGCTTAAAATAATTTTTTAGAAAATCTTCTTTGGTAATTGTTTTTACCCTGTCTATTTGCTGTAGTTGCATAATTTTCTTGAACTCGCAAATTTACAAATCTCAGCGAATTGTTTGGGTCAATGTTAATATAACTTTAAGGATTTAACCAAAACAAAAATCCCAAACTCCATCATTTTGGAATTTGGGATTTGTTTATTTGAAATTTGCTTCAGCTTAATCTGCCAAAACCATCACACGATTGTTGTTACATTCAACGGTTCCGCCAGAAATTTGCAGTACCCATTTGCCGTCTTCCTGCGTAAATTTCTTTTGAAAACCTTCCGCAATGGTTGGGTTTCCTTTAAACTTCACTTTTCCTTCCTGCAAAACAGATACAATAGGAGCGTGGTTGTTAAGCATTTGGAATTCGCCTTCCACACCTGGAACGGTTATGCTTTCAACTTCTCCAGCAACTAAGGATGCTTCGGGGGTTACTATTTCTAAGTACATATTTTTCTAAAATTACAAATTTCAAGCACCAAATTCCAAAACCTGATTTTGGAATTTGGGATTTAATTTATTGTGATTTTCGAGCTCTGCTCGTTATGCTTCCGCAAGCATTTTCTCACCAGCGGCAATTGCTTCCTCGATAGTTCCTTTTAGGTTGAAGGCTGCTTCTGGAAGATTGTCCAATTCGCCATCCATAATCATGTTGAAACCTTTAATTGTTTCTTTAATGTCAACCAAAACTCCAGGAATACCGGTAAACTGCTCAGCAACGTGGAAAGGCTGTGAAAGGAAACGCTGTACACGACGCGCGCGGCCTACAGCCAATTTATCATCTTCGGAAAGTTCTTCCATCCCAAGAATCGCGATAATATCTTGTAATTCTTTATAGCGCTGTAAAAGCTCTTTTACTCTTTGTGCGCAAGCATAATGCTCTTTTCCAAGGATTGATTCGGTAAGAATTCTAGAAGTAGAATCCAAAGGATCCACTGCTGGATAAATACCAAGTTCAGCAATTTTACGTGAAAGTACGGTTGTAGCATCCAAGTGGGCAAAGGTTGTTGCCGGCGCTGGATCCGTAAGGTCATCCGCAGGTACGTAAACCGCCTGAACTGAAGTAATAGAACCTCTTTTAGTTGAAGTAATACGCTCTTGCATCGCACCCATCTCTGTTGCCAAAGTTGGCTGGTAGCCCACCGCAGAAGGCATACGCCCAAGAAGTGCAGAAACCTCAGAACCTGCTTGTGTGAAACGGAAAATATTATCTACGAAGAAAAGTACATCTTTCCCCTGTCCTTCTCCAGCTCCATCACGGAAATACTCAGCAATCGTCAAACCTGAAAGCGCAACACGTGCACGTGCTCCAGGTGGTTCGTTCATTTGTCCGAATACGAAAGTAGCTTTAGATTCTTTCATTGCAGTTTTGTCAACTTTTGAAAGATCCCATCCACCATTTTCCATAGAGTGCATAAAGTCATCACCGTATTTTATAATACCAGACTCAAGCATTTCACGAAGCAAATCATTACCCTCACGAGTACGTTCACCTACACCAGCGAATACTGAAAGACCACCGTGACCTTTTGCAATATTGTTAATCAACTCTTGAATAAGTACCGTTTTACCAACACCAGCACCACCAAAAAGACCAATTTTACCACCTTTTGCATAAGGCTCAATAAGGTCGATTACTTTAATACCTGTGAAAAGAACTTCGGTAGAAGTTGAAAGATCTTCAAATTTTGGAGCATCGCGGTGAATTGGAAGACCTTTGTCGCCAGCTTTTGGCAAGTTTCCAATACCGTCAATAGCATCACCAATTACGTTGAAAAGTCTGCCGTAAACAGCATCGCCGATTGGCATTTGGATAGGCGCTCCGGTTGCAACAGCGTCTACACCACGGCTCAAACCGTCAGTAGAATCCATCGATATGGTACGAACCATGCTTTCACCAATGTGAGATTGAACTTCAAGAACCAAAAGGTTTCCGTTGTTGTTTACTTCCAACGAATCGTATATTTTTGGAAGTTCCGATCCGCTATCAAACGCAACGTCAACTACCGGGCCAATAATCTGTGCAACTTTTCCTATGCTTTGTGACATGAGTAACTGTTTATTTTATAGTTATCTAAGGGCGAAAAAACCACCCCTGTTTTGAACGGTGCAAAGATAGTTTTTTCTGAATGAAAATTGCAATGGAAATTTTAAAAAAATGAAGATTTTTAAGAATTATCCCAATCGATTATTTAGTGCTATAAAGTTGAATAAAATCAAAGGCTTTCGCACAAACCACGAACCTCTTTGCTAAAAAGTTCAATAATTTTTTTCTGAAGTGAATCATTTTTGGAAATACTTCGTCCATCAATTTCAACAATCGGCGTAAGTTCGCCCATCGTTCCCGTTGCGAAAACGCCGTCTGCATTGTAAAATTGTGAAAGCGTGATGTCTGCTTCAATGATTTCTATATTGTGCTTTTTGCACATTTCCATCACTGAATTTCGAGTGATTCCAGGTAAACAAGCGTGGCCAAAAGGCGTAAAGATCTTTCCATTTTTTACCATAAATAGATTGCTGCCGTTAAGTTCTGCAATAAAACCGTGATCGTCAAGCATTAAACCGGCATCTTTTCCAGCTACATTGGCTTGTATTTTCGCGATTATATTATTGAGCAAATTGTTGTGGTGAATTTTACTGTCCAAAAATTGTGGAGAGTTCCGGCGTTGGCTTGTGCTAATCACTTTTATGCCGTGATTATTGTCGTAAACCAAAGGTTTCCATTCTGCCAATACTATTAAACAAGAGCCATTTTGGTTGAGTCGCGGATCCATGCCGCTGGTTATTTTTTCACCACGAGTTAACGTTAAACGTATGTGCGTATCGTCCGTCATTCCGTTAGCATCGAGCGTTTGTTTTATTGCTTTTTTGATAAATTCTTTGGAAGGAATATCTACAAATGCTAATGTTTTTGCGGATTCGTGAAGTCTTGTCAAGTGTTTGTCCAAACAAACCACGCCTTCGGGATATACGCGCAGCCCTTCCCAAACGGCATCTCCGCCTTGTACAGAGCTATCAAAAACCGAGACTTTTGCTTCGCTGCGTGGATATAATTTGTCTTTTACAAAAACTTGGATGTTGTTGTTTTTTGGATTGGTTTTTTGAAGCATAATTTCAGTTATCAGTTATCAGTTATCAGTTATCAGTTATCGGTTATCGGTTATCGGTTATCGGTTATGAGGTTTTTGTGCCAAAACTAATTTTATAATAGAATATTCCCTTTTAAAGTTTCATAATATGGAAGTGCTTCTTTCAACAAAGGGTCCAAATGTTCTGGCAAGGGTTGCGAACTGCTTTTTTGCACTGCAAACCCTTCAGAATTGTGAACATTTCCGTACCAATGTTTTGCCCAAATGCCATCTTCTTTTATTCCGCCATTTTTCCACTGAAGCATTTTTTCAGAAAAAGGGATATTCAACAAACCGCAAAGTTTTTTGAGATAGGTTTCTGGATTTTTCAACAATTCATCGCTGTCAATAACGATAGGTGTTTTTCCGTTTTTCTTCAGAAATAAAAACAATTCCGAAGCTTTTTTGATGCCGATATCATTTAAAGTTGGCGTGTGGATTACTTTTGAAAAAGAGGCTATCAACTTTTTTGGATGGCGAATCAAGATCACGTTTTCCCAATTCAAAATAAATTCTGGGGTTTCTGTTAAATAATGGTGCGCCATTCCTTTTACAAAAACGTTTTTCTTTTTTGAAAGGGAATTTATGTCTTCAACCACTTTTTCTTCCTTCAATTCCATGGTTTGAAGAATTTCCTGCTGCGAGGGATGCTCAATTTCCAACGAAGCATTTTGAAGGTAATACCCGTAAAAGGGTTCATCCAAAACAGTGGTTTCTTCGCGTTGTGCAAAGGAATACATAAGCGCCGTAGAAAGATTTCGCGGACCGGAAATGAGGTTGATGACTTTCATTTGAATAAAAGTACATCAAAAAAAGTATGTCTGAAAATGTTTTATTCTACTGTTACAGATTTCGCCAAATTGCGAGGCTGATCCACATTTCTGCCAAGCATTACGGCAATGTGGTAAGAGAGCAATTGCAGCGGAATAGTAGTTACCAGCGGCGATAGTGCTTCAGGAGTGTGCGGCACTTCCATAACATAATCTGCCATTTCCCTAACAGCTGTATCACCTTCTGAAACTACAGCTATAATTTTACCTTTTCTAGCCTTTATTTCTTGAATGTTGCTCACTACTTTATCATAATGATCACTTTTTATAGCGATGACCACAACGGGCATTTGCTCGTCTATAAGTGCGATAGGGCCATGCTTCATTTCGGCGGCTGGATAGCCTTCGGCGTGTATGTATGAAATTTCCTTTAGTTTTAATGCGCCTTCCAAAGCTACCGGGAAGTTGTAACCCCTTCCCAAATAAAGGAAATTGCGAACGTCCTTAAAAACAGCTGCTATTTCTTTTATTTTGTCTTCGGTTTTTAACGCTTCTTCCACGTGGTTTGGTATAAGTTCCAATTCTCGCAAATAAAGCATAAAATCACGATGGCCGATGGTTCCTTTTGCCTTTGCAAGACGAAGGGCTATCATTGCCAAAACTGTGATTTGGGTGGTAAAAGCTTTGGTTGAAGCAACGCCAATTTCAGGGCCAGCGTGCGTATAAGTGCCGCTGTCGGTTTCTCTTGAGATTGTAGAACCAACCACATTGCAGATTCCGTAAACGAATGCGCCTTTGGACTTTGCCAGTTTTATTGCTGCAAGTGTATCTGCGGTTTCACCACTTTGTGAAATAGCGATTACTACATCGTTTTCTGAAATAATTGGGTTGCGGTAACGGAATTCTGAAGCGTATTCAACCTCAACAGGAATTCGAACCAAATCCTCAAAAATATATTCGGCCACCAAACCGGCATGCCACGAAGTTCCGCAGGCAACGATTATAATCCGGTCTGCGTTGATGAATTTTTCAATATAATCCTCAAGTCCGCCAAGTTTTACGATGCCTTTTTCGGCAAGCAAGCGTCCGCGGTAAGTATCTTTTATTACTGAAGGTTGTTCGTAAATTTCTTTCAGCATAAAGTGGTCGTAACCACCTTTTTCAATTTGCTCTAAATTTAATTGAAGCTCTTGAATATAGGGAGCTACAAGTTTATCGCCTTTTATTTTTCGCACTTTTACATCGCGACCGCGACGGATAATTGCCATTTCTTCATCTTCCAAATAAATAGCATTATTGGTGAATTCAATGAAAGGAGAGGCATCGCTCGCAACAAAAAATTCATCTTCGCCAATACCGATTGCTAAAGGGCTTCCTAATTTCGCAACAATAATTTCGTCTGGTTTTTTTCTGTCGAAAAGGGCGATTGCATAAGCACCCACAACTTGGTTCAATGCAATTTGAACAGCTTTGCCAAGTTTTACTTTTTCATTTATTTGAATATCTTCAATAAGGTTTACCAATACTTCGGTATCTGTATCTGAAGTAAATGTATATCCGCGTTTAATTAATTCCTTTTTAAGAGAGTCGTAGTTTTCAATAATTCCGTTGTGGATAATTACCAAATCGCCACTGTTTGAATAGTGTGGGTGGCTGTTCACATCATTAGGGACTCCATGTGTGGCCCAACGGGTGTGGCCAATTCCAAGACTTCCCTTTCGTGAAATTTCTTTTTCAGCTTTTTCTTCAAGGCTTGCCACCTTGCCTTTTGTTTTGCAAAGTTGAATATCGTTTCCGTCAAAAAGTGCTATACCTGCACTATCATAGCCTCTATATTCTAAACGTTTTAGACCATTCAGAATGATAGGGTATGCTTCTCTTTTGCCAATATAGCCGACAATTCCACACATAAGCAGGGTTTAGTTTGGTTCAGTATAATAAATTTGGAGCTTTAATCTTTTTTCTTGGTTTGGGCTGGCGTTTCCGTAAAGAACGGTTCCTTCCGGTGAAATAACGCTACTTGATGGAACTTGTTCAATACTAGGTTCCATTGGGTTTTGAAGTTTTTGGGTAGTCCTTGTAAGCACGTTTTGTGAAACCACAATTCCTAAAGGCACATTGGTACTGTCTTTATTGATTAAATTACTTATGTGATTGGTAATTTTCATTTTATAATACTGCCCGTTGCCATCACTTCCCTTTTGCAACTTTCCGTAATGTATTGTCAAGGCATCTGCTGCTTCCAGCCCATTGGTTGTGTCTAAATTATAATCTGCCAATACATTGCTGTTTTTAAGATCATAGATTATAATTCTTTCCGGTTCCGTGCTCCCACCAACCATAATATCCTGATTTACATAAAAAATTAGATTGGCTTCGTTAATAAGCCATTTTTTATCGCGAAGTATTTCCAATTCATCTGCAACCCCGTTGTTGTCATTATCCTTTCCGAAAAGTTCAACTACTGATATAATTCCGTCGCCGCCACGCAGG
Organism: Aequorivita soesokkakensis; assembly: GCF_001641085.1. GTDB lineage: Bacteria > Bacteroidota > Bacteroidia > Flavobacteriales > Flavobacteriaceae > Aequorivita > Aequorivita soesokkakensis. The sequence continues at coordinate 58,105 of NZ_LXIE01000034.1, read as the reverse complement.
TATAGATTTTCATCCCCTGTTTGAATATTTGGGTTTTCTATTGCGGTCTGAATTTGCTGTGGCAACTGGTTTTCAAAAGTGTTTACGCTTATCGCATTCATATTCAGTCTAAAAGTTGCATTATCGCGAGTGTCCGGATCTGTTTCATTATCATAACTGTAGAAAATGGAAACGAAAGCTTTTGTAACGTCGAAAATAAACAGACTTCCATTGTCTGTAGGGGAATCTACTTTAAAATAGAGGCCTCTCATATAATTTTTGAAGTTATTGCTGTTCCGAAGCTCCGGAGTTCCTTCCATATCGATAATTTTTTCTTGGAAGAATTCCACAGGGAGCTTTACCCGAAGGCCTGGTGGCAATTTCACTTCATCGTCTTCCCCTTCATTTAAAATATAGCCATTGTGGGTTGGGATGAAGTTTTCCACATTGGCCAATTCAGGGCCTAAATATTCTTCAAAAGTTGGTCCCTGGTCAGTATAGTAATTCTGTAATTCCTCAAAACCGGAATTAGGATCATAGTCCCTTAAAAAATAATTTGAAGGAAAGATGGAAACATTTATTGGTGTAGAGCCAAAGATTGAATCCAATTCATAGGTTGTTACACTGTCTACTGTTGTTGCCGTACTAAAAAATGGAAGGTACACAAAAACGCTATCTACTTCTGCGCTATCGCCAAATTTTGGATCATTGGATTCCAGCGTTAACTGTGACAGTAAATTCACTTTTGATTTTCCATATACCGGATCGTTGTATATGCCTAGCTGGTATGCCGGAAGTCTGTTACTCTGCAATGGCCCAAGTTTTCTGCTATATGCCACGACAGTTTGTGAGTCGTCCAAAATACCATTTGGAGTTTCGGTTCCCAAAACTTCAGAGCCAATTGTGGAAATGTCTTCTTTGCAGGAAGATAATGCAATTACAAAAAACAAAATAGCACCAGCTATGGGCAACAAATTTTTAATTTTCATCAGTTTTATTAATTTTTATAGATAAGATGTGATTTGCCATTTTTTTAAAATATTGTAAACTCCAGTAATGGCTGCTTTCATCATTAATAAGGAAGATTATTTACTTTAAAACTTTTGACCGGTAAAAGTCTAAATATGCCTGCGAAAAATTTTCCATATTATGATATTTTAACACTGGCTTTTCGAGATTGTTAAGATATTCTTCAAGCTCTTTTGGTATTTCTTCCGAACCAACGATGATTGCATCCGAATTTTTGATGGCAATTTTCATCAAATTAACATAATTGGGTTCTTCCAAATCTGCAATAACGTCATCGTCAATGGCATCAAACCTTACTTTGTCTATCGTGTTTTTAGCTAACGTTCCTTCGAAGCCTTGATTGTATACAGAGGTAACTATTTTACTGTTTTCAAAAAGTGGTTCGTTCCCATAATAATTCCGTAGGTATAGCGGCAAAAATGAAGCCAGCCAGCCGTGAACGTGAATAATATCTGGCGCCCAGTTTAGTTTTTTTACGGTTTCAATTACACCTTTTGCGAAGAAAATAGCGCGTTCGTCATTGTCTTTATAAAAATTTCCTTCTTCATCGGCATAGGTGGCCTTGCGCTTAAAATAGTCTTCGTTATCAATAAAATAAACCTGAATGCGTTCTTTCGGGATGGATGCAACTTTAATAATTAAAGGCATATCAAGATCGTTGATAACCAAGTTCATTCCAGAAAGGCGGATAACTTCGTGAAGCTGGTGCCTTCTTTCATTAATATTTCCGTAACGGGGCATGAAGATACGAATCTGGCCATCGTTATTGTTAATCATTCGCGGAGCTTCAAACGACATTGAAGAAATCTCGGTCTCGGGAAGGTAGGGTATTACTTCTGAAGACACATACAAGACTCTTTTATCTTTCATCTATTGGGTTTTAGGTATTATTCAAAATTCGCCCCAAAGCATGGAGGCGTTTAAAAACACGCAAAATTACGAAAATTTATGTAGATTGTCTTTAATATATTAATTTTGCCCGCTCTTAACCCAATTTTATGGTTGTATATACCCAGAAAGAAACATTGGTGCAGGCCTTGTCTTCCACTAAGAAAATCGGAAAAATAGGTTTTGTGCCAACGATGGGTGCATTGCATAATGGGCATATTTCACTGGTAAATAAAGCTTTAGGCGAAAACAATTTGGTTGTGGTAAGTATATTCGTAAACCCTACCCAATTCAATAATAATTCAGATCTTCAAAAATATCCGCGCACTCCGGATGACGATATTTCATTATTAAAAAAATTAAAAGGCGAAATAATTGTGTATCTGCCCGAGGTTTCAGATTTATATGAAGACGCCGTCTCAGCAAAGCACTATAATTTTGGTGGTCTTGAGAATGAAATGGAAGGCAAGCACCGAAAAGGACATTTTGACGGAGTGGGAACAATTGTGAGCAAACTCATAAAAATTGTGAAACCTGACACTGCCTATTTTGGCGAAAAGGATTTTCAGCAATTGCAGATAGTAAAGAAATTGGTTTCTATAGAAAATCTTCCCGTAAACATCGTGGGATGCCCTATTTTAAGGGAAAAGAACGGACTTGCAATGAGCTCGCGAAATAAACGACTAACGGCGAAACAGTTTGAAGAGGCTGCTATCATATATAGAACATTGAATGAAGTTCGGAAAAAATTCAGCACTACTTCCATAGCAGATTTGAATACGCTGGTTGCGGAACGGTTTTTGCAAAACCCCCACTTGAAATTGGAATATTTTGAAATTGCCAACGAAAAAACCCTTAAAACTGCAAAGCGAAAAACCAAAGCCTCAAAATACAGAGCTTTTATCGCGGCATTTGCGGGCGAAGTTCGGTTAATAGACAATATGCCTTTAAATTAATATCTTTGCACCATGCAAATACACGTAGTAAAATCTAAAATCCATAGAGTGAAAGTTACAGGCGCCGATCTAAATTATATCGGCAGCATCACTATTGATGAGGATTTAATGGACGCAGCCAACATTATTGAAGGCGAAAAAGTTCAAATTGTAAACAACAATAACGGCGAACGTCTTGAAACCTACGCCATTCCAGGCCCACGCAACAGTGGTGAAATCACTTTAAACGGTGCCGCCGCCAGACGCGTTGCTCCGGGCGATGTGCTTATACTTATCACATACGCCTTAATGGAAGTGGAAGAGGCAAAAGCCTTTAAGCCTGCCTTGGTTTTCCCAAACGAGGAAACAAACCTACTCCGCTAACTTGAGCCGCTCCCTTTCAAAATTTTTGCAGATTGCAATTCCATTGGGGTTGGGAGTTTTCCTGATTTGGTATATCTATCAATCATTCACACCACAGCAGCTGGAAGAAACAAAAAAATATTTTGCTGATGCAAATTATGGCTTTGTGTTGCTTTCGGTTGCGTTTAGTGTTTTGAGCCACCTTTCAAGATCATACCGTTGGAGTTTTATGTTGGAACCCTTGGGTTATAAAACCAAATTGGCCAACAATTTTATGGCAATCTCCGTGGCTTATTTGATGAATATTTTTATTCCGAAGAGTGGCGAGGTTTCCCGAGGTATTATTTTGGATAAATATGAAGGTGTTCCTTTTCAAAAGGGCTTCGGCACTATAATTTCTGAAAGAGTGGTCGATCTTATTTTTCTTCTCTTTTTCACGGTTTTGGCATTGGCAATAAAATTTGATGTTTTATATGAATACGTTATTCAAAGCATTCCACCATCACTTTTATATATAATCATCTTTGGAATTGTTTTGGTTGGAATAAGCATTCCGCTGTATATTAAATTTTCAAAATCGAACATAAACAAAAAGCTGAAAAACTTTATAATCGGTTTAAAGGAGGGTGTTTTCAGCATTTTAAAAATGAAGAAAAAAGGAGCTTTTCTTTTTCATACTTTTGTTATTTGGGGGCTTTATTTACTTTCCTTCTATACTGCATTGCACGCTTTGCCCGAAACTGCGAACATTCCTTTTGGCACCATTATTATCACTTTTGTGGTGGGTAGTTTCACTTTTGCCTTTACAAATAGTGGCTTCGGAACCTATCCCGCTGCCGTTGCAGGTATCTTGACCGTTTTTGGGGTCGCAAAAACCGTTGGCGTTGCTTTTGGATGGATTGTGTGGATTTCAAACATTACTTCTATTGTCTTTTTTGGTGTGCTTTCCTTGGTATTGCTTCCTCTTTATAATAGCAAACGTGTAAAGTTGTAATATTTCTGATTTATTTTTTCTTCTGAAAAAACCACAAACTCAAAATTTGTTATCTTTCCGCAGCTAAAAAAAACTAACCAATGAAAAAATTCCTGCTTTTCGCTTTCTGCGTTTTCATTAATTACGCTTCTTTTTCCCAAATTATTTATGAAGAATTCAACTCGACCAAACTCGGTGAATCCCGAAGGTTGAAAATTCAGCTTCCAAGAAATTATGAAACCAATACCGATAAAAAATACCCAATTGTTTTGGTGCTGGATGCCGATTATCTTTTTGAGCCAGTGGCTGGAAATGTAGATTATTTCAGTTATTGGGAAGACATGCCAGAGTCCATTGTTGTGGGGGTTATGCAGGGCGACAGCCGTTATGAAGATTGTTCATACGATGATGAAACTTTTATGCCCGGGGAAAAAGGCGCCCAGTTTTTTGAATTTATCGGGATGGAATTGATTCCCTATATTGATAAAAAATACCGCACGGCAAAATTCATTATTGGCGTTGGGCACGATTTCACGGCAAATTTCCTAAACTATTATCTTTTTAAAGATCCGCCATTATTGAATGGCTACATCAATTTGAGCCCAGATATGGCGCCGATGATGGAAGAACGGCTTGTGGAGCGAATTCCACAAATACCCGGAAAAATATTTTATTACATGGCTACCGGAACCGATGACATTAAAGGATTGATGGAATCTACGGAAGGTTTAAATGCGCAATTAAATGGATTGAAAAGTAAATCCTTTAATTATTATTATGATAATTTTGATGGAGCAACCCATTATTCTTTGGGAGGTCGGGGCATTCCAAATGCTTTGGAAAAAATATTTTCCGTTTACAGACCCATCAGCAAAAAGGAATACAGCGAAGTGTTACTGAAAATGGATACGCCAATCAGCCAATATTTATTGGATAAGTATAAGGTTATTGAAGATCTTTTTGGGATAACAAACAACATTCGCGTAAACGATTTTATAGCCACAGCAACTGCTGCCGAAAAGAAAAACCAGTGGGAATCACTGCGCGAAATTGCTACACTTGCTAAAAAACAATATCCAGATACGGTGCTTGGGGATTATTATTTGGGACGTTATTATGAAGAAACGGGTGAGCCAAAAAAAGCGATGAAAATCTTTCAGGGTGCTTATGACAAAGAAGAAGTTGATTTTATTACGGTTGATAAATTATTGGACCGGGCAGATAAAATCAAGAATGATTTTGGGTATTAAATCTAAAGTTCTTTGATCACATTTCTATGAAAATACGCCCAGTTTGTAAGTGCATTTGTGGTGTTTTCCAGCTCTAGCTTTGTAATAATATTACTTCGGTGCTTTTCAACGGTGCGGATAGAAATAAAAAGCGTTTCTGCAATGTCCTGACTGCTCATTTGTTCGGAAACTAATTTTAATATGGTCTTTTCGGAAGAAGTTAGATGCTTTATTCTTTTCAAATCCTCCGAAACACTTTGAAGCGAATCCGCATTAAAAGCGCGGCTGAAATATATTTCATTATTTAAGACACATTCAATACATTTTTCAATTTCTGAAAAAGAATCTTCTTTTAGTAAATAGCCATTTATCTGAAGGGCTTTGGCTTGAGAAATGTAATCGTTTTCCTTGTGAAAGGAAAGCACAATAAACTTTGTATCAACTTGTTTTTCTTTCGCCTTTTTTATCACTTCAAAGCCTGTTAATAAAGGCATGTCAATATCTAAAAGCGCAATGTTGGGGCTGTTGGCCATAATCAATTCTAAAGCTTCCATCCCGTTTATTGCTTGGCCTACAACGTTATAATTATTTGTTGTCAATTCTTCATTCAAACCTTTGAGGATCATTGGGTGATCATCAGCAATAACAATGGAAATGTCTTTTTTTTCAATCATTAAATTGGAATAATTAGCGTTATGGTCGTGCCTTTGTTAAGTTGACTTTTTATATCAATTTTTGAATGCAATATTTTTGCGCGTTCCAACAATGTTTTCATTCCAAGGCTGTTGCTTGTTTTTAGTTTTTCGGAATGTTCAAAGCCTTTGCCGTTATCCATAATTATAGCTTCAATGGTGTTTTTCTTTTTTTCGATGGTTACGGAAGCAGCTTTGGCCTCGGCGTGTTTTACCATATTGTTTAACACTTCTTGAATAATTCTATACAAATGTAGTGATGCTTCCTTGCTTAAAAAAGTATCTATGTCTTCAATTTCGTGCGTAAAAAATATGCTTGTGTTTGCATCCACTTCGTCTATCATTGTTTTTATTGCCGCAGTTGGGCCCAAGCGCTCCAAAGTGGCAGGATGCAACCCGCGTGAAATGGTACGTAATTCTTCCAAAGTATTACTGGCTAGGAATTCCATTTCCGGGTTTCCGGCTGTTTTTGTTTTTTTGGTGAGCAGCATCAGCTTTTGCCCAACACTGTCGTGAAGTTCCCGTGCCACGCGCGTCCGTTCTTCTTCCTGAGCTTTTATAAGATTATGGGTATAGACTTCGTTTCGCTTTTTTTCAGCTTTGTTTTTATAATAATAAAAAAGAAAGACGCCTAAAGCAATTATGGACAATATAGAGACCCAAAACAACCAAGTTCGCCAAAAGGGAACTTTTATAATAAACGAATATTTGTAGGGCGTGCTTTGCCAAACCCCATCACCATTGCTCGCGGTAAATTCAAAAGTATATTCCCCCGGGGGCAAATATGAAAACACAACATTTGGGTCATCCGTTGGCTGTGACCATTCGTTGCCGTTTCGAAGCCCTTTTAACCTGTATTTATATTTTACATTTTCCGGGTTTGTAAAGGTTATTGCCTCCATAGTGAAGGTCAAATAGTTTTTTTGGTAGGGAAGTATCAATTCATTTTTAAATCTGTACAAACTATCATCCAAGGGTTCTGAAAACAAAAATATTTCTGAAAGGCCGAGTTTTGGAGCATTTGTATTTGGTATAAAATCTTTTTCATTAAAGGCGAGCATGCCGCTTAATGAACTTGCCAAAACTGTTTTGTCTTTTGTTATTACAAGAGAATTAAAGTCTATGTCATTTTGAAGGAAGTGTGCTATCGAACTGAACTGGGTCGCTACAATACTATCTTTTTTTAATAAAATATCGAGATCAACTTTTAATAACATATCTCGCCCCGCCAGCCACAAATTGGTACCATCCACCTTTAACGCGCGAAAATATTTTAAGGATCCAAAGAGACTTAAATCGAATGTCTTTATCTTAAAATTATTACCTACAAGGCTTATATGGTATAAACGTTTTTCACTTCCGGCTATTATTTCGTCTGTATTAATGATATCGATGCTTCTAAAATCATAATGATTTAAAGGGCTCAAGCCAGGAATGGTATCTACTTTTTCGCCTTTCATTTGAAATAATCCTGCTATTTTGCACAGAATATACCTATCTCCAATGGGAGCCATATCAATTGATTTTCTGGTATTGATGTAATACGTGGAATCTTTCGACAAAACTTTTATTTTATTGGTTTCAAAAAGAAAAGTTTTGTCACCTTCTTTATATAAAAGATTATAATCTCCTTCGTCAATAAGTTTTGGTGGGCTGTTTTTAGAGAGTTCTTTTACTTCAGCATCAGATGTATATAATAGATTGTTTTCAGGTGTTACCAAAAGGTTTTTAATGGGTTTGTTTGGAGTAATTTGACGTATGTTTTTTTCATTGTCAATAGCCACTGCACCGTCTTCGGTAGCAACAATCCAGTCTTCGTTCCATTCTGCTATGGAATTAACAGATTTTGATGGTAAGCCCTGTTTCTCGTCATAAAGTTTAAAAGAAGTATCTCTAAAACGGATAATTCCTTCGCCATAAGACGTCATCCAAAGATTGCCTTCCGTATCTTTGATTATTCGGTAAATATATTTACTGGGAAGGCCCTGTGTTTCGTTTATTATTTTTAAATCACCTGTTTGCTTATTAAAAAATCCAAAGCCATTGCCTTCAAAACTTAAATAGAATTCATTTTCGTTTTCTTCATAAATTCCATAAATGCGATTTTTGTCAAAATCTTCCTGTTTAAATTTATATTTGGTAAGTTTTCCGTTTGAAATTTTATATAATTCGCCATAAGCACCTACCCAAACATCTTTTTTGGCATCTACGAAAACAGAATAGCAAATATTATTTACCCCGCTTTTTTCGTTATAAATGTTTTCAATTTTTAAGGGATTAAGGGTCAGTTTATAGATTCCCCTATTAGATGAGGCCAAATAAAGTGTATTGTCGTCAAACCAATCTGCACTTTGAAGTCCCGAAACCTGGTTTTCCTCAGTTCCTTTCAGCAAGTATTCCAGCTTTCCGTTTTTATAGGTCACTATACCTTTTACGAAAATGATATAAATAGTGCCATCACCACCTTCCAAAATATAAGTGGCGCTTCCCAAATAGTCAAAATCAACGCCTTTTGGGTTCGTGATCTTTCCGTTTTCAATAATGCTAATGCCATTGTCCAGTGTGCCAACCCAGATACGTCCTTTGGAATCTTCTAAAATACTGAACACAATATTAGAGGCCAGCCCATCGTCCGTAGTGTAGTTTTTGAAAGTCTTTCCGTTGAAACAGCTTATTCCGCCCGTAGTGCTAACCCATATTCTGTTTTTGCTATCCTGCAGGATAGCATAAGTTTCATTGCTTACAAGCCCTTCCTCAACTTTATAATTCTTGAATTGGTATTTTTGGGCGGTGGAAACCAATGGCAAAAAACACAATAAAAAAAATGTGAGGAATAAGCGTTTCATTTAGCGAAGGTTTGTAGCGTAAATATATTTATTTTAGCGGAACTATTATGGCCAAAACAAAATCCACATTTTTCTGCCAAAACTGCGGCGCCCAATATGCCAAATGGCAGGGGCAATGCAATTCGTGTAAGGAATGGAATACCATTGCTGAAGAAATAATCCAAAAAGCCGAAAAAGTAAGTTGGAAATCTTCTGAAAATACATCAAAGAGAGTTGCCAAACCGCAACGTATTTCAGAAATTTCCACTCAAGCCGAAGCACGTTTAAACACAAAAAACAACGAATTGAACCGCGTCCTCGGGGGCGGATTGGTTCCCGGTTCACTAACGCTTTTGGGCGGCGAACCCGGAATTGGGAAGAGTACGCTGATGCTTCAAATTGCGCTTCAACTTCCGTATAAAACCCTTTATGTTTCAGGTGAAGAGAGCGCCCAACAAATAAAAATGCGGGCTGAACGTATTCAACCCATTTCTGAAAACTGTTTCATTTTAACCGAAACAAAAACACAAAATATCTTCAGAAACATTGAAGAAATTGAGCCGGATATTGTGGTTATAGATTCTATTCAAACCTTACATACAGACCATATTGAAAGCACTGCCGGAAGCATTTCCCAAATCCGGGAAACCACGGCAGAGCTTATAAAGTTTGCAAAGGAAACCGCTACACCGGTCATTTTGATTGGCCATATTACTAAAGACGGAAACATCGCAGGGCCAAAAATTCTGGAACATATGGTGGATACGGTTTTGCAATTTGAAGGCGATCGAAACCATATTTACAGAATTCTGCGCGCCAATAAAAATCGATTCGGAAGCACCAATGAATTGGGTATTTATGAAATGCAGGGCAGTGGTCTGCGCGAAGTTTCAAACCCTTCGGAAATTTTAATTTCGAAGAACGACGAAGATTTGAGTGGAACCGCAATCTCCGCAACTTTGGAAGGCATGCGCCCATTGATGATTGAAATTCAAGCTTTGGTAAGTAGCGCCGTTTATGGAACACCGCAACGGAGTGCTACGGGTTACAATGCAAAACGCTTAAATATGATTTTAGCGGTTTTGGAAAAACGCGCAGGTTTCAAATTGGGTGCAAAAGATGTTTTTTTGAATGTAACGGGAGGAATCACGGTTGACGATCCCGCAATTGATTTGGCAGTGGTTGCCGCAGTGCTTTCCTCAAATATTGACATTGCCATTGACAAACGACTTTGTTTTGCCGCTGAGGTTGGCTTGGCAGGTGAAGTACGACCAGTAACTCGTGTGGAACAGCGAATTTTGGAAGCTGAGAAACTTGGTTTTACCTCGATTGTTATTTCGAAATACTGCAAAATTCCGAAGAATAATTTTCATATAAACATCATTAAAGTTGCAAAAGTGCACGATGTGGTTCATCATCTCTTTGGATAATACCATCCCAACCTTCCAAAAGGGAAGGAGCAAAACATCGCTTTCCCCCTTTGGGGGACTAAGGGGGCTTTTGGTACAATTTCTGTTAGTTTAGCAACGCTATGAATTTGAAAAATTTTTTCACATTAATTCTTTTGGGAGTACTTATTTCAAGCTGCAAAGAAGAGATTCGAAAAGTAGCTGACATAGTTATTCAACCAACGGCTCGCGAGGCTTACGAACGTAATTTTTCAAAAAAAGATTCACTTTTGCTTCAATGGAAAAATGCTTTTGAAAACTCAAAGCGAGACAGTATCCAAATTACATTGCCATATTCTGAAAGCGGTGTTTTTTCTGAAGAAAATTTCAATGTTTACAGTTACAATATTCAGCTGAAAGAAGGCGAACGCATTGTTGTGGAAGTTGAAAAACAGCCAGACTCTGCCTTGGTTTTTATCGATTTATTTCAAGCGAAGACAGATTCGCTTAAAATTTTCAATCATTTAAAAAGTTCTGAAGACAAAAAATCTATCATTTCCCAAGAAATTGAAACCTCAGGTTTTTATAAAGTGATTGTGCAACCGCAAATGAAATTGCAGTTTCCGTTTGTGCTGAAAATTTATACCGAACCGCTTTACGTTTTCCCTGTGAGCGGTGGAAACAGTAAAAACATCCAAAGTTTTTGGGCAGATCCGCGCGATACCGGAAGCCGTTCCCACGAAGGAGTTGATATTTTTGCAGATCGCGGAACGCCCGTTATTGCTATTTCTGACGGTATAATTGATTCTGCGGGTGAACGCGGGTTGGGCGGAAAACAGGTATGGCTTCGTGATGGGCTTTTTGGGAAAAGAATATATTATGCCCATTTGGACAAAATAGCCGTTTCCGAAGGCGAAAAAGTAAAAATTGGCGATACGCTAGGTTTTGTGGGTAACACAGGCAACGCAAAAGATCTTCCACCACATCTTCATTTTGGGATTTATAAAGCAAAAGGTGCTGTAAATCCACTTCCCTTCATTAAAAAAACAGAGATTCAAACCAGCGAAATGCCATCTTCGATAACAAAAGCTATTACTTTGAAAAATAATGCTGATGTTCGGAAAGGTCCCGCTGCGGTTTTTAAACAATTCGGAAGTCTGAAAAAGAACGATACACTTATCGTTTTGGGCAAAAATCAAAAGTGGTTTCACATTCAAACCTCTGATAGTTTGAAAGGCTACGTAAATGAAACGGTTATAAAACCACTTCCTCCAAATTAACTTTTTTTTAGCCTTAAGAAAACCGCATAATGGTATCTTTAGAATTCAATTCTCAAAAAAACCATTATGTCCATCTTTTCGAAAATAAAGCAGACCCTCCATTTAATGAAAGAAATTGACCTTGATGCGTTAGGGAAACTTTCGCAAAAAGTAGATCTTTCAGAAATTATGAAAACCGTTGGCGAACTCGATGATCGGCAATTGGCGGGATTGATGAAAATGCTGAAACACAAAGGCGGAAAAAAAGGGCAACATAAACTACCTCCAATTGATGGGGATTTTTATGATATGGCTTTAAAGTTAACTCCCGAGCAACGCGAACTTCAAATAAAAGTGCGCAATTTTATGGAGGATGAAATTAAGCCGATTGCCAATGAATACTGGAATAAAGCCGAATTTCCTTTTCAAATTATTCCAAAAATGGCAGAATTAAACATTTGTGGACTTACCTATAAAGGCTACGGCACACCTGATGAAACCTATGTTATGGAAGGGATAATAGCAATGGAACTTGCCCGTGTGGATGTTTCCATTTCTACATTTTTTGGGGTTCACAGCGGCTTGGCTATGGGTTCCATCTATATCTGCGGCAGCGAGGAACAAAAACAGGAATGGCTCCCTAAAATGGCCAAAATAGAACTAATCGGCGCCTTTGGACTTACGGAACCCGAAGTGGGATCAGCAGTTGCGGGTGGTTTGGGAACAACGTGCAGACAGGAAGGCGATGAATGGGTTTTAAACGGACAGAAAAAATGGATTGGAAATGCCACGTTTGCAGATGTTACCATTATTTGGGCACGCGATGAAGCTTCCGATCAAGTGAAAGGTTTTTTGGTTAGAAAAGGAAATCCAGGTTTTCAAGCTGAAAAAATTGAAAATAAAATGGCGCTTCGAACCGTGCAAAATGCACTGATAACAATGACAGATTGCCGCATTCCCGAAAGTGACCGACTTCAAAAATGTGATTCATTTAAAGATACTGCAAAGGTTTTACAGATGACTCGTGCGGGTGTAGCTTGGCAAGCTGTGGGTTGTGCTCGAGGTGCTTATGAAGCTGCTCTGAAATACACCAAAAAACGCGAACAGTTCGGAAAACCGATTGCCTCCTACCAATTGGTTCAAAACCATTTAGTGGAAATGGTTTCCAATCTCACGGCAATGCAGACACTGTGTTTTCGTCTTTCCGAATTGCAGGATGAAGGTTTGCTGACCGACGAACACGCTTCTTTGGCAAAGGTTTTCTGCAGTATGCGAACCCGCGATGTGGTAAGCCAAGCTCGCGAAGTTATGGGCGGCAACGGGATTTTGCTTGAATATGACGTTGCTCGTTTTGTCGCCGATGCTGAAGCAATTTACAGTTACGAAGGAACAAAAGAAATCAATTCATTGATTGTTGGGCGAGCAATTACGGGTTATAGTGCGTTTGTATAAAAAAAGCCCCCTAACCCCTAAAGGGGGAATAGCCTCACCCAAGCTCCCCGAAGGAGAGGAGTAAAGCAAGAGTTCCCCCTTCGGGGGTTAGGGGGGCCTAGGGGGCTGGATTTGGAGTCTGGTGATGAACAGCATCAATCTCTTTTAAAATTTCTTTGGAAAGCGAAACATTGATGCTCTCAATATTTTCTGAAAGTTGATCGATGGAAGTTGCGCCGATAATTGGTGATGTTACAAATTTCTTCTGAAGAATAAATGCTAAGGATAATTGCGCAAAACTTAAATTGTGTTTTTTTGCGATTTCATAATATTTCTCGGTTGCTTCAAAAGCCTGTTTACTGCTATAACGTGTGTATTGTTTGAATTGGTTTATTCGTGAATTTTCATCAGCTTTTCCATTTAAATACTTTCCGGTGAGCGTTCCAAATCCCAATGGCGAATAAGCCAAATACCCAATATTTTCACGTTGAAGAATTTCTGAAAGTCCAATTTCATCTTTTCTATTCACCAAATTATAAGGATTTTGAACGGAAACAATTTTCAACTTTCCTTTTCGAGATTCTTCGATACAGCGCATCACACCAAATGGTGTTTCATTCGAAATCCCAATGTTTCGAATTTTTCCTTCTTTTACAAAACCCTCCAAATCTTCCAAAACTTCAGCAAAGTTATCTTTCCAAATTTCTTCTTCTTTGTGTGTGTAATCAAGTTGGCCGAAATAATTCGTGTTTCGCTCCGGCCAGTGAAGCTGAAAAAGATCGATATAATCTGTTTGCAATCGGTTTAAGCTTTTATTAATTGCGTCTTTCAAAGATTTTTTACTGAAATCCAACGGCTGCCGAATATGGTCCATCGAACGACTTGGTCCGGCAATTTTTGAAGTGATAATCAACTCTTCGCGATTCTTCTTTTTTGCAAGCCAATTGCCAATATAAGTTTCCGTTCTTCCCTGCGTTTTCGGGTTTGCGGGAACGGGATACATTTCGGCACAATCAATAAAATTGATGCCGTTTTCAATAGCGAAATCGAGCTGTTCGTGAGCTTCAGCTTCTGTGTTTTGCTGGCCCCAAGTCATTGTGCCAAGACAAAGTTTGCTGATTTTTAGGTCTGTATTTGGGAGTATAGTGTATTTCATTCGATTATTTTGAAAAAACCTAACAGGTTTTCAAAACCTGTTAGGTTTGGATTCGTGAGATTCCTTCGCTATGCTCGGAATTCGAGTTCTACCAAGTGCGGACAATGATCACTGTGCATCGCATCTGGCAAAATTACGGCTCGTTTCAAATTTTTAAGTAACGGCTCTGAAACTAAATTATAATCTATTCGCCATCCTTTGTTGTTGTTTCTTGCATTGGCGCGGTAACTCCACCACGTGTAATTATGCGGTTCTTTGTTAAAATGACGAAAACTGTCTATAAATCCACTTTTCATAAATCCATCCAGCCATTTCCGTTCAACCGGTAAAAATCCTGAAACGTTTTTGTTGCGAACGGGATCGTGAATATCAATCGCTTCGTGACAAATGTTGTAGTCGCCGCAAATCACCAAATTTGGAATCTGTTGTTTTAGATTATCGACATATTTTTGAAAATCAGCCATATAGGTAAACTTATGCTCCAAACGCGCAATATTTGTTCCACTGGGCAAATACAAACTCATCACCGAAACATCATCAAAATCTACGCGAATGTTTCTTCCTTCCGCATCCATATATTCAATACCGGTGCCGTATTCAACGTGATTGGGTTTTATTTTTGAAAGAATTGCGACACCGCTATAACCCTTTTTTACCGCACTGTACCAATAATGATAGGGATAGCCAGCTTTTTCAATTTCCTCGATTTCCACTTGATCAAAATTTGCTTTAGTTTCTTGAAGGCAAATAACATCGGGGTTTGCGGCTTTTAGCCAATCAATAAAACCTTTACGCATCGCCGCGCGGATTCCGTTTACGTTGTATGAGATTATTTTCATATGTCATGCCCGTGCAGGCGGGTATCTTTTTTTCTCTGCGGTTCTCTGCGCTTTTCTCTGTGCAACTCTGCGTAATAGCTATTTCACAGAGTTTAGCAGAGAGCCGCAGAGTTACACGGAGTATTTGCGTTGCTAAAGTAAATAAGATTGTATTTTTACCCTAAAAATTTCCCAAAAGGTTATCATAAAATATCCGACAAAATAAAAGTCCAAGTGTTCAGTTTTATAGTTGATGAAGTTATACCTGTCTGTTTTTCTCTTTTTTATTGTGGCTGCTGGCTATGCGCAGGATATTTCTTCAAACTATCGCGAAAAGAAAGTTGCGGTGAAAGATACCGTGGTTTTGGACAGTGTGAGCATCAATCCGAAGCGGTTCGCAATTCTGGATAAAGATGGAAATTCTCCCGATCCTTTCAGTTATCGAATGGATTTCAAAAAAGGAATCATTATTTTTTCCGAAGAATTACAGCAACAGCAGGATTCGCTCACTATTCAATATTTGCGATATCCAGATTTTTTAACACGGGATTATTTTGCACTCGATCCAAAAATTATAGTTGAAAATACGGGAAACATTGACAAATTGTATTCATTGCAGGAAAGTACAAACCAAAGCACTTTCACCCCTTTTGACGGACTGAATACTTCGGGAAGTATTTCGCGCGGAATTACTATCGGGAACAATCAAAACGCCGTAGTAAACAGTGAATTGGATTTACAGATTATTGGAAAACTGAGCGATAAAGTTTTCATTCGGGCTTCCATTCAAGACGCCAATATTCCAGCGCAGGAAGGCGGTTATTCGCAAAGTTTGAATGAATTTGACCAGATTTTCATCGAGCTGTATGGCGATAATTGGAACATTCGGGCCGGTGATATTGACTTGCGGAACAACAACAGTTACTTCGGTAGATTTACGAAGAAAGTACAGGGAATTTCCCTTGGCGGGACTTTTAACAACGAAGACGGTTCCAAAATCTCTGCTTTTGCTTCGGGGGCTTTGGTTCGCGGTGTTTTTTCAAAAAGTGAATTTGTTGGACAGGAAGGAAATCAGGGACCCTATAAATTGGTTGGGCCCAACGGCGAACTTTATATTTTGGTGGTTTCAGGAAGCGAACGGGTTTACGTAAATGGTTTGCTTTTGAAACGTGGTGAAAACGAAGATTACGTGATTGATTACAACGCTGGCGAGATAAAATTCAACCCCACCTATCCCATAACCAGCAATATGCGGATTTCGGTGGAATATCAATACACCGATAGAAGTTACACGCGTTTCATTGGCTACGGCGGCGGAAATTATACAAGCGAGAATTTGGATTTGGGCGTGTACGTTTATTCCGAAAACGATGCGAAAAACCAACCCCTTCAGCAAAACCTTTCTGAAGAACAAGTGGCAATTTTACAGGCTGCGGGTGATGACCGCGATTTGATGAACGCACCTTCCGCAGTGCCGGATACGTATTCCGAAAATAAAATTCTATACAAAAAAGAAATTGTAAATGGGGAAGAGGTTTTCGTGTTTTCCAGTAATCCCGACGATGAACTTTTCAGTGTCCGTTTTTCCCTCGTGGGCAACAATAATGGCGATTATGTGATAAGCGACAATAACGCCATCAGCCGTATTTTTGAATATGTGGCTCCCATAAACGGAGTTCGGCAGGGAAATTATGAGCCAATAATTCGTCTAAATGCGCCTATAAAAATTCAAGTTGGCGGTTTAAATGGAAGCTTTCATCCTTCGGAAAAAACACGAATTGATTTTGAAGTCGCGGGCAGTAAGAATGACCTAAATCTTTTTAGCGATATTGATGATGGCAACAATGACGGTTTTGCGGGAAGATTGGCTTTTACCCAACGACTTTTAACAACAGCTGATACATTAAAAGTTAATGGTTTTGGCTCATTGGATTTTGTGCAAAGAGATTTCAGAACCGTGGAAAGGCTTTATAATATTGAATTTAATAGAGATTGGAACCTCGTTAACCCAATGGGGAACCAAAGTTTCGTGATTTCTGGCATTGAGGTTTCGCACCCAAAAATTGGCGGTGGCCGTTATGAATTTCAAAATTTGAATTATACCGAAAATTTCAATGGAACACGGCATGTAATCGTTTCGGAATTGAAATTAAAAAAGCTGAGATTACTAACCTACGGAAGTTATTTAAACAGCAAAGCAGATTCCATTTCCTCAAAATTTTTCAGATTGAACAACACAACAACCTATTCTTTTGAAAAAGCTTGGGTGGGCGGAAAAGTTGCTTTGGAAGACAACCGAATAAAAGATGTTTCCCGCGATAGCATTTCGCCAATAAGCCAGAAATTCAGTGCTTTTGAAGTGTTTTCGGGCGTCGGCGACAGCACAAAAGTTTTTGTGGAAGCCGGGTATCAGTTTCGGGTGAATGATAGCGTTCGGAATAATGCACTTCAAAAAGTGAATTCCTCAAACACATTTTATTTAAAATCACGGCTAATAAATACTGAAAACACGCAGCTTTCAGCTTTTGCGAATTACAGAACTTTAAAATATGAACCTTTTTTGAGTGAAGGAACTGACACAATTAATCCTGTGCCCACAAATATTTTCCGTGAAACGGAACGTTCGCTCAACTCAAGAATTTTATACAATCAAGCCTTGTTTGATGGCGGAGTTCGTTGGAATACTGCTTTGGAATCCAACAATGGGGTGATTCCCCAGCAAGAATTTACATATATAAAAACCGACGCAGGGCAAGGCGTTTACACTTGGATTGATTATAATAATAACGGAATTCAGGAATTAGAAGAGTTTGAAGTGGCGCAGTTTCAGGATCAAGCGGAATACATTCGCGTTTTGCTTCCCAATCAAGTGTTTTTAAAAATTAGGGAGAATAAATTCAGCCAAATTCTTACGCTAAACCCACAAAATTGGGCAAATAAGGAAGGATTTAAAAAGGTGCTGTCACATTTCTACAATCAAACTTCCTATGTTTTGGACCGAAAAGTGAAACGAAAAAATGACGGTTTCAACATAAATCCTTTTCAAGATGGCGGTGATGACCAATTGGGGCTTACGTTGAATTTTAGAAATGCTTTATTTTTCAATCGTGGGAAGCAGCATTTAACTACGAGCTATACTTTTATTTCAACTTCCAGCGACAATTTGTTAGCCACAGGCTTGCAGCGAAGTGAACTGAAAAGCCATCAATTCAACTTTAACCATAAGTTTTGGGAAAGTTGGCTGTTGAATTTAAAAGGCGCCACGGGAAGTAATGAAAGCCTTTCAGAGAATTTTGCAAACCGAAACTATCGTTTGGATTCCTATGAATTCAATCCAAAAATTTCGTATTTACTCAGCCAGCAAACACGTTTTGATGTTTTTTACGAATTTAAAAACCAAGAAAACCAATTGGGCGATATGGAAATATTGAACCAACAAACGGTTGGTTTTTCATTCGCTTATACGAATGCCGAAAAAATTTCAATAAACGGTGAATTTAATTATATAGACAACAAATTTGAGGGTAGTGCTTTTTCCCCAGTAGCCTATCAAATGCTGGAAGGTTTGCAGCCGGGCACCAACTTTACGTGGCGATTGCTTTTTCAGAAACGGATTACGAAATATTTGGATGCCAATCTTTCGTATTTTGGAAGGAAAAGTGAAACTACCAAAACGGTACATACAGGAAGCATTCAGTTGCGGGCGTATTTTTAAGATCCGTTTAAGGACTGTCTAAATTGAATAGCACTTAATCCTTCAAAACCTCAAATAATTTTAAATTTAAATACAGATTCTCCACCCCAACTTTTTGTGATTTTAGAACTCCAATTTTTTCAAGTTCATTAAGGTATTCTGCAGCAGTCTGCCGTTTGGCAATACCTTTGTCCACGAGATATTTCACTTTGCAATACGGTTGCTCGAATAAAAGTTCAATCAATTCTTTCGAATAAACACGGGGTGGAAGATTTTCCTTTGCAAAACCAATCGTGGTGTGCATCAATGTATTTATTACGTTTATTTTGTTCAAAGTGTAATAAGCGGTTTCTTCAATTCCTTTGAGCATAAATAGAATCCAAGATTCCCACATGGCATTTTCAGTTACATTTCTGAGATTCTTATAATAGTCGTTTTTGTTCTCAATAATGTATTTGCTCAAATATAAAATGGGTGTATCCAATAGCCCTTTTTCAACAATATAGAGCATGTTCAGTACTCTTCCGGTTCTGCCATTTCCATCAAAAAAAGGATGGATGGCCTCAAACTGATAATGCATAATTGCCAATTTTATAAGACAATCCAAGTCGTCATCTGCGTGGATAAAAGCTTCGAGGTTTTTAAGTAGGTCTCGAATCGTGTTTTCCCCTTCGGGCGGGGTATAGATTGTCTTGTTATTGCTGGTTATAACAGTTCCCGATGAATTTCTAATTCCCGAGCCATTTTCTTTTATGGTTTGCGCAATTTTTATGAACGAATTGGTAGAGAGCGGCCTATTTTTCAATTCATTAAAACCATCCCAAAGCGCTTGCCTGTATCTCAAAACCTCTTTAGTCTGGGCATCTGTTTTAGAAACGTTAGAAGAAAATGCCTTATACA
Source organism: Aequorivita soesokkakensis (assembly GCF_001641085.1). Lineage (GTDB taxonomy): Bacteria > Bacteroidota > Bacteroidia > Flavobacteriales > Flavobacteriaceae > Aequorivita > Aequorivita soesokkakensis. Next base: position 38,546 of record NZ_LXIE01000034.1, on the reverse strand, counting down.
ATGTATCTTGGGTAGTAACAATATTTTCTATTTCGGAACTGTCTTTTGCTTCCTGAAGTGTTATGGCATTTACGAGCATGGACTGGTTTGGAATTTCGTCTGCGCGCCCTTTCAATTCAGCCAATATTTTATTTGAAGCAATGGCTTGTTTAAGTATTCTTTTCGTTTCTACTTCCTCAGATGGGGGAAGCAGAGGCAGTTCGTTATATGGTTTATTGGGATTGTACATACTATCGACATATTATTGGAACTATGTCGATAAAATCGACACACTGCAAATATATGTCGAAATATTCACAATACATCGACACATGTAAAATATTATCAAGGATAGCAGCAATATTTTTTGAGAATTTAATTCTCAATATTGAGTTGATATTTTCCTTTTTGTATCTTCATAAATCAATTCTAAAAAATATAAAATGTTTTTAAAAATAGGACTTGCAATCATTTCAACATTAATCCTTTCCTGTGGCACCACAGAAAAGCAAACCCAAACTACTTCAACAGAGGAAACAACTTCAGCTGGAGAAGTTATTGACCCACAAAAATTGATGGCGGAAGGCTATATGTTGGGCACCGTTGTGTATTCTGACAAGGAAGGCGATTGCCCGTACACGATACAAATGCCGGGCGACAAAATGGAGTTTTATTATTTGGACCCGATAAATTTGGACGAAAGCTTTAAAAAGGACGGGCAAAAAGTTTGGATAAAATTCAGCGGTTTACGAAGAATGAACCGTTGTGATAAAGCTACCCCTGCAGAAATTATCGACATAAAAAAAGGAGGATAAATAAATATCCTCCTCCTTCAAAATATAGAATTAACCACTTAAAAAATTTTAGGAAAGCCAATTTTTGTATGAAATTGTTTCCTTCATCTTTTCTGAAATCTCTGCAATAGAAATTCGTTCCTGTTCCATCGTGTCGCGATAGCGAATGGTTACAGTGTTGTCTTCAATAGTTTGGTGATCTACGGTAATGCAGAATGGAGTTCCAGCTGCATCTTGACGACGGTAGCGTCTTCCAACGGCATCTTTTTCATCATAAATTACATTGTAATCCCATTGCAGATCGTCAATGATTTTTTGTGCAATTTCTGGCAGGCCATCTCTTTTTATCAAAGGCAAAACAGCGGCTTTTACGGGGGCCAAAATTGCTGGAATTTTTAAAACAGTACGCACACTTCCATCTTCCAAGGTTTCATCCTGCAGTGAATTGCTCAAAACAGCAAGGAACATTCTGTCTAAACCAATTGAGGTTTCTACAACATAAGGCACATAGCTTTCGTTCAATTCCGGATCAAAGAATTGTAGTTTTTTCCCTGAGAATTTTTCGTGTGCTTTTAAATCGAAATCGGTTCGTGAATGGATTCCTTCCAATTCCTTAAACCCAAATGGAAAATTGAACTCAATATCCGCAGCGGCATTGGCATAATGTGCCAATTTTTCGTGATCATGGAAACGATAGTTTTCTGCGCCCATCCCAAGTGAAAGATGCCATTTTAAACGAGTTTCCTTCCAGTATTCATACCATTTCAGCTCCTCGCCGGGACGAACGAAGAATTGCATTTCCATCTGTTCAAACTCTCGCATACGGAAGATGAACTGGCGCGCAACAATTTCGTTACGGAATGCTTTCCCCGTTTGTGCAATTCCGAAAGGAATTTTCATCCTTCCGCTTTTTTGTACGTTCAAAAAGTTAACGAAAATACCTTGTGCAGTTTCTGGACGAAGGTAAAGATCCATCGCGCTATCTGCGGAAGCGCCCAATTTTGTTGCAAACATTAGGTTGAACTGTCGCACCTCAGTCCAATTTTTCGAACCCGTATCGGGGTCAGCGATTTCCAGCTCTTCAATCAAAGCTTTCACATCTGCCAAATCTTCCTTTTCAAGCGAACGCGCCATTCTTTCGAGAATAGTTCGCTGGTCTTCCAAATATTTTACAACACGCGGATTGGTAGTTACAAATTGTTCTTCGTCAAAGCTATCGCCAAAACGACCTTTAGCTTTTTCAATTTCTTTTTGTGCTTTTTGGTAAAGCTTTTCAGCGTAATCTTCAATCAACACATCTGCACGGTAGCGTTTTTTGGAATCTTTGTTGTCTATCAACGGGTCGTTGAAGGCATCAACGTGGCCGGAAGCCTTCCAAGTTGTGGGGTGCATCAAGATTGCGGAATCAATACCTACGATATTTTGGTGCATATAGACCATGCTTCGCCACCAATATTCGCGAATGTTTTTCTTTAATTCTACACCGTTTTGGGCGTAATCATAAACAGCACTAAGGCCGTCGTAGATTTCGCTGGATGCAAAAATATAACCGTATTCCTTTGCGTGGGATACTACTTTTTTAAATTGATCGTCGTTGTTTGCCATAGCGCAAAAATAAAAAAACCGCCGTGATATGTTCACGGCGGTTTCATTTATTTTATAATTTACCTACTCTTATTATAAAATAAACTTATTTAAGTTCCATAGTAGTGGTAGCAACAAGGCTTCCAGCATCGAAAAGGTTGATGGTATATCTACCTTCCACAAGATCAGATTCAGCTGAATTTACGAGAATACAAACGTCAAGTTCGTCATTTTCATAAAACACATTTGTTGAAGCACTGTAGTTAATGTTTTTATCCTCAAATTGTTTCACGGCATTGTCGCCCATCATTTTATTTTTTGGATTTATAACTTGAACATACAATGTTCTATCTCCTTTTTGTGCAATGGCGTTTGGCGCCAAAGTAAAGCAGGTGCGTATTTTATCTGCACGACTTGCGCGTTTTGTATCAACTACTTTCCCGCTGTTTCTAATAATTACGGCTTCTCCACGAAGGTCTGTAGCTTTAACTATAGAACCTTTTTTGATAGTTTCATTCATCGCCATATTCTCACTGCTTACAGAATCCACTATCATTCTTGTGTTGGAAAGCTCCATGGAAGTGCTATCGCGCTCCATAGCCAATTGTTTGTTGGCAGCAATTAAACTATCCGCACGTTTAAAAAGCATAGTGCGTTCTTGTTTAAGTTTACCAACCTCAATTTTATATCTCTCGATCAAACCAATATTGGCTTTTGCATCTTTTACTGAGTCCAAAAGAACTGTAATTCTTTCGCGAGCGGCAAGTAAATCTTTGTCTTTTAATTCGTTGTCTTTAATTACTTCATCATAGTTTGCAATCAAACCTTCAAGTTCTTGCTCAATATCAGCTTTTTGCATCTCAAGATTTGATACTGTACTTTTACTATCGTTGAATAATGTTACGGTATAAACCGCCAAGGCAATTAGCAAAACGGAAAGAACCCCTATAAGAATCTTAAATTTGCCACTATTGTTTTCGTTTTCTGTACTCATAATAAATAAGTTAAGTTTAAGCGGTAAAAGTAGGTAGGTATTTCTTTAACAAACGTTTACAAAATGGTAAAAATTCTTAAAATATGTTAAATGTGCTTTTTCCTAAGATTTGCGCCGTTTGTAAAGAACCACTTTTAAAGGGGCAAGAGGTTTTATGTGCAGAATGTATTCATTCCCTTCCATTAACATTATTTCACAAAACTGGAAGCGAAATGCTGAAAAATAAATTTTACGGAAGGTTTTTGGTTCAAAACGCGACGGCATTGATCAATTTTCAGAAAAGAGGAATCACCCAAGAATTGTTGCATAATTTGAAATACCGCGGAAAAAAAGAAATAAGTTCGTTCTTTGGAAAATGGTTGGGAGCAGAATTGGCGGAAATTCCGGCATATCGCGAAATTGATTTGGTAATTCCCGTGCCCTTGCACAAACAAAAGCTGAAAAAGCGCGGTTACAACCAAGTGGAAGGTTTTGGGAAGGAAATAGCGGCGGCTTTAAATATTCCCTATAAAGATGAAATTTTAATAAAAGTTTCGAAAACGGGATCGCAGGTTTTTAAAACGCGTATGCTTCGGTTTGAGGCCGAAGAGGTTTTTACCGTTCAAAATTTGGATCAAATAAATAACAAACACGTTTTGTTGGTAGACGATATTATTACCACCGGCGCAACCTTGGAAAAATGTGCACTGCAATTGCTGAAAGCTGAAAATGTAAAGATTAGTATCGCAACAATAGCAACAACCTAAAGTTATTTCGAAATGGTAAAAGGTTATTGTTTATTTTTGAAACCGCAAACCATAGTCTCGTAATTTTAAGCAACACTAAGTGAAACACCGACTTCTTTATATTCCTATTGCATTTTTATTTATGCTTTCTTTTGTGGATTGCGCAAAAAAAGGAACTCCTTCCGGCGGGCTTCGAGACACTATTCCGCCAGTGATTGTGAATAGCAGCCCAGAAAATTACAGTATTAATTTTACGGGGAATGAAATTGAAATCCGTTTTGATGAGTACATAAAACTGAAAGACATCAGCAAAGAGTTGATCATTTCACCCCCTATGAAATTTACGCCCGTCATTACTCCTTTAAGTACTTCAAAAACCTTGAAGATAAAATTGATAGACACTTTAAAGCCGAATACAACATATTCTTTTAACTTCGGAAACAGTATTGTTGACAATAACGAGGAAAACAAGTTTGAATATTTTAAATATATTTTTTCAACCGGAAGTTATATCGATAGCTTAAAACTTTCAGGAAAAGTAAAGGATGTACAGCTAATTGCCCCAGAAATTCCAACTACGGTGATGCTTTATGAAGTAAATGAAACGTTTAAGGATTCCTTGATTTATTCAGAAAAACCAACTTATATTACCGTAACAAAAGACAGTACGGGCACTTTTGAACTGAGCAATTTAAAGGAAGGAAAATATTTACTTTTGGCGATGAAAGAAAAAAATAACGATTACATTTTTCAGCCGCAAAACGATAAGATTGGTTTCGTGAAAGAATTGATTACACTTCCCACAGATTCAACATATACACTTACGCTTTTTAAAGAAACTCCAGATTACAAATTTGTACGGCCAAGTCAATTGGGTAAAAATCACATAGTCTTCGGATACGAAGGACGCGCGGATAGTTTGAATATTGAAATGCTTTCACAAGTGCCACAGGATTATGTTTCCACATTTTTTAAGGATGAAAAGAAAGATACCCTCCATTATTGGTATAAACCTACAATTGAAAAAGATTCGTTGATTTTTAAAGTTTCAAACGGAAATAGCGTGGATACAACCACTGTGCGAATGCGTGAACTTTTTAAGGATTCATTGAACATTTCGGCACTCAAAACGGGAACACTTAAATTGAAGGACACTTTTAAATTGCGCGCCAACACTCCATTAGTTTCCTTTGATGCAGAAAAATTTCAGGTGATGGCGAAAGATTCGTCTTTGGTTTCCGCTACAATTAGATTGAACAAAGAATATAATTGGGCCGAAGTATTTTTTCCGAAGAAAGAAGATCAAAGCTATTTAATAAAACTTTTTCCGGGAGCGTTGACCGACTTTTTTGATGCGAGCAATGACACGCTTCAATTTAATGTGAATACACGGCTTTCTTCAGATTATGGAACACTGAATCTTACTTTGGCGAATGTGAATCGGTTCCCAATTATAGTGCAAATGGTGGATGGCAAGTACAATGTTGTGGCCGAAGAATATTTATCTGAAAACAAAACTGTTTTTTTCGACGAACTTTCTCCCGATAAATATTTCCTAAGAATTATTTACGACAATAACCGAAATGGAAGGTGGGACACGGGAAGTTTCCTAAACCGAATGGAGCCTGAAAAAATAGTTTATTACCCAACGCAAATTGAAGTCCGTGCCAATTGGAGCTTGAATGAAACGTTTACGTTAAAGTAAAAGAATCGCGATCATTCAAAAATTGAAGGTGTTTGCGGTTGCTTTCAACGTGTTCCTTTTCCAAAACTATAGTTTCGTTAAATTCAGTTTCCAAATTAGATTTTGAAACTTGTTTGCCCAAAACATCATAAACGGCAGAATGGCCAATATATTCGTGATCATTTCCATCAAAACCCATACGATTTACACCTATGCAATACGTCATATTTTCAATGGCTCGGGCACGCAATAATGTATCCCAAGCAAGGGTGCGAACTTTTGGCCAATTGGCAACATAAATTAAAACATCGTACTCTTCCGTATTTCTCGCCCAAACAGGGAAACGCAAGTCGTAACAGATCAAAGGGCAGATTTTCCAGCCTTTGTAATCTACAATCAATCTTTCGGTTCCGGCTTTATAGGTTTCGTTTTCCTTTGCTAAAGTGAAGGTGTGTTTTTTGTCATATTTTTTAAAATTTCCATCGGGGAAAACGAAAAATAGACGGTTGTAATAATTGTTTTCTTCTGAAATGATAACACTTCCCGTTATTGCACAATTATTTTTCTGTGCTTCTTGAATCATCCATCGCAAAGTTTCTCCATCGTTGGGTTCAGCGAGTTTTTCAGCATTCATGGAAAAACCAGTGGTGAACATTTCCGGCAGCACAATTAAATCTGTTTCGCCTTCAATATTTTGAATTTTCCCAGAAAACATGGCACGATTGGCTTCTGCATTTTCCCAGTGCAATTCACTTTGAATGATTGTTATTTTTAGTTTTTCGTTCAAACGTCTTTTTCTTTAATCTTTATTCTTTTTTCTTCTCAAGCAATTCCACCATTTCTCGTATTCCCTGCATTTTTGCGTGATCTGCAGCCGTCAAACCTCTATCGTCTTTTATGGAATTATCTGCGCCTTTGTCTAAAAGCATCCAAGCTATTCCTTTTCGCCCGAAAGTAGCGGCAAAAATTAAAGCGGTAGCTCCGTTGAAATTTTTAATATTTGGATTAGCGCCATTTTCGAGCAATAATTTTGCGATATGGTCAAAACCCTTAAAGCAAACGCCCATTAAAGCTGTATTGCCAGAAGCATCTTGTGCATCAATATTCTGCGGAAATTTTAAAATTATTTCTGAAATATCGTACAGCCCAAAGTAGGTCGCCAATAGCAACGGGGTAGAGCCGCGGGCATCTTTTTCAGAAATCAATTGAGGGGAATTATTCAAAAGATTTTCAACTTCTGATATATCTTCCTGGCGAATGGCGTTAAAAAGTTGTTCTTTCATTCCCTAAAATTAAGAAATAATGTCAGCTTGAGCGCAGTCGAAACCTCATTTAGTTTTCGACCGCACTCAAACTGACAAGAGAATTATTTCAAATCAAAACGATCTAAATTCATCACTTTAGTCCAAGCAGCCACAAAATCATTCACAAATTTTTCTTTGGAATCTTCACAAGCATACACTTCTGCAATTGCACGAAGCTCGCTGTTAGAGCCAAAAATTAAATCTGCCCGAGTTCCGGTCCATTTAAAAGTATCCGAAGCTCTGTGGCGTCCTTCAAAAATACGGTCGTCATCGCCGACGGTTTTCCAAGTTGTTCCCAAATCAAGAAGATTTACGAAGAAATCATTTGTCAATGTTTCAGGTTTATTGGTAAAAACACCGTGGCTGGAACCATCCCAATTTGTATCCAAAACGCGCATTCCGCCCAAAAGAACTGTCATTTCTGGAATCGTGAGCGTTAATAATTGTGATTTGTCAACCAACAATTCCTCAAAAGAAGCGTGTTGATCAGGCTTCAAATAATTTCTGAAACCATCCGCAGCCGGCTCAAGATGTTTAAAGGAATCAACATCGGTTTGTTCCTGTAAGGCATCACTTCTTCCGGGAGTGAAAGGCACGGTTACATTTTGACCAGCATCTTTAGCGGCTTTTTCAATTGCTGCACTTCCGCCCAAAACAATCAAATCTGCCATTGAAACTTTTTTATCAGTACTTTGGCTAGCGTTGAAATCTTTTTGAATTTCTTCAAGTTTGCCCAAAACTTTAGCTAATTGCGAAGGATTGTTGACCTCCCAATTTTTCTGTGGTTCCAAACGAATTCTTCCACCATTTGCGCCACCGCGCATATCGGAACCTCTATAAGTTGAAGCCGAAGCCCAAGCTGTGGAAACCAATTCAGAAATGGAAAGACCAGTATCTAAAATTCTTCCCTTTAATGAAGCAATATCCTTATCATCAATTAAAGTGTGATTAATTTCTGGAATTGGATCTTGCCAAAGCAATTCTTCACTCGGAACTTCTGGGCCCAAAAATCGGGAAAGAGGTCCCATGTCTCTGTGTAATAATTTATACCAACTTCTAGCAAAAGCATCCTCAAACTCCTCAGGGTTTTCACGGAAATTTTTTGAAATTTTTAAATATGCAGGATCAGTCTTTAAAGCAATATCTGCCGTACTCATCATTAAATCCTGAGTTTTGGAAGCATCGTGCGCCATTGGAGCTTTTCGTGCATTTGAAGCCGCAGTTGGTTTCCATTGATGGGCACCAGCTGGACTTTTGGTTAATTCCCAATCGTAATCCAACAAAACTCTAAAGTATTCATGATCCCATTTGTTCGGTGTAGGCGTCCAGGCACCTTCCAAACCACTGGTTATGGTATCATCTCCAAAACCTGATTTATAACTGCTTATCCAGCCTTTGCTTTGAGCTTCAATGTTTGCGCCTGCGGGTTCCGCAGCAACATACTTTTCTGCATCGCCTGCTCCGTGGGCTTTCCCAAAGGTATGCCCGCCAGCAATAAGTGCTACGGTTTCATAATCGTCCATCGCCATTCTTCCAAAAGTTTCACGAATATCGTGTGCTGAACCAAGTGGATCTGGCACTCCGTTTGGTCCTTCGGGATTCACGTAAATTAATCCCATATGTGCCGCAGCTAAAGGTTTTTCAAGATGACCATCTTCGTAACGTTTATCGTTCCCAAGCCATTGCGTTTCTGAACCCCAATAAACATCTTGTTCTGGCTCCCAAACATCTTCGCGTCCTGCGCCAAAACCGAAAGTTTTAAAGCCCATGGATTCCAAAGCAACATTTCCCGTTAAAAGCAACAAATCTGCCCAAGAGATTTTTTTGCCGTATTTCTGTTTAATTGGCCAAAGTAGTAATCGTGCCTTATCTAAGTTTCCGTTATCCGGCCAACTATTTAAAGGTGCAAAACGCTGGTTTGCGGTATTTCCACCGCCACGACCATCAGTTACTCGGTAGGTTCCCGCGCTGTGCCAAGCCATTCTTATGAACAATCCACCATAATGGCCGTAATCTGCGGGCCACCAGTCTTGGGAATCGGTCATTAAATTTGTTAAATCTCTTTTAAGTGCATCGTAATCGAGCTTTCCGAATTCTTTTTTATAGTCAAAATCGTTACCCATAGGATCTGATTTTGAACTTTGTTGCCGTAGCACGTTCAATCGTAGGCTGTTTGGCCACCAATCGCTGTTTTTGGTGCCTCCGCCAGCTACTTGATGCTGAACATTTCCAAAGTATGGACATTGTGCGGCTGCACCGTCGTCATTTATTTCCCAAGCCTCGCCTGAATTTCCGCTTTGATTTTCGTTTTTGTGATAATTTTTATCTTTATTATTTTCCATAATTGAAGAATTTTGAAGTGTCTGCTACGAAAATAACAATTAAAATTGCCGAAACCTTAAATATCAATCGGTTGTTTTAATCTTTAAATTGATAAAACTTATTCTTTAAAACTAATCCAATAAATTTTATTAATTACAATTGCTGAAGAATTTTGGCGGCTTGTGATAAAGTTTCATCTGTTTTAGCGAAACAAACTCGTATTTGTTTGAAATCCTTTTTCCCTTCATTAAAAACAGAAGTTGGAATCGTGGCAATTTTCAATTCTTTGGTAAGCCTTTCCGCAAAAACGATATCACTTTCATTTGAAATTTCTGAAAAATCCAGCATTTGAAAATACGTTCCTTTGGAAGGAATAATTTTGAAGTTTGAACCTTTCATTAAATGAAGAAAGAAATCCCGCTTTTGCTGATAGAAATCTGAAAGTTTTAAATAGTGGTTTTCATCTTTTAAATAAGTAGCCATAGCTTTTTGAATGGGATGGTTTACGCAGAAAACAACGAACTGATGCACTTTTTGAAATTCCTTCATCAACTTTTCAGGCGCAACGCAATAACCCATTTTCCAACCCGTATTATGAAATGTTTTTCCGAAGGAAGCCGTTACAAAACTTCGCTCCGTCAAGGCTTCAAATCTCGATGCGCTTTGATGAACATTGCCGTCAAAAATGATATGTTCGTAAACCTCATCGCTTAAAACAAACAAATCATTTTTTTCTGCCAAATCTTGTAATTCGAGCATATCGTCTTTTGAAAATAGCATCCCACTTGGATTGTGTGGCGAGTTGATGATAATCATTTTCGTTTTGGAAGAAATTTTATCCGCAACTTCCTGCCAATCCACTGCATAAAAAGGAGGTTTAAGTTGAATTGGAACAATCTTTCCGCCGAACAATTCCACGGTGGGCGCATAACAATCATAAGCTGGGGTGAAAATAATCACTTCATCACCTTCAATAATTGTAGTTGCGATTATTGTGAAAATAGCTTGCGTTGCACCAGCGGTAATCGTGATTTCTGTTTCGGGATTGTAAAAATGATTGTGAAGATTTTCAATCTTTTTTGAAATTTCCATCCGCAGTCCAAAATCGCCGGGCATTGGAGCGTACTGGTTAAAACCTTCACGCATCGCTTCGTCCACCAGGGCATTTAAAGCGGGGTCGCTGGGAAAATTTGGAAAGCCTTGTGAAAGATTTAAGGCGTTATGTTCTGCTGCCATTTTGCTCATTTTGGCGAAGATGGAGGTTTCAATATTGGGTAATTTTGAGTTAATCATTCTGTCCGGTATTTATATACACCAAAATATCGTTGATGCATTTGTTGAGGTTGTTCTTTATTTCGTTGGTCCAAAACCGAAACACGGTATAGCCCATTTCTTCGAGTTGTTTGTTCACTTCGCGGTCGCGCTGCATATTGCGCTCAATTTTTGGAATCCAAAAACCACGGTTACTTTTTAAAGTTTTCTTTCTTTCGGGCCAATTGTAGCCGTGCCAAAACTCACCGTCAATAAAAATGGCAAGTTTGTATTTTTGGATGGAAACATCGGGCTTTCCCGGGAGTTTTTTACTGTCCACGCGATACCGGATGTCTTTTTTCCAAAGTGCTTTTCTAAAGAGCAGTTCCAGCTTGGTATTCTTCCCACGAATTTTGCCCATCATTTTTGAGCGCTTTTTTGTGGTGTAGAAGCCGGATTCCTCGTTGAAACGCGGGACTTTTATTTTCTTATCTTCGTAATTGAATGACATCACTTTAAAATTAGCAATAATGACTGAGAATCAAAGAATTCAAATCTTAAGAAATTCTAAAACATTTTTTAGAAATGAAATTGTCAATTCACATCTTGAAGGAGCTACGAAAAGAGCAGGTTCTCTTAAGTCATATAATTTAAATCCTTTTTTACTGGCTTATCTGGCAAATTTTCTTGAAGGTAAATCTAGTCCTGAAAGTTTTGCAAAAGCGTTAATCTATCCAAGATTATTAGGAACTTCAATTAATACTACTTTTGGAAACAAAGCGCAAAAAATGATTTCTGAACTGTTTGATGGGATGATGGGTTCAGTTGTACAAGGAATTGACATTGAGTTTGTAGATACTATAGATGGTAGAAAAAAATATTGTCAATTGAAAGCTGGTCCAAATACTATAAATAAAGATGATGTAAAAACCGTGATTGATCATTTCAATACAGTAAAGAATTTGGCAAGAACTAATAATCTAGACATAAGATTAACAGATATGGTTGTTGGTGTTATTTACGGACAATCTTCTGAATTGAGTACTCATTACCGAAATATAAACAAAGAATTCCCGGTAATAGCAGGAAAGGAATTTTGGCATCGCCTTACTGGTCAAGAGAATTTTTATTTTGAACTAACCAATGCAATAGGGGAAGTTGCGTTGGAAATAGATGGGACTCATATACTTCAAGAAACAATTTCAACCTTGGCCGAAGAGATTCGAGAAACTTTTCCTCCTAATGCTTTTTCATAATTATTTAAAAACCGCACAATAGAATACCCAATTTCCTTTGCCAAATTGACCGGAACTGCATTCCCTATCTGTTTATATTGTTGGGAAACAGAACCTTCAAACTTCCAATCATCGGGAAAAGTTTGAATCCGTGCATACTCGCGTACTGTGAAAGGCCTTGTTTCGTCGGGATGGCAACGTTCCGTTTGTTTTTGCGCAGGGCTGCAAGTTAAAGTCAAACAAGGTTCGTCCCAGCCAATTCTACGTGCCATCCCTGTTTTTCCCCCTCCCAAGAAGAAACTTTTCTGCATATATTCCTTTTGGATTTCAAGCGGTAAATCTCTCCAATAACCTTTTGGTGGAACTAAATCCAGAACATCTATTTTGTGTTGTGGATATTTTGCGCCTTTAGATTTTGGAACATTTGAATCGAATAATTTTCCTTTTTTAAGCGCATCCTTTAAATTATAAATTTCTGAAAATGGTTTTGGATATTCATATTCAACATTTATGTCTTTTCGAATTGCAACCAAAATCAATCGTTCTCGTTTTTGAGGAACATTATAATTTATAGCTTTTAAAACCCGAACTGGAGAAACTACGTTATAACCAATTTCATCTAAAATAGAAATCATCCCTTCGAGCGTTTTTCCATTGTCGTGACTCAAAAGTCCTCGAACATTTTCACCAATACAGATTTTGGGACTTGTCTCTTTTACAACTCTTGCAAATTCATAAAATAGAGTTCCACGAGCATCTTCCAAACCTAATTTTTTTCCTGCATAACTAAATGCTTGACAAGGAAATCCTCCTGTAACTACGTCAATATTATTTTTAAATTCAGAAAAATCCATTTCCCGAATATCACCTTCTAACACATTCCAATTAGGGCGATTTTCTCTCAAAGTCTGGCAAGCCCATTTATCAATTTCATTTAACGCTTTACATTTTAAACCTGCTTTTTCCATTCCAATTGCAAGTCCGCCCGCGCCCGCAAAAAGTTCTAAAACTGAATAATTATTTATTGGTTCAACAAAATTACTTTCATCAATTTTTTCAAAGTATGATTTAAATTCAGGAAATATTTCAAGATTTTCTTTTTTATAAACCCGATAATTGCTCATTGGTTCCCTAACGGCTTGAAGCTTTCCATCATTGTCCCATCGTCGAAGTGTTTCGGGGTTTTTACCTAAAATTTCAGCAGCTTCTGAAACAGAATAAAATTCTTTTATAACCATGTTATACAACCTTATATATGGTTATAAATATAAAACATAATTCTAAAACAAAATTTAATTCTGTTTAAAATATTTTGAAACTTATTCACAACAAAAAAACCCTCACAAGCTGCAAGGGTTTTTAGTTATCTTAATGAAAACCCTTCGTCCCGATATTTATCGGGAACGCTCAGGGTGACATTTCGCTATTTAGTATCTGTAATACTCAGGTTTAAACGGTCCTTTAACTTCCACACCAATATAATCAGCTTGCTCTTTCGAAAGTTCAGTAAGCTCAACCCCAATTTTCTCAAGGTGAAGTTTCGCCACTTTTTCATCCAAATGCTTTGGTAGCATATAAACTTCGTTTTCATAGTTTTCACCATTTTTCCAAAGTTCAATCTGTGCCAAAGTTTGGTTGGTAAAACTGTTGCTCATCACAAAACTTGGGTGACCAGTTGCACAGCCAAGGTTTACCAAACGACCTTCAGCTAAAAGGATAATGTCCTTTCCGTTGATGGTATATTTGTCAACCTGTGGTTTGATTTCCACTTTGGTGTTGCCGTGGGTTTTATTCAACCAAGCAACGGCAATTTCGTTGTCAAAATGCCCAATGTTACAAACGATGGTTTTATCTTTCATCGCTTCAAAATGCTCAGGACGGATAATATCTTTGTTTCCGGTAGTAGTGATGACAATATCTGCAGTTTTTACAACAGTTTCCAGCTTTTTCACTTCAAAACCGTCCATTGCGGCTTGCAATGCACAAATTGGATCAATTTCAGTAACAGTAACGATACTTCCAGCTCCTTTAAAAGAAGCGGCAGTTCCTTTACCCACATCGCCATAACCACAAACTACAACGCGTTTTCCGGCAAGCATTATGTCGGTTGCGCGACGTACTGCATCAACAGCACTTTCACGACAACCGTATTTATTGTCGAATTTACTTTTGGTAACGCTATCGTTAATGTTGATAGCTGGCATTGGTAAAGTTCCTTTTTTCACGCGCTCGTATAATCTGTGAACACCAGTAGTAGTTTCTTCAGAAATACCTTTTACGCCAGCGGCAAGCTCTGGATATTTATCCAAAACCATATTCGTTAAATCGCCGCCATCGTCAAGAATCATATTCAACGGTTTGCGGTCTTCGCCAAAGAAAAGCGTTTGCTCAATACACCAATCAAATTCCTGCTCATTCATACCTTTCCAAGCATATACAGGAATTCCAGCAGCAGCAATTGCAGCTGCAGCGTGGTCTTGCGTTGAGAAAATATTACAAGAACTCCAAGTAACTTCTGCTCCAAGCGCTTTTAATGTTTCAATAAGTACCGCAGTTTGAATGGTCATGTGAAGACATCCAGCAATGCGCGCGCCCTTTAAAGGCTGTTCGTTTCCGTATTCTTCACGAAGAGACATAAGCCCTGGCATTTCGGCCTCGGCAAGCTCAATTTCCTTTCTTCCCCAGTCTGCCAGGGAAATATCTTTTACTTTAAACGCCGTGTAAGGCACAGTTTTCGTTGACATATTTGTTATATTTATACCCGCAAAAGCGGACATTCATTAAAAATTAATTTTCTAGTTTTAAGTCTGCAAAACTACGAAATATCCTTTGAAAGTTTATGCCACTTTACAAAACTATAACAGTAAACCCCCACACTAAAGTCTTCATTTGGAAGATTGAAGAGTCTTTTGAAGCCCTTTCCGAAGGGATTGATCTTACAAAAAATTGCTCTAACAGAGTGGTAAATATGAAAAGCGACCTACATCGTCGGGGTTTTATGAGCATTCGGCATTTATTGGCTTTGGGGGGCTATTCCGATCACGATTTGTATTATGACGAAAACGGAAAACCCCATTTAACGGGCGATAAGCATATTTCCATTACACATTCCTTTAACTTTTCGGCAATAATAATTAGCGATATTGAAGTAGGGATTGATATTGAAATGCAGCGCAGTAAAATCCTTAGAATCGCACATAAATTCACACCAATTGAAGAATACCGAACCATCGCCAATGAAGATGCAATGATGCGAAAACTTACGATTGTTTGGTGTGCAAAAGAGTCACTTTATAAAAGCTTTGCCGAAAAAGGCGTGAGTTTTTTGGAGAATATTTATGTGGAAGATTTTAGATTGGATGAAACCAAGACCACGGCTACGGTAACTTACGAAGATAAACAGCAACAGTACGATGTAGATTTTCTTGAATTTGAAGAATTTACTTGCGCCTACGCCCTTATTTCTGAAAAATAGTAGATGGAAGGAATTTTTTACAAATCTTTTCTGAAACGAATTGACGAAAAAGAAAAGCAACTCGCCATTTTGATTGATCCCGATAAGTTCAATAGTTCTGAAACAAAATCATTTCTGAAAAAACTTCCGAAGAAAACCACTCACCTTTTTGTGGGAGGAAGTACCGTTGCCAATGGCGAAACCGAAGCAACCGTAAAAGCGTTGAAAGCCGAAACACAATTGCCAATCTTTCTATTTCCGGGCGACCATTCGCAGATTACTCCACTTGCAGATGCACTATTGTTTTTAACATTACTTTCTGGGCGGAATGCGGAATATTTGGTGGGCCAGCAGATAAAGTCCATTTCAAAATTGAAAAATAGTCCTTTGGAAATTATTTCCACGGGCTATATTTTGATCGACGGCGGTAACGACTCGGCAGTTTCAAAAGTGACGAATACCGAACCGCTTCCGCAGGAAAATATTGAAAACATTGTACACACGGCGTTAGCAGGCCAATTTATGGGCGCAAAATTGATTTATTTGGAAGCGGGCAGCGGCGCTAAATTTCCCGTAAAACCCGAAATCATTTCCGAAGTAAAAAAAGCAATCAACATCCCTTTAATTGTTGGCGGCGGAATAAAAACCGAAGCACAAAAAAATACCGCTTACGAAGCTGGAGCGGATATGGTTGTGATGGGAACGGCGTTTGAGTAAATTCCAAATCTTAAAAAACCAGATTCCAAAAACTGCAAACTGCGAATGAAAACTTTTTAAAATCGTAGTTTTGAAAAAAATGAAAAAATGAAAATTTCAGTAGAATTAACCCTCACGCCTTTACAGGACGATTACGAACCCGCAATAATCAATTTTATAAAAAGCCTTCGAAATTCTGGCCTTACAGTATTGGAAAATCCCCTAAGCACACAGGTTTACGGCGATTATGATGCGGTGATGAACCTTCTTCAAAAAGAAATGAAAGTTGCATTGGAAGCTGTGGAAAGAGGTTTGCTTTACATCAAAATAGTAAAATCAGACCGCAGCGACTATGAGCCCCATTTTTGATTGGTTTTTTGCGCAATACGCTGAAGTTCCCACACATTTAATAGTGCTGGAACTCATCGGCGTTTTCTTTGGCTTTTTGAGCGTGTGGTTCAGCAAGCAGGATAATATTCTCGTATATCCCACGGGGATTATCAGCACGGCTATTTTCGTTTATATTTTGGCTGTTTATGGGCTTTTGGGCGATATGATGATAAACGCCTATTACTTCGCAATGAGCATTTACGGCTGGTATATTTGGACCCGAAAAGTGGATGCGACCCATTATACGCCCATCACAAAAGCCACAAAAACCGAAAACAAACAGTCTGTTTACATTTTTATCGCAACGCTTATTTTCGTTTTTGCAGTCTATGAATTTTTCGACAAATGGAACAGTTGGACAGCCTATGTTGACACGATTACGACCGCAATTTTCTTCGTAGGAATGTGGCTTATGGCGAAAAAGAAACTCGAAAACTGGATCTATTGGATTATTGGCGACCTAATTTCCGTGCCACTATACCTTTATAAAGGGCTCGTGTTTACTTCGTTCCAATACCTATTATTTACTATTATTGCCATTTACGGATACCGCGCTTGGAAGAAAAATTTGAACATACCCGAAACCAGCCTACTGAATTGATAAAAGTAGTATTATACGGCCCCGAATCTACGGGAAAAACTACTTTGGCAAAACAGTTGGCGGAACACTACAAAACGCTTTGGGTTCCCGAATATATGCGGGAATACCTTCAAAAAAAGTGGGATTCCGAAAAGAAATTGGTTGAAAAGGAAGATTTAATTCCCATTGCAAAAGGGCAATTGCAACTTGAAAAGGATGCTTCGCAAAAGGCTCAAAATCTGCTGATTTGCGATACGAATCTGCTCGAACTAAAAGTCTATTCCGAATATTATTACGATGGATTTTGTCCTTCGGAAATAAAAACCGAAGCAACCAAAGACAATTACAGCATCTACCTTTTGACCTATGTTGACACGCCTTGGGAGCCGGATATTTTGCGCGACCGTCCAAACAACCGCGAAGAAATGTTTCGTATTTTCGAGGCCGAATTGAAAGAACAAAATTTCCCATATAAAATTTTAAAGGGAGACAAAGAAGAAAGATTTGAAAACGCTGTCAAAATTATTGACGAATTGCTGAAGAAGAAATAAAATGTTTACTGATAAAAACTTACAACAAATAAAGAATCACGGGCTTTCCGAAGCTAAAGTAGCACGCCAACTTGAAATTTTTAAGGAAGGAATCCCGTTCGCAAATGTAGTTGAACCAGCTTCGGCGGATAATGGCATTGTGGTATTTTCAGAAACGGAACAACGCCATTTTGCAGCGCTTTTTGAAGCTGAAAAAGACAGACTTGATTTGCTGAAATTTGTGCCAGCTTCGGGTGCGGCGACGCGAATGTTTAAGTTTTTGCATCAGTTTTTGGAGAGTTATGATTTTAATAATGAAGACATCGATGTGTTTCTTCAAAAGCAAGAGAATAGAAATTTGAAAATCTTTTTTGAATCAATTGAAAATTTTGCTTTTTCTTCTTTGGTGAAAGAGAAATTGGAAGCGAAATTTCCCGATTTTGAAAATTTCGAAAAAGGAAAACGCTACTATTTCTTCGTAAAGGAAATGCTGGAAGAAAACGGTCTCAATTTCAGCAACACGCCCAAAGGCCTCGTTCCTTTCCACAAATACGATGAAGATTATGTTACCGCTTTTGGCGAGCAATTGTACGAAGCAGCTTTTTATGCAAGCTCGAACGGCATAGCCAATTTACATTTTACGGTTTCCGCGGAACACGAGGAAAAGTTCAAAAAAAGATATGAGGAAATTCAGGAAACCGTTGAAAATAAAACAGGCGTGAGATTCAATATTTCCTATTCCTTTCAGAAAAAGGAAACTGATACAGTTGCCGCAAATACTGAAAACAAAGCTTTTTTAGATGAAAACGACGATTTGGTTTTCCGTCCGTCCGGGCACGGCGCGCTTTTGGAAAATTTGAATGAAGTGGATGCCGACATCGTTTTCATAAAAAATATTGACAACGTGGTTTCCCAAAATTATGTGGAAACCATCGCTTTTCAGAAAAAAGTGCTAGCCGGGAAATTGCTATCGCTACAGCAAAAAATCTTTGGTTTTGTGGAAAAACTTCACGCTGCAAATCCTTCCGAAGAAGTTTTGAAAAACGCTTCCGAATTTATTTCCGAAGAACTTTTCATAAAAAACACTCCTATATATAAGGAAGCAATTTTGAAAATTCTGGAACGGCCCATCCGCGTTTGTGGCGTTGTTGAAAATACGGGCGCTCCCGGCGGCGGCCCATTTCTTATAAAAGACAAAAACGGAAACCTTTCCTATCAAATTGTGGAAATGTCCCAAATCGATAAAAACAATACGCAACAAAAGGTTTTGGTTGAAAAGGCAACGCATTTTAATCCCGTGGATTTGGTTTGCGGACTGCGTAATTATAAAGGAAAAAAGTATGATTTGCTGAAATTTTCAGATCCCGATACAGGTTTTATTTCACATAAATCATATTATGGAAAACCTATAAAAGCATTGGAACTTCCGGGACTTTGGAATGGCGCGATGGCAAACTGGAACACGGTTTTTGTAGAAGTGCCGCTGATCACTTTCAATCCTGTGAAAACGGTGAACGACCTTTTGAATACAGAACACCAACCGCAATGAATGCCGAAGTTTTAATTTCTGAACTTTCCTTTAAAGCCATCCGCAGCAGCGGGCCAGGCGGACAGCATGTGAACAAAACGGCTTCAAAAATTGAGGTTTCATTTAGTTTAGAAAATTCCGGAGCACTTTCAGAAATTGAAAAGGAACGTCTTCGAACAAAACTTTCCACAAAAATTTCTTCCGAAGGAATAATAGTTCTTCAATGCGGCGAAACCCGAAGCCAGCACCGCAACAAGGCCATCGTTATTGAAAGGCTTGTTGAATTGCTTCAGAAAAACCTTAAAGTCGCAAAACCGCGAAAGAAAACAAAACCTTCAAAAGGAGCGATTGAAAGACGTTTAAAATCCAAAAAGGAA
The DNA here is from genome assembly GCF_001641085.1 of Aequorivita soesokkakensis. GTDB lineage: Bacteria > Bacteroidota > Bacteroidia > Flavobacteriales > Flavobacteriaceae > Aequorivita > Aequorivita soesokkakensis. The sequence continues at coordinate 19,119 of NZ_LXIE01000034.1, read as the reverse complement.
AATGCCTTTAAAAAATCCAACCGCAAACCACCAAAAATTGAATAGTGTTTACACAAAAACTGTGTAATTTTTATACAACTGTTCTTTCCATTATACACTTTTCTTAAAATTCAAAACAATTGAATAATCTTTAAATAACTGTTTTGCAGTTATTTAATGGTTTTTTCTGTTCCATATTTTCTATGGCACTACTTTTTCTATATACAAGACAACAAACAAACTTAGAGAAACGAATAAATAATTATTAAAAACAAAAACAAATGAAAAAGTTAATTTTAAGTACAGCAATCGTATTAGGAGGTTTAACCGCAGCAACCGCACAAGATAAAGAGCCCACTGCAATGAATGAGCAAAAACAAACTGCCGTTGAAGCCCAATTGGAAAGCAGAATTGAAGCTGCGCAAGATGCTGAAACTGCTGATGTAGTTGATGCCGAAACAGCTGTGATTGCAGCCCCCGTACAAGATTTTAAAGAAGTAAAAGCTTCTGAGGTACCACAAACCGTTAAAGACGCCGTAGCTAAAGACTTTAGCGGTGCCACTATTTCTAAGGCTTATGTGAATGCCAATGGAGAATATAAACTTGACCTTGCCACTGCAGATAAAAAAGCTGCAACGGTTTATGCTAACGCAAAAGGTGAGTGGATTAAAAACGATATGAAGAAGCAGTAAGCTGCAGGTATTTTAGATTCAATACTTCTGGGAAAGGCGTCCATAAAATGGGCGCCTTTTTTTATGATAAATTTAAAGTTTGCCCAGCCATATACTCACTATTTTTACGTTCTCAGAAAACGTAATGGCGCAACAAATACATATAGTTGAAGACGATGTAGCTTTTGGAAAAATGCTTACCTCTTTTTTGGAACGAAGAGGTTTTAATGTCACTGTTTCGCTTTCAGGCGAAAAGGCGCGAAAAACCATTTCTGAAAGCAATTTTGATTTGCTGATTACGGATTTAAAGCTGCCGGACGATTCGGGTCTTGACTTGCTTGAATTTTCACAAAAAACTTCCCCGAAAACAAAAGTGATTTTAATGACAGGCTATGCCGAAGTTGATACTGCGGTGAAAGCCATCAAAAAAGGCGCTTTGGATTATATTTCGAAACCGTTCCGGCCAGAGGAATTGTTGATGATTATTGAAGCGGATTCTCAAAATACGGAATCTTCGGAAGAACATATTTCAGAAACTGTTGAGCCGAAACAGCCTGCTTCCCAACCAACTTCTGAAAATTCCAAATTTGTCATCGGCATCAGCGAAGCCTCTAAAAAATTCAACGAATATTTAAAACTCGTCGGGCCAACGGATATGTGCGTTCTTATTCAAGGTGAAAGCGGAACTGGAAAGGAAGTTGCCGCAAAGGCAATCCACAATTATAGTTCCCGAAAGGATAAAAATTTTGTCGCAGTAGATTGCGGCGCTATTCCGAAAGAGATTGCCGCGAGCGAATTTTTCGGCCACGTAAAGGGAAGTTTTACGGGCGCGGTGAACGACAAAAAAGGCCATTTTGAAGCGGCAGACGGCGGCACCCTTTTTTTGGATGAAGTTGGGAATCTTTCCTATGAAAATCAAATTCAACTCCTGCGTGCTTTGCAGGAACGCCGCATAAAACCCGTGGGCAGCAATACCGAAATTGACGTGGATGTACGGATACTTTCCGCAACGAATGAAGACTTGCTGAAAGCCGTTTCCGAGGGAAAATTCCGCGAGGATTTATATCATCGGTTGAATGAATTTTCAATCCACATTCCATCGCTGCACGAACGGAAAGAGGATCTTTTTCTGTTTATTGAATATTTTTTAAACGAAGCGAACAAATCTTTGGGAAAGGAAGTAATCGGACTTTCGAAAGAAGTGGAAGAAGCCTTTAAAAACTACGCTTGGCCGGGCAATTTGCGCGAATTGAAAAACGTAATCAAGCGTTCCGTTTTGTTGACCAATTCACATTTGATTCCGTTGGAAGTTATTCCGCGGGAAGTTCTTTTTTCTGCAAATACGAAAAAGGAAACCGTTGATTTTTCGAAAGAAAGCAACGAAAAACAACTTATTTTGAACGCTTTAAAAGAAGCGGATTTCAATAAAACCAAAGCCGCAAAACTGCTGAACATTACCCGAAAAACGCTTTATAACAAACTGGAGCATTATCAAATAGAATTGTAAAATTATCGGATTGAAAGAGCATTTTGTAAATCTCGAATGTTCAAAATAAGCTTCTCAAAATCCATCTTCATTTCCAAAGGTTCAACTATTTCGGCAGTGTAATCCTCCATTTTTTCAAGGATAGGAATAACTTCTTTCGCCTTTAATTGGCGGAACATCGTCAACATTCTGTGGGCGATTTCGGTTATTGTATTTATATCCTTTTCGGCAATTGAATTTTTTATTTGTTGCAAATCTTTTTCGGTTTGTGTGTTGAAAACCTCCAGCACTTCTTCCAAGGCTTCGGGCGTATTTAAAAAGGATTTTAAAAGGGAAAGATCAAATTTTTCGTTGGCTGTGGAATTTGATTTGAAGATTTCATCCGTATTATTTTCTCCTGAAAAATTCCTGCGGTTTGGAAAAATGCGCTCCAAAACCGTAACAAGTTCATGTTTTGAAAAAGGTTTTGGAAGCATTTCGGAAAACCCTTTGTTGAGGTAGAAATCGCGGCTGTACTCCCTACTTCCCGTCATTGCTATTACGGGCTGGTTTTTATAGGAATTTATTTCGCCGTTTTTCAAATTTTTTAGAACCAAAAAACCATCTGTTTTTGGCATTTGTATGTCGGTTAAAACAAAATCGAAATCGAAATTCAAATCGAAGTTTTTAAAGTTTATAAAACTGCTGAATGCTTTCGAATCAATATTCATTTGCTCAAAAATCTCTTTTAAAAGTGAGCGCATCGCGTCGTCATCGTCAATTATTACGGCAGATAAACCTTCAAAGTAATTTTGTTTTTCCGAAGAAATATTTGATAAAACCCGCTCCGAATTTTTAAGTGGAAGTGTAAGAATAAATGAACTCCCTTCTCCCAAAATACTTTTCACTTTTAAATTTCCACCTAAAAGTTCGGTCAGTTTTTTTGAAATTGCCAATCCCAAACCACTGCCGCCAAATTTGTGTGCAATATCTGTTTCAGCTTGGGTAAATTCGTTAAAAATAACATCTTGTTTTTCTTTTGAAATACCAATTCCAGTATCGATTACTGAGATTTTTATTTTTGAAGTTTTGTCAAATTTTTCGATTTCAGAAACCTTAATTTCAACACTTCCGTTTTCTGTAAATTTAAAAGCGTTACCAACAAGATTATTTATTATTTGACGAATTCGCAACGGATCACTTTCAAAGATCTTGCTTTTTATAGCTTCAGAAATAGAAATTTTAAGTTCAATCGGTTTTTGAAAATATTGTTGTTTTACAGCATTTCCAGTGTCGACGATGATATTTTCCAAAGAAAAAGGAATGCTTTCCATCGGCAATTTTCCGGCTTCCAATTTGGAGTAATCCAGCAAATCATCCACCAAATGCGAAATGAAATGCGAGCTGGAAGTGATTTGCGCCAAATAATATTTCTGCTTTTCGGAAAGAGAGGAATTTTCAAATAATTCGGAATAGCCACTGATGGTATTTAATGGTGTTTTCAAATCGTGACTTACAGTGGAAATAAGCTGTTCGCGACTTTTTAGCAATGATTCAGCGTAATTTTTTGATTCCTCCAAATTCTTCTTAAATCGCTCTGCCCTAAAAAAGTCTGAAAGGATAAAATATGAAAACAATAAAACTACAATTCCACCTAAAATTCCTGCAAATTTTAAAATCTGCTTTGTGCGTTCCATAGATTCCGCACGCTGTTGCTTTTCAAGATTGTTGTTCTTCGAAATTTCGCGATCAAAACTGCCAATTATTTCACGCAAACGTTCAGAAATATTGAGGTCGTTTCGAATCAATTCATTCTCTTTTTGAATCAAGCATTCACGAATTCTCGAATTTTCCTTTTTCGCTTCGGCAACAATATAACGCGAAGCCACAAGCATAGAATCTACGGTTTTGGACTTTACCGTTGCCGTATCTCGGGTAGCATCCCTGTTAAGATAATCTGCATACGATTGATAAACTTTTCTTTCCCGATTGCTTAATTTGGAGGGATTTCTGATCAATGATTCCACCGAATACAGACCGACGGAAGATTCCAATTTTCGCACTTCCTTCATAATATCATCCAACGAAGTGTCTTTTTTATTAGTCAAACGTAGGATACGAAGTTGCTCAATATTTCGGTTTTTATCTTCGAGCAAAGATTTTACGCTATCAAGTTGTTTTACCTGAAAATCATTATTTGTGAGCGACTTTATCTCTTCAATTTTTCTGAAAAGTGAATCGGTTTTGGCCATATATTTTTCAAAATCTTCATCGCTTTCCGTTAAGAGCGCAAGTCTTGAAAATCCATCTGTTTCGTAAACCAGATTGATGAGCGTTCCGGTCTCAATGAATTTTTTTTCGCCTTTTGTTTCAGTAGATTCGGCAGTGAAATTTTTGAATTCAGAATATAAAAAAGCCCCGACCAAAACCGATAAAGCTCCCAAAACGAGGTAGCTGAGAATAATTTTAAATGTGAATTTGTTTTTTGAAGTGGCCATCGTTCAAATGTAAACACTATAAAAAAGGGGAAGTATTAAGGATATGATAAAAAAATCGAAATCGAAAACGAAGCTGAAATCGAAAAAAGTAATGTACTTTTGCCGAACATCTCAAAGGGGTGCTTTTTGAAAAAAGAAATACGAGGTACGAAGTACGAATGATAAGTTCGTCGCTCGTCGCTCAAAATTCCTACTTCAAAAGGCTGAGATTATACCCAAAGAACCTGGGCGGGTAATGCTGCCAAGGGATAACAAATAGGAACCCCCTGTAATAATACACGACGTATTGTTTTCAGGGTTTTTTTATGTAACCATTTAACGAACCAAGAATAACGCCCCTTTTATTCGTATAAAATTATTTTTTACGAATGAAAAAGTTATTGATTACTGTAGTTTTTGCTTCATTATTTATTTCTGTTTCCGCCCAGGAATTACCGAAGGACAAAACGCAAGATTCCACTAAAGTTGAATCGCTCGACGAAGTTTTAGTAAAAGCTGTACGCGTTGATGCAGATTCACCAATTACCCACTCAAACCTCGATAAAGAGGAGCTTGAAAAGCGAAACCTTGGACAAGATATTCCATATATGCTTAACTATTTGCCGTCCGTTGTAACAACAAGTGACGCCGGCGCAGGCGTGGGTTATACGTACATTCGGGTTCGCGGTAGCGATGCCTCACGAGTGAATGTTACATTGAATGGAATTCCGTACAACGATTCTGAAAGTCAAGGTACTTTTTGGGTGAATTTGCCCGATTTTACTTCTTCGGTTCAAAGCTTGCAACTGCAACGTGGCGTTGGAACTTCAACAAATGGCTCGGGGGCTTTTGGCGCGAGTTTGAATTTGTTGAGCGATGCAGTTTCAAACGAAGCTTATGGCGAAATTGCAAATTCCTTAGGAAGTTATAAAACGCATAAACACAACGTCAAGTTCAGCACTGGCTTGCTTTCCGACCATTTTGAATTAGCGGGAAGGTTGTCAACAATCCAATCTGATGGATATATTGACAGGGCCAGTTCCGACTTAAAATCGTATTTTCTTCAGGGCGCATTTGTGAATAGAAATACCTTAATAAAAGCTCTTGTTTTCGGAGGAAGGGAAGAAACCTATCAATCTTGGAACGGTTTGGAAGACTCCGAAAAACTTGAAAATGACAGAACTTACAACACCGTTGGAATGTACACCGATGAAGATGGAAACATTCAGTTTTATGATAATGAAGTTGATAATTATGCGCAGGATCACTATCAATTGCTGTGGAATCAACGATTCGATAATAATTGGAGCACGAATGTTTCTTTCAATTACACAAAAGGAAAAGGCTATTTTGAACAATATAAAGAAGACGAAGATTTTGAAACTTACGGTTTTGAACCGATTGAAATTGGTGGCGATACCATAAATACAACCGATTTAATTCGCCGTCGTTGGTTGGATAACGATTTTTACGCAGCAAATGCAAATGTGAATTACAAAAACGAAAAAATAGATTTCACGGGCGGTGCATTTTATAGTTATTACACCGGCGACCATTTTGGCGAAGTAATTTGGGCACGATATGCCAGTAATTCTGAAATCCGCGATCGTTATTATGAAGGAAATGGCGAGAAAAGTGAATTCACTGTCTTTTCAAAGGCAACCTATAAAATTGACGAACAGTGGAGCGTTTTTGGCGATTTGCAGGGTAGGTTTTTGAATTATAAAACTTCTGGGATTACTTCAGATTTGGTTCCTTTGAATGTAGATGAAAACTATTCGTTTTTCAACCCAAAAGCGGGATTGACTTATAAATTGAATCTTTCAAACCAATTCTATTTTTCATACGGAAAAGCCCATCGCGAACCTTCCCGAAATGATTACGAACAAGGAATTATTACTCCAGAAAAATTGGATGATTTTGAACTTGGCTGGCGTTTCGCTTCAGAAAAAACGAAGGTGAATACCAATGTGTTTTTTATGAATTACAAAGATCAATTGGTCCTTTCCGGCGAATTGAATGATGTAGGCGCAGGTTTACGAACCAGCAGCGGAAAAAGTTACCGTTTGGGGCTGGAAGTTGATGCAGAAATACAACTTTTGAAAAATTTGAGAACCATTCCAAACATCGCTTTAAGCACCAATAAAAATGTAGATTTCGTTGCTTCCCGCGATGGCGAACTGGTAAATCTTGGCAATACAAACATTTCTTTTTCACCTTCGATAGTTGCTGGAAATATGCTGGAATATTCACCAATCAAAAAACTGCAATTAGGGCTTCTTTCAAAATTTGTAGGCGAGCAATATATGGGGAATATTGACAGCGAAGCTTCTAAATTGGACAGCTATTTTATCAATGACTTGAATATCGTTTACACTTTGGACAATCTTCCGTGGATTAAAGAAGTCGTCTTTTCAGCTTTGGTAAATAATATTTTCAACGTAAAATATATTTCCAACGGTTATTTTTATACCTATGATGATGATTTTAGTAATCCGGGAACGGTTACTACCATTGAAGGCGCAGGATATTATCCGCAGGCGACGATTAACTTTTTGGTCGGGGCGACGGTGAAATTTTAGTTTTCGGATACAAAAGCATTTTGCTTTGTTTTAAAAGAAAAAACCTAAATTTAGCGAACACTAACCAATGGTAAATGGAAAATTCGCCTAAACCAATTCAGCCGGAAATTTCGATTGAATTTATAGAGCTTTTAAAGGAAGAATGCGCCAAAGTTTCAATTATCTGCCAAAATTTGAACGCAGATCAGAAATTTGCAAACGCCGTCGCATCCCTTGCTGCAACTGATTTTAATGCACAAACCAGCAACGCCGCACACATTTTATTGCGCGATGTTGTTTCACTTTTTAATAAAGTTGTTACGCTTCAGGGTGATGTTGCAAAAATGCCTATCCGTGCAAAATTCCTTCTTATTTATGTGTACGAAAGTCTGCGCGGCAAAGACCTGAGCAATACCTACAATATTGAAAAGATGAACGCGCTCACAAAAGCAGAGCCATTCAACAAAAATATTTCTACTGTTCGCGAAACGTCTTTTTTTCAGTCTGTTGCTACTATGAATGAAGAATTTTTAATGCCTTCAATTCTTCAGAAAATAAAAAATGAAAACGCTTCGGGAATAGCTTCCTTTCTGAATAGAATAGCGACTTTACTCGTAAAAGCAGATAATAGAATTTCAAAAAAAGAAAAGGAATTTTTGATAAAAATTTCAGAAAAAATAAACCATCCAAAAATTATTGTTTCCAAAGCAAAATACAACGAAGTGCCTGAAGATGATACTTTGGAAAAAGTATTGGCCGAACTACACGAGCTTATTGGGATGGTCGGGATTAAAAAAAATGTTGAAGACTTAACCAATTTTTTGAAAGTCCAAAAAATTAGGGAAAGAGAAGGTTTAAAAACGATGAACACTTCGCCACATATGGTTTTTATGGGCCCACCGGGAACTGGGAAAACAACTGTGGCGCGCTTGCTTGGCCGTGTTTATAAACACCTCGGCTATCTTGAAAAAGGGCATTTAATAGAAACCGATCGCGCGGGAATGGTTGCCGGATATGTTGGGCAGACCGCCATAAAAACAGATGAAATTATAACCTCAGCGCTTGGCGGCGTACTTTTTATTGATGAGGCATATTCGCTTACTTCCAACGGATTTAATGATTTTGGCGGGGAAGCCATTGAGATTTTATTGAAAAGAATGGAGGATCATCGTGATAATTTTGTAGTGGTTGTGGCGGGATATCCAGATGAGATGCAGATTTTTATACAAAGCAATCCTGGGCTTCAATCGAGGTTTAACAGGTATTTTGAGTTTGATCATTTTACGGCGGAAGAGCTGATGCAGATTTTTAAGCTGAATGTAAAAAAAGCAGATTTTATACTTACGGAAGAAGCTGAAGACAAACTCAACGAAATACTTATAAAACTTCACGAAAAGCGCGACAGAAGTTTTGGGAATGCACGAACCATACGCAATCTTTTTGAAAAAATAATTGAGCGCCAGGCCAACAGAATTGTAAGTATTACGCCAATAACTAAAGATTTATTGATGAATCTTACAGAAGAAGACATTCCTGAAATAAATGCAACAGTAAAGAGCATTTTGCTTTTTCAGGAAGAGGAATGAAAGGCAGTTCAAAAAAACCTATTATATTGAGTGAATTTTATATAAATTTACTCCTTTAAGAAATTATTAACGATTCGCAGCAAAGTAATTTAGATTTTCATGGCCACAGATAAATTTAACTGGAAAGGACTTTTTGTAAATAACGAGGAAGGTACTTCAAATGAAAAAGTTGAAAAGGATTCTCCAAAACAGGAAACTGCTTCAACCAGTTTTCCACAAAGCAAGCCTATTTCTACCTTTCCGTCAGACATTCCAAAGGGAACCGCAAACAGCTCTATATTGTCTTCCATTGTTGAAATGTATGAATCTGGATTTGATTCCCTAAACCAACCCGGCTATGATTTTTATGAATTTTTCAAAGCCATAAAAGCCGTTAACTCAAACGATGCCAATGTTTATAAAATGGCACTTTCAATGGCACAAGGCGTAGATTCAAAAGTGAGCAAAACTACTTTGCTTACCCAAGCTGGCTTCTATGTTACTGAAATTGATAAGGTTCACAAACATTATCAAGAAAAGGGAAATGCCAAAAGAAATGAACTTCAGCAGCAGATTAAAAACCAAAAGGAAAACCTAAGTTCTGAAATTTCAAGTCTTGAAAAACAAATTCTTGAAATGCAGACCAAAGCGAGCAATTTGAAAAATGAACTTCAGAATTTAGACGCTAAACTTTTATCTGACGCTTCGGAAATTGATCAAAAAATAAATGCCAATGATATGGCAAAAACCAAAATCCTAGATACTATACAGAGTGTTATTGACGGGATTAAAAACAACCTTTAGAAAACTATGGAAAGCAAAGCTGAAAAAAGCCACGTTCTGGACCTGCCCATCCTTAAGCATTTTGATGATGAAAAGGGTGAGATTTCCTTAAATCCCAAAAACTGGCGAAATGGAGAAAAGGGTTTAAATGCACTCTTGAAAATTGCCTTGTTTGCAGCATTGGGTGTTGCGGCTTGGGTATACGTTTTGCCGCCGCTTTTCACCGCTTTGGGTCAAGTAATAGCTTTGGCGGGCGTAGCCGTTTTTGTGATTTTCTTTATAATGATGTTACCTGTAATTTTTAAGGGAATCAGAAGGCTTACGCGTTTTATCCATAAATCGTTGATTCGCCATGATCCTTTTGGGGAGCTGGAAGAACAGAAGCAAAAAATGATGAAAAACCGCAGGGTTTTTAAAGATTCCAAAGCAAAGATCAAGGCTTTGAAAAATAATATGGAAGCCGAAGCTTTTAAAGCTGAAAAGGAAGCCAAAGATTATCAAGACCAAGTTGTTTCCCTTCAAAAACACGCGCAGGCGCTAAAAGAGAAAATGGAAGCAATTGTGAAAGAGCAAGGAAATGCAGGAAAAGATACCGATGAATATGTAGAGCTTCACAGCGCGCTTGCCAAAAAACTTTCCGAATCGCAGCGGGTTGCACAACAATTGGAACAGAGCAAAAGCTTTATTCAAAAATACGGAAGCCGTGCAAGCATTATGGGGAAATTGGACCGTAAACTTACATTGGCGGGAACTGCGATTGATATAAAAATTTCAGATTTTGAAGTGACAATCCAAATGCTTCAAAAGGAATTTCAATTTGCCAAAACTGCACGTGAGGCTACTGATAGTGCAAAAAGCGCGATGCTTTTCACCAAGGATTGGGAGCTTGAATATGCGCTGGATGTGGTTAGTGAAACTATAGCAATGGACATTGCCCGAACCCAGGAAAACCTTTCGGATATTGATTCGCTTACTTCAAAATATGATATTGATAGTGATGAACTTTATTCACAGCTCGATACTTTGGCAGATAAAATTAAAACGGGTGAAGATTACGTGCCCGATTCAAAAAAATATAATAACCCAAATTATAAACTTTCCGCAGAAGATAAGCAGGAAAGTGGCGGTTTTGGAAATATGTTTGACTAATAACAACTAACACAATGGGAAAGATTTTACGAATAAGAAAACTTACAACACTTTCAGAATTATTAATTGCAATTGTAATTCTTGGCGGTATTTTATTTGCCGTTTATCATTTTGCACCTGGACTTCGTGTGGGAAAAGCATTACAGTTGGACCAGCTTAATGTGGATAAAGGTGATGTGGACAATGTAGTGACCACTGAAAAACTGGAATTGCCATCCACAAGCACTTCAAGTGAAGTGAAAGATAAACCTTTGGTGCGTATGGCAGCCTATGCTTGGAACGCACAATCTGGGATTATTGTTGCAAACGGAGGAGCCAAAACTACAAAAGGTTCATTAATGGAGCAAAACGGGGTTAATCTGGAAATAATCCGTCAGGATTGGCTTTCGGAACTTCGGAATATGCAAATGAAATTCATTGAGGAATTTGATCGCGGGGAAGAATTTCCAGATGCAGATAAAAGTGCCTTTGCAATTATGATGATGGGCGATGGTGCTCCATTTTATATCAGTACAATGCAACAAGCACTGGACGATAAATTCGGGAAAGATAAATATCACGTACAAGTAGTTGGAGCCGTAGGATTAAGTTATGGGGAAGACAAATTGATTGGCCCACCAAGCTGGAAAGTAGATCCAAAAAGCATGAAAGGCTCATTAATTTCAGCGGTTTTGGGCGATGGTGACTGGGTAACGGCTGTTAACTATGCCTTTGCAAATGGATTGAAAGTAAATCCAGACGTAACAACTTATGATCCGGATGCCGTAAACTTCTATCCTTCACAGGATGATGATTATATTAAATCTGCGGAAGAATTGATAAAATCACAAAAAGCAGGTTGGACAGTTCCGTTGAAAGAAGTAAAAGACGGAAAATTGACTGGCCAAACCATCAACAAAAAAGTAGACGGCTGTGCTACTTGGACCCCGGGAGACAAAATGGTTTTTGATGCACTCAATGGCTTTACGGATATTGTTTCAACAAAAGAATTCAACAACCAAATGGCGACCACCATTATTGCTGTTAAAGAATGGTCTGTAAAGCATCCAGATATTGTAAGCAATATTTTAAAATCTGCGTTAACGGCTTCCAACCAAATGAAGCAATATGACGATTGGCGCGTTCGTGCCTCTGAAGCTGTGGCTTCCACTTATGAACTTGAAACCCCACAATATTGGTATGATATGTTCAAAGGCCAAAAGGGAAGCAAAAACGGCATTGAATACAATATGGGTGGTTCGCGAGTGTTGAATTATGCAGATGTTATGCAGTATTACGGAATAAGTGATGGCGTTAACAGATATAAAGCTGTTTACAGTCAAGTTTCTTCCTATTTGAAGGAGTTGAATCCTTTTGGATTTAACGAATCTGTAAAAAGGATTGTTCCTTATGATGAAGCAGTAAACCTTTATTTCCTTAAAAACATAAATGACATTGATGCGGGAGCGGCTTATAAACCAGACTATTCAAAAACTACTGATAAAGTTTTGGCCTCTGGCGAATGGAATATAAATTTTGACACGGGAAGTGCAAATATTTCAAGTTCATCAATGCAAACCGTAGAAACGATATATAACCTTCTAATTCAAGCGGAAGACACAAAAATAAAACTGGAAGGACATACCGATGATACTGGCACCTCTGAAGCAAATTACGATCTATCACAACGTCGCGCACAGGCTGTTGTAAATTATTTACGCGGAAAAGGAATTCCTCAAACTAGGGTTCAATCTGTAATTGGAAAAGGGGAGGATGAGCCTGTTGCAAGCAACACAACCAATGAGGGTAGAGCCAAGAACAGAAGAGTTGTTATTACATTAATGAATTAATTTTTTTAAAAGGACGCTGACTGAAAATGTTCGGCGTCCTTTATTTTTAAATTTTAATGAAAATGAAAAAAATCTTCACTCCATTTGAAAATATTGGAAAAAACAGCAGATTGCTTATTATTCTTTCTTGGGTAATATTAGTTGCTGTCTTTTGGTTTGTTTCCAGTATGGGCGAGCGACATCTTTTTCCTTCCCCTGAGCAAGTGGGGAGAGGTTTTAGAGAGCTTTACAACGAAGGATTGATGGTTCATGTGGGCAGTTCGTTGTGGCTTTGTCTTAAAGCTATTCTTATTGCCATTACCATTTCACTTACAATTACATATTTATCTACTATTCCTGTTGTTATGCCTGTTGCTAGGGCAATAAGTAAGCTCCGTTATTTGCCGCTTACGGGAATAACTTTTTATCTTGCTATTATCATTAGCAATGCCAGAACTATGCAGGTTTGGGTTTTGGTTGTTTTTATGAGCACATACCTTACTACTTCACTTTTAAGTATGGTGAGTTCCATTGAGCAGGAAGAATTTGACCACGCCCGTTCCCTTCAATGCAACCGTTGGGAAGTACTTTGGGAAGTAGTTATTAAAGGAAGAATGGACCACGTGATTGAAGTGATACGCCAAAACTTAGCGATTGTTTGGATGATGCTCGTTACTGTGGAATCCATTTTAGTAGCGGCAGGCGGACTCGGTTTCTTAATAAAAAACAGTGATAAATTTATGAACCACGGAAGAATTATTGCACTTCAAATTGTAATTCTTTTTGTTGGACTTTCTATAGATTTTATACTCGATTACCTTCGGAAGGCATTCTTTAGATATTCAAAAATATAGCTTATGGATTACCAAATGCAAAATACCCTATTATACGTTGAAAACCTCAGCGTTGCCTATGGTGAAAAAGTTGTAATAAAAGATGTAAGCTTTGTTGAAAAAGATGTTACGCGCGAAGGAAGTGTTACAGGGCAAGTGATAGCGGTTGTTGGACGTTCGGGCCGTGGCAAATCTACATTGTTCAGGGCACTAACGGGGTTAATAAAACCAACAACAGGCAAGATTTTAATTGCTGATGTGGCTACAGGAGTTGAAAACGATGCAAAAGAAGTACACGAAGGCGACGTGGGTTTTGTGGACCAGAAATACACACTTTTCAGAAATAAAACAATTTATCAAGCATTAATGTTCGCTTTGCGGCATAAAGATTTTTCAAAAGAAGAAAAGCATAATACTATAACAAAATATCTTCAGGAATGGGGCTTGGAAAAAGCGAAAGATCAATACCCCTGCGAACTTTCAGGTGGGCAGCGGCAGCGTACCGCTATTATTGAACAGATTTTGTGTTCGGGCCATTATATGGTTTTGGATGAACCATTTTCGGGACTGGATATCGGCAATATTGAAGATGTAAAAAAAGCCTTTAGTTTAATTACGTCACTTCACGAATTCAATACCATTATTTATTCTACACATGATATTGAATTAGCGGTGGAACTTGCAGATAGTATTTATGTAATCGGCTATCCAACAATTGATGGAAAAACGGCAGATTACGGTACTATTGTAAAACACGTAGATATGAAAGAGCGAAAATTAGCTTGGAAAGAATACGGAGTGGAACATTTGGAGGTCGTTAAAGAAATTAAGGCCGCGATGCTCACTTCGTAAAAATCTCTCTAATTACTAACAACAACAGTATTTCCGTTTAACTGTGCATTATATTGCTGCATAGGATACTTACTGCCGGGTTCGGTAGTGTGCTGCCCAGAAGTTATAAAGTATTCATTGTCATCATTTGTGCAGGGGCAACTTGCAATTACACCCGTAAGTTCCATGCGCGAACAACTGCTGGGCACGTGGTTGGGGTCTGTAAGATCAAAAGCCAGATACTGGTTCTCACTTACGCAGTACACAACAATGCCCTTTATTCCCTGGGAAGTAACAACGTAATTTCCGGGAAATTTTAGAGGATTGTATTCTGGAAGATTTAAATTTAAATTTAGGCTTACAGCGGGATCTGTTAAAAAAGGATTCCTGTCTTGTTTATCATCACTTTTAGAACAAGAAAGCACTATTAAAACAGTTAAAAGGAAAAGAAATTTATTTTTCATGAGAGCAATTAAATTTTGATGTCGAAATTACAACAAATTACGCAACAAGTAAATTTTTAGTATATTTGTTAAACACAATCCCGTCAAAGCATGGGATTTTTCAATTTATTAAAGTGAGTCCCGCCACGAGTCGGGATTTTGTTATATTAAAGAATACGTATGTTCTGCATACACAAACGATGAAGTTATGAGTAAAGTATCTTATTACACTGCCGAAGGATTAAAAAAATTGAGGGACGAAGTGGACCAATTGCGTGATGTTGAACGTCCAAAAGCTTCCAATGCAATAGCGGAAGCCCGCGATAAAGGAGATTTAAGCGAAAATGCTGAATATGATGCAGCCAAAGAGGCACAGGGAATGCTGGAAATGCGCATTGCTAAATTAGAGGAAGTTTTGGCCAATGCCCGTTTGATAGATGAATCACAATTGGATTTGAGCAAGGTTTTGGTGCATTCCACCGTAAAGATTAAAAACCAAAACAACGGCATGGAAATGACCTATAAACTAGTGGCCCAAAGCGAAGCCGACCTTAAGACCGGAAAAATTTCAGTTGATTCTCCAATAGGCCATGGTTTATTAGGAAAAGAAGTGGGCGAAGTTGCAGAGATAAAAGTACCCAATGGCGTGCTTAAATTCGAAATATTGGAAATTTCAAGAAAGTAATTATGGCATCAATTTTCACACAAATAATTGAAGGAGAAATACCTTGCTATAAAGTTGCCGAAGACGATAATTTTATTGCTTTTTTGGATATAAATCCAAATGCAAAAGGACATACACTCTGCGTTCCAAAAGAAGAAATTGATAAAATTTTTGACATGGGCGAACATATGTATTTGCAATTGATGCAATTTTCCAGAAAAGTAGCTCGCGCCCTTGAGAAAACGGTTCTCTGCAAGCGTGTAGGAATGGCTGTTGTGGGTTTGGAAGTGCCACACGTGCACGTGCATCTTATTCCGTTGAACGAAATGGACGATATGCGTTTTACAAAAAAAGTAAAAATGACTTCAGAGGAATTTGAAATGTTGGCCGAAGCAATTTCCGAGAAACTTAAATCTTAGGAATCAACACATAAACCACTGCGGCAACCAAGACAATTGCCACAACAACCAAAATATAAAATAGCGGTTTCACCTTTAAATACTGTTTATTGGTTTCCGCTATTTTTTTGTTGTAATCAAAAACCCGCTCAATATCTTCGGTCCAGTTTACGGGATAGATTGAATTTTTGCAGGTATGGCAGAATAAAGTGTGTTCTATAGTTGCATCTGGTTTTTTAAATAAAGGTGTTTCCTTTTCATTCTGCGTAAAAGTTATTTCCAAACCATCTGTTCCAAAACAAGTGGGACAATTATTTTTTAGGCGAGCCGTATGTAATGTGTTGGTTTTACTTTTCATAATTAATCTTTTCTTATAAATACTCCAATTAAATAAACAATGAGCAGGTATGGTATGTAGAATGCAAATGCCATTATTGCTTTTAATGGCCATCCAATTCCAAAATAATCTATTTCAAGCTGTTTTGTCCGCTCCATATTTTCACTCGCTACTTCCTTAAATCGTTCCGCTTCGTTCATTGCGTCAAAATTATATCCATACTGACTCAATAAAATCTGGTCTGAAAAGTTTGCCCACCAACTAAATATAAAAATTAAAAAAGCCGAAATAATCACTCCAAAAACAAAATAATTAAGCAAATTGAATTTGAATAGATTCCATTTTTTTAAACCGATTAAAAGAAAAATAGGCGCTGAAACCAAAAAAATAAAAATTATAATCGATACTATGGTTATTAGAATTTCCATTTAAAAAATTAATTCTTTTAAATTACAATTAACTTTCTGTCTTTAGGGAAATTTCCACAGTGGTGCCTTCGCCCACAACGCTTTTCAGCACTTTAATCTTTCCGTTATGGTATTCTTCAATAATTCGTTTCGCAAGTGAAAGGCCTAAGCCCCAGCCACGTTTTTTTGTGGTATGGCCCGGTGTAAATATTTTTTTGAACTCACTTTTTGTCAGCCCTTTGCCTGTGTCAGAAATAAGCACCTTTGCATATTTTGAATTCTGCTCAATGGCGATGGTTATTTTGCCTTTTCCTTTCATAGCATCGATGCCATTCTTCACTAAATTTTCCACCGTCCAACTAAAAAGTTGGGGGTTTATTTCAACATAAATAGGGGTTTCGGGGACATTAAGTTGAAAGTTAATCAGCTTTGAAGTGCGTTTTTGTAAATAATAAAAAGTTGCTTTTGTCTCTTCCACCAAATCGTGTTGCTCCAGTTTTGGCACCGAACCTATTTTTGAAAAACGGTCCGTAATGGTTTCCAATCGCGAAATATCTTTTTCCATTTCACTGATATATTCAGGATTCACGTTTTCAGATTTCAAAATTTCCGTCCAACCCACCAAAGAGGAAAGTGGCGTGCCAATTTGATGCGCCGTTTCCTTTGCCATTCCTGCCCAAAGCCTGTTCTGTTCGGAAGATTTTGAGGTTTTGTAAAAAAGATAAACGGCTAATATGAAAAGAAAAATTATTAATATTAATGCCGCTGGATAGTATTTAAGTTTGTTTATCAAGGGGGAATTTCCAAAGTAGATTACAGAAAGTACCTGATCTTTGTATTTAACTTCCAAAGGGTCGTATTCTGAAACAAACTGTTTTATTTTCCTTTTTAGGGCAGCTTCGTTATTTAAAATTTTTTCGTCAATATTTCTGCCTTCATAGTTGTCTTCCTTCAGCGTATGAAGAATCATTGGCGTGGTGCCATTGTTTCGTATTATGGTAAGGGCTGTTTCGCTAATAGGGCTTCCTTCAACATCTTGACTTTGGGCCAATTCCTCTTGTGCAACTGCCCAAATCTCCATTTTAGTGCGTTCGTTTTCCTTCAATTGATTGAAGAAAATATAGGTATTCCACAAAATTAGGCTGATAACGATAAGGGAAGCTAAAATAAAACCCCAACGGGAGAGTGATTTGTTGCGCAACATAAAGAATTTTTTTCCAGTTTAAATATAAAGCAAATATGTTGATATTATTGTACAATCATGTTTTTAGAAGCTATAATCTTTGGGTACTTTTGCAGGCAATGATCTCTATTGAACCACACGAATTATCTACGGGAAAACTGCACGGCTACCTTTTGGGCGCTGTTTCGCCACGGCCAATATGCTTTGCGAGTACCGTGGACAGCGAGGGAAACGTGAACCTTTCGCCTTTCAGTTTTTTTAATGTTTTTAGCGCCAAACCGCCAATCTTGGTTTTTTCGCCCGCACGCCGCGGTCGAGATAATACAACAAAACATACCTATGAAAATGTTTTGGAAGTGCCCGAAGTGGTTATAAACATTGTGAGTTTTGAAATGGTTCAGCAAGTTTCGCTATCCTCAACAGAATATGCAAAGGGTGTAAACGAGTTCACAAAAGCCGGTTTTACCGAATTACCTTCGGAAATGGTAAAACCACCTCGCGTAGCTGAAGCTCCCGTGCAACTGGAATGTAAGGTAAACGACGTAATTAAACTGGGTACTGAAGGCGGTGCCGGAAATTTGGTAATTTGTGAAGTGGTAAAACTTCACATAAAAGAAGAAATTTTAAGCGAAGATGGAAGTATCGATCCATTTAAAATTGATACTGTTTCCAGACTTGGCGGCAATTGGTACAGCCGTGCAAAAGAAGGCCTTTTTGAAGTGCCGAAACCGTTAACAACATTAGGGATTGGCATCGATAGCCTGCCAGAAGAAATTCGTAAAAGCAAGGTGTTGACAGGAAATGATTTGGGGATGCTTGGCAACGTAGAAAATTTCCCAAATTCGGAAGAAATTAATACCTTTATAAATGCTTCGGAAGAATTGAAATGGTTGCGGGATGAAGGCAATTCTTTAGAAATTCATAAAAAAGCTCAAGACTTGTTGTGTGAAGGGAAAATAGATGATGCTTGGAAGGTGCTTTTAAGTAAAAAATAGAACGAAAAACAATTAAGAATAAACAATAAAACGATGGAACTACAAGGAAAAATTAAAATGATAGATGAAACCAAAACCTACGGAAACAATGGGTTTAGGAAACGCGAGCTGGTAATTACTACCGAAGAACAATATCCACAACATATTTTGATTGAATTTGTACAGGACAAAACAGATTTGTTGAACAATTATAAAGTAGGGCAGGGCGTGAAAGTGAGCATTAATGTTCGCGGCCGTGAATGGGTAAATCCGCAAGGCGAAACCAAGTATTTCAACAGCATTCAGGGATGGCGCGTTGAAAATCTTTCGCAAGCGGCGGGAAGTGGAGAGATGCCTCCAATGCCTCCAGCGGAAGCTTTTGAGCCAGCAAACGATTTTAACGAAGAAGAACACGATGATCTTCCTTTTTAAGAAATACCAAAAAATATAATTGTTTAAAAAACCTCGAAGCCATGCAAAAATTCGAGGTTTTTTCATGCTTATAACTCCCGCACTGCCAATTGCATCTCTTGCAAAGCCATTTGCAACTCCTGCATTGCCAATTACATCTCTTGCAACGCTATTTGCAAC
>NZ_LXIE01000033.1 GCF_001641085.1 Aequorivita soesokkakensis | reverse complement strand
CGCTTTTCGCTTTTCGCTAACCCCTATAATTATAATAAACAAATATAATCCAAAACAATGTCGCAATCAACCCATTACATTGGCGCAAATGCACCTCTGTTCTGTAGAAATTGCTGCTTATCTTTACAATAATAAAAAATGGAAGCTATGAATACTGAACTTTTAAACCGATTTGATGCCGCAACGGAAAAGCTAACGCAGCAGCTTTCCTCATTGAATGAAGAACAATTAAATAAAGTTCCTTTTGAAGGTAGTTGGACAGCAGGGCAATTGGGAAACCACCTTTATAAATCATATAATATTATAGATGTCCTTAAGGGAAATGTGGAAGAAACCCACCGCGATCCTGCAGTTAAACTTATTGAAATAGAAAAGACATTTAAAGACTTTTCCATTAAAATGAAATCCCCAGAGATGGTGTTGCCAACAAACAAGCATATTGAAAAGGAACGCTTGCTCTCTTCATTGAAAGAGCGCATCGAGATACAACGCGAGGCAATCAAAACCATGGATCTTTCCAAAACCTGTCTGGATGCTGAAATCCCAGGCTGCGGACCTTTCACAAGACGGGAATGGCTTGGTTTCAATACAATTCATACCGAAAGACACAACTATCAATTGGCGAATATTATTGAATCTCTATAACGACGAGCGACGAGCGACGAACGAAGAAAAGAGCAATTAAATATCATTATTTTCCACAAATCCAATAATCAAAAAATCTAATTATGGACACACCAAAATCCCAAAAACTCGAAATCATCATTCCCGCATATAGAATGCATTCCCAAAGCTTTTTTAATGCGCTCGACGGCATTACAGAAGAATTGGCTCTTGAAAGAAACAACGGCAAAACCAATCACGTGGTTTGGATGGCTGGAAATTTCGTCACTTGTCGCTATTGGATAGCCGGTTTGTTGGGAATGGATGAAAAAGATCCCAACGATGCTTTTTTCAAGGATGCCAAGGCATTGGATGAAAAATTGGAATATCCTTCTTTGGAAGCATTGCGAAAAAATTTCAAGGATATTTCCCCAAAAGTGTATCAAAAACTTTTGAAAGCCACGGATGAGCAACTTTCGAAAGCGTTTTCCTTTGGAATGAATGTGCCTTTTGTAGAGGAAAATGTGCTCAATATGATTGGCATGTGCATTGGCCGCGAAGATTATCTATTGGGGCAAATAGTACTGATGCGCAAATTGCTCGGCTTGAAGGGAATGAGTTATGAAATGAACGAAAAAATTGATTATTAAACATTGATTTATAAACATTTAAAACAAAAAATTATGGCAACAAAATTAAATCCGTATTTAAACTTTGACGGAAACTGCGAGGCAGCATTCAATCATTACAGAAAAGTATTCGGCGGCGAATTTGCCGGACAAGGCGTTATGCGCTTTGGCGATATGCCGGTATGCGATGAAATGCCACCGCTTGCCGAAGAGCACAAAAATCGCGTAATGCACGTGTCACTTCCCATTGGCAGCGAGCTGTTAATGGGTTCCGATACTATGCCGGGATTCGGCAACGGGCCTTTTAAGATTGGCGATAACACGTATGTAAGCATTCACCCAGATAGCAGGGAAGAAGCCGACCGTTTGTTTAAGGAATTATCAGAAGGAGGCGAAGTTGAAATGTTTATGGCAGACCAGTTTTGGGGCGACTATTTCGGTTCCCTCCGCGATCGGTTTGGGATTAGTTGGATGATTAATTATGCTAGCGCGCTTTAGGCATTAGGCAGTAGGCAGTAGGCAGTAGGCAGTAGGAAAAATAAATATTCTAAAAATCCAATAATCTAAATTCAGATGACAACAAATAAACAAACCGTAACCACCTATATGGAGGGGTTTCAGAAGAGCGACCACGCACAGATTCTTTCTTGCTTGACGGATGATGTGATTTGGGAAATGCCCGGCGCTTTTCATTTGGAAGGGAAGCAAGCCTTTGATGGCGAGATAGAGAACCCTGCCTTTACGGGCAGCCCTACTATTACCCACGTTAGACTTGTGGAAGAAAACAATATTGTGGTGGCTGAGGGGAAAGTGCAAGGGCAATTCAAAAATGGCGATATTATGAATGCTGTCTTTTGCGATGTTTTTCACTTTGAGGGTGGAAAAATTAAGAAACTCACTTCCTATGTTATGCAAGTTTAGCGTATTTTAGTAGTTGCAAATAAACCTTACAACTATGGCTACCATCTATAAAAAATCTTCTTTTGCCACATCCCTGCTTTTGGTGGGGATGCTTGCTTTGTCTTCCTGCGGTGCGGGCAAGACCATTGCTTGTATTGATAAATCCAAAATAAGCAATGGGCCATGCACTATGGAATACAATCCTGTTTGTGGGTGTGATGGGAAAACCTATAGCAATCCTTGTGCTGCGGAACGGGCTGGGCTTACTTCTTGGGCTAGTGGGGAGTGTGCTGAATAAGCATTATTCTTTCGTAGGTTCTATGAAATAAAACGCCCATAAACAATTTATGGGCGTTCTGTTTTTAAGAATAAAAATTACTTAACTACAAACTTAACTACTGAAGTCTGATTTTCTGAACTGTAGATTTTTGCAAAATAAAGTCCATTCGTTAAAAAAGAAATATCAAGGTTTTCACTTTCACTACCAAAGGATTTTATCTTTTGTCCCGTTATATTAAAAATATCAGTTTGTTGAATAGCTTTACCTTTTGTTAGCCGTATATTTAATTTATTGGAAGCAGGATTGGGGTAAACAGCAGCAATACCTGTAACGTCATTATCATCTACACCCAACAATTCACATTCCGCTTCAATTTCATAAAGCCCTTCTATATCACCAAGCGTAAACCAATCAAAATTATCACTACCCATGGCAATGGCTTTACCTGTAATTCCCGCCCCATTACTTACGCCATCTGTAGTAGCCCAAGCATTCGCATCGGAAATGGCCGACATCCAAAACCTATCAGTGGTTTCTGCCCCGTTTAAAACAATAGCATCCTGCAATTCCAGCGTTACATTTCTAATTACAAAACTGTGCAAGGGTTCGTAGCCTATGCTATCTGAAGCTATAATAGTGGTATTTGTAATTTCTTGATAAATGTCAGTGGGGATGCTGTCATTGCTTTTATAAAACTTGAAATGTACAAAGGCAGGCTCAGGACCACTGCTAAGGGTTACTTTTATTTGGTTTATTGTTATAACTGTTTGTGCATCAATAGGAATATCAATTGCGGCTTTTTGTCCGGATGTTCCATTTATGAATACTCCATTTTCAAGATTGTCGCAAGTAATAACATCATCACATTCTTCAGCAATCTTATTGTTTTGAACTGTTTGATTGTGTAGGGATGGATTTACAAATGCCTTTTTAAAAGTTGTTCCATAACCAGTATTCTGGGCACATATTCCCAAAAACCAAAAAAGAGTTACTAGTAAAGTTATTTTTTTCATTTTCGTTGTTTTGTTCTGAACTATATCAGAGTTAATAAATTTTCTGGTTTAAAGATATTGTATGGTCGTTTCAAAACATAACTAAGTTCTTTATAAATCCGCCATTTATAGAACCAAAATGAACACTTAAATAATTGATTATTTGTATGTTGCTAGGAATAAATTACACTTTGCTTGATGGCCTTTTTTTTGCTTCCCTTAAAAAGGAAGAAGGGGAAATTCCCGTAATATTTTTAAAAACGGTGGCAAAAACACTGTGCGATTTAAAGCCGGAAGCTTCTGCCAAGTAGCTTATCTTGTAGTTTAAATATTCAGGATTTTGAAGTATTAATTCGCAGATATAGGTTATGCGAAGTTCATTTATATAGGTATTAAAGTTTTTCCCTTTGTGCCTATTTATTATTTCTGATAGATATGTAGTGTTTGTTTTTAGCTGTACTGCGAGCGTAGATATTGATAGCTTTTGATTTGTAAAACGTTGTGAGTTTTCAAATTTTTTTAGTTTTTCCAAAATTTCTTCCTCCACCGAAATAGGGATGGATTGCTGGCTTTCTTCCCCTATTTTAATATTTGTATCAATAGTCTGCTTTGCCTCTATACTAGCCTCCAGCTTTTCAATAATAGTTTTATAAAGAGTTTGGTCCTTTCTTCTTCTGTAAAATAAAAAAACAAGGGACAAAAAACTTACGCCCACAATACACAATATTGCAATTAATAGCCATTTATTTTTGCTTTTTGATTTGGAGATAGAAGAAAGCAAACCCTTTTGTTCAGCATCAAAAACTGTATTGATGGTTTTTAGATCGCTGTTTTTTACCGCGGGGCTTAAGGTTAAATACTTTTCATTGTAAAAAGCATATTGCGCATCGTTTCCAATAGCTTTATAGTTTTTAGAAAGGTTTAAATAGATATCCGTTTTTATTTCCTCAATATCAAAATTTGGATCCTGAAGAATGCTCATCAGTGTATCTATAGCGGTTTGGTACTGCTCCTTATAGGAATAAACTTCCGCAAGTGCTTTTTTAATATCGTATTTAATATTTGGGTTAGAAGTATCCTTTACCGCAAGGGCCTTCACTAAAAATATTTGGGAAGAATCCGGCTTTTTCAAAAGTAGATAGGAATTTCCAATATTATAGAGAAAGGTTCTGTAGTGGGACGAATTCTTTATATTATTATCGCGATTGTGGATCTTTTCAAATTCGCCCGCGGCACTTTTATAACTCTCATTGGCTTTGTTATAAGCTAAGGTATTCAGGTAAATATTGCCGCTCCCATTGTACCAAAACGCATTAAGAACATGCTTTTGGGATCCTTCTGGCAATCTATCTATCTGATTTCTTGCCTTAAGTAAATAGGGTTTGGCCTTTTCGTTAAGTTTCAGCGAGGCGTATAGGCTTGAAATAGTCCCATAACATTTTATCATCAGCACGGGGTCATCTATAGTTTCCGCAATATCCTTTGCCTTAAATAGATAATCTATAGATTTATGTTTATCATTTTTGGCGGCATAGGAACTTGCTATTATACCATATACGTTGGCTTTTTGTGTTTCTGAAGTACTGTGCGCAACAATATATTGCCCTATTTCAAGAATTGTCGCTGTGTTGTTTTTGTTCATTCTTGTAATTACCCTTTCCAAACTATCCAATTCCTGAGGTGGCACCCTTTGGGAAATTGCGGGGTACGTAGTGAATAGCACGGTCGCTAAAAGAAGATATTTTAAATAGAAAGACATTGTGCAGTTTTAAGCGAAAACATTTTAATAGTACAAAGATAACCACTTATAGGTCGTAAATCTTAATGGATAAAGAAGGAGAAATAAAAACCCTCAAGTTATATCCTTAAGGGTTTTGCTTGGGGAATATTTTTCTTAATAGAGTTTAAATTATTCTTCAATCTTCTTTATCCCCAAATCCACCAGCCCATTTTAATAATAAGGTTACCAAAAAACTTGTCAATGTTCCCAATACCGCCATATAAATGGTGATGATAATATTTTCCACGGGCAAGTTTGGAACAAGCCCAAAAATTGTTCCTCCGTAAATACTCAATTTATAATTGTCCATAATCCAATAAATTTAAATTCCATTTAACTTGTTATTTATCCTTCATTTTTATAAATAGTCCAAGCAGCCCCACCTCCAGAGGAACCGAAATCCCCATCCCTGCCCTCCATTTCATTGATAAGCGCCTGACTCCCCACCGAAACAATAGTACCCACTACTATGGTATAAACCGCAAGCCGCTCCAGTAAACCTGGCCCCGGCAGACCAATTACTCCCCCACCCATAGCCGTAAGCGCCCATCCCAAATTCCGCATCCTGCGTAAAATCTGAAGTTTCTCCTTCTTTTTTTTATTATCATTTTTCATCACATCCCACAATTAAAATCAAAAACCAACAAGTGCCCAATAAATACCTTAAGCAGACAAGAGTACCAAATCACGAATCACTACTCACGTCTCACGATTCACCTCCCACTATGCACAGACTCCACCGTCAAAAAGAAGGATTTCCCTTCGCTCCGCACTGCTTCCATCCGCATCAACACTTTGTGTAGTGCTTCCTTCGAGCCACTTCCCTTTCCAATTCCTTCCAGCTGCAAAGTAGGTATTATGGCGCCTGAAGAATCATTACCCAAAGCAATCGCACACCTAAATAGTATCCCGCAACGCTCCGGCACTTTCTTTACCCGTATATGATGACCAAACTCTAAGGAATAACACCGCTCCATTTCATATACCCCATCCGGTATACATGAAGTGTTCTCTTCATTGCACCGCCAGGGCAACTCTACACAGAAGCAAATGAAATGCTGCTTGTGAAACAGCATCCCATTTGTCCCCGCCCTAAAATGTGTCCTATATAAAAAAAGATCCATTGCTAAGGCTTTTAAGTTTACGGTTGATCAACGGTAACTATGGAAAGTGCATTGAACACCCCATTTCGCAATGGGTACATCTGCCCGTTTACCTCTTGGAAGAAACTTACTCCCACTACCCCGATGACAGGAAACGTACTTGCAGCTGGCACAGTCGAACTAAGCGTAAATGCAGCTTGGGTTTGGTTATCATAAGGAATGATAGGCGAAAGAATATGACCCTCCTCAAACTTACGAGCCCCAAAATCCAAGGTGCTTACCCCTGCTGATAACTGTATGTGGGTTGTACCACGAGGCGCATCTATGGCCTCATTGGGTACAAATTCAGCGATATCAACATCATAAGATCCCGAAGGACGATCAAAAGTTGGGGTAAAACCCGTAAAGAATACAGTAGTCAGTTTTCCTTTTTGGTTAAACTCGAAACCCTGTAATGGGCTCATATCACCATCCTGGATGGTTCGCATGCCCCTTTCATTGATGGAATCACTTTTTATTATGCGCATCAACTGTTGCACCAAGCGCCCAATTACCCTGTTATCGCCAACTTGACGCAACAGAACTCGCTGCGATTTCCGAATCAGTTGCCCACCTTTTCCAGCCGTACCGAATTCCTGCCCGTTTTCCCGTGTCCTCTTAAAAGCTGGATCGTTCATAATACGAGACTTCTCAATCCCTCCTTTTTCCCGCGCCATATACCCATCCGCGGTTCTGTAATAGGTAACATCTCCCATGGTACCCTTCAACTTCAAAATTCCTTTTTGCTTTGCCATTTTTAATGATTTTAAGGTTAAACAATAAGTCAAACTTAGACCCAACAAACTCAAAATCAATAACCCAAAGCACAAACCAACACTTTTTGCATATTTCTGCACATCCTCGCGTATCTTCTAAACTCTGAATCAAATTGTCAAGCGGATCTCCAGGCTAGGTGCTTATCTTAACTTAAGTCAATGAATTACCATTCTATAGCCAATAAATTTGCATAAAATTTAATATGCAGATTATGAAACAATTAGCAAGAATTTCAGGGATTGCCTATCTAATAATTTTTTTAGCAGGTTTTTATGCCAATTTTGCGGTACTTGAAAGCCTAATAGACAAGAACAGCTCAGCAATTACAGCTACAAACTTTATTAATAATCATATACAACTAGGTAATGGATTACTTGGGTTTGGGGTGATGTTATTTTTTGATGCGCTATTAGTTTGGTCACTTTTTGGTTTGACAAAATCGACAAGTAAGAGAATGTCTTATCTAGCTTCTTTTTTTCGATTATTGCACGCCCTGTTTTTTGGTGCTGCTTTATTCAAATTATGGGCGGCCTACCAAATAACATTTAATGCAACTATTTCAACAAACTTACAGAACCAAGTATCGGAGCTGTTATTAGATTTTGATACGCTTTGGACTGTTGGATTGCTTTTTTTTGGAGTTCACTTACTTGTTTTAGGTTATCTAGCTTTAAAATCAATAACGATCCCGAAAGCAATTGGCATACTATTAATGCTTGCAGCAATAGGTTATATAATAGATAGTACAGCAAAGCTGATGATGCCAAATTATATAGATTATAAAGATGTTTTTGAAATGGTCGTAATTATTCCTTCAGTAATTGGGGAGTTCTCGTTTACCGTTTGGCTACTAATCAAGGGATTTAAAAAGCAATCACAACAAGAAGTTGAAAAAATAGTGTAACCCCACCTCACGATTTAAGACGTATTCTAAAACACTTAGATTTTCTTAAGATAGCTTAAGATTTTCAACTAACCAATAAACTAATTTTGACCTAACAATCATAAAATCAATCATATATAATCAATAGCAACCACAAGCAAATAGTTTTAGCAACCAATAGTTATCCTCTTCAAACAAGTTTGGTTTTGACCATCTAATTAATTTGCAGGAGCTATTTAAATCAAAAATAAAGTTCAAAAAAACAATAAATCATGCCACATTTTGTAATAGACTGCTCCGAGCAGATCGTAAAATTAAAATCACCACAAGAGATTAATAAGAAAGTATACGATACTGCGGTGTCAACAGGATTATTCATTCCTGAGGAAATTAAAGTTCGTATTAATCCATTCCAATATTATATGACTGGAAATACAAGTAATCATTTTATCCATGTATTTGCGAATATTATGGAGGGTCGAAATACAGAACAGAAAGCAGAACTTTCAAAACGAATAGTTACTGAACTTAAAGTGATGTTTCCTGAAGTACCTATTATTTCAATAAACATTCGGGATTTTGAAAGAGCTACCTATTGTAATAAATCGATGGTGTAAATAATATCTTTTTAATAAAAAGCAACAACTTTAAAGACAACAAACACCATTAAAAATATTAAATCATGAACACTCTAAAAATTAATAATCTAGAGCTAACCTATAAAAACGGGCATCAAGCAATTAGAAATATTTCTTTGGAAATAAAGAATGGAATGTTCGGCTTATTAGGCCCAAATGGTGCTGGAAAATCCTCCCTAATGAAAACAATCGTAGGGCTTCAAAAACCCTCTTCAGGAAGTATTCAATTTAACGATGTTGATATCGTCAGTAATTCTGATTATATCAAAAAGAACTTAGGATTTTTACCTCAGGATTTTGGAGTGTATCCTAAAGTTAGTGCTTATAATCTTTTAAACCATATTGCCATTTTAAAAGGAATTAAAGATGATACAGAACGTAAGAACCAAATCCAATATTTGTTAGAGAAAGTAAACCTTTGGAATTTTAAGAACAAAGAAGTACATACGTTTTCTGGTGGAATGAAACAACGCTTTGGAGTGGCTCAAGCTTTATTGGCAAGCCCTAAAATTATCATTGTGGATGAGCCTACTGCCGGACTAGACCCAGAAGAGCGTAACCGTTTTAATACACTTCTAAGTGATATTAGTAGTGAAGTCATTGTAATTCTGTCCACTCACTTAGTGCAAGATGTGAAAAACCTATGTTCTGAAATGACCATAATGAATAGTGGTCGAATTCTTAAAACTGGTAAGCCAAAAGAATTAATTGAAGATTTAGAAGGTAAAATCTGGTCAAAATTTATTGATAATGATGAACTGGAAACTTATCAATCAAATCTAAAAGTTATTAGTCAACAACTTATAGAGCGTCAACTACAAATTACAGTGTTTGCATCTACACAACCTGAAGGATTTTTACCAGTTGAACCAATACTAGAACACGTTTACTTTAATATTCTTTCTCAAAACAGTTAATTATGAATGCTATACTTCAATTTCAATTAAAGCATAGCGGTAACCAGTATGTATTAGGTTTAACAGCTTTAATATTAGTATTTATAGGATGGTTTTGCGGTTATAAGTTTAACCTAACTGCTGGTGAAGGAATTTATCTTAATTCGCCATACACCATTGGGTTTATGATGGCTTTGTTAAGTCTATCCATGATATTTTTGGCTATTTTATTTGCCTTAGAGATTCTGTTTAAGGAATGGGATACAAAATTTGATATAATGTTATTCTCATATCCAATTTCCCTTAAAAACTATTTAAAAGGGAAGTTTTTAGGATTTACGTTAAAAGCATTTTTAAGTTTTTTAATCTTAATTATAGGATTTGTCATTGGTCAAAACTCGCGTACTGGAACCGAAATGCAGTTAGGATTTAGTTTATGGTCGTATCTATATCCGTTTTTAATCTTTGGAGTTTTAAACTGCTTCTTCGTTTGTAGCTTCTTGTTTATGGTTGCCTATACCACGCGTAAGAAGTTATTAGTGGTTATTGGAGGTTTACTATTGTATGTTCTTTACATGGTATTATTAGTGTTTTCTAATTCGCCATTTATGGCAGGAAGCATCCCGCAATCTATTGAAGTACAGCAACTATCATCATTGCTGGATCCTTTTGGAACATCTGCCTATTTCTTTGAAGCTAGAGACTTGAGTGTTTCTGAAAAAAATCAATCCATCGTGCCACTTAAAGACTTTTTGGCCATCAACCGTATAGTTTATGTGGTGTTATCAATGTTGTTTCTGGCTATTTCTTATCGTTTTTATGTGTTCAATAAAACAACAAGTAAAAAGGAATTGAAGCGTAAAAAGGATAACGTTAAAGCAGGAATTATAAGACTAACAAAAGTTAAAATACCAGCTCTTAATTTTGGTTTTAAGTCAGAATTAAACTCAATTATATCCTTTGCAAAGGTTGATTTAATTTACCTTTTTAAAAGCGTAACTATAGTTGCTGTTTCCATGCTATTGGTGTTCTTCGTTGGTATGGAAATGTATTCAGATATTTATAAAGGCATACGTTTACCAGATTATTATGCCAGTTCGGGTCTTTTGGCGACTTCTATTTCGCAAAGCTTTCACTTATTGGGTACGTTCATTTTGGTGTATTTTATTAATGACATGTATTGGAGAAGTACTACAGCCAATTTTTATCTAATTGAAGACAGTACATTTTTTTCAAAAGCGAAATTAAAAGGGCACTTGATGTCATTGGCTGTCTTATTGGTATTCTTAACAACGTTACTTATAGGATTGGCATTAGTGTTTCAAATCAGTTATGGATATACACAAATTGATTGGTTGGCTTATTTTGGGGTTATTATATTTAATACAATTCCGCTTTTCCTTTTCGGCACATTGTTACTTCTTATCAATAGTATTATCAATAGCAAATATGTAGCCTTAGGTATTTCAATAGTAGCGGTTGTAGTTTTTACAACACCATTAATAAAGATGTTGTTGCCATATCCATTATTCCATGTTTTCTCAGGATTTAATGGTGTGTTTAGTGACCTAAATGGTTATGGTGCATATCTGTCAGCCTTTTCAAATAGATTGCTTTTTGGCATTTGCCTTTTAGGGTTATTGTGGATTTTTAATTCGTATTTGAAATTAAAACAATGGTCTAAAATCAAATCTTTTATTGTCATTGTTTTCTTTGGATTTAGCGTTTTTGGAGGCCTTAATTTCATGAATGGTTATTCACCAAAAAATGAAGACACACAACTAGTTGAAGCGGTTAATTATGAAAAAAATTACCGTCATTTTCAAAATATACCCCAACCTACAATTATAGATGTAGACACAAAAATAGACTTATATCCTTCTGAAAATTCTTATAAAATTCAAGGAAAATATAGAATTCAAAATCTAACAGATAAACCAATAAATAAGATTCTATTGAATTTTCATTCCGACTTAGAATTAAATGAAGCAACATTTAGAATGCATAATAAAGACATTTCAGTTGATGAGATTGTATCAGAGATAAAACTTGATGAACCTTTTATGCCAAGTGATACAGCGACTCTGGAGTTTAATTTATCATACAAATGGTTCGCTGTCAATGGGCATCGATCTTTTAATGCTATCGTTAATAATGGCACGTTTATAAGGATTAGTAATTATTATCCTTTGTTGGGATACCAATCAGATAAAGAGATAGAAGACGAACAAAAACGAGAAGAATACGGACTTGGTAATCCAACACGTTTAAAAAAGCTTGAAGCACCAGAGGTTTTTAAAAGTGACTTTATAAATTTAAACATGGTAGTTTCCACTGAAAGTAATCAAACGCCTATGGGAATAGGCAATATTGTTAAAACCTGGACTGAAAACGATAGGAAAAATACCCATTACAAAGCCTATGGTATTCCATTTCGATTTGCAGTTGCATCTGCTAAATACAAAAAACAAGCTATCAAGCATCGTAACATCGAAGTTGAAGTACTTTATCATGACATGCATTTTGAAAATGTAGAGCGACTGCTAAAAAATGCCGTATTGAGTTTAGATTATTGTGTAAATAATTTTAATGGGTATCCATTTGAAAAAATAAGTTTTGTTGAGGTCTCATCTTTTACGAGTGGGTTTGCGGCAACAGCATATCCAGCAACCATTTTTATGACTGAAAACATGATATTTCATGCTAATATAGATAGTGATCCAAGTAAAGATGTTATAAATGAATTAGCAGGCCATGAGTTGGCTCATATATGGTGGGGAAACAGTCAAATAAATCCAGATCAAAGAGAAGGTGCTTCAATGCTTACCGAGTCTTTAGCCATGTATACCGAAATGATGCTTTACAAAAAAATGTATGGGAAAGAACGCATGATGGAACGCGTTAAAATACATCAACAAATTTATGATAATGAAAAAGGACTTTACGGAAATCCACCTTTATACAAAGTGCCTTATGGCGCAACACATATAGCTTACTCAAAAGGTGCAATAGCAATGGTAGAATTATCTGAGTTAATAGGCGAAGATAAAGTCAATGAAGCATTAAGAAGTTTTTTAGCCAATAATCAATATCCTAAAAAGCCTACAACTTTAGATTTGCTTGAGGAATTTTATAAAGTCGCACCAGATAAAAGTGCTAAATCTAAAATTGACGAACTGTTTCAAAACCAGCTGAAATAAAATACGGTATAAATCAATAAAAAAATTATGTTTAAAAAATATCGAATTATTAAATGGATACTAACCGCGCTAACCTTTATTGTGGCTATCATTATCTTTATTGGCATATATATCGCGAGTCTATTACCGGTAGAAGACGGCACCTTAGTTAATAGTCAAGTACATGATATCCCTTACATCACTAAAGATGTACCAGCGTATCGCGGAAAAATACTGGCTGTTGTAACCAGCACAGATACAATGGGTACAAGTGGTAAAGGTACAGGATATGAACTAACAGAATTAGCAAGAGCTTACTATGTTTTTAAAGCTAATGGTTTTGATGTTGATATAGCAAGTCCTTTAGGTGGTAAACCACCTGTGGTGTTAGATGATGATGATATGGAAATATTCGATTATGCATTTTTGAATGATTCAATTGCGCAATCCAAAACCAATAACAGCCTTTTATTAAAAGATATTAAACCTGAAATATATGAAGCTGTTTATTTTGTCGGAGGGAAAGGAGCGATGTTTGATTTTCCAAATAATAAATTTATACATGCTCTAATACAAGATTTCCATAAGAATAACAAAGTAATAGGGGCAGTCTGTCATGGCCCTGCAGCATTTGTAAATGTCACCTTAAAAGATGGGCAGTCATTTTTAAAAAATAAGCAGGTAAGTAGCTTTACCAATAAGGAAGAATTATTATTAATTCCAAAAGCAGAATCCGTATTTCCTTTTTTATTGCAAGATAAACTGATATCTCAAGGAGCCGTATTTAACGAAGGCATCATGTATCTTGAAAAAATAAGTCACGATAATAATTTAATTACTGGTCAAAATCCATGGTCAGTATGGGCAATGGCAGAAGCTATGGTAAAGCAAATAGGATACACCCCGAAACATAGAGCAATAACTGCGGAAGAAAATGCTGTTAAAGTCTTATTGGCCTATGAAACAAAAGGCAAAGAAGATGCTAAAGCAGTAATAAAACAAATTGTAGAAGAAGATAAACAATCTGTTTCTAGATCATTGCTAATTAATCATAGTGCTGTATCAGTAATACAGGGACATTTAAAAAAATCTTATGACCTTTTACGTTTAGCGTCTTATACAAAAGATATTGAACCCAATAAATAAAAATTAATGGGAACACTATCCCTTAGGATTCCAATAGCACTTATTTAAGACAATATAAAATGGACCATAGAATAGACTATATAGATAGATTTGAATACAACAAAGTTGTAGAGGTTTGGGAGGCCTCTGTAAGAGCAACCCATCATTTTTTAAAAGAAGAAGACATCGCTTATTTCAAACCCTTAATTCTAAATACCTATCTAGACGCTGTTGAATTAAGATGTTTTAGGGATGAGCATTTTAAAATACTAGGTTTTATAGGTGTATCTGATGGAAATCTACAAATGTTGTTCATACACCCAGAACATAGAGGTAAAAGTATAGGTAAAACTTTATTGGAATATGCAATTAATAGCCTTAAGGTAAACAAAGTAGATGTCAATGAGCAGAATGAACAAGCTGTTGGGTTTTACCAACATTGTAGCTTTGAGACCATAGGACGATCCGAATTGGATGCCTCTGGAAAACCCTATCCAATTTTACACATGGAATTAATAAAATAAAAAACATGAAACTAAAATTTGTCATTTTAACTGCGCTATTATTTGGAGTCCTTCATTTTGCCCAAGCCCAACAAAGTAATCTTACCCATAAAGATTCGCTCAACCATACTTTAAATCAGTATTATAAGCTCAACCTAAAAGTTTTTCAGCAAAACTCAACCCTCAAGGATATTGATAACATCTTTGACTTGTTTACCGATGATTTTACCTATGTACATCCAAAATATGGTGGGGTATATACAAGAGAAGATCTCTATAATGGTTACAAACGTAATCAAGAGAATGGAGGCTATGATGGAAGTGTTATTGATATAAATATCGAGAACATTATTTATGGCTTAAATGCCATTACAGTAAGCAAGCGCTTCATTACAAAAGAAAATGGTAAAATGGTTGAAGGTGACGAACAAATGGCACTTTTCGAGTTTAAGAATGGAAAAATTTTTATGATTAAAGAGTATTGGTAGAACATGATCTTTTAGGCCAACATAAAAAGTATACATGACAATGAAGTTTTTACATATTATAAGTCTATATTCTGTGTTTCTATGGGCTACACCACTTTTTGCACAAGCTAAATACGATGTCAAAAAAGTAAATGAGAACGTCTATATTTTAACGGAACTATGGGAAGGTAATGCCAATGGAAATTTAGGTATGGTTATAGGCAAAGATCAAGTGTTGCTTATTAATTCTATGATGATGAATAGTGCATCATCTTTAGAAAAGGAAATTCAAAAAATTACAGATTTGCCAATAACCTATGTTCTTAATAGCGATTCAGATCCATATAACCATCATGCAAATACCTATTTTGCAAATAAAGGTGCCACTATAGTATCGCATTACAATATGAAGTATTCAACAGCATATCACGACATCCTTTTTAAAGATTCTATATCTATTCCTATAGGTGATGAGGTGGTTACGGCATACCATACACCCTCACATACCCTTGATCATATTGATGTTCATTTAGAAAAAAGCAATGTGTTGTTTATGAGCGATGGTTTTAAAAGCAATTGGCTAACCTATACAGGTCCAAACGGATTAGAAGGTGTTGTGACAGGAATAGATAAAGCGATTTCATTGAGCGATGAACATACCATTATTGTCTCAGGAAACACATCAAAAAACCCTCGTTTCTATTTTGGTAATAAAGATCAACTTATTACAAATAAAAAGGTTTATATCGAATTTGCTAAACGTGTTGCCCAGTTATATGAAAAAGGATTACATGCAGAGGAGATGTCATTGGATGCTAAACTGAATGATATCGTTAAGGATTTAGAGGCTTATCCTAATTTAAAACCTTTTTTAATTTATCATATACAAGAATTGCTGGAAGTAGATTTCAGTAAAGATTTTACCTTAACACCTAATGAATTAACGGCTTATGTTGGAGTTTACAAATTATCAGATACGAGGGTAATTGAAATTGTTTTTGAAGAAGGAAAACTATTTGCAAGACAGGAAGGCGTATTTTATTTTGAACTGAAACCCATCAATAAGAATACATTCGATTTTAAAGGACCAACTTCAGATGATCATTTGAAATTTTATTTGTCTTCAGATGAAACAATATACAGCCTAACACCAATTTTAGAAAAGAAAGGTTCGTGGTCAAATATGGTAACTCAAGGAGAATATAGAAAAACCATTAGTATTTAAAAGTATGGAACGATTAGAACAACAACGCATTGAATTTGCAAGCAGAAAATTTTTAGCAACACCACTCTCTGGAATGATTGCTTGGTTTTTGGTTGGCATTTCGGGTCTGTTCTTACCAGAAAGAATTACTGTTTGGGTATTGTTTATAGCCACCGGAAGTATTGTGTATTTGGCACTATTTATATCAAAATTTACAGGTGAAAACTTTTTGGACAAAACAAAGCCTAAAAATGTATTTGACAGTTTGTTTCTATATACAGTGGCTCAAGCTGTGTTGGTCTATGCTATTGCCATACCTTTCTTTTTGAAAGATTATACATCATTACCATTAACAGTAGGAGTTTTAACAGGAACCATGTGGTTACCATTTTCATGGATTATTAAACATTGGGTGGGTATTTTCCATTCACTTACAAGAACCATTTTAATTGTATCGTTTTGGTATCTATTTCCAGAACAACGATTTGTGGTAATCCCTTTTACAATTGTAATCATTTATATTATTACCCTTATTATTTTGACGAAAAGGAATAAACAGGAATTATTATGAAATACGGAATAGTTACAGGAAGCAGCAGAGGCATTGGCTTAGCAACGGTTGAGTTGTTAACTAAAAATGCAAATACGCAAGTTATTGGAAGTTCAACTTCTGGAAATCATACATTAAACCAACCTAATTTTCAATGTTTAAAAATCGATTTGTCAAATAGTGATACTATTGTTGAATTTATTGACAGTTTAGGGGATCTTAAACTAGATTTTTTAATAAACAATGCCGGTATTTTGCTTGAAAAATGGGATGCTTCAGTAATTAATATGAAACAGTTAAAACAAACCTTTAATATTAATGTATTTGGCACTATTGAACTAACTGAAAAACTCATTCCACGCTTAAACCCTAAAGCAAATATCATAAATATTACTTCAGATTGGGGCTCTTTTAGCGAATTGAATTTTGATGAGTTTCAGCCTCATTACAAAATGTCTAAAGCAGCTTTAAATATGTACACTAAGTTGTTGGCAAAGCGATTGGAAAGTCAGAATATAAAAGTATCGTCTCTAGATCCAGGTTGGACGCAAACCGATATGGGAGGAAAAGTAGCCCCACGCCTACCCAAAGATGTGGCTGCGGACATTTTAAATTTATTAAGCAATGACGTTGAAAGCGGACAGTTTTGGCATAAGGGAAAGGTTAGAAGCTGGTAGATATAATATTAGATTAAATGAAGTTATTTTTTATTGTCTTATTAATAATAGTTAGCCCACTTCAAAAATCGAGGCAGCAATGTAACGAAATGATTCAAACAGCCATTAAGGCTTTGCAAAAAAAAGATCACCCTAATTCCCTAGAACTACTTATAAATGCCCAGAATATTGCCAATTCACACCAATGGCATGAAGAGCAGTTTTTAGCCCTCAATAATATAGCCAATAATTATTATCAACTATCAGAATTTGGTGAGGCCCTACAGAACTACTTGGCTGCATATAATGTTGCAGTATCCCATCTAAACCCCCAAAGGGAAATGGTTGTTTTAAATAATGTTGGTATTTTATACTTTGAGGAAAAGAAGTATAAAGAAGCTGAAAATTATTTTTTAAAGGCTTACAACATAGCAAGTGAATATAATGAGAAAGTTAAAATAGGAATCTATGCCATAAATTTGGGCCTTGTTTATAATAAACTCAACCATTTAGATAAAGCGAACCAATATTTAAAAATTGCATTTCCCCTCCTGGGAAATGAAAAAAACATTTTACTTCAAGGTAAATATGCCCTGGCAGAGAATCACTTTTTAAAAGGAGATTTGAAAGATGCAGAAAATTTAATTAACGCCCTTATTCCAGAATTAAAAAATGCTGAGCTCATAGAACACCAATCGGAAGCATACCTACTACTTTCAAAAATATACCAAACAAAAGGTGATTGGTCACGGGCGAAACAATATGCCCAAGAGGCTAACTACCTTAAGGGCAGCCTTGATATCCAAATTAAAATATACGAGCAACTCTCCTTGCTCTCCTATAATTCAAAAGACTTCACAAGCTCACGAACATATAGGGATTCGGTAATTATTTTAAAAGATAGCCTGTTTAGGGTTAAAAGTAGAAATCAGTTTGAAGGCAATAAGGTAAAATTCGATATCAAACGTTTCGAAAAAGAGTTAGAAGATAATACCCTAGAATTCAACGCAGAACGTAAAGTATTTTATATACTAATTAGCGCTATTGCCCTATTGCTTTTACTTTCAATTTGGGCTTGGAGAATGCATATCTCAAAATTCCAACAAAAGAAAATCATTTCTGAAAGTGATCAGAAGATTAAAATGTTGGAACTCGAAAACGAGTTGGAATCTAAAAATAGAAAACTGACGGTAAAAGCGTTGAAAATAGCAAGCAGAAATGAGTTGCTTCAAGAAGTCTTACAAGCCATCAAATCATATAAAGATCTGGACAGTAACAGCGATCTAAAAAAATTAGTACTTCAATTAAAATCACATTTAAGAAATGATGCAAGCTGGAATGATTTCTTGGTTCATTTTGAAGAAGCAAACTATGGGTTTTTGAAAACTTTAAAAGAAAAACATCCCTCTTTAAACACAAATGATATTCGATTCATTTCCTATTTATACATGAACCTTTCTATAAAAGAAATTGCCTCTCTTTTTAACATAACTCAGGATGCTTGCAGAAAAAGAAAGGAACGTATTGCTAAAAAGATAGGATTAACCGATACTTCTAGCCTATATCCTTACCTCTCCGAACTACAGTAAAACAAGCGATGTCATACTTTTTCTTGACGTATGTCCTAGTAATTCGTGTCAGAAATTCTTCAAAAAACATTCAATTCTTCACTTTCGCCACTTAATCATTTAAAAAAACAAACAACAATGAAACACAAATTTACTTGGCTTTTTCTGGTTATGGCCCTCTCCATATTCCAGAAAGGATTCGCACAATTGGAAGCTGTTGGATCATCTGACTACGGAAGAATTTTCAATATTACTTATGACCCTTCAGTTGAAAACAAATTATACGCAACTACGCTGTATAATCATATTTTGGTATCAAATGATAATGGCCAAAATTGGGAAGTATTATTTTCAATGTCTGTGCAAGATGTTACAACTTTTAAAGATTTAAGGCTAGCGAGAAACAACTCGGCTTTGAGTTTTATTAAGTACAATCAAGGGTCTGCAAATAACACAATAATGATTTTAGATTTAAGGTCCAATACCATTATTGATGAAATTGAAATTCCTTATAGCTCTGGTGATAAATATATAAAGTCGTATAGCATTTATGAGGCAGATCCTAATGTAATCTTGATGAATACTAAAATAGATTTTGGCACCTTAGAAAACACATACTATACCACGGATGGTGGCCAAAATTGGGATTTAGTCTATACAAAATCTGAGCACGACGACGTGGCCATAAACAGTGTCGCAATAAACCCCAACAATCCAAACCATCTGATTTTAACTAGGGGATTAGGCCCTAATGGTATTGATGGTGGATTATTTCAATCATACGACGGAGGTCGAACTTGGGAGGAAAAATTACAAGGAGTTGTTTTAGCTCCAGTAGTGTTTAATCCTCACAACACGAATGTTATTTATATCGGCACAGGAATAAGTTTTGGTAGTACGGTCGAAAACTTATACCGTTCAGTTGATGGAGGTGAAAATTGGCATACAGTTCCTATCACTTTTACAGACGAACAACTGAATGACATTACTTTTATTGCATTTAATCCACAGATTGAAAATAGCATTATGGTTTTAGAGGAAAATGAAATAATAATTTCCACCGATAACGGAATAACCTGGGAAAATTATGTTCACGATACAAGTGATGTGCACGGCTATTATTATGGAACAAATCTTTCTTTTAACCCCTTCAATGAAAACGAAATTTTTATAACCAGCAATTACCATCCTCAGTTTTCAAATGATGGAGGAGCCACTTTAACTTGGGCAAAAAACAATTTTTACTTATCTACAGGTTCAATAGGTTTATTTCCGGAAGGGGATGGACATTTGTATTATGGTGTTCAATACGGGTACATCAATAGAAATTTAATAACAGAAGAGGAAGCAAACTTCGATATTCTACCCATTGATTGGTATACACAAGGAGATGCACCCACGTTATTTACAGATAAATTTGTCGAAGGCAGAATATTTACATTTAGTTCTGGATGGTTTGGATCTGATCTTGAGATAAGTATAGACCATGGGCAAAATAAGCATCAAATACTCAATACCTTCATGAACTCATTAGATGCTACCGGAACCGATCCTTTTGACACAAGTGTCATTTGGTTTTCATTCTCAGATACCAATGGAAACGTCCAGCTTAAACGTGCGGATGTAAGCGACCTGAATTCCATAGTAACAAGTGATATTTCTTTACCAGAAAATGGATTAGTCAAAGGCATTCATTTTGATCCATCAAACCAAGGCCATATTTTAATTACTATAGGAACAACAGTTTATAAATCAGAAGATTTTGGGGTAAGTTGGAATCTTTCAAACACAGGGCTAGAATTATTGGATAATCGTTCAGACCTCATATTAAGTTTAAACGCAAATCCTTTTAATAGTCAACAACTAACTATTGCCACCAATATAGGTGTTTTTACCTCATTAGATAATGGGGCAACGTGGAATAGAATTTATGATGAACTTGTACATCAAATTTTTCATTCTACCGCTACTGCTGGTCATCTAGTAGGAATGATCCACAGTTCACGCATTTCTGAATTTAAAATAATTTATTCCACAGATGAAGGACAAACTTGGGAATTTATAGACAATAATGAGCTATTATCAATAGGTTCCACTGCTTCTGCTGTTCAATTTAATGAAGAAAGCGCTGAGGTTTATATAGGAAGTGTTGATTTAGGCTTAGTAAAATATTTTATCGACCTCCAAACATTAAGCTTTGAAGAAAATATTCTTGCAAAACAAGATGCTTTAATTTATCCGAATCCAACTACAGATTTAATAAATGTATCTGTTGCTGGTGAAAAGCCAAGATCCGTTGCAATGTTTGCTACAACAGGTAAAAAATTAATTGAAGTTTTTAATACTTCTGAAATTAATTTATCTCATTTCTCACCGGGTATATATATCCTACATATAACTGCAGAATCTGGAAAAACAACAATTAAAAAAGTAATAAAAACTAACAATTAGGTGATAAATGATTACAGTTAATCAAACCTATTACTATGCTATTGTAACCGAAGAGTCGCACCGACTAATATTACTTGATGGATTTTTACCAATTTTTTTAACCCGTACAATCGCTAAACGGGAAGGTAGGGGTCAAAATAATATTAAAATAGTAAAAATAAGTGGTAAGCGCCTTAATGCGATATTGAAAGAAGCTAGTTAATTTTTTTCATTAGTATGATTGATTAGGGTTAAAAAGGAGAAGCCAGACATACAGTCTGGCTTCTTATTTATTGCGTTTTTGTAATTCTTCCTTCTTAACCAAAGTCAATGAACAAGGTTTAAATCTAGTATACTTTTGCTTCATAAAATAAATTAATAGTATGAGCATAAAGAAAGTATTATTGGGAATGTTGGTATGTTTATCAATATCCTCCTGTTCCGTGCAACAATTTGCGGTGAATACAGAAACAAAACCATTTGAAAATGGAGGAAAAGTATTTGGGGAAAAGACAAAAGTACTAACCTATAAAAAAACAAGTGATTTGCACATTCTGGGCATCAATGTAAAAGAAAGTAATGTGCAAGCACTCGTTAGCGAATTGGAAGCCGAAAAATACACCATTGAAACAAAATCCAGTTTGTGGCTTCGAATCCTTTCCTTAGGGACGGTTGATCATAAAACCGTAAAAGTTATTAAAAGAAAAGGATAGCACCCCCTTGTTTAATAGGTATTATTTAGATGCTCTGGAATTTTTTTCTAGAGCATCCTTCTCATAAAACGTAAAGTAATAGTCCTAGAAAAGCATTTATTTTTTAGCTAATCGTTTCCTAATTCTACTCAAAGATTCTGGCTTAACACCCAAATAACTGGCCAAATGGTACTGAGGAACACGTTGTATTAAATCGGGTCTAGTTTCCAAAAGGTTTTTATACCTTTCTTCCGGGCTTGAAGTCATAAATTTAGCTAAAGCTTCTTGTTGCTCACCAAAGTCACCCTCCATAGACATACGGCACAAAGCTTCATATTTTGGGACACGTTTAAACAACTCCTGTTCCTTTTCATAATTTAAAACAGCCAACCTACAATCCTCCACACATTCAAAATAATGATTGGCTGGAGTTTTATTTGTATAGCTTTGTAAGGAAGCGATGGATTCATCTTCAACATAAAATGCAGTGGTGCGTTCATCACCATCGATAATATAGTATTTTCTAACGCAGCCTTCAATTACAAAATAGGAATCCCTGCATACCTGACCTTCCCTTAAAAGTATATCCCCTTTTTTAAAAGACCTAATTGGAATACATTCGGCAAAAGCTGAAGCTTCTTCATTGGTAAGTTCAAGGTATCTGGAAATTAACCTTACAATTTCATTTTCCATAAGGGAAGCTTCTTTAATAATGAAGACACTAAATTAAAAAAGGTTTGGGAACTAGCCCAAACCTTTAGATCAAAAAGCGGTCATAATATTATATTGTTTCAAAAAGCGCTTCCTTAGGCCTCCGCACTTTTAATTGCCCAATAGTGTGGTCATCCTTATGTCTATACCCTATGGGCGCAATTACCGTAGCATTTAAGCCTTGTTCATTAAGTCCTAAAATTTTATTATAAGCTTCTGGTTCAAACCCTTCCATAGGGCAAGCGTCTATTTTTAGCTCAGCACAAGCATTCAATAAATTTCCAAGGGCTAGATAGGTTTGGGCCTTTAACCAACTTGTTTTTTCTTCAGGTGTTTTTTCTTGCAATTTTTCTTTTATAAAATCACCATAGCCGTTCAGTCTGTCCAAATCGAGATCTCGCGTTTCAGCCGTTTGCTTAATAAAAGCGTCAATGGCTTCAGGAGTAGCATCTGTATAATTGCAAAAAACAAACAAGTGGGATGCATCAGTAATCTGACTTTGGTTCCAAGACACCGGTTTTAGCTTTTCTCTAATCGCTGGGTCTTCAATAATTAAAACTTTATACAGCTGCAATCCATAGGAAGACACCGATAGTTGTATAGCCTCTTTTAGTTTATTAAGATTAACATCCGACACTTTCTTCGATGTATCAAATTTTTTCGTGGCATAACGCCAGTTTAAGTTTTTAAGTAATTCCATTTTATTGTGTTTTTAATTTATAACTATGCATTGTAAAATCAATTTTAAATCCCATTCTTTCATACATCCCCTGCCCTAGTTTAGAAGCTTGTAAAGTCGCAACAGTTGCTCCTTGCTGTATTGCTTTATTTAATACAAAGTGCATGATATCTTTAGCATAACCATTCCCTCTAAAAGCAACGGGAACACCTAGACTATAGATACCAGCTATATTATTGGTGAGATGTAATTTAACAACTCCTATAGGCTTACTATCTTCAAAAGCTATATAGAAATGTATTTTATTCAAGTTCTTTAATACGAGGTCTTCACTTATCACATACCCGAAGGATTGCTTAAAAACAGCGGTCCAAATTTTAGCTTCTGCCATTTCAGTCACCATCCTGAAGCTTAATCTGATAGAGGTTTCAAAAGGTTTTGTAAGCTTTAAATGCATACCTGGCATGGAATTGCTAAGTTCAAATCCCACTTGTACAATAAGTGTATGATTTGCTCTGCCATCAAATTCAAAGTCAATAAAACGCAAATTAATTTGCGAAGATTCAATAAGGATTTTGATGTTTTGAAGAACATCCGGCGTGAGCTTTTGGTTAGACCAAATTTTATTAGGCCATTCAGAATCCTGTATCCGGCTATAACCTATTGCACTGTCACTTGCATATCCATTAAATGGTTTACCAACGGTTGCGTAAAGATTTAATAAATTATGGATATTGTATTCAATATGTTCCATTGTAAATTATTTAGTATTAATAAGTATAATGCCTATTAGCATAGCTATTGTTCCAATAAGCCTTTTAGTTGTGATGGGTTCTACAGGTAAATTAAGCCAGCCATATCTCCCT
Organism: Aequorivita soesokkakensis; assembly: GCF_001641085.1. Lineage (GTDB taxonomy): Bacteria > Bacteroidota > Bacteroidia > Flavobacteriales > Flavobacteriaceae > Aequorivita > Aequorivita soesokkakensis. The sequence continues at coordinate 7,966 of NZ_LXIE01000033.1, read as the reverse complement.
GCGATCAATGAAAAAATAAGCTGCCCGCAAAGTCCAAGCGCAATCATTTTAGAAATGCCCATTTTGGGAATGGCGTAGAAGTAAATGGAAATTCCAATAACACTGAATAACCCTCCCATAAACCATAAGTACCAAGGCACAGACGCTGTTGTAATCGGTTGAATACTGCCTTTTCCCAATAGCAGCAGCATAATGAATCCGAAAACAACACTACTTAAAGACGAAGCTATTACAGCCGCAATAGGTTGCTTTAAAATTCCTCCTAATTGGGAGTTGAACCCGGCTTGCACGGCTAAAAATACACCTCCAGTTAATGCTAATATGTATAACAAAAGTTTCATAGCTAGTAGTTAGTCCCATTTGTTATTTGTTGATAAAGCATACTTCCCTGCACCCATAAAAAACAGGGCAACGCCAAATATCATATAGATGAAAATCATCCCTATTGACCAACCCCCGTGCTCATTTAAGCTTAACACGTCTGGAAGACGATCCATTAAAATTGCCACAATGCAATTAATAGCGAAAACAAGTCCTGCAAGTTTGGTTCTAAATCCAATAATAATGAGAATAGGTGCAATGATTTCCCCCACAAAAACCCCATAGCCTAAAAATGTTGGAAGTCCATAGTGTTCGAGTAAACCATTAATATATTCAATCCCAAAGTTTAATTTGCTTATCCCGTAAATTAACATGGTAAAAGCAATACTCACTCTTAGCAATAATAATCCAATGTGTTGTTTTGTGTTCATAATTAAAATGTTTAAAAGTTATATTTTATAAATGCTCCGAAGTTTTCAAGTGTTTTTTCTGCTTTTGTAAACTGATCTAAATTTGCCCCTATTCCCGTAATAAGCTGTTCATTCTTTATCCCTACACGTAATTGCTGAATGCCTCTATCCAGAACCTTTAAAGTGGTATTGACTACAACGAAGAGGTTTATGTAACCCTGGATGTTCTTGCTTAATCTTGGGGTGTAATTAAGTCTTAAATTTTGTTCTAAAGTGAAGCCACTTTGATAGGTGCTGCCAATAGCATAACTTAGTCTAAAGTTTGATGTGGCATACTCGTATTGTGTCGATATTGTAGCAAATTTTCCAGGATTCTTTATACCTGCAGCGAGATTGGTTTTAAACCGTGGGGTGAGATTATAGGACAACATATTTCTAATAAAAAAGATGTTGTTCTTATCATTAATGTATTCTGTATCATATAGGGATACATTATTAATAGACCAACTGTCATTAAATTTATATCCAATAAAATGTTGATATGATGTAGCGCGATTCCCTACCAATATTTCGGGAGTGAAACTAATAGCTTGACCAACGGATACTGAAGTTCCAATTATGGTAAATATTATAAAGTTTATCAATCGTAACATAACCCAGTAATTAGTATATGGGTCAAAATTAGAGTGCCGTTAGTAGAAAAAACTTAAGGTATATTAAGAAGCGGACTTAGGAATGCTTTTTTCGTAAATAACTTAAAAATTCTGGAGTTACCCCAAGGTAAGATGCGATGATGTATTGCGGCACGCGTTGTTCAATATCGCGATACGATCTTCTGAAGGTATCGTAACGTTCATAGGCATCATCACTCATGCTATCGATAACGCGCTCTTGAACCGCAACATAAGCACTTTGAATTTTTATACGAAAGAAATTAGAGATTTCAGGTAGTTCTATATATAGTTTTTCTAATTCTATCCTGGGCAATTGAATCAAGAATGTTTTTTCTAAGGCCTGAATATACATCCGCGATTTTTTCCTGCTCAAATAACTGTATAGATCATTTATCCACCAATGTTCAATACCTAATTGCAAGGTGTGTTCTTGTGCATTCTCATCTAAATAATAACTGCGCATACAGCCTTGTGCAATAAAGTTCATTGTATTGGCCGTTTCACCGGGTTCAAGTAAAAACTCTTTTTTATTCAACTCCTTAATTACAAGTACAGAAGAAAGTTTGTCAATGGCATATTCATCAAGAGTTACATCTTGGCTGATGTGATGGATGAGTGATTTTATGTGCTGATTGGAATCCACTATAAATTCAACATTTTTGAAAATAGTTTTCAAAGAATACTAAAATATACATACAATTACTATGCAGTACCCGCTCCAATTAATATTCACAAATTTAAGAGATTTTTTTTTGAACTAACCAACAAACAACCCACAACTGTCACACTGAGCAGCCTGCCCTGAACGCAGTCGAAGGCTTCGTCAAGCAAAAAGAAAAAATACTTCCCTCCCATTATCGAAAACCATAAAAGCATACAGATTAACCTCGAGAATATTAAGTTTAAAAATTATTTGCTATCCCAATAAAAAGCTCCTTCCCCTCTTCGAAAATCTTGTTATAAATGCAGAAACAACATCCCAGGGGAAGGTGGCTCCCGACCTTTTCGTCGGGAGACGGAAGGGGTAAAAAAAAAAGCTCCTTCCCCTAAGCCATAAACACCAATCAAAAAAAAAATAACGTTAAAGGGGAAGGTGGCTCCCGACCTTTTCGTCGGGAGACGGAAGGGGTAAATCATCAATCGAAAATCCAAATAGCTCCTTCCCCTAAGCCATAAACACCAATCAAAAAAAAAATAACGTTAAAGGGGAAGGTGGCTCCCGACCTTTTCGTCGGGAGACGGAAGGGGTAAATCATCAATCGGAAATCCAAATAGCTCCTTCCCCTAAGCCATAAACACCAATCAAAAGTAAAAATAACGTTAAAGGGGAAGGTGGCTCCCGACGCTACAGTCGGGAGACGGAAGGGGGTGATATCAAAATCTAATTATTCATTACTAATTATTCATTACTAATTATTCATTACTAATTATTCATTAAACATCCCAATGTATTCAGCATGCCAAGATCAATCCAAATCCTCATGCCACCAATTTTACTTTAGAAAAAAATCCATCAACTTCAATTTCTGTACTAAAATGAAAATCGTTTTCCCCCTTATTTTGCAAAAAGTGCAATAAGCTTAAATGATTTTCAAATACCCTAAATGAATTGCCTTCATAGTTATAAATAAAAAAAACCTTGCGCAAATGCTCTTTTGAAACAAGCACTGTCTCTATGGTTCTTGAAGCTCTTAAATATGCTGTATTAATGGTTTGAAATGTATTCATTTGATGAAAATATTTTGAAAGTGACGATATATAAATTCTTGATTAGTAGAACTCAAAGAATTTTCACTAACTCCTACATTCCAACAATCCAGAAATCCAAAAATCTAATGATCTAAACATCCAATCCCCTCTTCGCATTTCGCTTTCCCCTAATTCCTACCCCCAAAACAATCCCCCTTAAACCCCGCACAGAAACCGTATCAATATCCCGATGAATCATCCGGTGGCAGTTGGAACAAACAAGGGCAAGGTCATCAAGCGTGGTAATTGATTCCCCCGCTATTTGAGAAAGTGGAGTAGTATGGTGGCATTCAATATAGCCCTTCCCAAGATCACCATAGATTTTATGAAAATTAAAATCACAGACCTCGCAGTCTCCTTGGACAGCATTTCCAAGCTTCGCAAGAATAATGGACCGCAATCTCAGTAACAAGCAGCAGCGATTATTGCTTTTTTTTAAGGTCTAGTAACTTTATATCTCCTAAAAAATATTCATTATCATTTTGATAAAAACTATTTTCTCTTACAATCATTTTACCATTACATTTTATTATAACCTGAAAGAGTTCTTCATTTTCTATGACTTCACTAAGTCCTTTGGAAATAGAAAGCCTAGAACCTTCTAAATCAAGAACAGATGTATATCCACTCATTGAGTAAATCTTAATTGGTAAATTATTTATCTCTAATCTGAATTTGCCTAAATCTTCATTATAAAAAATGTACACCCTGAAATAGTTACCATCAAGTGGATGAATGCTTGGCTCAATAGGATCTAGATCGTAAGGCATGTAATATTTCCTGAGACCAAGAAAATTTCCTCCTGCTTTAGTGAAGTAAATATCTTGCAAACCAGTTTTAAAATGATCATAAAGAAAATCTGCTATAACATTATAATCTGGTGGTAAATTTTTTATTTGCGAGTATACTTTACGATTAGTAATTTCTACTGGCATAAAATTGTGCCCATGTTTTTCTATATATTTTTTGAATTTAGGAATCGAAAAGTAATATTTGATGGTTATTACGAAATTATCATTTAATGGGTATTGATTTTTTTGGGCCTGACTAAAGATACTTTCGCTTAAATTATTTATTGTAGAAGATATTTCAATATTAGACTTAACAAGTTCGCCGTTTTGTTCCGTAAGTTTTATGTTGCCATTCAATAAATCTGTATTATGCTTACTGAGTTCAATATTTGATTTTGATAGTTGATTAATTTCGAATGTTAGATCTTTATTTTCTTCTGCTATTTTACTTTGACGAATCCCAATTTCATATTGTCTCTTATAAGCGAGAAACCCGCCAAAAAATGTAAATATCATCCCGAATGCTATGAAGATTTGTGGCAAAAATTTCATATTCTTATGTTGTTGAAAAAATTGATTTTATCCTGAATTACGCAAATAGGGAATACAGTACATTTTAACTGGGGAGAATACCAAATATAATAATTTTTGACAATAAAATAGGCTAACCATCTTAATTTTAGAACATCATACCTTTTAAATTTTCTGAAAAAGTTAATATCCTCCCATTCCGGATTCAAAAAACAACTCAAAAATCCTTCGACGTTTCAATCACAAAATTTAAAATAGGGTGCTCGTCCCTCAAAAATTTGTGTTATAAAAGTCGAAAGATCCAATTGTCCTGTTCCCTAACTGGGTTCTAATATAATTTAATTTAAAAATTCCGTTTGGATATAATCCAAAATTTGGAATATATCCAATTTATTTATATTTTTGTTTAGTTGATAAGGTTTTAATAAGTAAAAGATTGAACAAAACATTCTTTGCACTTAAGCCTTTATTTTTGGGTATAAATAAATTTTTATTTTGAAGGATATACCCATAGTAATACAATTAAGTAAGGATGAATCTGATACCTTTAATAAATTCATCAGGCATACTAGGAATAAATTTATACGTTCTTCTCAGATAATTGTAGATGAAATATTTGAACTAAGGCCTTTTTTAAAAGAAAAACTATTTAATGAAAAGGAAGTCAGTAAAGTTATAAATTCATTAAGAACTGAGGTTTGGGAAGAGTTTCTAAAGGATGAGGTTGAGTTCAATGCAGCAGTAATGAAAGACCTTCATAAAATACTTGAAACACCTCAAGAAATTTTAAACGCTTTGGTTGAGAATCGTATAATTGAAAGCGAAAGAGATGAATTAGTTGAGTCAATAAAAGAAATTTGCGGGGAATATGCAGGAAGGGTTTTTCCATACTTATATCAATTATCCTTAAGTAATACGCAATCGAGAAGGTCCAGAGCGGGTAAAACTTTTGAGGCTATAATCTATAAAATATATACATTATTAAATTATGATTTCGATTCACAAGGTAAGGTTGGGCGAAAAATATTTGATGATGTAGGCTTAGGAAAGAAAGTAGATTCTGTACTCCCAAGTATTGAAAACTTTAAGGAAAGAAGGAATAAAACAATTATCGGCACAATGAAAACCTCCTTAAGGGAAAGATGGCAGGAAGTTGCAGAGGAAATAGAGAGGACAAAGATACCCGAGATACACTTACTGACAGTTGATGAAGATATTTCTGAAAGTAAGGCGGCTGAAATGTCTAAACATAATATAGTTGTTGTAGTGTACGACTGGATTGCTAATAATGAGAAATTAAAAGATAAAAGAAACATTGTAAGTTTTGAAGAATATTTCTTTGAAGAAATACCAGCAATGTTAAATTTTTGGAAAGTATGATAAAAATAATTGACTTGTTTGCAGGAATAGGCGGAATCAGGAGAGGTTTTGAAAACGCTTCCAAGGGCAAAATAAAGTGTGTTTTCACCAGTGAATGGGACAAATATGCCGCACAAACTTATGAGGCCAATTATCCTAATGAAACTATCAACGGTGATATTACCGAAGTAGACACCAATGATATACCCAAACATGATATACTGTTGGCAGGCTTCCCTTGCCAGCCTTTTTCACAAGCTGGATTAAAAAAAGGGTTTAACGATACTAGGGGCACCCTTTTCTTCGATATTGAGAGAATCTTAATTGAGAAGCAACCACAAGCATTTTTATTGGAGAATGTAAAAAGATTAAAAACCCACGATGGTGGTCGGACTTTAAAAGTGATTTTAGAACACTTAAGACTGGCTGGGTATTCTAATGTTAAGTATGAGGTTCTGAGAGCAAGAGATTTTGGGTTGCCTCAAAATAGAGAACGTATTTTTATAGTAGGCTTTTTAAATAATGAAGTTGAATTTAATTTTCCAAAGCCCACAAATATTGAAGTAAGTGTTGGGGATATTTTGGAAAAAAAGGTTGATTCAAAATATACAATTTCTGATAAGCTTTGGGAAGGCCACCAAAGAAGAAAAAGAGAGAATAAATTAAAGGGCAAAGGCTTTGGGTATGGTATGGTTGATGAAAATTCAGAATATACCAATACAATTTCGGCACGTTATTATAAAGATGGTAGTGAAATTTTATTAAAGCAAAAAGGTAAAAACCCAAGAAAAATAACACCTAGAGAAGCAGCAAGACTACAGGGGTTTCCTGATGATTTTAAAATAATGGTGTCAGATGCTCAAGCTTATAAACAATTTGGAAATAGTGTAGCTGTAAAAGTAGTTGAAGCCGTTGCGGAAGAAATGCTTAAAAGTCTAAAATCTATTAAAGCCCCGAAAAAAAATAAATTACAAGTTCCTGAACTTGCTTAAAGAACAAATAAGGGTGGGATTTGATGAATAGGAGCTTCTCATTCCTGTACCGCCCTCTATTGTTTTATTTCCTTTGACGTCTTTTTCAAATTCAGTTATTGATATATATTTCCAACCAATTAACTCTCTGTCTTCTTGATTGTTTATATGTCTTACAGCTAAATAATATTCAATGGAGGACTGTTCTTGGATTCTGCCTAAATCCTCTAATCTTGGAACGTCTAATCCAAATCCTTGATTACTTTTTGGTAGGTCTTTTTCTTTTATTTCGATAAACCTATATTCTCCAGTTGGTCTAATTAAAATTAAATCTATATCGGAAGATTTTCCTTTATTTTTTGAAAAGCCAATAAAGCCATCAAAGAAGAGCCTGTCCATATAGATTTTTAATAATTGCTTCTCACTAAACTGGCTAAGATTTGCTATCAGCCATTCTTTACAATCTGGCTCAATTGCATATTGATTTTTACCGCGCTTTGGCAAATCTTCTAAAAAACCAGTTACATTTTTTACATCGTTATTAGTTTCAATAAATTCATTTTGCTGGGCATCAAATTTTAAAATTTTAAGGGAAGGCACCTTAAGAGAGATTGTCTCCGTTTCAAATTTCATCACTTCTTTTTCTTGCCAGTCGTCAGCATAGAGGATTATATACATTTCCATAAAGCCGATATTGGACAATGCTTTATAAATATTTTTATAATCACCAAGATCCGAAGTATCAGGCAAGACAGTAAAATACATAGAGTTATCAAGGCTTGTTTTAGTGCTATTTTTGGACATAATTATGCCGCCTTCAAGTATTTTAAATACAGGATATTTCTCGGAAAGAAAATTTTCAAAAAAAAGCTCCCCACGAAAACCTTTATATCTAGCCATCATTTGTGCGCCACCTATAACATTTTTCGAAAGTAATTCGTGAATGCCGTTTAAAATTTCTTCTTTGGTCATAGTAAGAATTTTAAATTTATGGTAATGTGCCCTCAAAAAGGAAAACCAAAAGCCATACTATTTAAATGGGGATGAAATCAAATATACTTTTATTTATTTTAACGACTTTAAAGTACAAAAGTGATTTCTGTAAAATGTAATCTTAAAATAGATATTCCAAACTAACTATTTCAGTAAACTGGAAAATG
>NZ_LXIE01000032.1 GCF_001641085.1 Aequorivita soesokkakensis | reverse complement strand
CATAGAGCTTCGGTGGACGAGTGTTGTCGGTTGTGAGAAGTGAGACGTGAGACGTGAGAAGTGAGACGTGAGAAGTGAGAAGTGAGCTTGCCTGATTAGGGTTGCCTTTTTTCTGGTTAATAGTTTATCTTATATTTTGGTTTGTGCTGAAAGGAGCTTTTTTTTGTTTGACCCCTTCTGTCTCCCGACTGAAGGGTCGGGAGCCACCTTCCCCTAGGATTTTGTTTTTGCGTTTGATTGGTGTTCATTGCTTAGGGGAAGGAGCTTGGTTGATGAAGTTAATTTTATTTTAGGTGGGTTAGGATAATTTCGGGGTTTACTCCTGTGTATTGGGCGAATTCATAGACTGTGAGGAGGTGATGTTTTTGTTTTTTGAAGTAATGGCATGTAGCGACTTGCCTTCATGGGAAGAACTACACCTAGGCAGATTGTTTTTTTTTAATCTTTTTTCTTTTTGCCATTGCCGCAAAAAGAAACAAAAAGGTCTAGGCTTACGAAAAGATTTTTGAAAATTTCTTTATTTCCGGCGCAAAAATAAAGCTTGATTAATGCTAATATTAGGTACGTAAAACTTTAGGGATAGGGTTCTCAAAGTTTCTTTGTGCTAAGAAGGATTTTTGCTTGCTCCTCCAATAAATTCATTTTCTACGGAATCTTTTCGAAGGCCAAGTAGAATATTGATTTGACCTATCTAGTTTTTTGAAGCTGTTTGTTGTTATAATTGTAACTATATAACTGGGCAGATTAATTTGAAACTTAGATTTAACTGCGTTTAACTTTCGGTTTAATTGCATTGAATTTTCGATTTTTTTTATCGGGATGAGGTATTAAAGTTATTTTAGGTGGGTTAGGATAATTTCGGGGTTTACTCCTGTGTATTGAGCGAACTCGTAAACTGTTAGGAGGTGGTGTTTTTGTTTTTTGAAATACTCCCGTACTTCCTTGTTTAGGTCGAGGGCATGGCGGTAGGATTTGCCGGTTAGGAGCTGGATATCCTTGGGGTATATCACGATTCGGGTGGGGCGTGGCCTTTTCCCTTGAGAATTATATTTATTTTCATCTGTAAGTTCCATGACTTGGGGTGAAATGGGAGGGGAGTAATTTGATTTGAGTACATAAATTTTGTGTGGGGTTTAGAAGTGGATTTTGGCGGTTGTCTGTTGTCTGTTGTCTGTTGTCTGTTGTCGGTTGTTGGTTGTTGGTTGTTGGTTGTTGGTTGTTGGTTGTTGGTTGTGGGTTGTCGGTTGTTGGTTAGTTAAAAGATTTTGCGGCCCTTTCCATATTCAGACTGAAGGGTCGGGAGCCACTTCTATGCTAAAAGCTTTGAAGTGCAATGCACCTTTTGCTGTTTTGATGTTTTTTGTTTTTCATTTTGATTGGGGTTGTTAAAGTCGTTCTCGACTGCCCTTCGACTTCGCTCAGGATAGGCTAGCTCGAACTGACACTTGGGTGTTTGTTAAAGTCGTTCTCGACTGCCCTTCGACTTCGCTCAGGATAGGCTAGCTCGAACTGACACTTGAATGTAGCCTTAACCTAGGCTTTGGGTAGCATTAATGTAGCTTAAGCCATACACTCGCCATACATTCGACCCCCCTGAACTACCCATTAGCTCATCTTGACCTATACATTAGCTCACCTTGACATATGCATTAGCTCACCTTGACTTATATACTAGCTCTCTCTAAGCTATGCATTACCTCAATCCTATTATGATATGAAGAACTTGGTATTTTTTTGAATTTTTAGCCCCTTTAGGGGGATTTGCGACATGTTGTTTTTTATACTATTTAAGTAACCCGTGAAAATTCCAACAGGGTTTTCAGTTCATAAATGGGGATAAAATTTATGTGCCGGTATTTCTTCTGGACAATTTTTAAATAGACGATTTTTTTAAAGAACAGTCGGTCTCCCAGATAATAGAGCAAAAAGATCCGCATACTATCGTTTATAAAATATTTTGGGAGCGGTTTGTTTTTTTCTACATGGATATGGAGGTTCACTTTGCCATTGGAGTGGATTTTGTAGATATCAAAATAGATGTCATATATATAAATGTCTGGGCCAAGGAATTGGTAGTGACTGCAGAATTCCTCGAGGGTGCCGTTCCATGGAGGGAGCCCCATTTTGAAGACCCAATATTCGTTTTCGGGCGCCCTTTTTAATATCTCGGTAATTATGACCTTTAGGCTCAATCTTCCCTTGGTAAGGAAGACCAACTGTATTTCGCCATTGGGAGGTCGGTTAATGAGTAGTTGTAATTTGGGGTGGATGTTTGTAAGCAAATAGTCCAGTAATTCGAATTTTTCTTTTGGAACGATACCGTATTTAAAACCTTCCAAAATAAAGAAGCTTTCCTTTTCAAAGTACTCCCAGAATTGTTTGATTTTTGTTTCCATGGTAGTTAGTAGTTAGTAGTGAGTTGTGAGTAGTGAGACGTGAGACGTGAGACGTGAGATGTGAGATGTGAGATGTGAGACGTGAGACGTGAGATGTGAGATGTGAGACGTGAGACGTGAGTCGTGAAACGTGGGTTGTCGGTTGTCTGTTGTCGGTTGTCTGTTGTCTCCACCTACGCCGAAGCTTCTTTGGATGAGTGTTGTGGGTTTTCGGTTGTCGGTTGTCTGTTTTCTGTTTTCTGTTTTCGGTTGTCTCCACCTACGCCATGCACCTTCGCCAAGGCTATGGTGCACAAGGGGCTTCGGTAGACGAGGGTTGTCGGTTTTGGTTTTTTTATCCTTGCTGGGTTTCTAGATGTTCTAGGGTAAAATTATCGGCTGTTTGGAGGTAGGCGTAGGTTGGGGCGATGGTGGCTCCCAATTTTCTCTTTTCGAAACTAGCCGTTAGCCCCATGGCTATGGTTTTTGCCTTTATTTCCATTGCCCTTTTTATTGTTTGATATAGGAGTTGGCGGTAAATATGATATTTTTCGAGGTAGGCATAATCCATGCCTACAAAGGCGGGGATGTATGTGTTGTGGCTGTTTTTATAACATAGCATTACACCAATCATGTTGACGGGATTGGATTTGGGGCTTATTGAGATAAATTCCCAATTGGGATGCGCGGCCATATTTGAAAACAGTTTTGAGGGAAAGGAAAAGGTGTTTAGGCCCAAATTGTTTTGATGAACCTTGGAATACAGTTCCTCGATCTTCTGCAACTGCACTGATGTTGGATTTTGCACAATTTTTATTTCCAACAAGTTCTCCGTCTCCAAAACTTCTTTTCGGAGGTGTTTCCTATTTCTAGCTGAGAGACGGGCTATGTAGGTTTCAAGGGTTATATTTTCATCTAGTTCAATACTACAGGAGTCTGGCATTTGTATTCTTACAAAGCCTTGGCCCTGAAAATAGTTATGTATTTCTTTATTTTCCTGGAAATCGCGCAGGACGATCATTTTTGCTTCTGAGGGCTGCTCCAATTCCTCCAAACATTTCATTAAAAGATTCAGGGCCTGTTGTTTTTGGGGGTGGGCAGAATTAAAATAAAGGTGTTCGCCCTCCGTAAAAAGGGAACCTAGGCTCAGGACATTGGAAGTTAAATAGTAGGGGTGGATTTTGCGTTCTTCCTCAATTTTTTGGGAGGTGGCTACAGGGGCAAGCATATCGTCTTTCCATAAACTTACGGTTATATAAGTAGCTAAAATAGGCTGTTGCTCTTGGTCATATATTATTAGGTATTTGAAATCCCAGTTGTGTTCTATTTGGAAATTACCACTAAAGGATTCCTCCAGAAACTTTAGGCCTTCCCAATCGAACACCCCTTTATTTCCAAGTAAGCTATTCCAAAGTTGCTTGTCTATTTTTAAAATGGAGTCTTCCAACTGGATTTTTAAATTCTCGTTAGTTGTAGTATTAAATGATGTTTCCTTATGTTTTTGTTCCAGCTTGAATGCCTGAAAGACTCTTTCGCTATTTGTAAAGGTGTCTTCCAAGGCTTTTGGGAAATGATATTCCATCGCCTCCACAAGACCCTTGATTTCCTCTTTTTGGTTGTGTCTTGAAATGGTTATGCGGACGCCCGTATTTTTGACGGGGACAGCGGGGAAGATGCCCAGGTTTACGTAAAAGCCTTCACTCATTAATCGGTTTACGAAGTTGTAGCCAGTTTTTGGCATTCCTGTGCCTATATAAAATACGGGTGATATGTTTTGATCGATAAGCGGAAGTTCGGTTTGCTGCAGTAGTTCATTAAAATACGCTATCCGTTCCCTCAATTCGGCTTGGAGGGTATATATTTCAGGAGAAAGGTGTATTTCTGCGGAGGCGATAGCGGCACCGATGGAAGCCGGTTCCAGTTGGGCTGAGAAGGTTAGGGGGCCGCCAAAGGTTTTAATCCTATTATACATTTTTTTGTTGGAACACACCAATACCGCACCACTGGCTCCAAATGTTTTGCTGAGAGTACCGAAGAGCAGCACGTTTTCTGAAAGTTCCTTCAGTTCGCTCAAAACATAACCCGTGCCGTTTTTGCCTATCCAGCTCATGCCGTGCACATCGTCAAAATAGAAGTTGAGCTGGGGGTATTTTTGGCTTAACAGCATTAAATCTGAGATAGGAGCAAAGTCGCCATACATGGAATAGATGCCATCGGCCATATACCAGATTTTCTTCCGCGTGTCTGAATAGCGCTTGATCTTATCTTCCAGCATATTCAGATCGTTGTGACGAACCATATCTATTGGAACGCTACGGTTCTTTAAAATCTTGGCCGCGCTCTGAACGCTCCAATGGACCTGATGGTCGAGGATGATGGCGTCCTGATCCTGCACTGCACTGGGGATTACCCCTATGTGGCCCAGAGTGCTGTTTTTTGTTATTATAATAGGATGACCGTACATTTCACATACCTTTTCTTCCAGGCTCGCATATAATGGATTCGAGATATACGACTTAGACAGGGGAAATTGGGTACCGTATTTTTTAATGGCATCTATGGCAGCGGCTTTTAGGCGAGGATCCTGTTCCAATCCTAAGTAGCCCGTAGTGCCAAAATGAAAAAGGCTTCGATCTTTTACCTCTATAGTACGGCCATTGAATTTTTCTCCTTGTGCGTAAAGGTGCATTACACCTTCCTGTTTTGCATCCGTAAACACTTCATTTACAGTGTCCAAAAAATTATTGTGTTTAATTTTTGCCATGATTTTTCTTTTTGAAAAAAAAAGGTAGGGGCATTTTTTTAAAATAAAAAGGGGCAGTATAAATTAATACCTTACAGACAAGAAGTTTTTCATTTTAGTCAAGTTAATGGTGTTGAAATGAGTGTCATACATCGATAATGGTATTAAATCCACACATATTTTTGTAGCTTTATATAGAATTACCAGTTTTCATTCATGTTGGATTATACCGAAAATAACTATGCAACCTATAAAATTGCCGAGGGTATCCTATACATTCGGTACCATATTGGGGTATCAATTGACCTAGCTGGGGCAGTAAAGATTGTTGAGGAACGATTAAGTCTACAAAAAGGTCAGTCCTATCCAGCACTTTGTGATATGCGCGGTGTGAGGGAAGTAAAAAAGGCAGCGAGGGATTATTTTGCTCTGGAAGGTTCCATTCTTTTAAAAGCAGTGGCTTTTCTGGTGGAGCCCTCTATTTCTGAAGTGATCTCCAGATTCTATCTTCTGGCAAATAAACCCGCTATACCCACACAGGCCTTTCAGACGCCTGAGGAAGCTGAAAAATTCTTGACGCAATATTTATGATTCTTGTTTAAATACTATCAAATTTACTCCCCATTAATAGATAGCATTGTAATCAAACTATACTATTATGTCTAAAAAGAAACGTCTTAAAAAGTTAAGAAACTTACTATTAGAGATGGGGGCGGGTAAGTTTTTCTACCGGGTAGAAAGATCCGGAAAAAATGATAATGTGGAGGCTCTTGTATCGGTAATCAATATGATGGCAGAGGAAATTGAGGAAGCGCTGGTACATCAGGGATATGTCAATGCAAGTGAGACCATTAAGCATATAGTAGTAATGCATTTTATGCTTGATGCAGAAGGAAAAATAGTTGCTGTAAATCCTCAGGCCTGTACCCTTCTATGTTATGTATATTCGGAATTGATAGGCCAACCCTTAATACAGATATTAGATGAAAAAACATCTAAGACATGGGAAGACTATCTGGAGAAAGAGCAAGAAGATGGTGGGGAACACGCAATTCAGCTTACATTTAAAACGAAAGCGGGACTTCTTATTCCCAGTGCCTGTTATATTAGTTTAATCAACAATATTAAGGGCTGCGAGGTAGAAAAAATACTTACAGTAGTAAAACATTCAAAAAAGCAAGTAGCCTTGGAAGATGAACTAAGGGAGCCGGTATTAAAAATTTACAATAGCGAAGGGCTAAAAGGGGAAAAGGCCGTAGCGGAACCAAAGCCAAAAAAGGTACGTTTGACACAGGATGATATTAAAGTGATAGAAGATGCGCGAAGTTTAATGCTCAATGATCTTGCAAGGGACTTCCGCCCCTTGAAGGAATTTGCACTGCAGTTAGGGACCAATACCTTTAAACTAAAGTATGGGTTTAAGGAACTTTACGGGATAAGCGTTTATCGTTATTTAAGAAATGAAAGGCTTCGAAAGGCCAAGGTATTGGTGCAATATGGAGATAGCCCATTTAAAAGTATTGTTCAATTGTGTGGATTTAAAAGTGAAGCCCATTTTTCGAGAACTTTTAAAAAGGAATTTGGGCTTACCCCTACTGAATTACGAAAGAAAACCTTTTTAAAAAGGGACTGATTTTCTAAAATTTTTAGCTTTTCAAAAATAATACCTTACGGTCAAGGAAAACTCCCAAAAGCACAAATTATAATGCGGAATTTTACCATATCAAATTACACGATATGGACTTCACAATTAAATACAGGAAGCTTACAATAAATATAATTAGTCTTTTATTTATCGTTTTGTTTGTTTATGCAGCTTTTAGCAAGCTACTTGATTTTGAAACTTTTAAGTTGCAACTGGCACAATCGCCACTCTTGAGCGCATATGCAGGATTGATTGCTTGGCTGGTTCCTAGCTTAGAAATAATCATAGCTATTTTATTACTATCCGAACGATTTAGAGTGCTTGCATTCTACGCCTTTTTTACCTTAATGGTAATGTTTACAACCTATATTTTTATTATCCTGAATTTCTCGGATTTTGTACCCTGTTCCTGTGGAGGTGTTTTGGAAAAGTTGAGTTGGAACCAACACCTTATTTTTAATGTAGTTTTCATGATGTTGGCTGGGGTTGCAGTCTTTATCACTGCGCAATGGAATAACAAAAAGATTTGGCTTTTGCTTGCCACTCTTGCCATTATTGGCATTGGCATCGTCGTTCTGTTATTTGCTTTTTCGGAGAAGAAGATGCATCGGAACAATGCGTTTCAAAGGCGCTATTTGCCACATCCTATTGAAAAAATGAGTGAATTTACTTTGGATTATGACACTTTCTATTTGGCTGGTTATTCAGATTCGATAGTATATTTAGGAAACTACCGAGCTCCTCTTTATATAACCACAAATAATATAGTTACTAATGAGCAGAAGGTTATTCAGGTGGAATTAAACAACAAAACTCTTCCTTTCCGAAAAGTAAGGATTGAAGTTAAACCACCGCAGTTCACAGTTGCCGATGGAACGGTTCCTGTGCTATTTCAAGGAAATATTACAGAAAAAGTGGCTCGTCAAATACCCTTTGATTCCGTTTACTTTACACAATTTGTAGTAATTGATTCCAATAGCACTGGGATAGCAACGGTTGATTCCAAATTCAAAAAGAAGACTATAGGTGTATCCAAAATTTTATCGGGAAAGGATCGTTCCATTCTTACCACTGCTACATTAAGAACTGACGTGCCAGAACCATTTGCCGACGATGGGGTTTTGGCCTGGAATGAAAATCTAAATTATTTTCTATATACCTATTACTACAAAAATAATTTTGAGGTAATTGACAAAAATTTACAGCCAATATATACAGGCTCTACCATTGATACTATTAAAAATCCACTCCTTGATGTCGCTTATTCAAAGCAAAATGATGTTTATACCCTTGGTGGCAAATCGATAGTTGTAAACAGATTAAGTGCCACTTCAGCGAACTATTTATTTATAAATAGTGACCGTTTGGGTCGGTTTGAGGATGAAGGCCCTTTAAGATCTGCTTCCATTATTGATGTGTACGACATTATTGATAAAAGCTACGTCTTCAGTTTTTACTTATATCATCAACCCGAGGGAAAGCTCTATGACTTTCAAGTTTACAATAACATTCTTATAGCCCTTGTAGAGGACAAACTTTTTATTTATAAGTTAAAGCCGGAGTACTTTATCTCCGGCTCTAACGCAACACATACTGGCCAGTATCAGGACTAAGACCGAACACCTGTAAAAAATAGTAGGTCGCTAATTCATTAAAACTTTTATAATATGAGAACAAAAATTTTAAAGTTCGGAATGCCCTTGATGGCATTTTTACTGGCAATCGTTTTTGCTTTTGCCACTGAAAACAATGTTTCTAAGGATGATGCCCTCGTTCAGGGATATATCTTTTTGAACAATGACTGTGTTACAACCACTAAGGTCTGTAACAACCAAGGTATTATACCTTGCAAGGAGGCAGGAAATCAAGTATATAGTCTTGACCTAGGAAAATCCTGTGCTAATGCTATGACGCACAGACCTCTTTAATAATTTGGAAAATGGGGATTCTTTAGGATTCCCCATTTTCTTTTTTCATTAAATATCCATCCAACCACTTCTTGACCTCAGTTGACAATAACAATTGTTTTTCAGTATTCTCGGGAGAATGTCCTTCATCCTTTACAAGTATCAAGGACGCCTCTTTTTTTAATCTACGCAGTGCAATGAACATTTCAAGACTTTGCGTCCAAGCTACTTGATAATCCTTATCGCCTGTCCATAATAGAATGGGCCTTTTTACATTGGTTACATATTCCAAAGGTGAGTTTTCTAAATAGGCCTGCTTATTCTCGTAATAGCTATCTCCCATGCGCCATTGCTGGTCTTCATAGCGCCATAAATCTGTAGCCGAATTGTTCCAATTTACTCCGTGATAATGACTGATTACATTGGTAGCGGCCGCACCTGCGACATAGGTGGCAAAACGATTGGTCTGGGTTGCAATAAAGGCCGTTTCGTATCCACCAAAGGAATGCCCGATAAGTCCCATTCTTTTTTCGTTTATACTTTCAACTTCAAGTGCTTTGTTTACGGCACTATTTACGCATTCTAAGGCTGAGAGACCGGGTTTTCCTATTTCGTAGGTTATATCAGGCAAAAGCACAAAATATCCTGAGGTAGTATAATCCAAATGATTAAATCCTTGGAAATTATAACCAGAGGGAGGAGAAAATTCCATCGCGTTCCTGGACGTTTTTTGATATATGTAAACAATTAAGGGATATTTTTTGGTGGGGTCATAATCTGCAGGAAACATCAAAGTACCCTTTAATTTTTTGTCCTTTACAGTATAGTCAATAAATGTTTTATAACCGAGGTCATAGTTTAATAGTTCCGCATTGGATTGGTATATTAAATTATTTTTCCCTGTATTTATTTCATAATGATGGAGTGCTTTGGGGAGGGTGGTAGATTCCGTACTATATATTACATTATTACCTTCAGGCGATTGATATATCTGAAAAATACTTTTATCCATGAAATTTATTGGAGTGGTTGAAAGATCCTTATTTAATAATGAAATTCCCATGGAATGGGTTTCAAAGTTTATTAGCTGTAATAGTGGATATTTATCTAGATCAACATTCCAGCCCGCAAAGCTGCCAACCGTTAAATGATAAAAATCTTCTACATCATTAACTCTCCTTAAAATATAGCGGCAATTTTTTTCCATCCCCTTGGTGATTCTCTTGGCATCTTTGCCATTGGGATTGATGGCCCATAGATCATATTTGTCAGACACTATTATTTTGTTATCGTCCTTAAGCCAAGCCGGTTTATCATAAACTTCAATGCGATCTTTTGGAAGCTCAACATCCCTATTTTGAAAGCTTGTTCCAAGTTCCTTAGTTATATTCACGGCTTTTTTTTCCTTTACATTGTATGTCCACCAATCTTCATCCTTGAAATAGGCAATGTAGTTGCCGGAAGGGGAGATTGACACCAAATCGGTCAGGGATTGTTCTGCCACCACCAAGCGCATTTCACCTGTTTGTATATTCTTGAAATAAATATCGGCCTTTAAAAATTCCGTGTTTTCGTCACCATATTGCAACTCGTTGTAGAGGAGGGCGAAATTGTGTTCTATATCCATTTCGGCTGTCGGAAACTGCGGGGTCGCAATTTCCCTTATCATTTTCTTTTCTGGGTGCCAGGCGGTGAGAAGATAGGGATATATAAAATCTTCTCGCAATTTCAAGCTTGGATAGAGGAGGGGATCGGAGGTCTTCCATACCTCAATTTTATCCTCCTTGACCAATTGATGTCCTTTCTGTTTTCTAAAGAACAAGACGGTATTTCCATCATCAGAAAGGAAAGGCTCCCTATTTCCGACTTCGTAATTTGGAAGCTTCTGTTCCAATACGGATTCTTCCAATGGGATGAAACCTTTATTTAAATAATAAACCCCTATGTGATGCTTCTCTTTTGTTTGATCCATTATAACCGCAGCCGATCCAGTATCATTCCATTTTAAATAGTTGAGTGTACTTGAGGGCTTTACTCCAATTTCCGTTTCTGTGGCTTTTGTGGTATTAAAAAGGAGGACCTTTTTTGATTCGTCTCCTTTAACTAAAAGCATATATTGATTGGTGGGATTCCAGACAAACTTGGTTATAACATTAATGATGCGCTCCGTATGGTTTTCTAGGTTTATTATTTTTAGATTGGAAATGCCATTGGGTTCTTTTTGAAGAACGCTAAGGTATCGTCCGTCAAAAGAAAAATCAAATTCCTGAACCGATCCAAAATCTTCCCTGTCACCAGTTTCCAGATTTATTAAAAGAAATTTGTTGCTCGCAGATAAACTTCCGAACCATTTATTGTTTTTGGAAAATTTGTTTTTATAGCCCTCCGGCAATATTTGGTTTGATTCCTTATTCACATTTCGCAAGCGCATACTATTTTCTCCTACCGAAAAGTATTCTGTAAAGGCAATCCAATTTCCATCAGGTGACATTGCGGATGCCGCTAAATTATTACTCCAAATCTTGTCTAAGCCAAAGGGGTAAGGCTTTAATTTTTTATTTGATTGCTTATCAGTTATTGCACTGGAACCATTTTGCGCTTCTAATGGCTGATAATGGCTTATAAAGAAGGAGAGTATTATAATTTGAACAGCATAATAAATAGTATGGATACGCTTATTTCCTTTCAATACAATCTTCTTTTTGTTTGGTTGCTTTGTATTTACTGTATTTGTTTTCATTTTTAATATCCGGGATTTTGAGGTTCAAGGTTTGGATTAAGTAGAAGTTCTGATTCTGGGATGGGCAGTAAAATATCGGTTGATTGCCACCCTGGTTTTATGTCGGCCAAAACATCAGCTGCCATGCCTAGCCTTTTTAAATCGAACCACCTATGGCCGTATTCAGTAAAAAGCTCAAAACGTCTTTCCCTTATAATGGCCTCTAATAGTTCTTCTGGAGTGGTAACGGATATATTCTGCAACCCTGCTCGTGTACGTACAATATTCAGGTCATTTGCAGCTCCCATTAGATTTCCCTGCATACCCCGCGCTTCCGCTCTTATAAGGTACAGTTCGGCAATTCTGAGAACTACAGAATATTCCATAGTTGTACCCGTGTCTAGGTTCTGTTTATACTTATTAGGGAAATACCAAGTATTGGCACCGTCGCTAACGGCTCCTATCCAGCTTTCCTTGCGCAGGTCGTCCTCTTCCATTTCTTCCACCAGCCTATTATTAAGTGCTGGGACGGGAGGTGGACCAGAAGAAAATATAAAACTGGCCCCTTCCAAGGTATTATCACCTTCGTTTTTGGGTTTCAATTGTAATATGGCGGAAGTACTTTCCTTTAAGAACTCCCTATTCAGGTCAGTTTCCATAACAAAGGCGGGATTGTTGATTACATAGGTACTTTCTTCCTCTGCCTTTTGCCATTGGCCGCTATGGAGATATACTCGGGCAAGAAGGGCAGCTGCCACATAGTTGTTTGCCCTGATGCGTTCCCCCGTTGGGTAATCGGGACCCAAAAGGTTTTTTGCATTCAGAAGGTCGCTTATGATAGCCTCATAAACTAGCTGCTCACCCATACGTGCCACGGTTGCGTTTTGCTCATAATCGGTAGTTGTGATATAGGGTATGTCCCCAAATAAATCAACGAGATAAAAATGAACCATTGCTCTAACAAATAGCGCCTCACCTATTAATTGTGCCTTGACTTCCTGAGATAGGGTTTCAGAATTGTCAACTCCTTCTATAGCGGCATTGCATAAGTAAATGAGGTGATAGGAGTTGTCCCAAACTTCCTTTACCATAAGATTAGGTGCTGTGACTTGATGTAGATAGAATTGTTCGGCACTTTCCCCAGGAGATCCATAATAATCCAATTCATCGGCATATAGCCCCATTAAAATTCCTAGACCGTTGGAATTTCCAGTCAACAGCACCTGATCCCTGAGTTTACCATACAAGGTTGAAATTGCTGCTGTAGCGGTATTTTCATCCGTAAATACGGTTTGGGTGTTTATTTGCCCTACAGGGTCTTCGGCCTCTAGATAGTCCTCGCAGCTACCAAATACCAAAATGGCTATTATGGCCCAAAAGAACCCTAGGGTTTTATTTTGTTTCTTGATCATTGTTTTCATTGTACTATTGTTTTAAGTTTTTATATCTGAAATTGTACTTGCAGGGATATCCTTCGCAAAGGGGGCAGAAAGCCTTTTGTCTGTTCCGGATCGCCACCATTGAAGTTGGTGAACGTAAATAGGTTCTGTCCCATCAGTGACACCTTGCAGGTACTGGTTTTCGTATTCGCCAAAGGAAGGTTATAGGATATGGACAGCGACTTTAAACGTAAAAAGGAGGCATCGGAAATGATACCGTTGCTTTGACTAAATCGGGAATAGGCGGTATAAGCCGCATCGTTTAAGCCTGTGGTGTATTGTTGAATAGGAGCGTTATCCCCCGTTGCTTGCCATCTATCCAGTACGCCCGTTGGCTGATTGGCCATGGTGCCTGGGGGTTCTGTACCGAAATATTCGTTCAGCGCATCTTTTTTTACATATTGCAGGAAAAGGTTGAAGGACCAATTGTGGTATTCCATTGAATTTGAAATACCCGCCAAAATCTTGGGGGTGAGGTCTGCCAAGTATTGCCTGTCTTCGGTACCGGTAATGGCGCCATCTTCGTTATAGTCTTCAAATTCGTAAAGCCCTGTTTCTGGATTAACGCCTGTAAGATTGTATAGTTTTAGAATATTGAGAGGTTCTCCTATTACGAATTGGTTGGAGTATGTAGAATTTTCGAGGCCTGGAAAAGCTACCAACTTATTTTTGGGCAGGGATAGATTGAGCGAGCTGGTCCATTTAAAATGGTCCTTATGAACCATTCGGCCCAAGAGCTCAAATTCAAAGCCCGAATTTTCAACTATGGCATCCAAATTCGCCTGTATGGATGGAAAACCCGTAGTGGCCGGTAGTGAATAATCTATTAGTTGGTTGGAGGAGCGATTGTTGTAATAGGCCGTTGAGAGTTCCAATGCACCATTAAAGAATCCAAGTTCCAGAGCCACTTCTCTTTTCTCGTTTTGCTCCCATTGGTAATTGGGATTATAAATTCGTGCTGGTTCCAGGCCAATGTTTCCATCATAGGAGTGGTCGACCAAAGAATAGTTTTGTAGATATTGGTAGTCTGCAATTTGGTCATTTCCAGTTATGCCATAGCTTCCCCGGAGTTTCCCAAAGTTGAGCCAGGGTATGTTTAATTGTTCTGAAAAAATCCATGCTGCTCCAATGGCTCCAAAATTGCCATATCTATTGGAATTGCTAAACCTACTGGACCCATCCCGTCTTCCTGTGAGGTTAAAATACAGATGTTTTTTGAACGCATAGTTTACCCTTGCGAAGAAGGATTGATATTTATATTGGTAGCTGTCCTCGTTCAGGATAATCAACGTATTGGCAGCGGAAAGGTTTTCCAAAAATCCATTATTGGCAAAACCGTAACCCAATAAGGTAAGCTGATCGGTTTTTTGCGATTGGAAGGTGGCCCCCAACAACACATCCCAACTGTGGTTTTCCCTTTTCAACGTCCAATTTATCTGCGGCTCTGTAATAAATGAGGTATGGGTTCCCGTATGGAGATAGGATTGGGAAACACTACTGTCTAAACCATAGGCGGGATCATAGATGGTATGCGGTATCTGGTTATTGCTTTCAAAGTTGGTACTGCGGTACCCCATCTGTACCTTTAAGTCCAAATTCTTTAGCAGTTCATATTGCAATACCGTACTTCCTATAAGGGTTTTGGTTGTATTATTGTAGGCTCCGGCTAACTGTGCCAAGGGATTGGTCCAAGTGCTGTTTTCCCAGTTTAAGGCTCCATTTTCAGTGTGCAGCGCAGGGGCATTTGGCGCAAGCCGAAGCGCAACCCCTGATAGATCGGAGCCAGGCAACAGATTATCCTCTAAGGTATAGCCGGCGGTAAAGCCCAATTGAAATCGATTATCATTGCTGCGATGCTGCAAATTTGAATTAAGGTTTACACGGTCATAATTGAAGTCGCCTGGATACACGGTTGTTTCATTAAGGTACCTGCCATCTATCCGAAACTGGGTATTTTCATTTCCCCCTGATATAGCGGCATCCAAATTTCTAAATCTTGCCGTACCGCCAATAAGGTTTTTTTGCCAATCGGTATATCGTTTCTGATCCCAGGTGCCATTTACATCATAGGCTGTTGCAGGGTATTCGGTTATGCCGTCATTGGCAAAGGCCTCCCGCCTCATGGTTAAATATTGCTCTGTATTTAGCAATTTTATTTTACGTGTAATATGGGCTATGCCCGAACTACTGCTTATTGTAAATCTCGTTTTTCCTTCCTTCCCTTTTTTGGTGGTAATAAGCACGACTCCATTGGCACCCCGAGAGCCATAGATAGCTGTAGCATCGGCATCCTTAAGCACTTCAATGCTTTCTATGGAATTGGGGTCTATGGCGTTTAGCGGACTTATATCGGCACCAGGAATGATAAGCCCGGAGGCACTCTGTGAGCCTAATGACTGGCTGTTATAGGGTAGCCCATCAATAATATACAAAGGTTCATTACCAGCCAGAATACTGCTTTGGCCACGAATGCGAACGGTAAAACCGCCCCCCGCCACTCCTGAGGTTTGAACAACGTCCACGCCCGGCATTCTTCCCTGCAGTGCTTCTAAAGGGTTGTTGACAGGTTGTTTCTCAATTTCGGTAGCAATAACCCGCGAAATACTCCCAGTCTTTTCCCTATCGGAAACTTTGTAGTAGCCCGCATTAATAACCACTTGATCTAGGGCAGTAGCATCCGCTTGCATAACAACATTTATAATACTGTTACTGCCCACTGCCACTTCCTGCGGCTTATACCCCAAATAGGTAAACACCAGTGTATCGTTTAAGGACGCAGTAAGAGAATACCTGCCTTCCAGATCGCTAATGCTCCCACTGGCAGTGTTTTTTACCAATACGTTGACTCCGCTAAGTGGGCCATCGGCATCGGTAATAGTTCCACTAATGGTTTTTAGTGGAAGGATCTGAGAAAAAAGTGGGGAGTTGTAAGTGAAGAAGAGGGCAAAAATACTTGCAAGCGCAAGCCTATGCCTGTAATTATTTTTCATAATTTTGCATTGGTTAAGGTGTTATACATTATTTTAACTACTGGCCTGCTCCCATTGCTTCATAACCATCGGGGCGGGTCTTTTTTTTCCTCCTTCGCTCTGTCGAGCTATGGAGGACGAGGGTGGTGAATCGTTCCACCTACGCTATACACCTACGCTATACACCTAC
>NZ_LXIE01000031.1 GCF_001641085.1 Aequorivita soesokkakensis | reverse complement strand
TTTTTAAAATAAAGCCTATGGATTTCAGTCTATCCGAAGAACAATTAATGATTCGCGATGCCGCTCGCGATTTCGCTCGCACCGAACTTTTACCCGGTGTAATAGAACGTGACAATCATCAAAAATTCCCTACCGAACAAGTTAAAAAAATGGGGGAACTCGGTTTCCTCGGAATGATGGTGGACCCAAAATACGGCGGCGGCGGTATGGACACCATGAGCTATGTTTTGGTGATGGAAGAGTTGAGCAAGATTGACGCTTCCTGCTCGGTGATTGTTTCCGTGAACAATTCTTTGGTTTGCTACGGACTTGAAAAATATGGTTCCGAAGATCAAAAACAAAAATATCTTACAAAATTGGCTACGGGTGAAAAACTTGGCGCATTTTGTTTAAGTGAACCAGAAGCCGGTAGTGATGCAACTTCACAAAGAACCACTGCTATTGAAAATGGCGATCATTATATTTTGAACGGCACCAAAAACTGGATTACCAATGGTGGTAGTGCAGATTTTTATTTGGTGATAGCGCAAACACATAAAGAGAAAAAACATAAAGGCATCAATGCTTTTATAGTTGAAAAAGGCTGGGAAGGTTTTGAAATTGGCCCAAAGGAAGATAAACTTGGAATTCGCGGAAGTGATACCCATTCCTTAATATTCAACGACGTAAAAGTCCCAAAAGAAAATAGAATTGGCGAAGATGGCTTCGGATTTACATTCGCGATGAAAACACTTTCAGGTGGACGTATAGGTATTGCTGCACAAGCTTTGGGAATTGCTGCTGGGGCTTATGATTTAGCACGTGAATATTCCAAAGTGCGAAAGGCTTTCGGAACAGAAATTTGCAACCACCAAGCAATCGCCTTTAAATTAGCAGATATGCACACTTCAATAACCGCGGCGCGCCATTTGGTAATGAAAGCTGCGTGGGATAAAGACCAAGGCAACAATTACGACATGAGCGGCGCAATGGCAAAACTTTTCGCCTCACAAACCGCTATGGATGTAACCGTGGAAGCAGTTCAGGTTCACGGTGGAAATGGCTACGTAAAAGAATATCACGTAGAGCGATTGATGCGCGATGCAAAAATCACACAGATTTATGAAGGAACTTCAGAAATACAAAAGATTGTAATTTCTCGGGGGCTTTTGAGAGATTAATATTTAATGTCTCCCCGAGCGCAGTTGAGGGAGTCATTATTAAAAATAGATAAATTAACCCGTCCACAGTGGCGGGTTTTTTATAGGAAGAAATTCCAAACCAATCCAAAACGCAACACATTATCGCGATACGGCTGACCTGGCGCGGCAAAATATTCGTTCTTTCCGCCAAAGATGGAAGTAAAATTTTCATAAACGAAGAAAATACGCGTCTGCCGTATTTTCGCATTAAAGAATAAATCTACCAACGGAAAGCCTCCCAATTCTTGATCGTTCTGCACATAAAATTCTGCAAGCACAGGATCGTAAGCGTTCATATTATATTTCGTAAAATATTTAAAAGTAACACCTGTTTGAAGAAACAATGCCCGTTTAAACCAATGGTCTTCAAAATACAGCGAGTTTCGGGTAATAAGTTGCGGCACATTAAAAACCGTTTCGCCGCTTAAAACTTGTTGGTACATCAACGTATTGTCCAATCCAAAATGTCCAAACTTAAACTCTTTTTCAGCTTTAATTTTTAAATAATCAACCCGCTCAGACGCTTGCATTGGCGAAGGTGTACTGTCATTGGCCTTTATCGCGAAGTATGCATAATCGTCAATCCCAGTGTAGCTAACGGAAGCATTTCCAATTTTTTTGGTGTTAATTTCAAACTTGAGTTCTTGGGTTTTTACGTTGTTCAGTTCGATTTTCCAATTGTAGTTTTTGTAATCGTTTTGGTACAATTGAAAATTAAAATTGGGCGCTACGGAATGGACTGTTATGGAAGCCTTCGCACTGTATTCATTATTTAAATCATAGGAAGCTGCGCCTTGCAGATAATTTCCGTCAAAATCGCCAGCTACGTTTATTGCGCCTTTTCCCGAAAGTTTAAATCCACGGTATTCCTTTTCATAAGCTGCTCCTGCTTCAATAATATTGCCTTTAATTCTATTCGGAATTCGTTCCTCATCAAGAATCAACACTGAATTATAACCGTAATTAAAATCCGTATAACCGGCCCAAGCCGTTATTTTTCCGAGGAGTGAATTATTAAAATCTGCATAACCCTTTACATTGAAATCCTCCAATTTTGTTTTCGTAAACAAATTTGCGGTTTCATAAGAAGGACCATACCCCGAATAAGGCGCAACTTGATTATATCTAAAAAACTTATCTTCATAGCTCAACACATTTCCAATAGTCAAAACCGAATAGCCCGTACTGTCGCGTTGGGCAAATAATTCATAATAATGATCTCCATAAAAACGAAGTCCTTCCAACTTGTTCTCGGCATTCTCAAATTTTACGTCCAGTCTTCCGCGATCCCGAAATTCCGAATCATCATTAATAAAAAGCTGCAATGAATTAGCTGTCAACCCGCCATTTTCCTGATTTAACACATCCTGTGCCGCAACGTGGGCGCGGGCAACGTAGCGCTTGCTTTTGGTGTGGTAATTTGCAGTGAAAAGAAAATTCCCGGTACTCGTTAAAATATGTTGGTATTTTCCGAGGGAACGCACGCCTTTATAACCAATTGAAAAATTGAACTGCGGCGAAGTATTCACCGTAAAAAAAGCATCGAGCTGCTGCCCCTGTTCATAAGCGGTCTTAAAATAAAGCTCCGTAAGCGGCGTGGGTACGTTGAAATAATTCACATCTTCAATTTCTTTGTAATTGAAATGATGCGATTGTGCGGCGAATAGCGGTTTCAAATTCAACCTGTCAAAAGAATACGCCAAGGAATTATAGGTCTGCCCCACATTTGAAAACTGAAGCAGTTCAAAATTATCCTTCCTCAAATAGTTGAACTTGTATTTTTTCTGAATAGAAAGTGTGGTGTCAACAAAAGTAGTATCACGGTCCGCGGAAATTATTTTGTAATAATCAATCGGTGGTTTTTCCTTTTTGTTTGAAGGGGTTTGCGAAAAAACTGTTGCCGAGGCACAAACCAAAAAGAAAAGCAAAAACAATTTTTTCATCTACTGTGTTTCTATTGGGCAAAATAACGAAAAATATGTTCCAATCCATTGGTTAAATTCCAAATTTCAAATTCCAAATTCCAAATAAATTTCAAACTACAGGCCCCAAATTCTAAATTTTCAAACTTTAGCCATTTGGAATTTGCTTTTTATTTGGAATTTGTTTTTTTGGGATTTGGTGCTTCTTTATTTGAAGATTGCTTAAATTTTTAAGAATTTTGAATAATATGCTAAAGCTTAAAATCAATCAAAATCTCGTTGAATGTGGCACAGACGAAGCTGGCCGGGGGTGCTTGGCTGGTCCCGTTACCGCCGCCGCCGTCATTCTTCCCGATGGGTTTCAACATCCTTTTTTGAACGACAGCAAGCAGCTTTCAGAAAAAAAACGACTGGAACTGAAAGATATTATTGAGCGCGAAGCTATCTGCTATAAAGTGGTTCACGTAATGATGGACGAGATTGACAAAATAAACATTCTGAACGCCTCCATCTTGGGAATGCACCGCGCTATTGAAGGTCTTTCCTGCGCTCCCGAGTTTATTGCAATTGATGGCAACCGTTTTAAGCCATTCGGAAAAACGCCTTTTGAATGCGTGGTGAAAGGCGATGAGAAATTTTTGCACATTGCCGCGGCTTCCATTTTGGCAAAAACCTATCGCGACGAATATATGACGGCACTTCACAATGATTTTCCGCAGTACAATTGGAAGCAAAACAAAGGCTATCCAACGATGCAGCATCGCGAAGCAATCCGAAATCACGGAGCAACCATTTTTCATAGAAAAAGTTTTAAACTTTTGCCTGATCAGTTAGATTTAAACCTATAAAACTGTTCCTCCCCCTTTTTCAGGGGGAGGTGCCGAAGGCGGAGGGGGACTGTTGAAAACCCGTCAATAAACTATTTCATTTAGCTACAAAACCACCACTTTTCCTTGCTATTTTTGTGTTATGGGAAAATTTCAAGCGAAGCTATTTACACTTTTACTTTTCGTTCCAATTGTTTTGGGAATTTTTGGAAGCTGTGACAAAACACCTCCAAAAACGGGTACTTTAATGGATTTTGTTCCCCAGAACACTTCCATGGTTTTCAAGATTTCAGATTTTGAAAATTTGCAGGCAGATATTGAAAACAATTCCCTGCTTTCAAAGTTTGAAAAAACAACTCCTTATTTATTTTTTTCGGAAAATAAAATACTTTTAAAAAACCTGCATCCCACAAGTCAGAGCCTTTTTTGCATAAATACAATAAATGATTCCGTTTCGGCTTACACGTTTATTTCAAAACAGACGAAGAACCTTTTTCTGCCAGATTCCCTTAAAAACAAAACGATTGAAACGCTAAAATTGGACGATCAATCTTTCCAAAGAATCACGATTGACAAACAAATAGCGTATTCAGCAATTATAGACAGCGTTTTTGTGGTTTCCTCGTCCCAACAAATTTTACTGGATATTCTAAAAGGAAAAACCGAACGTGGCGATACCTTTAAAAAAGTTTTCAATTTGCCTTCTTCAAATGAATTTACAGCCTTAATCCGCGGCAACAAAGTTGCAATCAACGATTCCACAAAAGTGGCTTTCACTTCGTGGAGCGCCTTGGATGTTGCAATAACGCCGGAATCCTTTACCGCAACGGGAATCACTTTGGCAACGGACAGTATTCCGCAACTGCTCAATGTTTTTGAAAATCAAATCCCGCAGCAGAATGATGTTTCTGCTTTAGTGCCCACGGATGCTTTGGGCGCTGTAAGTTTTACGTTTAACGATGCTGAAAAATTCCAAAAAAACCTTCGTGTTTTTCGCGGTGAAAAAGAAGCCGTGCAAACCACCGGAATTTTTGGTTCCGTGAGTGAAGCTGGAAGCATTCAGTTTAATAATGAAACCGCCATTTTCATAAAAAGCATTGATGCCGCTTTGACCAATGATGCCTTGGCGCGCTTTGTTTCAGCAAAAAGTGAATTTAGGGAGATTGAAATAAGCACTTTCAGCGAACCGGAATTGTTCCAAAAAACGTTTTCTCCTTTTATAAATTCCAAAAAGGCAAACTATGTTTTTCAAGTAGAGAATTTCTTTGTTTTCACGGAAACGGAAATCACGGCACAGCAGATAATCAGTGATTTTCAAATCAACAATACGCTGAAAAACACTTCTTACTTTAAAAATACCGCAACAGATTTAAGCACGGCATCCTCGTTATTAATTTTTAAATTGCAGGGAGATTTTTCGGAATCCATTTCAGGATTTTTTAATGCGAAAAGCGGCGACGCAATTAAAAATATTTCGTTTGAAGAGTTTCCATTGGCGGCGCTTCAATTCAGTTTTGACCGAAATTTTGCACACGTAACGCTGAGCTGCAAAGAAGCCGGCGGAAGCTCGAAAAGCGTTTCGGGAACCGTTTCGGAAAAATTCAATTTAAAACTGGACAATGCGGTTTTGGGCAATCCGCAGATTTTTGATAATCAAAATAACGGCAGCAACGTGGTGGTGCAGGATGTTGCAAACAAGCTGTATTTTATATCGGAAAGCGGAAAAATTCTTTGGACAAAAAATCTCGGTGCACCTATTTTGGGGACCATTGAATCAGTAAACATTTCGGGCAACAGACACTTGGCGTTTGCAACTAAAGATGCGTTTTATCTTTTTGACCGTAACGGAAAGGAAGCAAAGGGATTTCCCATAAAATTTAAGGACAATGTTACGCAACCGCTTTCTGTTTTTGATTATGACAATAATTTTAATTACCGTTTTGTAATCGTGCAGGGGAAAGACGTGCTTATGTATGATAAAACGGGAAAGACCGTAAAAGGGTTTGGTTTCAACAAAGCGAAAAGCAACATCGTGCAATCGCCCGTACATATAAGAATGGGCAATAAAGACTATATCGTGATTGCCGAGGAAAGTGGAAAACTCAACATTTTGAGCCGTGTGGGCAAATCACGGATTTCAGTTTCAAAAAACTTCAATTTTTCTGAAATACCAATTGCCGAGGAAGACAATACATTTGTGGTAATCACTAAGGAAAACACGAAAGAGCGCATTTCGCAGGAAGGAAAAATTTCTTCCCAAAAACTGGATGTGGGCAGTAATTATTGGTTCGCCATAAACGGGAATGTAAAAGTAACGCTGGACGACAATCTGTTGCGCATAAACGGGAAGCTAACTGAGCTGCCTTTGGGGCTTTACAGTAAACCGTATATTTTTTCAATCAATAGAAACAACTACATCACTATTACAGAAACCCAGGAAAAAAAGGTATATGTTTTTGACAAAAACGGAGATCTTTTAAATGGTTTCCCAATTTATGGAACTTCTGCTGCGGGATTGGGTGAAGGCAACGGAAAGAACGCCAAGAACATTGTAGTTAAAGGCGATGTTGACCGTGTAATTCTTTATTCAAGCAATTAATTTATAAATACTTAGTGTTTAAAAAAGGGTTGTGTAAGTATTTTAATTAATTTTAAAACGCAAACCAACTTTTTAAATTTTATGAGAGCATCCCTCTCTATCTTTCTATTGCTAATAGCAGCGACTGCTTTTGGGCAAAATGCATCGCTGGACAAAAAACCCACGGGTAAAGATTCCATTGCGCTCGCCAATTACAGAACGAAGGTTTCGCAATCCATAAATGCCAACCCAGACAGTGCTTTAATCTATATAAAGCAATTAAAAAATTTCAGCTTTGAAAGAAACTATTTAAGCAGCCTTACGGATGCAGATTATCTTTATGCCCATTATTTCCGAAGAATCCAGAAGCCCGATTCTGCCATATTTTATTTTAAGAAACAGATAGCGGCGTCCAAAAGAATAAATTATTTCCGCGGAATGGCACAAGGCTACAATGGCCTTTGCAGGACTTATTATTTAATTGGTGAAATTGAAAATTCAATAACGGCAGGCAACAACGCGATTGAATACACTAAAAAATTTGATGATACAGGCAATATTATTTTAGCAGATTCACAAAACGCCTTGGCAATCGCTTATTCCAGGCAGAACAAGATGGAAGAAGCCATTGAACGATTGCTTTTTGTGGATTCCATCCATAAAAAGGAACCAATCCGTGAAGATATAATTGCAGCGGCCTACCAAAGTTTGGGTAATGTTTATTTGGAACTTAAGGATTATAATGCCGCGGAAGAGTATTATTTAAAGGCAAACAAGGAGTTTGAAAAAATTCCTGGCGCCGGCACTTTCTACTTCAATACCACCAATGTTTTTTTGGGGCAGGTTTATTACCACAAAGGTCAGCTTGAAAAGGCAGATAAACTGCTTTCAAAAACACTTTTTTTTTATGAAGGAATAAAGGAAGAAAGAACCGTAGCAGAAATAAACAACTATTTGGGCTTAATAAATTTTGAAAAAGGAAACCTTGAAAAAGCAGAAACATACTTTCAAAATGCTTTAAATTTTCAAAAGAAAAACGATTATAATTTAGAAGCTGGACAATCTGCGCTTCAGTTAGGAAAACTAAATATTAAAAAAGGAAAGCCTGCAGATGCCATCACATTTTTGGAAAGCGCACTAAATTTTAATCGCGAAATAAAGAACGGCACCTTAACCCAAAACGCGCATTCTTTGCTGGCGGAAGCCTATGCACTCCAAGGAAATTTTAGGGCTGCATTTTCCAATTCGCAAATTGCAAAAAAGATAAACGACTCTATCCAGCAAGCACAGAGCGCTGAAAAAATAAAGGAAATTGAAGGCATCTATCAAACCGAAAGCCGCGATAAGGAAATTGCTTTATTGACCACAAAAAACGAGTTGGCTGAACAGCAAAAGAAAAACCAGCGAAATATGATTTGGGGTATATTGGCAATAATAACCATTGCTGGCGTTTTTGTGTATTTTCAATTTAGAAACCGCCAAAAGACCACTAAAAAACTACAAGAGCTTGACACTGCAAAATCTACTTTTTTTGCTAACATTTCACACGAATTCCGAACTCCGCTAACACTTATAAAAGGTCCAATTGAAGATCATCTCAATTCAGAAAAACTTTCACCAACAGAGCGTAAAAATTTTAAAGCTGCATTACGGAATACCCAACGGTTAAAGGATTTGGTGGACCAGCTTTTGGCATTGGCAAGGCTGGAAAGCGGGAATTTAAGGTTGAATATCCAACAAGCAAATATGCCAAATTTCATTATTGCCCAAGCGGAAGCATTTTCGTTCAGCTGTGATGAAAAAAACATAGCCCTCAATATTGAAGTGGAAAAAGATGAAATTGAAGATTGGTTTGATCAAGACGTTTTGGAAAAAATACTTTATAATTTGATGGGCAATGCCATTAAATATACTCCTGAAAAGGGCTCTATAACCCTTAAAGGAGAAAGACAGGACAAAAAATTTAAAATTTCCGTAATCAATTCCGGGAATTACATTCCTTTAAATCTGCAACAAAAAATATTCACCAGATTCTATCAAACCGACAGCAAAAATCCTGGAACCGGCATCGGCTTGGCGCTCACTAAAGATTTGGCTGAAATCCATAAAGGAAATATTTCAGTAAAAAGTGAAGAAAACGGCACAACGGAATTTTCGGTAATCCTGCCCGTGAATAAAAATTCTTTTGAAGAAGCCCAGATTTTTTCACAAAGTACTGAAAAGGAAAGCATACCGTTACAAGCTATTTCCGAAAAATTCATTGAAAAAGAAATTGTCCTGCCCGAAGACGCCCCCGTAATTTTAGTGATTGATGACAATAAAGACATTCGGGATTACGTGCATTCCATTTTTGAGAATAGCTATTCAGTGCACACCGCCGCAAATGGAAAGGAAGGTTTTGAAATAGCCATAGAAACCATCCCAGACATTGTTATTAGCGATGTGATGATGCCCGAGGAAGATGGCTTTACGTTTACGAAACATTTAAAAGAGCACCAACTTACCTCACACATTCCCGTGATTTTGTTAACTGCAAAAACGCAGATCACCTCAAAATTGGAAGGAATGGGCATAGGCGCTGACGCGTATATCACCAAACCATTTAACAGCCAGTTGCTGAAAGCGACAGCCGAAAACCTCATCGAAAACCGCCGAAAACTACAACAGCGCTTTGCTCAGGAAGTGGTTTTGACGCAAAAGGACATTTCAATTTCTTCTGCGGACGAACAATTTCTGGAGCGGCTTCAAAAAGTTTTGGATGCTAATATTACAGATTCCGATTTCAGTATTGAAAATTTCGGAAGCGAAATGGGCGTTAGCAGAATGCAACTTCACAGAAAACTGAAAGCAATGACCGGCCAATCTGCTTCAGAATTTTTGCGTACCCAACGGTTGAAATTAGCACTCAAGTTGTTGCAGGAAAAAAAGATTTCCATATCGGAAGTAGGTTATACCGTTGGCTTCAACGATCCTTCTTATTTCGCCAAATGTTTTAAACAGGAATTTGGCAGTTCCCCTTCAGAATATATTTCAAAATAATTTTTTAAAATACGCTGAAAACTACTGTAAACACTGGCGTGTTACATTTGTTATAGCATTGGTTACAAAATTCATATTTCTTTTTAAAGCTTCATATTACTTTTAATTCTCCTTTTCCCTAATTATGAAAAAAAGCAAACAATATTCAGGCAACCTGGAAATTGTCCCGGGAAAACAGATTTTTTTAAACATAAACAATCTGGCAAAAGGAATTTATACTTTAAAAATATTGCTCAACAACAAAGTGATAAAAGAAGTAACCTTTAAAAAATAAACCTTTAAAAACAATAATTATGAAAACAGTTTTTACCATTCTATTGCTCTCCATAACTGGTTTTTGCAATGCACAATTTTTAGATAAACTTGGTGATAGAGCCGCTGATGCGGTAGAACGCACCGTGGAAAGACGTGTAGAATCTGAAACTACAAAAAGTACGGACAGAGTATTGGACACCATAGTAGATGCTCCAAAAAACAAAGAGAAAAAAGAAAAAAAGAAAAATAAAAAGAAGAAAAAAACCTCAAACCGAAACGTTATTGGCGGTGACCCTGTTGAGAATACATCAACAGCCACCAGTACTCAAAATAGCGATGCAACCAAAGAGGGAGACGAAAATTAATCTATAAACAATTTAAAATAAAATTATGAAAAGAATTTTTATTATAACATTTGCGCTGCTCGGATTGGTTTCAACAGTTAACGCCCAAACTGGTTGCAGTAAATTCTATCCTTTTAAGGAAGGTACAAAAGCAGAAATAACTGCGTATGACAAAAAAGGGAAAAAAGCCGCTATTATAGACTATACCATTTTAAACAAAACCCAAAAACCACAAGGAGAAGTTGCCACAATGAAATCTTCTATAAAAGATGAAAAAGGGAAAATTATTGCGGAAACCGAATATGATGTTACCTGTGATGGCAATAAGGTTTCCATAGATTATAAATCCATGGTAAGCCCCATGATGATGGAGCAATTTAAGAATATGGAATATGACATCAGCGGGACCGATTTGGAAATCCCGAACGATCTTTCCGTGGGCCAGTCGCTGCCAGATGCCGAAATGATTATGAAAATAAGTATGAGCGGTATAAATATGAATATGGAATTGAACATTACCAACAGAAAGGTAATCGGGAAAGAAAACGTAACTACGCCTGCGGGAACTTTTGATTGTTACGTAATCACTTCAGATATGACCACCAAAATGGGAGTTTCGCAAACAAGCAATGCAAAACAATGGATATCCGAAGGTGTAGGGATGGTAAAACAGGAAGATTACCAAAACGGAAAAGTTTCTTCAAGCAGCTTGCTAACGGCATTTTCAAAATAATCAATAACCAAATTAAATCTCGAAAACCGGAGCTTTATGCTTCGGTTTTTTCGTTTATTTCAGCTTCAAAAAGTACTAAGAAATGTTTCAGCAGTTTTTCCTTTACTTCTTCCAAAGGAATTTCAGGTTTTCCCAGTTCCACATTCAATGAGGTTACAGCTTTGCCTTTTATCCCACAGGGAATCATATTATCAAAATAACCCAAATCTGTATTTACATTCAACGCAAAACCATGCATAGTTATCCAACGACTGGCACGAACGCCCATGGCGCATATTTTTCTGGCAAAAGGGGTGCCCACATCTATCCAAACGCCTGTTTCGCCTTTGCTTCGCTCAGCTTTTATATTGTATTCTGCCAGGGTTAAAATTATCATTTCTTCCAAAAACTGCATGTATTTATGTATATCTGTAAAGAAATTCTCCAAATCTAAAATGGGATAGCCCACAATTTGTCCGGGGCCGTGATATGTAATATCGCCGCCGCGGTTTATTTTATAGAATTTGGCATCAATGGATTTTAATTTTTCTTCGGAAATGAGCAGGTTTTCAATATGCCCACTTTTTCCCAAAGTATAAACGTGGGGATGTTCAACAAATAAAAAGAAGTTAGGGGTTTCGCGGTTTAGCTTTTCATTCCTATTACTGCTTTTAATTTGAAGTATTTTTTGAAAAAGAAATTCTTGATATTCCCAAGTTTCTTTGTAGTCTTTCAACCCCAAATCTTCTATTTGCATGTGCTTGCCCACTTTCCGCTAATTTTAACTATTTGAACGCAAAACTATCAATTAATTAGGTTTGCTCCGTTCAAATTGTGTGTTTTTTGAATTTTTTTGACTCAAAACCAAAAGTTAACTTCTTAAAAATTTACTAAATTCCGCAAAGGGTCTTATATTTACAGTTCTAAACATTCATACTAATATATCTAAAATGAAAAAAAGTACTTTTAAAACCATGCTGGCTTTGTCCTTTGCATTAATTTGCTTTGGATTAAATGCACAGAACACTGCGTTTTGGTCGAAAGCCTCGTCCAATGAAACGCAAAACCGACAAAAAGCTTTCAGGAACACCATGCCACAGGAATACAACCTGTTTACGCTCAACACTACAGCGTTAAAAAATGCTTTGGCACAAGCACCTGTAAGAAACAGTGGACGCTCCAATGTAATTATAGATTTACCAACCAACAATGGGGAAATTCAACATTTCCGTGTTTATGAAGCTTCCGTAATGGAGCCTGCTTTACAAGCACAACACCCAAATACCAGATCATATGCCGCACAGGGAATTGAAGACCCTTCTGCCGTGGCACGCTTTAGTGTTTCTAGTATTGGGGTAAATGTGATGATTACTTCACCTAACTATTCAACAATTTATGTTGATCCGTACACACAGGACAAAAATTATTACATTTCATACAACATCAATAAACTTCCTGCAGATCCTAATGCGTTTGAATGTATGGTAGAAGATGCTGATGGTCCTGCCCCTGCCGCTGGAAACAGAAATGCAGATGACGGTACTTTAAGAACTTTCCGTGCAGCTGTTGCTTGTACTGGAGAATATGCTCAGTTTCAACTTAACCAACAAGGAGTTGGTGCTGGTGAGCCTGATGCAGTGAAAAAAGCGGCTGTGTTGATGGCGATGAACACAACTATGACCAGAGTAAACGGTGTTTATGAAAAAGACCTTGCGGTAACTATGGTTTTAGTAGCAAATAATACTGACATCATTTACCTAAATGCGGGTACAGATCCATTTACAAACAACAATGCAAGCACCTTGATCAATCAAAGCCAACAGGTTATTGATGCTGTAATAGGCTCTGCGAATTATGATATTGGGCATACCTTTAGTACTGGCGCAGGAGGATTGGCACAGCTGAGAGTTCCTTGTACCGCTTCTAAAGCGCGTGGAGTTACCGGAACAAGTTTCCCACTGGGCGATAACTATGATATTGATTATGTTGCTCACGAAATGGGGCACCAATTTGGCGCAAACCACACTTTCAACAACTCTTGTGGTAACAACAGAAATGGAAGTACTGCTGTAGAGCCTGGAAGTGGATCTTCAATTATGGCTTATGCAGGTATTTGCCCTCCAAACGTGCAACCTCATAGTGATGATTATTTTACTGCAATCAGTATTCAAGAAATGTGGCAAAACATTTCAGCGGGTACTGGTCAATGTGGCGCACAGACCCCAACAAACAATCAGCCTCCAACTGCTGATGCAGGACCAAACTACACCATTCCAAAATCAACTCCTTTTATTTTGAAAGGTATTGCAACTGATCCTGATGGCGATGCATTAACCCATTGTTGGGAACAAATGAACGTACAAGTGGCACCTATGCCTCCTCAAAACACTTCAACTGTTGGCCCAGCTTTTAGAACCATTGACCCTCTTGCATCTCCAGATAGATATATGCCTGCCTTACCAACAGTGTTGAGCAATCAAACCCAAAGTACTTGGGAAGTTGTTCCTGCCGTAGGAAGAATTATGAACTTTAGATATACCGTTCGCGATAATGTTGCTGGAGGTGGTTCTTCTGCTAGTGATAATATGGTGGTTACAACTGATGGAACCGCAGGGCCATTTTTGGTAACTTCTCAAGATACTCCTACTATATGGACAACTGGAAGCACTGAAACAATCACTTGGGATGTAGCCGGAACAGATGTTGCCCCAGTAAGTTGCCCAACTGTTGATATTTGGTTCTCAACTGATGGTGGACAAACGTATCCTATCAACTTGGCATTGAATGTAGCCAACAACGGTAGTGCGGTAATCAACGTGCCAAACCTTAACACAACCACAGGTAGGTTAATGGTTATGTCATCAAATAATATCTTCTATGATCTTAACAATGCAGTTATCACTGTGGAAGGCATTGTAGGTGTTCAAGATTTCACTTTTGATAATTTTGCGGTTTATCCAAACCCATCAAACGGAACTTTCAACCTTACTTTTAAACCAGCTTCAAATGATAATATTGAAGTTGCACTTTATGACTTAAGAGGAAGAGCAATCAACACATATACTTATGATGATGTATCTGCTTCCAATACTTTCAGCAAACAATTAAACTATGGTTATATTGAAAGCGGAGTATATTTCCTTGTTGTTAAAAATGGCGACAAAGTGACTACTAAAAAGCTTGTTAAAAACTAAGCTTATTATTTATTATAAAAAAAGAGGCGTTCAAAATTTGAACGCCTCTTTTCATTTAAACTATCTTTTCTTTTTATTCTTTCTCTTTATTCTAATGCTAAAGTTTCACCGTTTCAGTTATATGTGAAATAACCTGCGAAGTTTTCTCTACTTTAAATTTAAGATCGAACACAATTCCCTGACTGCTTTTTTCAACCAAAAGCTTTCCATTTCTAATGGGATAGAAACCTGCCTCGCCCCTGCAAAAACATTGCTTGCCGTAAAGTAAATTTACTTCTGCAAGCATTGCGTCTTCCTTGCTCAAATTTTCCACACCTGCCGGTATTTCAAAATGAATGGTTTCAGAATAATTGCCATCTGCCGTTCCTGCCGGGCCCTCTTTGGAGAAGGTATATACAACCACTGTATTTTCTCCAGCTACCATTTCAGGATACATAGCCCCCGTGCCGTCTTCCTTTACAACCAAGTGCTTGTTTTTATGGATTACCACATTGCAAGTTCCTTCTTCGGGGCAGCCCGTAGCTCTATTTTCTACTTGTCCCATACTCGTGTTTTCTGATGAAATTACTGTCCCCGTTTGCGTTTTACACGCATTGATAAAAAAAAAGGGAATTAAAAAAAATAATGCTTTCATAATATATATAGTTAATTGTTAATTTTTCTCCAATTCAACTTCCAAATCAAGTACATCGGGATTTTTAAAATATTCTATAAAAGGTGCTTGAACAGTCACCGTTTTTTTATCTTCTGAAAAAGTAGCATCCGGATTTGAAGTCTTCTTTATTTTCTTCGGAAAAGTATAATTTAATTTATAATTGGATCCGCCCATAAATGCCTCGGCCTGCTGCATACTGTCAACTTGCTGTTGGTGCATTATTTTATCTTTTATATATGCATCCCGTTTAAAAACATCTTTTTTAAAGGAATAATTTACCCCAATTACTTCTGGGGAATCTTCTTCTTTTTTTACTTCGGTGTTGGCATCTTGGTCTGGCATTAAATTTCCTGCTTGTTCCAGTCCGCTCAAAATATCGTTTGCCTCGCTCACGTTTTTGAATTGGGTAGAAATATCATAAATCATTTCAGAGGTTTCCGAATCCATTTTCATATGAATATTGAAGTTTTCCAGCTTTTTAAGTTTCTGCTGCTCGCTTGCTGAAAGTTTGGAAATACTGTCTTTTTTTTCTTCCAAAAACTGCTTCATATATACAATAGTGTCTATTTTCACTTTCATGGAATCTGTAACGGCAGCCCCGCCGAAGGCCATCATTTCGTTCAGATTAACTTCCACGGACATCGTGCCGCTTCCGTCCTCGTTCATGACCATAGTTTCGGTAAACTGGCAACTTATGGCAGTAAAAGCCAGGACGAAAATAAATAGTAATTTTTGCATCATTTTGTTTATCGTTTAGGGTTGTTTAAAATTATAAGAGCAGCAATCACGCCGGGAACCCATCCGCAAACGGTAAGTATGAAAACGATCAATACGGACCCACAGCCTTTGCCAATTACGGCAAGTGGCGGAAAAAGAATTGCAAGCAGGACTCTCCATATACTCATAGAAAACAAATCTACGATTAATATTTTTGATTTTTTACTTCCAATTTCCCACTTCAAACTTCGCATTTCCATATTTCGCAATTAGAACATCATTTCCCTATCTTTGCAAACTTATTTTAGAAAAAAATTATGCAACTGTCTGAACTGGAAATCATCCGAAGAGAAAAACTAAACCAATTGCGCGAACGGGGAATAAACCCCTATCCCGCAGATTTATACCCTGTAAACAATACTTCAAAAAAGATAAAGGAGAATTTTGAGGAAGGAAAAAAGGTGGTGGTTGCAGGCAGGTTGATGTCCCGCAGAATTCAGGGGCCCGCTTCATTTGCTGAACTTCAGGATGCGGACGGTCGTATTCAAGTTTATTTTAACCGTGATGAAATTTGCCCCGGCGAAGACAAAAGCCATTACAACGAAGTCTATAAAAAACTGCTCGACATAGGCGATTTTATAGGTATTGAAGGCGAACTCTTCAAAACCCAAGTTGGCGAAAAAACCATAATGGTGAAGAATTTCACCCTATTGAGCAAAGCTTTAAAACCTTTGCCACAACCGCGCGTTGATGCCGAAGGAAAAATACACGATGCCTTTACCGACCCCGAACAACGTTACCGCCAGCGCTACGCAGATTTGGTGGTAAATCCGCACGTAAAGGAAATATTCGTAAAACGCACCAAGCTTTTCAATGCGATGCGAACATTTTTTAACGAGCGCGGCTATTTTGAAGTGGAAACTCCAGTTTTACAACCTATTCCGGGCGGTGCTGCGGCGCGACCTTTTATTACGCACCACAATTCATTGGACATTCCTTTATATATGCGAATTGCAAATGAATTATATCTAAAAAGGTTAATTGTCGGTGGTTTTGACGGCGTATATGAATTCTCAAAAAACTTCCGAAACGAAGGGATGGACCGCACCCACAACCCAGAATTTACCGCGATGGAAATTTACGTTTCCTATAAAGATTACAACTGGATGATGGATTTCTGCGAGCAATTGTTGGAGTTCTGCGCTATAAAAGTAAACGGAACTTCAAAAGCTACTTTCGGTCAACACCAAATAGATTTTAAAGCGCCGTACCCCAGAGTTACAATGGCTGAGGCTATACAACATTTTACAGGTTTTGATATTACTGGAAAAACTGAAGACGAAATCCGCAAGGCTGCTTTGGATATGAAAATCCCCGTGGATGACACTATGGGCAAAGGCAAGTTGATTGACGAAATTTTTGGTGAAAAGTGTGAAGGTAATTACATTCAGCCAACCTTTATTACAGATTATCCAAAGGAAATGAGTCCGCTATGTAAAGAACACCGCGAAAATCCTGAACTAACGGAACGTTTTGAATTGATGGTCTGTGGCAAGGAAATAGCAAACGCTTACAGTGAATTGAACGATCCCATTGACCAACGCGAGCGTTTTGAGGCCCAACTAAAATTGGCCGACAGAGGTG
The DNA here is from genome assembly GCF_001641085.1 of Aequorivita soesokkakensis. Lineage (GTDB taxonomy): Bacteria > Bacteroidota > Bacteroidia > Flavobacteriales > Flavobacteriaceae > Aequorivita > Aequorivita soesokkakensis. The sequence continues at coordinate 75,709 of NZ_LXIE01000031.1, read as the reverse complement.
ATGACGAAGCAACGGCATTTATAGATTACGACTTTCTTCGCGCTTTGGAATACGGTATGCCTCCAACCAGCGGTATGGGTATCGGGATGGACCGTTTGGTTATGTTTTTAACCAACAATCCTTCCATACAGGAAGTGCTTTTCTTCCCGCAGATGCGCCCCGAAAAGAAAAAAGTGGAAATGACTGAAGATGAAAAAGTGGTTTACACAATTTTAAAAGCCAACTCACCCATTGCTTTGGAAGAACTTAAAGCACAAAGCGGACTTAGCAACAAAAAGTGGGATAAGGCTATAAAAGGCTTGACTGCTTCTAAAGTTGCAAAGGTTGAAAAGACAGATGAAAGTTTGATGGTTTCGGTTTTATAAACAAATCATTTATAATTATTTAAAAAGGAAATTACAGCAATGTGGTTTCCTTTTTTTATTTGGCTAAACCCCTTTACTTGAAGATTCTTCAAATTACTTTATTCAGAAACCTTTGAATTATAAATCTTTACCATTACATTTGAAAATCTATTCACTATTTCTAAATCTAATTTTTTTTATGAAAAGACTATTATTCACTTCGCTATTATTGGTGTTTACACAGGTTTTCTTTGCGCAGAGCAGCAAAGAAAGTGTAGCCCAGTCTTGGATGGACAGCAATATGCCCATCAACAAAACAAACCAAAGTTTTACGATGAAAAGCAGCCACGCAGGCCCTTCCGGTGAAACTTTTAGATATCAACATACCGTAAACGGCGTAGAAGTTTTTGATTCTTCCGTGGCCGTTCACGTTTCAAACGGAAACCAAGTAACCTACCACGCAAGCACTTTTGATAGTGCTGTGGAAACTATTGATACCAACCCTTCAATTTCTGCTGAAGATGCTTTAAATGCTGCAAAAACAGCTTTGAATATTGAAGGCTACATTTCTCAAAAGGAAGTAAAACTATATGTTTACAACAAACTGGGAAGCAATCAATTGGTTTACAGAGTAACCACTATGTCTGAATTCAGAATGGGTAACTGGGAAACTATTGTTGATGCAAAAACTGGAACTGTTTTAAGTACCCAAGACATTGCCATTTACCATAAAAAAGATGGAGAAGGCAACCCAAAAGGAATTAAAAACCCAGTTGCCCCAACAACTATGGCAACAGGTACTGCAATGGTTTTTGACCCAGACCCACTTACCAAAACGGGAAGTACTTATGGCGGAAATTATTCAGACAACAATGACCAAACTAATGCAGATCTTGACGCTGCAAGAACAGCTGTAACTTTATTCGACATTCAGTTTGACGGCACCAACTACAGACTAAAAGGTCCATATACTGAAATAGCAGAATTAGGCGCTCCATCAACAGGTTTGTTTTTGCAAACATCACCAGATTTCGAATTTACGCGTGATGAGCAAGGTTTTGAAGCCGCTAACTGCTATCACCACATTGATAAAAGCTTCCGTTACATCAATGATGATTTGGGAATTCCTTTAGTTTCAATTTACAACAATGGAGTGGTTCGTTATGATCCACACGGCGCTAATGGTGCTGACAACTCTTTTTACAGTGGCGGAAGTCTTCAGTTTGGAGAAGGTGGCGTGGATGATGCAGAAGACATGGACGTAGTGCTTCACGAATTGGGCCACGGACTTCACGATTTTATTACCAACGGTAACCTTAGCCAAGTAAATGGTTTAAGTGAAGGAACTGGTGACTATTGGGCAAATTCCTATAAAAGAAGTACTGGTTATTGGGATATTACAGACCCACAATATTTCTGGGTTTTTGGTTGGGACGGACACAATCCATTCTGGGGTGGCCGTGTTACCAATTACGGAGCTATGTATCCAGGGGGACTTACTGGTTCAATTCACACAGACGGGCAAATATGGGCTACGGTACTTCTTGAAATCTGGGAAATCATTGGCAGAGAAAAAATGGATGCCGCCGTTTGGGAAGGTCTTGGTATGACCAATAGCAATACCAACCAACAAAACGCTGCTATCGCAGTGAGACAAGCAGCTATAGACATGGGCTATACCTGTGCTGAGATTGATGCTTTTACCGATAGGTTTGAAGCCAGAGGATATGTATTGCCTGCGTATGTTTGTGATCCAAACGCTTGTGATATTTCTGAAATTGAAACATCAAACCTTTCACCATGTAATGACAATGGAACACCAACAGACGGCAGTGATGATTTCTTCACGGCAGATGTTACCGTAACTTTTATAAACCCTCCAGCAACTGGAACCTTAGATATATCTGGTGATGGAACAGCTTCAGTTCCGGTAGCAGGTTTAACATCGCCACACACATTTGTGGGCGTACAGATGCCATCAGATGGTGGAACAATTAACCTTACCGCTACTTTTTCAGCAGAGGGAGCTTGTAACTTAAATGTCCCAAATGCCGGAACTTCACCAGCACCTTGCGTTACCGCGGGAGTTAATGACAATGACGCTCTGCTTGGCGTTTCTATTTATCCAAATCCAGCAGATGATACCATTGCATTATCAAACTTAAAAGAAGAATATAACGTAGCCATCTATAATATGCTTGGCCAAAAAGTGAAAGAACAACACGTTGATGCCAGCAATAGTAGCATTAATGTTTCCAATCTTTCTTTGGGCGTTTATATCTTGAAATTTGAAGACTACAACAAAGTATTGCGTTTTGTTGTGAAATAATATATTAACTATTTAAAGATAGGAATGAGCCGCATTTTTAATGCGGCTCATTTTTTTAATAAAAGGAGCGATTTCAGAATAAAAACCGCTCCAGCAATCATCATCAAAACAAAGAACTTACCGCTCTTTGTCTTAATGAACAACCACTTTTATTCCTTCTTTTCAAGCCATTTTATATCCCGAATATTCTTCTGCACGGCAACTACCCCAAAAAGAGCCAAGGTAAAGGACATTCCATAAAAACCCTTTTCACTTAATTCAATATCTGCATTCCAAAGTCCAATAACTAGCAACACCAAGGAAGCAATGGTTGTAAACCAACTTATACCGTAGTAAACATCGGTTACGGGTACGCCTTCTTGCTTATCCCGCACACTTTTTTGCACGGAAACCACAGAGAAAAGTCCAAACAGAAGAATTGTAAAATAATACCCTTTTTCATTGAGCATCATATCTACATTCCACAATCCAATGCAGTATGATACCATCCCAATAAAAAGTGCTGTCCAAGATGCCGAAACAAATGCGGGGGTTGGCTTGCAGTTAAAACTCTCTTCCTTTTCTTTTCTTGAAGTAAAAACTTTCTTGTTTTCTTTTTCTTCAGTAAACATTTGATTTTCCATAATGATATATTTTTTGATGATTATTGGTACAAATGTGGGAAGTAAAACAATTCAATAAAATGTAATTTTTTATAAATACTTACTATTAAAAATAGTATCATTGTACTTTCAGCATCTAATTTTAAAGAGTTTATAGTTATTCAATCTTATTATTAAATGAATATAATTAATTCAATAATCAATGATTTTTCAGAAGATGAAAAAAGGGAATTCATCAGCTATCTGAAAAAAAAGAATCAACGGGGAGACGTTAAAAATCTTACACTTTTTAAAACTATCTCTTTAGGAAAAACGATTGAAACAGCTGAAAAAATTTACGGAAAATCTTCAAAAAATGCCTTTCACGCACTATGCAATCGTCTTCAAAACAACTTAATCGATTTCGTGGCGTCCAAAAGTTTTTCTGGTGAAACCTCCGAAGAAATGGAAATAATGAAGCTTTTGCTGGCTAGCAGGATTTTCTTTGAACACAAAAACAACAAAGTGGCGTTCAAAACTCTTTTAAAAGCCGAAAAAAAAGCGCTGGAATTAGACCTGTATTCAATCTTAAATGAAATTTACACTACCAAAATTCAATATGCACATCTCAATTCCAATTTGGTGCTTTCAGAAATTTTTGAGGATTCAGAAAAGAATGCCCTAAATTTTCAAAGGGAATTTCAGCTAAATATGGCATACGCCAGTATTAAAAACAAAATAAAGTTTGAAAAGGGAAATCCGGCAAGCGAAATAATTACGCAAGTTTTTTCAGATTTCAATATTGAAGTTGCCGAAACGCTTACCTATAAATCCTTATTCCAATTAATGAATCTAACCTCAACCGCGGCTAAACTCCAAAGCGATTATAATAACATTTCAACTTTGATGGAGGATATCTATGGAATAATAAAAAACAAAAAAATTATCCTCGCCGAAAAGCATTTATTTTACCATATCGAGATTCTTCATTTAATGGCAGTGGCAAGTTTCAGAAACAAACAATTTAAAAAATCAGAGGATTTTATAGCCCAAATGCAAGGTGAAATGCTGAAAAGAAATAGAATATACTTTAAGCTATTTCAAGAAAAACTAACCTTAATTAAGGCAATGAACCTTAATTACACAGGCCGTGCAAACGAAGCGATTGGTTTATTGGAAAAGTTTAAAGGAAGTTCCGCTGAAACGTCTTTATCATTATGCACCTTTCTCTTCCAGCAACACCGTTTTAATGAGGCTTATCAGATTTTTAAGGAATTTTCGCATTCCGATATTTGGTATGAAAAGAAAAATGGATGGATTTGGGTATTGAAAAAAAGCATCATTGAAATATTGATATTGATTGAGCTTGATAAATTGGATTTGGTATTTTCAAGACTTAATTCGTTTAAAAGAAAATTCAACAAACGTTTAAAGGAAATAGGCGAAGAAAGAGTTTTGACCTTTATGGGCTTTGTCAATAATTATTATGAAAACCCGAAAATTATAACTTCTGAAAAATTTAAAAATAAAGTGGAAACTTCATTTGTTTGGATTGGAGCAGAGCGGGAAGATATTTTTGTGATGAGTTTTTATGCGTGGTTAAAATCAAAAATGGAAAAAAAGAACCTTTACGAAACTACATTGGAATTGGTAATGTAAAAATAAACCACCGCCCACGCTTTTTTCCTCCTTTTTGGCATAAGGGGTCTGGCATCCCTACCAGAAACGCGAGCGGTGGTATTTCAATTTTTATTCTCCAACTTTTCGTAAATAGTCAATATCATTTTCCACTGTAAGCAACAATATGCTCGTTGCCGTGCAAAACACTGGGCTGGTAATACAGTGGTGTCCGTTCCAACTGCCGTCCGTATTCTGGATTTTCAAAATACGTCCGCTCATATCATCGTACCATTTTTTCCAATCCTTGTCTTTGTTCACCACCAATGATTCGCCAGTCTGTAAAAAGCTCAAAAATTCTTCTCCCCCATTATTTCCAAAACCATTTAACACATCTTCCTGTTGCGCCGTATTTTTTGCGGATTGATATACATTGTAACTTGTGGAATATTCTGCCGCCTCTTCTTTCGAATAACCAGCTTTTCTAAGGTTTTCAACGGTTACGGGAGCATTTTCCGCAAGCTTACCTTCCTTCTTTGCTTTATTTATTTTTTCTTCCGCCCTTCTTGCATCTTTTGCGGTTGCACGAACGCTGCCACTCACGGCATAGAGCATCACACCAGCTCCATCGTCGGTTTTAACTTCGTTTGTCTTTTCGTCATAATTACCTTTTTGGTAATTGCGGGTTCTATTCAAAACTTCTTTATCAACATTCACCCCCATTGCCGAGGCAGATTCCAAGGCAGTGCTCGCCAAACCACTCTGCAAAACCCCGGCCCAACCAGCGCCCTGCTGTTTTCCTTCGGCATCGGTTGCAGCTTCAATTTTTGAAACACAGATATCCAATGCACGTTCAATTCTCTTCTTTTCCGAAGACTTTAAATTTTGGTGAAGCATATTTGCAAAAAACTGTGCCGTAAGCACTGCATCTATATTCTGTCCAAGTTTCGTCTGTATTTGCGTGCCGCGAACATCGGTTATATAAGGATTGTCTTTAGAAGTGTTCTCAACAGTTTCCAATAGATAATTCAATGCTTTTTGAAGGTTTTTGGAATACGTTCCTTTTTCCAAAGTGTTTCCACTTCTTAAAAAAGCCATTCCAACCATTGCGGTGGTTGCAGGATCGGCTGGTACAGCATGCGGATCCATAATTTCCTGATGTGCGTGGCTTCCCGCACCATAGCCACCATTGGGTAATTGGGCTTCCGTTAACCACAAAAGACCATCATTTACTGAAAGGTTTAGGTTTTCGTCATTCTTAAAAACACTGTAATTTTCAGACGATTGCTCGCCCATAACCGTCATAAACACACACCCATCCTCATGGGCCAATACTCTTTTGGTTTCGGGATAATCATTTTTAGAGGAAATGAATCCCAAAAAACCAAGTCCTAAAAAAATTGGAAGCAATAATAAAAATTTCGTTTTCATAGTATTACATTTTAAATTTCTACCGAAACTATTGATAACACATCTATAATAAAACACACATTTAGGGAACATAACTTTTCAATGAGGGAGGTTATCTTTTGAATGATTTTTAATTTAACAGCCAAAATCCTACCCATTCAACCAATTTTTATATTTTTAGGAACTCAATTAATAAAAAATGAAGAAATTAGTTTTTCTGGCCCTTATTGGCTTAATGATTACCGCTTGCGGAAAAGATGATGGCTATGATCCCGTAGAAGTTGATACCCAAGCCCCTTCAAAACCATTAAACTTAACCGCCTCAGAGCAAACTGAAACTTCCCTAAAGCTCAGTTGGGAAGCGTCAACCGATAATGTTGGCGTTACGGGTTACCGAATTTACCAAGACGGAACAGCACTTGTAGGTTTAATTACCGAAACCTCCGCAACCATTCAAAATCTTACTGCTGGAACAGCATATAGTTTTTACGTTACTGCATTGGATGCGGAAGAAAACGAATCTGGCCAAAGCAATACGCTGGAAGCTTTTACGATTCAACAGCCTTTATCATTTTTACCATTACTTTCACAAATGGGAGTTTTTGGTGGAAATCTTTCAGATTTAGATCCAGCTAACGGCGTGCAACTTTATGAAATTAACAGCACACTTTTCACGGATTATGCACATAAACAAAGGCTAATCCGTCTTCCCGACGGACAAAGTATGCGTTTTAACAATAGTAATTTGTTGCCAACTTTTCCAGATAATACCCTAATTGCAAAAACATTCTATTACAACCTTGACGAACGCGACCCTTCTTTGGGCAAAAAAATTATTGAGACTCGAATTCTTTTAAAAGTAAACGGCACTTGGCTTGTTGGCGATTACATTTGGAACACCGCCCAAACCGAAGCAACCTACCGCGAAACAGGTAGCACCGAAGCAATAAGTTACATAGATGGAAATGGAAATGCCCAAAATGTTGATTATCAAATTCCTTCCAAACAGGATTGTTTTACCTGCCATAACAACAACGCAACTACTTTTCCTATTGGCCCAAAACTTCGCAATTTGAACTTTATTCCTTCCTATACCAATCAAAACCAGTTGGATTATCTTACTGGCCTTGGGCTTTTGCAGGGTGTAACTTCCGGTAATATTAGCGTTTTGCCAAATTGGGAAGATGAAACTTTATTGATTGATGATCGCGCCCGTGCGTACATGGACGTAAACTGCGCCCACTGCCACCAGCCGGGCGGAAGCGTTCCACCCGGATTTTTCTTGGATTTTAGACTGGAAACAGCTTTTGGTGATACAGGAATTTACGCAAACCGAGGCGAAATAATTGCTCGTTTTCAAAGTACACTTCCAACCTATAGAATGCCGCAATTGGGAAGAACCGTAATTCACGGTGAAGCCTTACAAATGCTCAATGAATATATAGATTCCCTATAGCGTTTTATTATGGAAAAAATAATAATTGGAGCCGCTTTTTGCGGCTTTTTTTATTTCAGAAAAATAGCGCAGATTAAACCTATTTAAAATTTTTCCGTCATAGCTATGTTGAACAATAAAAAAATACAAGATGAAAAAAGCAATGATAATTTTAATGGCATTTACAACCTTCGCCATAACTGCACAGAATAAAAATTCTGAAAAAAGGGAACATCGCAAAGAGATGAAGGAAAATTTCACTCCTGAGCAAAAAGCTGAGTTACGCGCAAAAAAAATGACCCTAGATTTAGGTTTGAACGATTCACAACAAACCAAAGTGAAACAACTGTTTGTGGAGATGGAGAAAAACAAACCTGCACGTCCTGAAAATAAAAGCGAAATGACCGATGCCCAAAAATTTGAAGCAAAAAGTGCAATGCTGGACAGACAAATTGCAATGAAGAAACAGCTAAAAGAAATCCTTACGGAAGAGCAACTTACAAAATGGGAAAAAAGCCGTCACCACAAGCGTGATAATATGAAACGCAAAAACAGTCCGGATAAACCGCGCAGAGATTAAAATAATCTTAAAATCATTTTTTTTGGCGCAGTTATTGTTTTAGTTGTTTATAAAATAGTTACATTAGTAACTTTAAAATTTTAAACCAATGAAAAACATACTTACAGTAATTGCCTTTGCAACTACAATGCTATTAGGAATACAAACTGCCTCGGCACAATCATTATCGCAGGATAAAGGAAGACCAGAGGTAATTGCCAAAGCTGAAACTGCAAAGCTTACCGAAACATTAAACCTAAACGGCGACCAAGGCAGAACTATATTTAGAGCTCTTGTTGCCAAAGAGGTAGGTTACCAAAAAAATGTTGACGGGAAAGATTCAAAAGATGCTTCCGTGGCTGCTGAAAAGAAAAAATTGGACGATCAGTTAAAAGAAGCAATGAAGAAAACCTTAACCGCCGATCAATACGCCAAATGGCTGAAAATGAATAATTAGTGATTAATTATATTTAAAATCAAGACCCTTTCTAAATTTAGAAAGGGTTTTTTTATTTTAAATCTTTAGCTATTTTTTTGCAGGCGGCAATAGTTGAATCTAAATCTGCATAGCTCAATGCATCGCAAATGAACCAAGTTTCAAAAGCACTGGGCGCAATATAGATTCGCTCATTGAGCATTCCGTGGAAAAACTTTTTAAAATTTTCATTGTTCGCTTCGGCTGCAGAAGCAAAATCCGTAACAGGCTTTTCTGAAAAATGCACCGATATCATAGAACCCAAACGGTTGATCGTGAATTTTACATTTTCTGAAGTAAGTGCTTGCTCAATTCCTTTCTGAAGATATTCCGTCTTTTTATTTATTGAGTTGAAAACTTCGCGGTTTTCATTTAACTCTTTCAACATTGCCAAACCAGCTGCCATCGCTAATGGATTGCCACTCAAAGTCCCAGCTTGATAAACAGGGCCAATGGGCGCCAAATAATCCATTATTTCTGCTTTTGCTGCAAAAGCACCAACTGGAAGTCCACCACCAATCACTTTTCCGAAGCATATAATATCGGCCTTAATCCCGAACAATTCCTGCGCGCCACCTGCAGCTAGTCGGAAACCAGTCATTACTTCGTCAAAAATCAAAAGGATTTTATTTTCGTCACAAAGTTTCCGCAAGCCTTCCAAAAATCCTTTGGCAGGAGGGATGCAGCCCATATTTCCTGCAACGGGTTCAAGAATAATACAAGCAATTTCGTTTTTGCTTGCGGTTATAACTTCTTCCACATTTTTTAAATCGTTGTAATTTGCCAAGAGCGTATCTTTTGCAGTTCCTTCCGTAACACCGGGACTATTGGGGGTTCCAAAAGTAACGGCCCCACTTCCTGCTTGAATTAAGAATGAATCGCTATGGCCGTGATAACAACCTGCAAATTTTATGATTTTATCTTTCCCAGTGAATCCACGCGCCAAACGCACAGCACTCATACAGGCTTCGGTACCACTGTTCACAAAACGGATTTTATCAATATTCGGCACCATTGAAACTGCAAGCGCGGCAATTTCGGTTTCAATTTCTGTGGGCATGCCGAAAGAAGTTCCTTTTTTTGCCTTTTCAATTACGGCATTAACCACGGGATCGTAAGCATGGCCCAGAATCATCGGCCCCCAAGAATTTATGTAATCGATCAATTTGTTTCCGTCTACATCATATAAATAAGCGCCCTTAGCTTTTTCAACAAAAACAGGTGTGCCGCCAACTGCCTTAAATGCTCGTACCGGCGAATTTACGCCGCCCGGAATAACATTTTGGGCTTCTTCGAAAAGGGAACTGCTTCTTTGATATTTCATATTAGTTTTTAAGAAATTGGTATTAATAATTGAAGAAAAAATTACTGAAAACTGCGACTTCGATTGAAAACTTTTTACTGATTTTTAACTGGGTGTAGATATAAAACCTGACCTATGGATATATCGTTGTTTCGAAGTCCGTTGTATTCTTTTAAAGTTTCCACGGTAAGATTGAAACGTTTTGAAATACTGTAAAGCGTATCTCCAGCCTGCACGGAATATGTACCGATTTTGGAATCGTCTGGGTCTGTGCTGCTCACTTTTTTGCCCAAGACCTCTTCGTCATACGCTTCAAGATTATATCTTTCAATAATTCCTATAAGTTTGTCGGGATATTTTGGATCAGTTGCATAGCCTGCTTTCCGTAAACCTTTTGCCCAACCTTTGTAATCATCTTTCCGCAATTTGAACAAATCTTGATATCTACTTCTTTGCGTCAGGAATAGTGAATGATCACGATAGGAATATTTTGGGTCGCTATATTTTCTGAAACATTCCTGCCTTTCGTCATCATCGTGATAAACGCGATCGCCTTCCCATCCTGTGTGGCATTTTATCCCAAAATGATTGTTGGCTTTCAAGGTAAGTTCGCCTGCTCCGGCACCACTTTCCAAGATACCTTGGGCAAGAGTGATACTTGCGGGAATTCCGTACTGTAGCATTTCTTCTTTTGCAATTCCGCTAAATTCGTTTATATAATTAGCGACGCGTTCACTATAAGGAATGTTTACCGGAACTACTACAACATCGGGCTCTTCCGCCTTGGTGTCTTTTTCCTTGATGGGCTGTTTGACCCTAACAACGCGTTCGGTTTTGGTTTTTTTTCTGTGGGAAGTTGCGGTTTTTTTTGATTTGCAACTGCCAAAGCAAAGGATACATATAAGAAGAAGCGTGGTTATTCTGCCAATCATTTTATTCAATTATGGGAAGGTTTTTCTTTTTCAATTTCTGGTTCATTCCGGCAATACCCTGCAAGCCTCCGGTATGTATTGCAAAAATACGGCTATTTTCTTTGAAATGCCCCTTTTTTAAGAGATCGAAAATGCCATACATCATTTTTCCGGTATATACAGGATCTAGCGGAATTTTGGTCTTTCGCTTAAACTCATTAATGAAACGAATTAAATCTAGATCTATTTTGCCATAGCCACCAAAACAATAGGCGTCAGTGATTTCAAAATTGGTTTTGGAAGTATATTTTGTTATTTCTGAAGATTGAAAAGTTCCCTTTAAAGCAGAAAAACCCAAAACTTTCTGCTTTTCATTTGAAGCTTTTACTAATCCTGCCATAGTGCCACCAGTTCCTACAGGGACACATATATAATCAAAAATATTTTCTTTTTCATATAAAATTTCTTCACATCCTTTTACCGCAAGTGCATTGGTTCCGCCCTCGGGCAACAGATAGAAATCTCCAAATTGCATTTTTAAATCGTGAATGAATTCAGCTTCATCTTTAGCTCTATAAGCTTCCCGCGAAATGAAATGTAGCTGCATACCACAATCCTTTGCAAAGGAAAGTGTTGGATTTTCAGAAATTTTCTTTTCCAGCTCTTCCCCGCGAATGATACCGATAGTTTTTAGACCACATTCTTTGCCAGCAGCTGCCACAGCTGCGATATGATTGGAAAATGCCCCGCCGAAAGTAAGTAAGGTTTTGTGGTTTTTTTCTTGTGCCTCTAAAAAGTTGTATTTGAGTTTTCTGAATTTATTGCCAGAAACGTAGGGATGGAGAAGGTCTTCTCTTTTAATAAATAAAGAATATCCCAAAAAATTGAACGGAGACAAATCAATTTCAATGCATGGTAAAGAGCTAAAAGACAAGAAAAATTGCATAATGGTAAAGATAATTAATGAATTTATTCATTTTGGCTTATTTTGATAAATTCTATTCTTACATAGAATCCTACATATTAATATCTAAAACAAAAAATATGTAGGAAATAGATTATAATTAAAAAGTTAAATATTAAAATAATGCAACTTTTATCGTATAAATTTGCTTTTAATCGATTTTTTGTATTATTCTTGTTCTTATTTTCAATAGTCCCAAATTATGAATCTAAAACTACTACGAATAATTTTGGCATTAGCCATATTTGTAATTTTCCCGAAATATAACCTATTGGCTCAAGTGGGAATTGGCACTACATCCCCAGATCTATCAGCCATACTCGACATTAGTGACATAACTGGATCAAAAGGTTTATTGATTCCTAGAGTTGCTTTAATAGGCACTAATTCAATTGACCCTATAAAACCTTTCCCAACTGAAAGTCTATTAGTCTATAATACAGCTACAGCTGGTAATGGAAATAATGCTGTAGTTCCTGGTTATTATTATTGGTCGGGTACCAAATGGAAAGCAATGGCCGATTCAGAAAAATGGGGGCTCATGGGAACTGCTGGCACTGATGAAAATATAAATTTTATTGGAACAACTGATGAACAGTCCCTCAGTTTAGGCACAAACAATATCCAAAGATTTAGAATATCAAATGCAGATCAAGTTCTCGCCTTGGGCAATGGCACTCTAGATGCCCCTTTTTATTCTTGGGATGAAAACAAGACGATGGGTTTTTGGAAATCAGGAAATAACCAAATGAATCTTTCTATTAATAACTCAACATTCTTCAATACAAATGCTGAGAGCACTGAAAATTTAGAATTTCTGATTAATCCAGATATGTTGAATATGGATTTTAGAATTGCAACAATCAATAATGAAAACTCCTTTTTTGTAAGTGGTGAAAATGACAATTTTGGCTTTGGAACAAATGAACCCGACACAAGTTCACAAATTGATATGGCTGATACAAATCGCGGTCTACTTGTAAATAGGGTTATGCTCACAGACACCTATGAATCAGCTCCAATCTCTTCACCTGCAACTGGACTATTGGTTTATAATATAAACTATTCCGGCAGTGGGGAACATTTGGTTGCACCAGGATTTTACTATTGGAATAGCTATCGATGGGTCGCCATAGATGGTGTAAATGGCAATGACTGGTCAGCTGAAGGAAATTATGGAACCAGCGCTGAGTATCATTTTTTGGGTACTGCCGACGAACAGGATTTTGCAATCCGTACCAACAACCAAGAACGTTTGCGTATACTTTCAGAAGGCAATGTTGCAATTGGCTCTAATCCTTTATCCAATGCTACATTAAGAATAAATGATGGAAAAAGCGACTATGGAATAGTTTCAGAAATTTCAAGCGTTGGCGGCTCTTCAATTTATGGGGTAGAAAATGGTTCCGGAGATGCAATTATTGGTGAAAATTATGGAACAGGAATTGGCGTGTTTGGTTATGCAGAAAACTCGCATGGATCCTATGGAACTACAACATACAGTGGAAACGATAAACTTACTGGAGGAGTAGCCGGTTTGGCATCTGGAAGCAATGGCGCCAACGGAATGATTGCCATAGCAGACAAAAGGCCTGCCAATTATTCAAATATTGGCATCCGTGCAGTATCAGGTAGCGCCAATTCCATTTCTACAACTGAGGTTTTAAATATTGCAATAAATGCCAATGCCAAAGACTTGGGACTATATGTCCTTACTGAAAAAACAAGTGGTGTAAGAGAAGCTGCAAGATTTCAAACAAATTATTCAGGATCTGCCTCCGATCAGGATGTAAAAGACCCTAGAGCTATGCTTGCTGGATATACTAATGAAAGCGCTCAAGGTTCTGACAATATGTATTATGGAGGGTATTTCTATAGTGGAGGCAATAGTGATGCCTCATGGGCTTATACAGGGGCAAGATACAATGGCACTAATTATAAAATAATTGGAAATGGTATTGTTTCCACAATTGTTGAGAGCAATACTCAGAATGGAGCGCAAAAAATAATGTTTGCACCGGAAGCCCCCGAGGTTCTTTTTGAAGATTATGGAACGGGCCGATTGGTTAACGGTATTGCGAATATTTCAATTGACCCCATTTTTTCCCAAAATATTACTGTTGACAATAAGCACCCATTAAAAGTATTTATTCAATTGGAAGGAGAATGCAATGGAGTTTTTGTCACAGATAAAACTGCAACAGGTTTTAAAGTAAAAGAACTGCAAAATGGAGAGTCAAACGTTTCTTTTTCATGGCATATAGTGGCTAATAGAAAAGATGAAATAAATAAAGTTTCTGGCGAAAAATCCTCTTATACTGATCTTAGGTTTCCTGATGCTCCAAGCGTAATTTCAGAAAAGCAGTCAGAAAATATAAAAGTAGATGAAAGAAAGGAAAGTTCTAAAATTATACACAAGTAAGAATAATCTTAAATATATCTTAAAAAATGTAGGAAATAACTGATATTTAAATAGTTATAACGAAAAAATATCAACATTTAATCCGATTTATTTGCTTTTTATCGAATTTATATATTAATATTGTATCATATTTTCAACCAAACCCCAAATTATGAAAATAAAACTACCTACACTGTGGCTAGCTTTTGCAGCCACTCTTTTCTTGGCTAAGAATGTTTCCTACTCCCAAGTAGGAATAAATACCATCAATCCCAATGGCATTTTGGAAATAAATAGTAGTACGAACGGAGTTGTATTGCCTAGGCTTGCGCTTACCAAAACAAATATTATGGCTCCCGCAACCAATCCACAAACGGGGAACATACCCGTTGGTACAACTGTTTACAACACCAATACAACAACTTCGGGTACAAATGATGTATCTCCTGGAATGTATTCTTGGGATGGAGCAAAATGGGTTCCACAGTTTAACCGTAAACAAAGTGTCTTGTATGAACAAACTGGTGGTGATTTAAGAACCCTATCTAATGAGGGTCAAAGAAATATCCCTGGCTTGGTAAGCAAAAACTTTACTCCAAAGTATACGGGAAAATATAGAGTATCTTTAAGTGTGAATTATGGCGGAGGCAATGCTAAAGTACCAGATCAAGGGGGAGGAGGCAGCCAATCAGACGGAAACCTAAACATAGCCCTTGAGTCGGGTATCTTTTACTTTACATTCAACGGTACAACCTATCAAATACCGGCCCATTCCTATTCAACCGCATATGATTCAAGTGTAGGTGCAACTAATTATTTTGCCATATGGAGACAATATACTTTTGAAACCTTTATTTCCTTAACTGCAAACCAAACTGCTTCTTTTGATTTAAAATTCGACCAAGATGCTGCGTTTGAATTTGAAGGAAGTGGCAATTCCGGAAACGGTCGCGGACATATCTTTTACGATATTCCCTGTACCGTTGAAGTAACATATATTGGAGACTAATAAATTTAAAGATTATGAAAAAAATATACTTTTTTTTAACCTATACATTTGTCCTTTTCTGTTTTATCTCAAATAGCTGGGGACAAGTAGGTATTCAATCTTCTTCCCCAAAAGGAGCCTTGGATATTGGCTCTACAACGACTGGACTGGTTTATCCTGTAGTTTCCTTGTTGGATATTTACAACGAAACCATAAACAATCCCAATGGAGCAAATATAATTGCAGGAACTACAGTTTATAACAACAATACAGTTGATGGTATTACAGGTGTTTATCCTGGACTATATGTTTGGAATGGCACTGTCTGGGTTCCGCAATTTGAGAAAAAAGATAACAAACTTTATACCCAAAGCGCTAGTGTGAGAACCGACTCGGAACCATTGCTACCATTAGATGGCAATCAAACTATAAGTTTCCCCAGTTATACTTTCACACCTAAATTTACTGGATATTATAAAGTTTTGGTGACCGTCCATTATGGAGCAGGAAGGGCAGATTTACCCCCTTCTTCCCAATATGTCAATTTTGTAGCTGCTGAAGGGGTGTTTAACTTTACTTTCAACAGCACAACGTCCTCCTTTACGGTAAAAGCCTATTCCGGAAACAATGACGATCGTCTTTTTGACAATGGTACCCGTAAGGAATACAACAACAAATTCAATCAAACATCATTCGTTCGTCAAGATTTATTGAGTGCTGGAACCAACTATACTTTTTCGTTGACTTTCAACCAAGCATCTGCACCGGGTATTGAGGGTAACGGAAATGTAACAGTAATTCCCGCGGGTGATGGAAGGGGATATATAATTTTAAACAATGATTTAAAATGCACCATAGAGTTTAACTATGTTGGTGAATAACTAATCTTTTAT
Organism: Aequorivita soesokkakensis; assembly: GCF_001641085.1. Taxonomy (GTDB): domain Bacteria; phylum Bacteroidota; class Bacteroidia; order Flavobacteriales; family Flavobacteriaceae; genus Aequorivita; species Aequorivita soesokkakensis. The sequence continues at coordinate 59,499 of NZ_LXIE01000031.1, read as the reverse complement.
ATTGAAAAAATGGAACGATTTAAAATAAAATATATTTGCACTACTTTTCTGATATGCTGTTTAACAATACAGGAATATCAAGCGCAAGTAGGTATAGGCACTTCAAAACCAGAAGGAGCATTAGATTTAGAGACCTCCTCTTATGGTCTTGTTTACCCCCGTATTGCATTAACTGCTACCAATACAAGGCTTCCAGTAGCAAATCCGGTTGGCGGTAATTTAGTAGCAGGTACGGTAGTATATAACACAAGCTTAACCACCAACGGTTCCAATGATCTTTACCCTGGTCTTTATGCTTGGGATGGTTCTAGTTGGAAACCCCAATTTATTATGGAAGAATATAAAAAATATTCCCAAACTGGAGGCTGCCAGCGTACTACCATTAGGGAAAGTTATGGAGATCCAAGACCAGACCATGCAGATAATGTAGCTGGTCTAACAAATCAAACTTTTACGCCAAAATATTCAGGAACCTATAAAATAGAAGTGCGAACAAATTTTGGAGCAGGTGAAATGACAAATTTTACTGGTAGTTATGATAAAATATCCCTCGCTACCTCTGAAGGGGCTTTCTTTTTTCAAATGACAGGGCCGGGAGTAAACATAGTTCCTTCTATAGGCTCTTATGATTACAAGGAAGGCTGGATGTACACCCACTCTTATTCAACACACAATAGGGTAGAATCGCCTACCATACAGAATAATAATATAGGGCACTATGCATCCGTTACACATTATAAATACCTATTGGCAGGATCTACCTATACGTTCAATTTGAGCAACTGTATTAATACCGGTCATGCTTATTTTTTAAATAATGGAGATAGTGGTGAAGGTAGGGGCCATATTGGCCACGACATCCCTTGTACTGTTGAGTTCACATTTATTGGAGATTAAATAATTTTACTTAAAAAACAAATGTATATTTAGTTATGAAAAAAAATCTACTCCTAATTTTTGCAATCTGTTCCCTTATTGCATCAGCCCAAACCCCTTGCGTTAATGGTTTTGCAACGGTGGGAGGCAAAAGTTATCCCTGTAACGGTTTAACACTACAGAGTTATATTTCAGCAGCAACCATGGGGGCTGCCGAAGGTCAGGATTCATGGGGATGGACAGACCCCCAAAGCGGAAAGGAGTATGCAATTGTGGGATTGGACAATGGTACGGCTTTCGTTGATATAAGTAATCCCACTAGTCCAAAATATCTTGCAAGATTGAACAGTCAAGTATCCTCTAGCCTTTGGCGCGACGTAAAAGTCTATAAAAATTATGCTTTCATTGTAAGTGACGCAAATGGAAATCACGGAATGCAAATTTTTGACCTGAAACGATTAAGAACTCTTACAGGAAGCCCCGCTGTAACTTATACGAAAACACAGACTGACGGAAATTTATTTTGGGATGGAACCGGCACCAGCAGAAAAGGAAGTGCACACAATATAGTTATAAATGAAACATCCGGATATGCTTATATTTTAGGTCCGCAAGGATATAATAGTGGCGGCCCTATTGTAGTTAAGCTCGACAACAATAACGATGGGATTCCCACCGACCCAGTAATTGTAAAACTTTATCCATCCTTGGGCTATTGCCATGATGCTGAAGTAGTTATTTATGATGGGCCCGACCCAGATTACCAAGGCCATGAAATTATGATTGGCGCTTTTAGCGGGAATAATAAGATCAACATTATAGATTTTACAAATAAAACAAGCCCTACATTAATTTCATCAGTAACTTATGCAAACAAATACTACACCCATCAAGGTTGGTTTACTGAGGATAAAAAGTTTTTTATTGCGGGTGATGAAGTTGACGAAGAAACCATTGGCGGAAAAACCCGGACTTTAGTATTTAATGTTGAAGATTTAGACAACCCCACTTTGGTGTATTCATATTTTGGAGCTACAGACGCTATTGATCACAATGGATACGTAAGAGGCAATAGGTTTTATCTGGCCAATTATGCAGCAGGAGTTCGCATAATGAAGGTTGATGGTCTTTACAATACAACGCCGAGCATGACGGAAGTAAACTATTTTGATTGTTTTCCACAAAATAACAATGCAGCTTTCAATGGTACCTGGAATGTTTATCCCTATTTTGCAAGCGGAAATTTAATTGCTACAGGATTTGGCGACGAAAATGTAAATGGAGATGGTGGATTGTTTGTAATTAAAGATCCTCTATACGATAACACACCTCCCAACGCAATATGCCAAAACTACACCGCAATCCTGGACAAAAATACAGGTAGCGTAACCATAACGGCAGCTAATATTGACAATGGATCAACAGACAATTTTGGAATTACGAAGCGAACTATAACTGCCGGACAAACAACATTCACCTGTAAAGATGTTGGTCAATCATTTAATGTAACACTTACCGTAGAGGATGACTATGCTAATAAAGCATCATGTACTGCTGTTGTTACAGTTGCAGCACCAACAACAACTTATTCGGGAAGCACTTGGAACAATGGGGCTCCGGGCCCAGGTTCCAATGCTGTAATTAGCAGTAATTATGACACTGCTGTAAAAGGCAGCATAGATGCCTGTAGTTGTGAAGTGGATGCAAACAAAACCCTTACTGTTGCAGCCGAAGATTATCTTAACGTAACCAAAGACATCACCGTAAATGGCAACCTAATTGTACAGCACCAAGGTAGTGTTGTCCAATTTGAGGATAATGCCACCGTTGCCAATAATGGTGTTATCAATGTGGAATACACAACTCCATTTATGCTTCCAAGAACCTTTTTGGTTATGGGCAGCCCTATGACTTCAGAAACACGGAATGGTGTTTTCACCAATGCCCACAAAGTATTGAATCATTTAACGGAAAACTTTGTACCCAATCCAGATGTTGCCACACAATTCCCTGATGCAGAAAACTTTGCGGATGACAATTATGACAACTGGCTTACCTATAATGGCGCCATAAATTATGCAGAAGGTTATATTGTTCGCCCACAGCCAGATTTGATTCAAGGCAATACCACCTATGATATGACATTTGAACAAGGAACACTCAACAGCGGAAATGTAGATTTTACAGTAAAATACAATACCAATAAAAATAACAGCCCCAATGTTCTTTCCAACCCATATGCTTCGGCCATACGTGCTGTAGATTTCATAAATGCAAACAGCATGGTAAACGAAGTTTATTTCTGGAACCCAAATACGCCTCCAAATGCCTCCTTACCCGGAGCAGGCTCTATGAATTTCAGTATGGAAGATATTTCAATGTACAATCTTATGGGAGGAACCCCTGCCCCATCAGATCCTACCCAAACCGATCCAAGCGGATATATTTCAACCGGACAGGGTTTTGGCATTAAAGCTACCGCTGCAGGCATTGCTACTTTTACAAACACCATGCGGGTTACAGGAAATAATAATGTTGCTCCACGACCATTTGCTGATGGAAATGAACGCGTTTGGATTCGTGTTAAAAACGAGCAATACCAAATGCAAAACACTACCTTGATTGGCTTCTCTTCATTAACAACCGCAGGTATAGACCAAAGCTATGACAGCCGCAGATTGGCAAATGTGCTTTCATTATATACGCATTTGGAAAATGGAAGTGAAGAATTCGGAATTCAAAGCCGAGAAGTTTTTGAAGACGGTGCAAAAGTTTTGATGGGCTTTTCTACCTTGCTGGATGACAATCTTGAATACACTATCTCAATAAAAGATATGTTCGGGCCAACTTTTGACAACACTACTGTTTTCCTTATAGATAATGAGCTTAACATCCTCACCAACTTATCGCAGGAAAATTATACTTTCAAAGCCGAAAAAGGAACATACAACAGTCGTTTCACATTACAATTTAGAAGCAATGAAGTTCTGGGAGATAATGCAACCGCTCTTGAAAAGGTTGCTGTTTACCCTAACCCAACCACTGCTATATTGAACATAGTTTCTCCAGAGGCAAAAGTTACTACCTTAGAAATTTATGATGTTAGCGGAAGAAGGCTTCAAAATCTGGATCTTTCAACTTCAACCCATTACGAAGTTGACATGACCAACCTTCAAAGCGCTATCTATTTTGTGAAAATAAGCACCGATATGGGCTCTGTAACAAAACAAATAATCAAACAATAAATCCCCACAATCCATTATTCACTTAACCTAAAAAAAGACCGCCCAAAAGCGGTCTTTTTTTCTTTTTGACAACTCCACTCAAAGTGAACCCTTTATTGAATCGAAAAAAAATTGCACAATCAACTTGGAAAAATATAGAACTACGCTCCATTTAATTGGAAATATAATTATCAAATAATAGACTTGGGTAATAAAAAAATACTGATAACCAAAACCAATAAAGTCTTTCCAAAAAAGAATTAATTGATTTCATTTTAGAAAAATTTCAGGTTTTTGAAAATATTAAAAGATAAAATTTAAAAAGTAAATCCAAAAACGCCAGTAACCCCGAATTTTCGGGCGTCGGGATTGTCAAAATAATTCCCGCGGAAGTTAAAATCCAATCTAAAAACCCGGAAGATATTGCCTACCCCTACACTCCATTCCCAATAAATATCTTCGGGAGCTTGATAAACAATATTGGAAGCATTTAAATCTTTGTTCTCTTGTGATATCGTACCATAAATAGCTCTAAAACCAACTACTTCCCGAAGATCCAATTTACGAAGCAAAGGAATGCGCGAAAAAATACGGCCACCAAAATTGTGCTGAAGATGCAACGAGGTATAAGTATCACTTACAAATTCATAATAATCCAACTGCGTAAAACTATTATAAAGACTAAAATAGGTTTGATTTCCAGGAATAGGGTTCAACAAACTAAGCGGAACAGCACCAATGGTAGTTCCCGCTTCAACGGTCGATAACAATCGGCCAATTCCCCCTATATTCCAAGGTTGTGTATATAGTGCTTGTATTTTTTTGTATTCAAAATCTCCTTGTAAAACTCCTTTTAAACCATAGCTATAACCCAGATAGAAAGAAGGAAAGTCTCCATCATTTATCACCGAGCGTTCCACGCCATAACCAGAGGTTTTTCTTCCGGGAGCGTACAAAAACCCTAATTGTATTTCAGCCTGCTTCAGTTCGCTTTTCACTTCTCCCGTAAAAATACCGTCTTCCATTACTTTATAATCAATACTGAATGTTTCGGTAGCAGATTCCAATGTTCTGTAGGAACCAGTAAGACGTAAAATAAAATTCTTCCAGGGTTCTATATCAAACCCTATCGTTGTTAAATTTATTCGAGAAAGCCTATCATTGGCCCCAACGGACAAAAGTGAGGAAGAAGCCAAACTTCGGCCCAAAACGTCATTACTATTGGTAAGACTCGCACCTGTTTGTTCCACATCACGACGGTTTCCACCAAATACAGTTAGTCTGGACTTTCTGTCTAAAAGCCACTTCGCGGAAATACCATATTTAAAACGGTCATCCCCAAAACCGTAAGCCCCAAAACCTTCCAATCGCCAAGGGTCGTTTTGGCTGAAATAAGTTCTTCCCCCCAAACGTATTCGCAAACCTTCAGCTTCATTGAATCCGAAAATAGAAAATACGGGGCCAATGTCAAAATTGTTAACCTCGTAATACCCACTAGCCAAAGTCGCGCCCACATTATACAAAGCCTTAAATCGCGGAACAGTTTTAAGCGTATCTAGCATTTTATAAACTCCCGTTTCATCCTTGCTCAGCTTTTCCATCCGGTTCTTTTCCCAAAAATCATCCGGTCGGTTATATACTTCGTAATTGTAGGGATCTACCTGTTGGGAATAAAACTTTTTATCCTTTGGAATGTCAAAAACATAATTATCATAAAGTGTTGTTCGCTTGCCATAAACGCCCTTTGCTTCCTCCTTTTTCCTAAAACTGAAATCACTCATAAAATAATCCCGAGTAATAAGAAAGATAGAATCATTAAGCACATCAAATTCCTGCTCAATATATACATCGCGCACCCAGTTCAGGTTTGCACTTTTGGAAGCTTGCAGATTTATTTCCTTTATGGCCCAAGTAGTATCGTTTACCCAAAAGTCGCCCTTAAAGGTCAATTCATTCTTTCGACGCGGGTAATACACAATATTGTAGCACCATTTATTATCGCGATAGGCGCTATCCTGAAGCACATAATTATAGACATCTATCCCTGTTCGGGACAGCGGACTGGTAAAGGCTTTATCGAAAAACTTTAGGTAATTGTCATACACATCATATTCGCTGTAAAGATCTTTTACAAAGGCGATGAGCGTTTGGTTGTTGTCAAAACCAGAATTTTTATTTCCCTGTAAAACTTCTTTTTCCTCATTAAGTTCATTGTCACCGTAAACTTTGGAAGCGGCTTCGTTAATGAAAATAGGCAGATAAGTATTACCGGTAATATTTGATGTATCGGTCTGGTCAAAAATAAATTCCATCCCTTTAAAAACCTTACTTTTTATTAGCGAGCTATCAATGGTATTTAAGTCAAATTCAAGCTTTTCGTATTTGTCGTAATTGTATTGTTTGAATTTTTTCACCCCGTTTTCCCTTCGGTTTTCCCAAATTTTTCTGAGAATATCAATAGCGGGATTATTCTTTTTTGAAGTCTTTCCGGAATAAACCACCACTTCGTCCAAAGCATCGGCGCTTTCTTCAATAACTACATCCATATTGTAGGTGGTTCGCGAAGTGAGTTCCACTTCTTTTGTTGTAAAACCAATAAATGAGAAGACAACTGTTTTATAGGTTTTATCACTTTCCAAATAAAATCGCCCGTTTTCATCAGAAATAGTTCCTTCCTGCGAATCCTTAAAAATAACATTGGCAAAGGCAACCGGGTAACCTGTAGCATCTTTAATAACACCACTAACCTTGGTCTGTGAAAAAACCGAAGCACCTATTAGAATTAGAAAAGACAAAAGAAGGTACTTCATAAATTTTGGGACCCTAATATTTTTTTTGAATGTGTAAACTTAGTCTCTATAAAGAACTTTCTTTACAGCCTTAACAACATCTTCACTATTTGGCAACCATTCTTCCAATAAAGCTGGTGAATAGGGCGCGGGAGTATCAGCGGTATTTATTTTTACAATAGGAGCATCCAAATAGTCAAACGCTTCGTTCTGTACCATATATGTTATTTCAGTGGAAACATTGCCAAAAGGCCATGCTTCTTCCAAAATTACCAAACGGTTTGTTTTTTTAACAGACTCCAAAATGGCTTCTTTATCCATCGGACGTACGGTGCGAAGATCAATAATTTCACACTCAATGCCTTCCTCAGCAAGGGTTTCCGCAGCTTTATAGGCTTCCTTTATAATTTTTCCGAAGGAAACAATCGTTACATCTTTTCCTTTTCGTTTAATATCAGCAACTCCAAGTGGAATTAAATATTCCCCTTCAGGCACTTCACCTTTATCACCATACATCTGCTCACTTTCCATAAAAATAACGGGGTCATTATCACGAATGGCACTTTTCAACAAACCTTTTGCATCAGCTGGATTGCTTGGCACCACAACTTTCAATCCTGGACAGTTTGCATACCAACTTTCAAAGGCCTGACTATGCGTTGCCGCAAGTTGCCCCGCAGAAGCTGTTGGGCCACGAAAAACAATAGGGATGTTAAACTGACCACCGCTCATTTGACGCATTTTGGCAGCATTGTTTATAATCTGGTCAATTGCAACAAGAGAGAAGTTGAAGGTCATAAACTCAATAATCGGTCTGTTACCGTTCATTGCAGAACCCACGCCAATTCCGGAAAAACCCATTTCGGAAATTGGGGTATCTATAACGCGTTTAGCTCCAAACTCGTCAAGCATTCCTTTACTGGCTTTGTAAGCTCCGTTGTATTCGGCAACCTCCTCGCCCATTAAATATATAGTATCGTCGCGACGCATTTCTTCGCTCATCGCTTCACAAACCGCTTCTCTGAATTGTAATGTTTTCATTTGTCTAGAATATTTGATTTTCAAAGGTCAAATGGAACACCCTTACAAAGCATCTTACTGCTAATTTTAAAATATAAATGAGGATGTTTCATCTGCTTAAATTGAAATGTAAATAACTGAAATTTTTCAGGGACAGCAAAAATACTATAAATCCCATCTGTTTCAGTATTATTTATCCACTTTTAACCAAAATTTATTATGCGTGCATAACAAAATAAGGAAATATATTCTTAACTTCGCATCCACACAATCCGAAGCTTTTAGCGAGGGGTTGCAGAATAAAATACACAATCCAAAAAAACACTTCAAAAAATGAAAATATTAGTCTGTATAAGTCACGTACCGGACACAACTTCAAAAATTAATTTTACCGATAGTGATACAAAATTCGACACCAATGGAGTTCAATTTGTAATCAACCCAAATGACGAATTTGGCCTTACCCGTGCTATGTGGTTTAAGGAAAAGCAAGGCGCAACCGTTCACGTTGTAAACGTTGGGGGTCCAGAAACTGAGCCAACTTTGCGGAAGGCATTGGCCATTGGCGCTGATGAAGCTATCCGCGTAAACACTGCCGCAACTGATGGTTTTTCTGTTGCAAAACAACTTGCAAGCATTGCAAAAGAAGGCGGTTATGATTTAGTGATAGGCGGAAGGGAATCTATCGATTATAATGGCGGAATGGTTCCGGGAATGCTTGCAAAGCTTATTGGAGCAAATTTCGTAAACACCTGCATCGGCCTTGAAGTGGAAGGCGATAAAGCTACTGTTATTCGCGAAATTGACGGTGGAAAGGAAACTTTAAAAACGTCACTTCCGTTAGTAATTGGCGGCCAAAAAGGTTTGGTAGAGGAAAGTGACCTTCGCATTCCAAACATGCGCGGTATTATGCAAGCCCGCACAAAACCATTAAACGTAAAGGAACCAGTGGCTTCAAATGCTGAAACAAATACAGTTTCATTTGAAAAACCAGCCCCAAAAGGCGCTGTGAAATTGGTTGACACCGTAGATGAATTGGTAAATCTTTTGCACAACGAGGCAAAGGTTATTTAAATTTCAAATTTCAAGTACCAAATTCCAACTTTGGAATTTGGAATTTTAGATTTGGAATTTTCGAATTAACTGATAATTCCAAATCTTGAATATTAATTTCAAAATAATATTAAAATGATATTAGTTTATACAGAATCAGAAGAAGGAAAAATTAAGAAAATAGCCTTGGAAGCAGTTTCATACGCAAAAGGAATTGCAGACCAAATGGGAACTTCGGTTACCGCCGTTAGCATCAACGCCAACGACATTTCAGAATTGGGAAAATACGGTGCTTCAAAAGTTTTGCAGGTTTCCAACGATAAATTGAACAAATTTAATGGCGAAGCCTATGCAGATGTAATTGCACAAGCAGCGAAAACTGAAGATGCAAAGGTTATCGTGGTTACTTCCAGCGCAAACAGTAAATTTCTGGCTCCTGCACTTGCAGTAAATTTGGAAGCTGGTTACGTGCCCAATGTTACCGCGCTTCCTGAAAGCACTTCCCCTTTCAAAGTGAAATCGAATGTGTTTACAAACAAAGCTTTCGCAACCACCGAAATCAAAACCGACAGAAAAATTATCGGATTGGGTAAAAACTCATACGGATTGAAAGAAAATGAAACTTCAGCTACAGCCGAAGCATTCTCTCCAAATCTGGACGCCCATGATTTTGATATGGAAATTATTTCCGTAGATAAAGCGACCGATAAAGTAACCATCGCAGATGCCGAAATAGTTGTTTCCGGCGGCCGTGGCCTTAAAGGCCCTGAAAATTGGGGAATGATCGAGGATCTTGCTAAAACATTGGGCGCTGCAACAGCTTGCTCAAAACCAGTGAGCGATATGGGCTGGAGACCCCACAGCGAACACGTTGGTCAAACTGGAAAACCCGTTGCCTCAAATCTTTATATTGCAATCGGTATTTCAGGAGCAATACAGCATTTGGCGGGTATAAACGCTTCAAAAGTGAAAGTGGTTATAAACAATGACCCCGAGGCACCTTTCTTTAAGGCCGCAGACTACGGTATAGTTGGCGATGCTTTTGAAATTGTGCCAAAACTCACAGAAAAATTAAAGGAATTTAAAGCGCAGAACGCATAATTTTTTATTAATTTGTGCCTCGAAAAAGGCTGTTTAGATATGGAAACATCCAAATTTAAACAGCTTTTTTTATTGTTTTTTATTCGCTATTTTTATAATCCATTGTTTAACTGAACACTGCGTACCGAGCACTGACAACTGAAAAATGAGTTTAGTAAAACTTACCATAAAAGGAATATCATACAGCCAAACACAAAATGGTGCCTATGCCCTTATTTTAAACGAAGTGGATGGCGAACGGAAATTGCCAATAGTTATCGGTGCTTTTGAAGCCCAGTCCATTGCGATTGCTTTGGAAAAAGACATCACTCCGCCCCGACCCCTTACCCACGATCTTTTTAAAAATTTTGCCGATAGATTTGATATTGTAGTAAAACAAGTGATAATACACAAATTGGTTGATGGCGTTTTCTATTCCAGTATCATCTGCGAACGCGACAAAATTGAAGAAATAATAGATGCCAGAACCAGCGATGCCATTGCTTTGGCACTTCGGTTTAAAGCGCCGATTTTTACCTATAAAAATATTTTGGACAAAGCGGGGATATTTTTAAAAACCTCAACCAGCAAAAAATCCATCTCAAAGGAAGAAGAAACTGTTATTGAAAATTTGCTTTTGGGCGAAGACAAAGAATCCGTGAAACCTGCAGGGGAAGATTACAGCAAACTTAGCTTAACCGAACTGAAAAAAATGCTGGACGAAGCCGTAAAAAATGAAAATTACGAAAAGGCTGCAAGAGTGAGAGATGAAATTTCAAAAAGGCAATAACCGGAACTTATAAAAAATTTATGCAGAAATTTTTAGTTGTAACGCTCGCTCTTTTATGCTTCGGAACCGTTTTTGGGCAGAGTATTGAAAGAACGTGGCAATTTTCAGAAGTAAAGGATAACAGCGGACTATCAATCATCAATATAAATCCTGAAAAAGATTACCTAAAACTTGAAAACGGTTCTTTTGAATATCAAATGGCGGGCAGTGATAGCCTAAAATCCAACGGCGATTATATTTTTCAGAATAGTCTATTGGTACTTTTCTTCAACAAACCCAGTGACAGCATTCGCAGATTTCGGGTTACGCAGGTTACCGATAGCACACTTTCACTTTCAGAAAATAATTACGAATATCAACTAAAAACGCCAAGTATAGCATCCGCTTCAGCTTTGGAATCGGTTGCGAAATCTTCAGAAATAATTCCCAGCGCAGGATTTTCAATGCAAAGCCTTTGGCGTGGTATTTTAGGAATGATTTCCTTAATAATTATAGCTTTCCTTTTCAGTTCAAACAAAAAAGCCATCAATTGGAAAACCGTCGGTATTGGCTTGGCCTTTCAGTTAATTATTGCAATAAGTGTTTTAAAAGTAAATTTCGTAAAAATTATTTTTGAATGGATTGGCCAACGTTTTATTGATGTTTTGAATTATACCCGCGCCGGAAGTGAATTTCTCTTTGGCGGCATGATAGATATCAACTCTTTCGGGTTTATTTTCGCCTTTCAGGTTTTGCCAACTATCATATTTTTCTCAGCACTGACTTCGGTTTTGTTTTATTTCGGAATAATCCAAGTAGTTGTAAAAGGAATGGGATGGCTACTGACGAAGCTTTTGAATATTTCAGGTGCTGAAAGTTTAAGCGTTGCCGGAAATATCTTTTTAGGGCAAACTGAAGCTCCATTACTTATAAAAGCCTATTTGGAGAAAATGAACAAAAGTGAAATGCTTTTGGTTATGATTGGCGGAATGGCTACCGTTGCCGGCGCCGTGCTTGCTGCATATATAGGTTTTTTAGGCGGTGACGACCCTGAGCTTCGACTCACCTTCGCAAAACACCTTTTGGCAGCTTCCGTTATGGCGGCTCCGGGCGCAATTGTTATTTCAAAAATATTGTATCCGCAAACCGAATCCATAAATACAGATGTGAAAGTTTCTTCAGACAAAATTGGCTCCAACTTTTTGGATGCCATTGCCAACGGAACTACAGAAGGTCTTAAACTGGCCGTAAACGTTGGGGCAATGCTTTTGGTTTTTGTTGCTTTTATCGCAATGTTCAATGGAATATTGGGTGCGCTGGCAAGTTTCGATGGTTTCACTATTCAAACCTTGAATATTAATTGGCATTTTATGTCGCTAAACGAAGTGATTGCTAAGAATACAGCCTATGATGGTCTTTCGTTGGAATTTATATTAGGAAGTGTTTTCGCCCCGCTAATGTGGCTTATTGGCGTTGCTAAAGAAGATATGTTTATGATGGGCCAATTATTGGGAATAAAACTGGCGGCTAGTGAATTCATTGGCTACATACAATTGGCAGAACTTAAAAATGTTTCAAATGAACTGCATCTGAATTACGAAAAAAGCATTATTATGGCAACCTATATGCTTTGTGGTTTTGCAAATTTCGCCTCTATCGGAATCCAAATTGGCGGCATTGGCTCTTTGGCGCCGGGACAGCGAAAAACACTTTCAAAATTTGGGATGAAGGCATTGATTGGCGGAACCATTGCATCGCTAATTTCGGCAACAATTGCGGGAATGATTATAGGTTAGGATTTCCTCACAACAGTATTTGCCCAATCTTCAGCCTCAGCAATTGTCTTAAAATAACTAAACGCTCCATTAAAAAGCCCCTGTTCATTATAGGCTTCTTTTTTAACGGCATCACTTTCTGAAACAATCGCCAATCCAACCATATATTTTGGATTAATAGCTTTATAAGCTGATGGAGAAATAGGCGAAGCAAATTTCCTACTGGCTATGAAAACATATTTTCTATTCACATAATGCTTCATCGCAAAGGAAAGAATCTCTTTTGAAGCCTCGCCAGTAACCCCATCAGAGGCTAAATGAAAAACCAAATAGTTTTCATAACATTCCATTAGACCATATGGTGTATTGTAAGATTTTTTCATTGTTTAAAGAATGTTATACAAATATAAACAACACTCTTAAATAAATGTTAAATCGTTGATAACTTATTTAAAAGCAACTCTAAAATAATTTGAGCATCACCTTCGCTATTAGTATTTTTAAGCCAACAATTTAGATTATCCTGAAATGAAACAATATCACGACCTTCTGAAACATGTAATGGAAAATGGCACCGAAAAACAGGACCGTACTGGCACTGGAACAAAAAGCGTTTTTGGCTACCAAATGCGTTTTGATCTAAGTGAAGGATTCCCAATGATAACCACCAAAAAACTGCATTTAAAATCGATTATTTACGAACTTTTATGGTTTTTGAACGGCGATACAAACATTAAATATCTTCAAGAAAACGGCGTGCGCATTTGGAATGAATGGGCAGATGAAAATGGCGATCTGGGTCCCGTTTATGGTCACCAGTGGCGAAATTGGAACAGTGAGGAAATAGATCAAATTTCAGAAATAATCCAAACCCTAAAAACGAATCCAGACAGCAGAAGAATGTTAGTTAGTGCTTGGAATCCAAGCGTAATGCCAAATACATCAAAGCCATTTTCAGAAAATGTGGCCAATGGAAAAGCTGCCCTTCCGCCCTGCCATGCGTTCTTTCAGTTTTACGTTGCTGAAGGAAAATTATCATGCCAACTCTATCAAAGAAGCGCAGATATTTTCTTGGGCGTTCCTTTTAATATAGCTTCTTATGCACTGTTAACTATGATGGTTGCGCAGGTTTGTGGCTATCAAGCTGGCGATTTCGTCCACACTTTTGGTGACGCCCATATTTACAGCAATCATTTTGAACAAGTAGAGCTTCAACTTTCACGCGAACCGCGCGCTTTGCCAAAAATGTTGCTAAATCCAAATGTAAAAGATATATTTGGCTTCACTTTTGATGACTTTACACTTATAGACTACAATCCTTACCCACACATCAAAGGCGCTGTTGCTATTTAAATTAAAAAACAATTTCCAAAATGAAAAACCTACTTATTGCCCTCTGCATTCTTTTTTCAACCACCCTTTTTGCCCAAGAAGAATGGGGCAATGTTAATAAAAATACCGTAACCCTAAAAGAAATAGGCCCCATCTGGCCAGGTTGTGAAGGCGGCGATGCTGCTAAAAGAGATGCTTGTTTCAACCAAAAATTAGCTTCTCATATTTCCAAAAACTTTAAGTTTCCCGCAGGATACCAGAAAAAAGAAAAAATAAGGGTCCTTGTGGATTTTATTATCAATGAAAAAGGTATTGTAGAAGTAACGAGCGTTTCCGGTGGAACAAAAGAATTACAGGATGAAGCCAAAAGAAATATTTTATCAATTCCGAAAATGGCAAAACCCGGAATGATGGGCGGAAAACCCCGTGCTATTAAAATGACTGTTCCCTTTACTTTTTAATACCAAATAATAAAATGTTGAAAAAACTCCTAATAATCACTGCAATTATTGCCACATCATCTGCTTTTGCACAGGAAGGAACAATAACCGAAGTTACTGAATCTGAAATGACAAAAGGTGATGTACCTTATGCAGTAATTGAAAACGTTCCAGTATATCCAGGTTGTGAAGGGAATAGCAATGTAGAATTGAAAGAATGCATGTCTTCTAAAATTTCTGCATTTGTCAGCAGTAATTTTAATATGAAAAAAATTGAATCTCTGAATTTAGCCCCAAAGGTTTATAGGGTGGCAGTTCAATTTAAAATTGATAAAGAAGGGAAAGTTGTGGATGTAAGAGCCCGTGCAGCTCATTACGAAATTGAAAAAGAAGCCGTTCGGGTTGTTGGCAATCTTCCACAAATGGAGCCCGGTAAACAGCGGGGAGAGGCAGTTGGCGTATTATATTCGTTGCCCATTGTTTTCCAAGTTGAGGCTCCCCAAAAAATTGATTCTAAAAAAGATAAACGAAAATCAAAAAACTGAAATCTTCGAGTTTAACAACTGTTTAACGTCTGTGAAATAGGGTTGAACAATTTTAATAATTATATTTAAAGTGTCGTCAAAATCCCGATAACTATCGGGAACAACACTTTTTTTATGATTGCTACAAATATACTGGTTTCGTTCTTTCTGGAAACCCGCCAACATACCGAAAATATTTGCAAACCGCTGGAGATTGAAGATTACGTTGTTCAGCCCATTGTAGATGTTTCTCCCCCAAAATGGCACCTTGGCCATACCACTTGGTTTTTTGAGGAATTTATATTGAAGCCCCACAAACCCGGTTATCGACTGTTCCACGAAGATTTTGCTTTCGTTTTCAACAGTTATTATGAAAATGTAGGGAAACGTGTAATTAGAAATGATCGCGGCAATCTTTCCCGACCTGGTGTAGCGAAGGTTTATGATTATCGGCATTACGTTACCAACGAAATGAAGGATTTTCTTTCGGAAGAAATTTCAAAGGAAATTGAAGAAATACTTATAATAGGAATCCATCACGAAAAACAGCACCAAGAACTTCTTACAACCGATATCAAATACATACTCGGCAATAATCCGTTGCTGCCAAAATACAACGATTCTTTTTTAGAAAACCCTGTCCAAAATTTTCAGCAGGAATGGATTGAAATGGAGGAAGGCATTTATGAAATTGGCCACAACAATCCAGAAGAATTCTGCTATGACAATGAATTGGGCCGACACAAAGTATATCTTCACGAGTATAAAATTTCGAATAAACTAATCACAAACGCTGAATATCTTGAATTTATAAATGCTGGTGGCTATAAAGATTTTAACCTTTGGCATGCCGAAGGGTGGGATTGGGTGCTACAAAACAACATTTCTGCACCTATGTACTGGCACAATATAGAGGGCACTTGGCATCAATACACATTAAAAGGGCTTCAAAAAATAAACTTGGAAGCCCCTGTTTCACACATTTCCTATTTTGAAGCATTTGCTTTTGCACAATGGAAAGATTGCCGCCTTCCCACCGAATTTGAATGGGAAGCCGCACAGCAAAAATTTCAATGGGGTAACCGTTGGGAATGGACGGAAAGTGCTTATCTGCCCTATCCTGGCTACACCAAAGCACCCGGCGCCATTGGTGAATACAACGGCAAATTTATGGTAAACCAAAAGGTGCTTCGCGGCGGTTCTGTAGCAACACCTCCCAAACATACTCGCGCCACTTATCGCAATTTTTTTCAAACCAATCTACGGTGGCAATTTACAGGTTTAAGGTTGGCAAAATAAATACGACTACAGCTCCATGACTACAAAGATAAAACCTCAACAAAACAAGACATTTAAGAAAGACGTGACCGAAGGCCTTAGCAGTTTTCCAAAACGCCTTTCCTCAAAATATTTTTACGATAAAAAGGGCGACAAACTTTTTCAGGATATAATGGCTATGCCCAGCTATTATCTTACCGGGTGCGAATTTGAAATAATTTCAAAAAACACTTTTGCAATTGGCGAATTATTTCGGGATAGAGAAAACGGCTTGGACCTAATAGAACTGGGCGCTGGCGATGGAAAAAAAACGAAATTGCTTTTGAAGTATATGGCTGAAAATAATTTCAACTTTATCTATAAACCTATTGATATAAGCGAAAATGCCGTGGAATTGCTCTCTAAAAATCTTGCTTATGAAATGCCAACTTTAAATGTTGATGCAGAAGTGGGCGAATATTTTGAGGTTTTGGAACGGCTGAAAGGCTTCAATAAACGCAAAAAAGTGATAATGGTTTTGGGAAGTAACATCGGGAATCTTCCGCATCCAAAAGCCATTGAATTTCTTACAAAATTGAAAGAAGCTATGTTGCCCGATGATTTGCTTTTTATGGGTTTTGACCAAAAGAAAAATCCGCAGACAATCCTTGATGCTTATAATGATGAAACTGGAATTACAGAAGCTTTCAACAAAAATGTTTTAACACGCATAAATAGAGAACTCGGCGGAAATTTTGAAGTTGACAATTTTAAGCATTGGGAAGTTTACGACCCCGAAACCGGCACGGCAAAAAGCTTTTTGGTAGCTACCAAAGCAATGGAAGTAACCATTGAAGAACTTCAACTTACCGTAAATTTTGATCAATGGGAAACAATTCACACAGAGATTTCACAGAAATATGATGATAATATTGTGATTTGGCTAGCGAAAGAAGCAGGTCTTAAAATTGAAACTTCCTTCACTGATGAAAAAGGCTATTATAAAAATTATGCCTTTAGAAAAATATAATTGAAATTACCCACGCTTCAAAACTTGTAACAATTTATCTAGTTCTTCTTCCGTATTATAATAATGAAAACTAACGCGAATACCGCCACCGCGTGGGGAGCAGATAATATTGGCGCTCTTTAGTTTTTGGAACAAGACCGAATCTCCCTTCAAATTAAAAATGGAACTGTGTTTCTCTCGTAGCAAAGTGTCGTTCTTCAAAAATTCTCTTTCAGCAAATTGTTCTCTTGCTTTTGCTGAAAAGATTTTTATTCTTTCATATAAATTTTCAGTCCCGAGCTTTTTCTGGAATAAAATGGCCTGCTCTAAACTTCCATAATTCAAAGTGTCTTGGTGGCCAGGTTCAAAATGCTTCATAAACATTGTTTCCTCGGGTTTACTTTCAAACCGTTCCGCACTATTGAAGCCTAACGTTTTTGGAAAAATACGTTCCCGGGCAGCTTCTTTCACCATTATGAATCCGTTGCCATAGCCTGCAGTCAGCCATTTGTAGGCACTTGCCCCTACCACATCAATTGCATTATCCTTAAAATTGAATACTTCAGCTCCCAAATATTGGGTGCCATCTGCAATTAGCAATAAATTGGGGTGGTAGCTTTTCAATTGTTTTAAAAATTCCAAATCAATTTTAACACCATTCAACCATTGTACAATGCTGAACAAAAACACATCGGGCTTGTGTTTTTCTACCGCAGCAGCAATATTCTGTTCCAGATGCTCGTCAATTTCAGCATAAAATATCTCAAAATCCCTTGTTTCTGCCGGCCAAAGTATGGACGGATAATCATTTTTTAGAAGAAGTATTTTCTGCCCTTTCGGAAGTCCTTCCAAAACGGTATTCATCCCAAAAGAGAAATTGGGCACCAAAGCTGTCTCTTCTTCCGAAGCGTTAAAAAAATCGGCAACCGTTTTTCGAATTTGTTCAATGTGTTTTTTATGCTGGTCGCGAAACACACTGGCGTGGTTCATCAAATCCATATCGTGTTGTCTTCGCCATTCCACAACTGGCTTCGGTATCACTCCATTGGAAGCGGTATTTAAATATGTACAAGCTGCCAATGCGGGAAAGTGTTTGCGTATTTCTTCCATAAATGAATAGTCTAAAAGGCGAAAAAAAGGTATTTTTACAATACGGAAACCTTGAGTTTCCATTCCACGAAAATACCCAACTATGTTTTCAAAAGCTAAAAAAACTGAAAGAATTGATTCCGAACAGCGCGAACAATACGAGTATGCTCGGCAACGCATAAAACAGAAAAAAAACCTGATGCGCCATTTTATTGTGTTTTTAGTGGGATCAGTCTTATTGATAATCATCAACCCTGTCTTGGGTTATGGCGAAAATTTCTTTATAAAAGATTGGTTTATTTGGGCAATTTTAATTTGGACATTTATCTTTCTTGTACACCTTTTCAATGTGTTTGTGATGAATAAGTTTATGGATAAAGAATGGGAAGACCGCCAACTTGAAAAATTGAAAGCCCGTCAAGCAGAACGCATGGCGGAACTTCAGAAAAAAGTAGATACTGAACTGCAACTGCCAAAAATGTCTTCCGAAGAAATAAAAAAAAACGAACTGAACAACCCTTTACCGCCAGACGTAGAATGATTACAATGATTGCCGCCGCTGGCGAAAACAACGAACTGGGAAAGGACAACGATTTGCTTTGGCATTTGCCGGACGATTTTAAGCGTTTTAAACAACTCACAACTGGCCATCATATTATTATGGGCCGAAAGACTTTTGAAACATTCCCAAAACCTTTGCCCAATAGAACCCATATAGTAATTACGCGAAACAAAAATTATAAAAAGGAAGGCGCGGTTGTGGTTCACGATATGGATGAAGCTTTGAAACTTGCCGAAAAAGATGAACAACCCTTTATAATTGGCGGTGGCGAAATCTACAAAATGGGGCTGCCGTTTGCAGATAAAATTGAACTTACCCGCGTAAATGCAACTTTTGAAGATGCCGATACTTTTTTCCCAAATTTTTCGGAAACAGAATGGCAACTAATAACAACAACAGAACATGAAAAAGATGATAGGCACAAGTATTCTTTTGTCTATGAAACTTGGGTTCGCAAATAAATTTTATATTTAATTCTCATTAAAAAACCAACCTATGAAAGCATATATATTTCCTGGTCAAGGCGCACAATTTACCGGAATGGGTAAAGACCTTTACGAAAATTCCCCAAAAGCAAAAAAACTTTTCCAGCAAGCGAATGAAGTTTTGGGTTTTGATATTACCAAAATAATGTTTGAAGGAACCGCTGATGAACTGAAGGAAACAAAAGTTACGCAACCCGCTATTTTTCTGCATTCCACCATTTTGGCGGAAGTAATGGGTAGCAATTTTCAACCAGATATGGTTGCTGGGCATTCCTTGGGAGAAATCTCGGCCTTGGTTGCAAATAGAACACTTGCCTTTAGCGATGGATTACAATTGGTTTACAAACGAGCTTTGGCAATGCAACATGCTTGCGAATTAACGCCCTCCACAATGGCGGCGGTTTTAGGGCTGGAAGATCATTTAGTGGAGGAAATTTGCGCAAACACACCGGGAATTGTGGTTGCCGCCAACTACAACTGCCCCGGACAATTAGTAATTTCCGGTGATGTGGATGCCGTGGGAAAAGCTTGTGAAAGTTTAAAGGAAGCCGGCGCACGAAGAGCATTGATTTTGCCTGTTGGTGGCGCATTCCACAGTCCTTTGATGGAACCTGCACGGGAAGAGTTGGCCGCTGCCATTGAAGCCACCCAATTTACGGAACCAGCTTGCCCAATCTATCAAAACGTTTCAACTTTTGCAGTAACAAATCCTTCAGATATAAAAGAAAATCTCATCTTTCAATTGACCGCTCCCGTTAAATGGACACAAAGTGTTCAAAATATGATAAAAGACGGTGCAACTAAATTTATTGAAGTTGGCCCCGGAAATGTTTTGCAGGGGCTTGTAAAGAAAATTGATGCTTCGGCTGAGACTGAAAAAGCAGAAGTTTAATTTTTATATTTTGAAAATAAAAAAACGCCGAAGATAATTTTCGGCGTTTTTATTCTGAATTCACAATTCCGAATTCAAAATTATTTAAGCGCTTATTCTACAATCCGAGCAGTCTTTCACTTCCCCATAATAGGTTTCGCGATATTTGTGTAAAGTTTTAAAGGGAACTTTCAAAAAAGTTTTTTTGATGTAAATCACGCTTGTTGTGAACATTCCCATCTTTTCCGTAAATCGTTTTTCTGTTTTTGTTTGTCGTTTCACTGAAACTAACTTCATAACTTTTGTTTATCTGTTTGCGGCAAAGAAACAAAGGCTTAACGCCAATTCCAAGCTATTAACGTTAAACCTTCATTAAAATACTGTTTATGAGATATTTCTGATTTTTTTCTCCCATTTCCAAGCAGACTCCAAAGCATCTTCCATTGTTTTTTCAGCTTTCCATCCTAACACCTTATTTGCTTTTTTTGTATCTGCATAAACCGAAATCACATCGCCTGGACGACGCTCCACAATTTTATAATTCAACTTTTCTCCAGTTGTTTTTTCAAAGGAATTTACAACTTCCAGCACAGAACTACCTCTGCCCGTCCCTAAATTGAAAACCTCAAATTGGGTTTCATTTTTTTCGGAAAGTAAACGTTGCAACGCAATAACATGGGCCTTTGCCAAATCTACAACGTGAATATAATCGCGAATGCAACTGCCATCTTCCGTTGGGTAATCATCCCCAAAAACCGATAATTCCTTTCGCAATCCGGCAGCAGTCTGGGTTATAAACGGCACCAAATTTTGCGGTACACCTGCAGGAAGCTCTCCAATTTCAGCTGTTTCGTGTGCTCCAATTGGGTTGAAATACCGTAGCGCAATAGCTTTTAAAGCCGAAACCGAGCAAGTATCTTTCAGTATTTCTTCACTTATCTGCTTTGTATTTCCGTATGGGGAAGTGGCGGCTTTAACAGGTGCATCCTCTGTTATGGGAAGCGAATCGGGTTCGCCGTAAACGGTGCAGGAAGAACTAAAAATAAAATTCTCAATTCCGTAAGCATTGCATTCCTGAAGGAGATAAATAAGGGTGTTCAGGTTGTTTTCGTAATAAAGCAAAGGGTTTTCAACGCTTTCCCCTACCGCTTTACTGGCTGCAAAGTGAATAATTCCTTCGATGTCTTGATTTCTTTTAAAAAAGTCGGCAACATCAGCTTTTATGCGAAGATCCAACCTTTCAAAAGCCGGAGGGGTTTTGGAAATATTGGTTATTCCTTCCAAAACATCCAAAGAGGAATTCGATAAATTATCAATGATAATAACCTGATAACCTGAATTTTGCAGTTCAACAACAGTGTGGGAACCAATATAACCCAAACCGCCTGTAACGAGTATTTTTTTCATTATTTAGCAACGAAATTTATAATTGTTTCGGTGATGTATTTTATTTGCTCATCATCCAATTCTGTATGCATCGGAAGTGAAATCACTTCTTTTATCAACTGATTTGTAACTGTAAAGTCTTCTTCTTTATAACGCTCATCTTTATAAGCTTTCTGAAGATGTAGCGGGATTGGATAATAAACCCCACATGGAATACCTTTTTCATTTAAATGGTTTACCAAAGCATCGCGGTCTGCATTTTTAATCTTCAATGTGTATTGGTGAAAAACGTGACTCTTTTCCGAAAGATTTTTTTCAGAATCGAATCCTCCAGGAGTTATAATATTTTCAATGCCTTTGAACGCTTCGGAATATTTATTTGCCGCTTCAATTCTGGCTTTATTGTAATTGTCTAAATGTGGAAGTTTTGCGCGAAGCACCGCAGCCTGAATAGAATCCAATCTACTATTTACGCCCACTACATCGTGATGGTAGCGCACGTACATCCCGTGATTTACAATCCCCCGAATTATGTGGGCTAAATCATCATCATTTGTGAAGATTGCTCCCCCATCACCATAACATCCCAAATTTTTCGAAGGAAAAAATGATGTTGAAGCAACGTGACCAATGGTTCCAGTTTTCTTTTTTGAACCATCCTTAGAAGTATAATCGGCCCCAATACCCTGGGCGTTGTCCTCAATTACGTACAGATTGTGTTCTTCCGCAATTGCCATAATCTCGTCCATATTTGCTGCAAGCCCAAAAAGATGCACTGGAACTATGGCTTTGGTTTTTGGCGTAATCGCTTTTTTAATAGCTTCAATGTCAATATTGAAATTAATTGGATCCACATCCACCAAAACGGGCGTTAACTGTAAAAGTGCAATTACTTCAACCGTGGCAGCGAACGTAAAATCAGCCGTAATTACTTCATCGCCCGGTTTTAGACCGAGTCCCATCATTGCTATTTGAAGTGCGTCCGTACCATTGGCGCATGGAATTACGTGTTTTACACCTAAATATTGCTCAAGTTCTTTTTGAAATTCGTGAACTTCGGTCCCATTCACAAAAGCGGTGGTTTCAATCACGTTCATTATGGAACTGTCCACGCGTTCTTTTATATTTTCATACTGACCTTTAAGGTCAACCATCTGTATTTTTTTCATTCCTTTTCCGTATTTCGACTCCGCTCAATATAAACTTCGGCGGGTATCTTTAAAATTGACAACTACTATTTTGAATTCGGTAAAATTACGAAAATGATATTTGTTTGTGTTGAAGTTATTGAGTTATTGGGTTATTAAGTTATTGAGCCTAGTATTTGAAATTTGGTACTTGAAATTTGGTATTTTTGCTTTGTATGCATACAATCTATAATTTGTTGATTCTTTTAGCTTCCTTTCATTTAAGGATTGTAGCGCTTTTCAGTAAAAAAATGAAACTCTTTGTCAATGGCAGAAAGGATGTTTTTAAAATTCTTCAGCAAAAAATATCAGCGACAGATAAAACCATTTGGTTCCATTGCGCTTCGTTGGGAGAATTTGAGCAGGGTGTCCCTATTATGGAAGCAATGAAAAAACTAAAACCAGACCATAAAATAGTGGTCAGTTTTTTTTCGCCTTCAGGTTTTGAAATAAAGAAGAACACCCCTTTGGCAGATGCCGTGGTCTATTTACCGATGGATACACAAGCGAACGCGAAGAAATTTATTGCTGCAATCCATCCTTCGCTTGTCTTATTTGTGAAATATGAATTTTGGCCCAATTATCTTCTAGAACTTAAGAAAAAAAACATTCCAACGCTTTTAGTTTCGGGTGTTTTCAGAAAGAATCAAATCTTTTTCAAAAGCTACGGAAGCTTTATGCGAAAAGCCCTTGGTAATTTTGATCACTTTTTTTTGCAGGATGAAAATTCTGAAGTGCTTTTAAAAAATATTGGTTTTAAAAATTTAACGATTAGCGGCGACACTCGTTTTGATAGGGTTTCGCACCAAATTGAAATGGACAATACGCTAAGATTTGCAGAAGAATTTAAAGGAGATTCAATCTGTATTGTTTGCGGAAGCACGTGGCCCGAAGATGAAGTTTTACTGCTGGAATATATAAATTCCGCTCCCGAAAACGTAAAATTCATTATTGCGCCACACAAAATTGAGCTGGATAAAATTGAAAATTTTAAAGAAAAAATTATTAAGAAAACAATCCTACATTCTCAAATAGACGAGGTAAACATTGCTGAATATTCTGTGCTAATAATTGACTGTATTGGCCTATTAAGCAAAATTTATAGCTATGCCGATATTGCCTATGTTGGGGGTGCTGCTGGAAAAACAGGTCTTCACAATATTTTAGAACCGGCTACCTTTGGGGTGCCGATTGTTATCGGGAAAAACTACAGTGAATTTCCCGAGGCTATTCGTTTACAGGATTTAGCTGGATTATTTTCTGTAAAAAATCCTTCTGAATGTGACGAAATTTTAAGTAAATTAGTGAACAATATCAATTTCAGAAATAAAACAGGAATGATTGCCGGACACTTTGTAAATAAAAATACAGGAGCCACTCAAAAAATAGTTAATTATATCACGGCAAATTAAATCTAATATTTTTCGATAAAAATTGAAGATTATGATAAAATAATTTGAAATTAATATTTTATTCACACTTTTTAGGATATAATTATTAATTCTCCATCATTTAAAAGTTAGATTTGCTTAAACCATTAAAACAATCTATATATGAAAAGGCTATTTATTTTAATTTCTATTGCTACAATAGCGTTGGGATCTTGTCGGGAAAATAAGACTGAAACCAAAGAAGTAATTCGCGAAGTAAAAGTTGAAACCCCACAAACTGAAGAAAGAGAAGGCATTTTAGAGCGCACAGCAAAAGAAGTTGACAAAGAAGTAAATGAGGAAATTGATAAAAAAATTGACGAAATCGGAAACGATAAATAATTTATAAATTCTAACTTAAAACTTAAAAACAATGAAAAAGCTAACGATGATTGCTCTATTTGCAGGATTTTTAACAATCTCTCTCTCATCTTGTAGAGATCAGAAAACTGAAAAAGAAGAGATAATTGAAGAAATGCAAGACAAAGGCGCCGATGTTAAGATTAAAGATGACGGCGACAAAATAAAAATGGAAACCGAAGACGAAAAGGTTAAAATTAAAACCGACGATGACGGTGATGTAAAAATAAAAACAGAAGATAAAAACTAATTTTTTTATCTTTCAAAAACAAAAAGGGATGTTCTTTGTGAGCATCCCTTTTTTATTTTAAACTACTTATTTGTCCTTTCAGTTCATCCATAGATTGCTGAAGCTGCCGCAACAAATTGCTTTCAGAAGGTTCATCCACTCCAAAACTGAGCTTGCTATTTACCATCCAAAGCTCCTGAATATCCTTCACTTTTACATCAATGGGCAAATATTGATCATTTAAGGAAATAAGCCGGATGCTTTGTGGATTATTTGGAATTTTTTGAAGTTTCTTCACCAATACCGAATCTATTAAAACCACAATATAAATTTTACTGTCACTGGCTTCAACTATATTGGGCACTGCCCGGCCAAGTACCCACTCGTTCGGACGTATATTGGGCAACATACTATCACCTTCCACCTGAAATCCACGGTATGTAGCATTCCTAAATTCAGGTAAAGGAATACTAAAGGCGGGCAATGTTTGATACCAACCCATGTCATGAATGTTATTTGGGTATCCAGCCGCTGCCTTCTGGTTTACAAGCAGAATCCCGTCATTGCCCGAGGAATCTACTGTTATAACTTTCGGACTGACATCGCCACGAATAGCATCTATATATTTTTCCAGACTTTTACCATAAAGCCATAAAGGGTTGATATTAAATTGTGACATCAATTCCATTACGGTTTTTCCTGTAATTTTTGTTTTGCCTCTTTCTATATCCGCAGTTGTTGCGCCAATATCAAGAAGTTGTGCAAATGATTGTTGCGTATGCCTTAATTCTTCGCGAAGTGATTTAAACCTTACAGCCTCTGTTGATATATTTTTTTCCATACTTCCAAAAATAACATATATTGGAAATATTCCAAAATATATTCGGAAAATTTCCTGAAAAAAATATCAATAAAATTTAAAAAAATAAGTCCATAAAAGATACACTGTCAAAATTTTAATTACTTTTGCACACTATTAATCACTAATCTATTTCAACAATGAAAAAAATCTTTTTATCACTTGCCGCTCTTGCATTAGTTGCTTCTGTATACTCTTGTAGAGAGACTACAAAAGAAAACGCTGAAGAAACTGCTGAATCTATGCAAACTGACGCTGAAAACGCAATGGACAATGCTGAAGAAGCTGTTGACAATGCTGCTGAAGCTACTGAAGATGCTATGAAAGATGCTGGCGATGCTGTTGAGCAAGCTGCTGACGACACTAAAGAAGCTGTAAAAGACGCTACTGACGGTCAATAAGCAAATTCTTTGCTAAAGAAACAGAAACCCTTTCAATTTTGAGAGGGTTTTTTTATGCGTTATAACAATAAAAAACCTCTTTGCTTTAAAAACAAAGAGGTTTTTGTACTCGAGGCGGGACTTGAACCCGCACGACCAGATGGTCACAGGATTTTAAGTCCGGCGTGTCTACCAATTCCACCACTCGAGCATTTCGACTGCGCTCAATGCAGGCTATACTTCAGTCTCTTAAAGAAACTTTGGTAAGATTGTCTATTACAATCTGGACTTAACAAAAAATGCCGAATTGCATCGGCATTTAAGGTTGAGCGAAAAACGGGATTCGAACCCGCGACCTCCACCTTGGCAAGGTGGCGCTCTACCAACTGAGCTATTTTCGCAAAAAATTTAATGAACGTGGCTTCCTATTGAAAGCGGGAGCAAATTTAAAAATTTTACTTCAAAAGCAAAGTCTTTTTAGATAAATTATTCACATATTTTACTTTTTAAACTTCACTGATGCATTCCGTTGTAACATTCGCCGAATCTCGTTCAGTTTCATCAATGCCTCTACGGGTGTAAGTGTGTCAATGTCAATCTCTAATATCTCCTCCCGAAGTTCTTCCAGCAATGGATCGTCCAGTTTAAAAAAGCTCAATTGCATTTCTTCTTTGGAAACCGCTTTCATTTCTTCAGTCAATTCTTCGGAAGCGTGACTTTTTTCGAGTCTTTTCAATATTTTATTCGCTCTTTGTAATACAGCTTGCGGCATTCCTGCCATTTTTGCAACATGAATTCCGAAACTGTGGTGGCTTCCGCCCGGGACCAATTTTCTGAGGAAAAGCACATTATCTTTTAATTCCTTTACAGAAACATTATAGTTTTTTATCCGCGGAAAAGTTTCCGTCATTTCATTCAATTCGTGATAATGGGTGGCAAAAAGCGTTTTCCCTTTTGAAGGATGTTCGTGTAAATATTCACTGATTGCCCAAGCGATTGAAATACCGTCATAAGTACTAGTACCACGGCCAATTTCATCTAAAAGAATCAAACTACGATCCGAAAGATTGTTTAGTATACTCGCGGTTTCGTTCATTTCAACCATAAAAGTTGATTCGCCCATCGAAATATTATCACTTGCACCAACGCGTGTGAAAATTTTATCCACACAACCCATTCGCACTTCCGAAGCAGGAACAAAGCTGCCCATCTGCGCTAACAAAACAATCAAGGCAGTCTGCCGAAGAATGGCCGATTTACCGCTCATGTTTGGCCCGGTAATCATAATAATTTGCTGGTTTTCACGATCGAGAAAAACATCGTTCGCAATATAAGGTGCGTCGGGCGGAAGTTGTTTTTCGATTACTGGATGGCGGCCTTCTTTTATATCCAAATCAAAAGTTTCGTCTAAAAGCGGACGAGTGTAATTTGCTTCTTTCGCTTGCGTTGCGAAAGAACAAAGACAATCCATTTGCGCAATCAAAGCCGCATTTTGTTGAACTGAAGCAATAAACTGAAGCATCCAATCCACTAATTTTGAAAAAATCTCTTGCTCCAAAGCGAGAATTTTTTCTTCGGCGCCAAGTATTTTGGTTTCGTATTCTTTCAGTTCTTCTGTTATATATCTTTCAGCGCTTACAAGTGTTTGCTTGCGAATCCATTCCTGCGGAACCTTGTCCTTGTGGGTATTTCTGACTTCAATATAATATCCAAAAACATTGTTAGAAGCTATTTTAAGTGAAGAAATTCCAGTGCGCTTTGTTTCGCGTTCAAGCATTTCATCCAAATATTCCTTTCCGTTTGCTGAAATATTTCGCAATTCATCCAGCGTTTTAGAAAAACCTTCGGCGATGGAATTTCCCTTCAAAATATTTACGGGCGCTTCCTCAAAAAGCGTTTCCTTTATTTTATTCCGAAGTAATTCGCAATCGTGCAATTGTTCGCCGATAATTTTCAGCGATTCATTTTTGGAATTCAGCGCCAACGCTTTTATGGGAACAACCGCTTCCAAAGAATTTTTAAGTTGGATAACCTCTCGCGGGTTCACTTTTCCGGTTGCGACTTTTGAAATGAGTCGCTCCAAATCGCCGATGCGTTTCGTGTATTGTTGGGTTTTTTCTAAAGTAATCGGGTTGTCCAACAGAAAACTCACCACTTCGTGTCTGCGGTTTATCTTTTCAGCATTTTTAAGCGGAAGTGCCATCCACCGTTTTAAAAGCCGCCCGCCCATGGGCGAAATTGTTTTATCAATCACATCCAAAAGCGTCACCGCATTTTGCTGATTGGAATGGTACAGTTCCAAATTGCGAATGGTAAAGCGGTCCATCCAAACATATTCATCTTCGGCAATTCGCGATAAGCGTGAAATATGCTGCAATTTTGTGTGGCGCGTTTCGGTTAAATAATGAAGCGCGGCGCCGGCGGCGATAATGCCGTCTTCCAAATGGTCTACGCCAAAACCTTTCAAATTTTTTACATCAAAATGCTTCGTGAGCGTTTCAAAAGAATAATCGCTTTGGAAAATCCAATCTTCCAGATGAAAAACGTGATAATTAGAATCGAAAGTTTCAGAAAAAAGCTTTCGTTTTTGTTTTGAAAAAAGCACTTCCGAAGGATTGAAATTCTGAAGCAATTTGTCAACATATTCTGCAGAACCTTCGGAAACCAAAAATTCGCCCGTGGAAACATCCAAAAAAGAGACGCCCAAATTCTTCGTGCCAAAATGAACAGCAGCCAAAAAGTTATTCGATTTGGATTTTAAGATATCATCATTAAAGGCAACGCCTGGGGTAACCAATTCGGTAACGCCACGTTTTACGATGGTTTTGGTCATTTTTGGATCTTCCAGTTGGTCGCAAATAGCAACCCTACAACCTGCCATTACCAGTTTTGGCAAATACGTATTCAAGGAATGATGCGGAAAACCAGCAAGTTCAACGTTATCACCGCCGTTATTTCGAGCGGTTAATGTAATATTCAAAATTCCTGCGGCTCGCACGGCATCTTCCCCAAAAGTTTCGTAAAAATCGCCCACGCGAAACAGTAACAATGCATCGGGATACTTTGCTTTAATGGTATTGTACTGCTTCATCAACGGGGTTTCCTTCGTCGCCATTTTTTATTTTCTATTCTTATTATTTATCAATTGATAAATGTAGCGAAAATGCTTTTTTATTCGAAATGAAGCTTTTGTGAATTATGCTGTTTTATCAACAATTTAAAAATAATTATTACGCAGAGTTGCATAGAGAAACACAGAGTTTCACAGAGAAATAACTCAATAACCCAATAACTTTTAACCTTTAACGATTAACTTTGCCCCCCTATGAAAAACCGAAAACTAAAAAACAGCGAACTTGATCGCATCAATGCTGAAGAATATAAAGCTTCGGAAAAAACACCGCTTATTATTATTCTCGATAATATTAGAAGTTTAAATAATATAGGCTCCGTTTTTCGCACTGCGGATGCTTTTTTGGTGAAAAAAATCTACCTCTGCGGCATTACTGCAAAACCGCCGCACAAGGATATTCAAAAAACAGCCCTCGGCGCACAGGACAGCGTGGAGTGGGAATATGCTGAAAATGTAATGGAAGTGGTTTCGAAATTGCAAAATGAAGGTGTATTTGTAGCTTCCATAGAACAAGCTGAACTTGCCGTAAACCTCAACGATTTTTCGGTACAAAAGGAATTGACTTATGCAATTGTTTTTGGTAACGAAGTTAAAGGTGTGCAGCAAAAAGTGGTTACCGCGAGTGATGCGGTGATTGAAATTCCACAGTTTGGCACGAAACATTCGTTGAACATTTCGGTAAGTGTGGGCGTTGTGGTTTGGGATTTGTTTGTTAAGTTGAGAAGTGAGAAGTGAGAAAATTAATGAAAATTTATCTGTCTTTTATCTTTTGTCTTTTCAAAAAAATCGGTGAAGCAATAAATTCACGTGAATTAGCACAATGCTGAAAACGCCAATGACGATGGCAAACTTCAAAATATTGTGCAAAACCATATAATGGATTTTGTTTTTTGAATACCAAAGAACTGCAAGAAACACAGCCAATCCCAGAATACTTGCGTAAAAATAATAGTCCATATAACCTATTTCTTCCTTAAATTTTGTGATAAGCAAAATAATTGGCGCAAGCGTTAAAACACTCAAAATTGTAAGCATTCTTTTTGAGGTTTTTTCACCATAAACCACCGGAATGGTATTGTATCCGTGTGTTAAATCGCCTTTAATATTTTCGAGATCCTTTACCAATTCGCGCATAGAAATCAGCAAGAAAAGAAATGTAGCGTGTACAAAAATCACGATATCGAAATTTGCATAATGCACAAAAATTGCAAAAAATGGAACAACCGCGAGAACGGCCGCCGTTATATTCCCAATAAAAGGATACTTTTTCAACTTGTGGGAATAAAACCATAGGAAAAATATATAAATGGAGAAAAATAACACCGCTCTAAACGAAACATAACTTGCGAAAATGACAGACAAAAAATTGAGCACAAAATAGGCCGAAAGCTTTGTGCGCTGGCTTACCAGTTTGTCCAGCATGGTTTTGCGGGGCCGGTTTATCAAATCCTTTTCACTGTCGTAAAAACTGTTAATGATATAGCCGCTGGCTATGGCGGAAGATGAAGCGAGCACCAACATCAATAAATTCACATCAAACAGAACCTGACGTACGGGTAAACCTGGAGCCAAAATGTAAATACTGGTAAGGTATTGGGCAATTACAATAATGAGTATATTATAGCCGCGAACTACTGAAAACAGGCTGAAAAACTTTAGGAGGAAGAGTTTTTGTTTTCGGTTCAGCATAAAATTTTAAAATTGAAGAAATCTGAAAGAAACTTCAGAGAAAATCATTCCTAAAAAGTATAAACCACTTCCAGTTTATAATCTTTTAAGGCTTTACGGGCTTTGTCAATATCTTCGGTAAATCCCAACATATAGCCACCACCACCTGAACCGCAAAGCTTTAGATAATACGCATTGCTGTCAATTCCCTTTTTCCAAAGTTTATGGAACTGGGCAGGAATCATTGGTTTAAAATTATCCAAAACAACTTTTGAAAGTTGTTTAATATTTCCGAAAAGTGATTTTATATCGCCCTGTAGAAAATCCTCCACACAGGCATCGGTATGTTTCACGAATTGGTCTTTCAGCATATTCCGAAAACCTTCCTGCTTCATATTTTCCATAAAAATCTGAACCATCGGCGCAGTTTCGCCAGTACTTCCACTGTCCAATAAAAACACGGCGCCTTTTCCGTTTTCAATTTGGGAAGGAATGCCGGCTGGTTCAATATTGTCTTTGGAATTGATCAAAATGGGAAGGCTCAAATAACTGTTCAACGGGTCCAATCCCGAAGATTTTCCGTGGAAAAAAGACTCCATTTCCGCAAAGATAGCTTTTAGGCTAAGCAATTTTTCACGGGTAAGGTTTTCAAGAACGGTAATTTTATTATTGGCATATTTATCGTAAATAGCCGCAACCAAAGCGCCGCTACTGCCAACGCCATAACCTTGCGGAATGCTGCTGTCAAAATACAATCCGTTTTCCACATCTTTTTTTAACGCATTCATATCAAAGGAAACCAATTTTGGATTTTCCTTTTGAAGCGTTTCCAAATATTCAGCAAAGCGTTTTAAACTCGCGTTTGATTTGTGGGTAGAAACGGTGTGGTGCTTATCTATTTTCAGCGCCCCATTGTAAAAATTATAGGGGATGGAAAGTCCTTTTGAATCCTTAATAATTCCGTATTCACCGAAAAGTAAAATTTTTGAGTAAAAAAGGGGGCCTCGCATAGGTTGTGTGATTGTAACTATAAAAATACAGTTTTTTATTTTTAAAACTGAAATCTGCCGCAAAGATAACCATTTTAACAATTATATCTTTAGAAAGATTTATAAATAAAACCATCCGAAAAGTTTTTAACAAGCTGTATTTAAGCTTTGTATTCTTTTTCTTGATGACATTTTAAGCGACTTTTCGATGTAGGGGTATTAAATCAAAAAATACCAAACCATGAAATCTTTAGCCTCCCTTTTCACTTTAGTTTTATTTTCCACACTTTTCACATCTTGCTTCAACGGCAATAGGGAACAACCAAATTTTGGTGAAGGTGAAAATTTAAATGATAATTACTATGAAGGAAATGAAACAGTAAATTCCCAAAACGAACATAACGAGATGGCAATGAATACAACGATAAAATATTTCAACACCATAGATTCCCGCAATGGAATAGTGATGTCCCGCATTCCATTTCCTGCGTCTTGGCAGAAACAAAACGGCGGTCAGTATCTTTACACAGGCCCTAATGATATAAAAATCCACGGAGAGCGCGGTGGCAGTTTTATGTTTTCCAACGATCCACAGATGAACCAAATGTATCAACAAAGCGGCATGCAAGTTCAATTTCCAAAATCGATCGAACAAGTAATCAATGAAGGTTTTATGGAATATGCCAACAAAATAAACCGAAAATTAGTGCGCAAATACCCAATGCCTCAATTTGCCGTTTGGGACAAACAATTTGATGACCAACTCTACAAAAGCATGCCTTCACAAAAAACTTTCAATGTTATGGGTTTGGAATGGCGCGATCCCGATGGCACTTCGTTTTTAACCATTCTTCACCATTTTGTTTCTTATGATCAGTATGGAGGTTATTGGGGCATAACATATTCCGTTTTGGAAGCTTCCGAAAGTGCCTTTGAGCAAGCCAAAACACAATACATCAACGGGCTTTTAAACCAACAGATAAACCCTCAATGGCTTCAGGCCGTTAACCAAAAAGATATGCAAATTGCCCAGCAGAGCAATGCAGGACACCAACAACGAATGGCCAACATAAAATCTTTTGGCGATCAAAATACAGCACGTTTCAATGAAAGAATGACTGCAATGGATCAAAATATGAATAGTTGGCGTGCAAACCAAGCTGCTGGCGACAGAAATCAAGAGCAATTTATAGATTATGTAAATGGAAATACCAACGTGAGCGACCCAAATACAGGGCAAACCTATAAAGTGGAAGCTGGCTCAAAACAATACTGGATGAACGACCAAGGCGAATATATAAAAAGTGATAATTCACTTTACGATCCAAATTTAGATCAAAACATAAATAACCAAACCTGGACGGAATATGGAGAGGAGCAATAATTTTCAGTAAACTGAAACTTTCCGGAGTGCGAATATTTTGAACAAAATAATTTGTATCTTTCTTAGCACTATCCCCGGAAACTAATTTAATTACTGAGTTTTAAAATTATGGTATTTAAAAACCGGAGACTTTCCTTTCTATTTCAATTCTTTTTTGTGCTCACAATTTCCGTTGGATATGCCCAACAGAAAATTACTTCCGTAAAGGAAATCCAAACCTTGATTGAACAGGATTCTTTGGCAAAGGCCCGTGCCGAAGTTTCAAAAAACCTCGCTTATTATCGCTCCGAGAAAATATTCGACAGCCTTTATAATTACATACAATTTGAAGGCAGTTTTAAATTAAACAAGGGCGATAAAAAACTGGCGCTTAAAAAAGCCGAAACCCTTACGGAAGAAATAACAAAAAAAGCCTCGTCTCATTTTATTGTTGAGGCAATTACCGAACTTGGCTGGATTTATGACGATGCCGGGGAGCACCAAAAAGCCTATAATTTACTGGAAACTGCTTTTCCATTTGCCCTTCAAAATAAAGAACAGAACAATACCGATATTGCCAGTTTAGAATATCGACTCGGGTATTACGCATCCAAAATGGGCGATTATAAAATGGCAAACAAACACTACCAAAAAGCCTTGCGCCTTTTGAAAAAAACCGGTAAAAACGATTATGTTTTTTATAACCAAGTGTATAATGCCCTTGGCGGAATGATGTGGCAGGAAGCCAAACTGGACAGTACAAAATACTATTTTCAGGAAGCTGTTAAAGTATTGGAGAAGACAGACACGACAGATATCATGAACCGCTACTACCGCCCTTCACTTGTAAAAATGAACCTTGCCATTTTATGGAACTCCTTGGGCAAAAATCAAGAAGCCATTGCAATTTCGGAAGAAGCGCTTGCAGGGTTCCAGCAATATATAAACCGTTCTACGGATGAGGCCCGGACCAACAAAGCTAAAAACCATCAATGTGTTGTAATAGATAATATGGCCACATTCTATAACACTTTGGGCGAGTATTCCCGGTCGCAGGAATTAATTGAATATTCCTTTGAACAGAAAAAAAAGCTTTTTGAAAAGAACGACATCAACATTATTATTTCAAATATCATTCTTGCAGAGGCCAAAACGGCGAGCCGCGATTTTGAAGGTGCGGCCAAAAATGCAGACGAAGCATTGGAGCTTTTAAAAACCAGTCCGGGTTCCGATTTATATTGGGAAGCCGCAGCCCTTTCAACCCGCGCAACCATTTATGAATTTATGGGCGATGTTGAAAATGCCGCCAAGTTTTATGAAAATGCTGAAAACGTATATCGAAAATCCATGGGAACCAGCTATACAAAGGATTTTCTGGACAACATTTTGGAATATTCCCTTTTTGCCGCCAAAAACCAAAAAAAGGAAAAGGCCATTTCCTTAGCGAAGGAAACTTATAATTTTACGCATAACGGTGATTTCAAAAATACCCTTCAAGAATTTTATCACACTATCAATTTGGCGCAGGTAAATTATCTTCTGAAAAATTATGAAGAAGCAGAAAAATACAGCAACGAAGCACTGAAATTCAACGTTTTGAAAGACGAAAAAATTAGCGCCACCGATTCCATTTTAAGCCAATACCGAAAACCACAGGCCTTGCTCATCAATGCCAAATCAAAATATTATTTATCCGAAAACAAAAATCCATTTTTCCTGAAAGAGCTTTTGCAACAAGTGGAAGAAGGAATTTCCATTTTAGACCAACGAAAAAAAGTAGTAACCAATCACGAAGACGTTACCCTGCTCATTACCGAAAACGAGGGGCTTTTAAATTTTGCCGAAAAAATAAGGCTGGAGCTTTATAGAATTACCAAAGACGAAGTGTTTCTTGACAAACTCATTGCCCTGCATGAATCCAGTATTTACAGCCGTATCCGCTCTCGGCTAAATCTTCGTGACAATGTTGCTTTTCAACATATACCGAAGGAAGTTGTTTCAAGGGAAAACCAATTGAAGGCAAAGATGGTTTCTTCACTCAACGATTCTGAAAACAATAGCATAAAAACCTATTTTGATGCTACCGATAACTGGGAGAAATTTTTGGATTCCCTGAAGCAAAATTTTCCAAAATATTACAAAATGCGCTACG
Source organism: Aequorivita soesokkakensis (assembly GCF_001641085.1). Classification (GTDB taxonomy): domain Bacteria; phylum Bacteroidota; class Bacteroidia; order Flavobacteriales; family Flavobacteriaceae; genus Aequorivita; species Aequorivita soesokkakensis. The sequence goes on along the minus strand of NZ_LXIE01000031.1, from coordinate 24,208 downwards.
CCACTTTGGAAGAACCGCTTAACGACCTTCAGCAAAAAATTCCAGAAAACACAACGGTTGTTCGCTATATTTTTATTGATGAAAACCTGTATGTATTTGTAGCTTCCGCTTCCCTAAAAAAAATGATAAAACTGAATTATGACAACGTAAAAAACCATATTCCGAAACTTAAAAACGATGAGTTTTCCGTGGAAAAAATGCGACCGTTGCTTTATGAGCTTTATCGCGCTTTATGGTTTCCGCTTGAAAAATATGTACACACCCAAAAAGTGGTAATCATTCCCGATCGCGAACTTTTCAACCTCAGTTTTGAAACCCTTACCCCAAAACCAATGCGCTCCTTTCAGGAATTGGCAACCAACAGTTTGTTGGCCAATTATGATATTTCCTATAATTTCAGCCTTTTGCTGTATAAAGACAAAGGGAAAGTGGCAGATTATTCTTCTGAATTTATTGCCTTTGCACCCGGTTTCAATACAAAGATGAAAGAGAAATACAAACTCGCCGTTAAAGATTCCGTAAAACTGGACAAAACCTATTTAATGCTGTTGCCGCAGCCTTTTAGTGAGGATTTGGTGAAACAGTACGCCAAAATTTTTGATGGCAATTACTTTATTAACGAAAACGCCAGCAAGGATTTATTTATAAATCAAGCAAAGGAGCACAAAATAATCCACATTGGCACCCACGCAGAAAGCAACAATATTAGTCCTGAATTGAGTCGTTTAATTTTTGCGAAAAAAACCGACGGCAAAGAGAATTATGATGAAAACTCGCTGTATTCCTATGATATCTACAACATAGATTTATCTTCCAATCTCGCCATTCTCACCGCTTGTGAGACCGGAAAACCAACCTACCAAGCGGGCGAGGGAATGATTTCTCTGGCACACGCTTTTAATTATGCAGGAAGTGAAAGCATTTTGACCAGTCTTTGGGAAATAGATGAGGAATCCAGCGCAAAAATAGTACAGCTTTTTTATGATAATCTTTCCAAAGGAATGCCAAAGGACAAAGCCTTGCGAAAGGCAAAACTAGACTATATAGCCACTGCCGAAGGAAGAACAGCTGCCCCACAATACTGGGCAGGATTGGTTCTAATGGGCGATACCTCTCCCATAGAATTAAATACTGGTGTGGCTTGGTGGTGGTATGTTTTGGCGGGAATTGTTGGAATTGCAATTGTTATTTTGATAATTCAAAACAAAAAACGCACAGCTGCTTAATTCAGAATTTTAGAAGCGCCCAAACCCGTCTCATCTTCAATAAACTCCCCGTTTTTACAAAATTGCGAAAGTTTATTTTTTATGAATTGCAAAACTGTTCCCTTTTCTGTTTCTGGATAAAGCACGTGAACATTTGCCCCCGCATCCAAAGTGAAACATATTTTGCTTCCCGTTTCTTCCCTAAATTTCCAAATGTGGTTGATTATTTCCAAGGTGTTTGGTTTCATCAAAATGAAATAGGGCATTGAGGTCATCATCATCGCATGCAGCGATAATGCTTCGCTTTCCACTATTTTTATGAATTCGGAAATAGCTCCATTTTTAAAAACTGGAATTAACTTTGAAAGGTTTTCCTTCGCCTGCCTGAAGCGTTGTTCGGCAAAAGGGTGGTCTTGCATCAAGTTGTGGCCAACGGTACTGCTTACTTGCTTTTCGCCTTTGTCAACCAAAAGAATGGTGTCTTGATAATTTTTGAAATTTTCGTGAACTTCAAAAGGATATTTTGTTCCAAAGAGGTTGCTGCTGCCTTCAATTTCGGCATGCTCGCCCCAAACGATTAGCGGCCCTTCCAAGCTTCTACAGGCGCTACCGGAACCCAAACGTGCAAGAAAAGATGCTTTTTCATTAAAATAACCGTCAGTAATATCGGGCTGCATTTGCCGTTCCATATCCATTAAACAAAGTGCCAAAGCACTCATCCCACTGGCCGAGGAAGCAATGCCGCTACTGTGTGGAAAACTGTTTGAGGTTTCAATTTTGAATTTGAAATCTTTCAGAAATGGCAAATAAACCCCTACTCTTTCAAAAAACTTTTGGATTTTCGGCTCAAATGAAACTTCTCTCTTTCCGTCGAGAAAAACCTGAAAGTCGAATCCATCGGAATTTTTCTTTTCAAAAGACAAAGAAGTTCTCGTGTTGCAATTGCTCAAAGTAAAACTTATAGAAGGATTCATCGGCAACTGCTCGCCATACTTACCCCAATATTTAGCCAAAGCAATATTGCTGGGCGATTGCCAAGAAACGGTTCCTGAAGTTAAAGGTTGGGTATAACTACAAACGATGAATTTGTGCTGCGGCATATTTGGTTGGGATAGATTACAAAAGTAAAATTCTTTTTTGTTATCCTGATGACAATTCATAAAGGTTTCGATAGAAAATATAGTAGCTAAAGAAAAATCAAGCACTTTAAGGATTATATAACAATAGATTTTTCAATAGCATGTGAGGTTGCAAGACAACCCGAATGCCTCCTAAAATATGGAGGCATTTTTTTAAAACAGGATAAATCCCTCATCCCATTTCGCTTTTCGCTAAAAACCCGATGACATTTCCAACCCAATCCCGATGTATTTATATAATCCTTAAAACCAAATTATGAAACCATCAATTACACTCTTTGCATTATTCTTATGCCTATTCACAGCACATTCCCAAGATCCTGCCATAATCTGGCAAAACACAATTGGCGGTAGCGACACCGACTTCTCAACAGTATTTGAGGCCACCGCAGATGGCGGTTACATTCTCGGCGGCTATTCCACCAGTAACATTTCTGGTGACAAAACCGAAAACAGCAACGGCCAGATCGACATTTGGATCGTAAAAATTGACGGCTCCGGCAATATTATGTGGCAAAATACAATTGGAGGTGCTGGCGATGATTTTTTAATATCCATGCAACAAACCACAGACGGAGGCTATATTGTAGGCGCAGGGTCAGACTCAAATATTTCGGGAGATAAAACCGAAAACTCCCGTGGCGGTTTGGACTATTGGATTTTGAAACTCGATGCCTCCGGAAATATCACTTGGCAAAAAACCTACGGCGGCAATCAACCTGAATTTGATACTTACATTGTTGAAACTACAGACGGAGGCTATTTCGTTGGCGGATATTCAGACAGTGATGTAAGCGGGGAGAAAACAGATCCTACCAACGGTCAGCGCGATTATTGGGCGCTGAAACTTGACAGTAGCGGAAACATTGTTTGGCAAAACAGCATTGGCGGTAGTTTGGTAGATCGCCCTCAAGCGGCTTTCCAAACCTCAGACGGCGGGTATATAATTGGCGGTTTTTCCACCTCTGGTATTTCTGGTGATAAAACCGAAGCGAATCAGGGCGGAAACGATTATTGGATAGTAAAATTGAATTCTGACGGCACCATTCAATGGCAAAACACTATCGGCGGAAATGATAGCGACACTTTTAGGGATATGATTCAGACCGCAGATGGCGGCTATCTTGTGGGTGGCTATTCAAAATCTAACATTTCTGGCGATAAAACAGAAAGCTCCCAAGGCGATTTTGATTTTTGGATATTAAAATTGGATGTTAACGGCAACATAGTTTGGCAAAACACCATTGGCGGCAGTGGCATAGACTATCCGCGTGATGTCAAGCAACTTGCAGATGGCGCTTATATGATTGGTGGCTGGAGCAACAGCAATATTTCTGGCGACAAAACTGAAAATAGCAATGGCGGATATGATTATTGGTTAGTAAAACTGAGTAGTTTGGGCAATATCATTTCCCAAAACTCCATTGGGGGCGCGGCAGATGAAAGTGGGTCATACATTATAGAGAATGCAGATGGCACTTTCGCGATGTTCTGCTCATCAGACAGCAACATCTCTGGCGATAAAAGCGATAACAGCGAAGGCCTTGACGATTATTGGGTATTTAAAACCACCGCAGCCATTTTGGGCGTTTCACAAAACACTTTCGGCCCAAAACTAAACGCATACCCCAACCCAAACAATGGTAAATTCACAATAAACTTAGGTGAAAGCTTTTCAGAAACCACGGTTACCATTTACAATATGCTAGGGCTGCTTATAAGCACCACAAATTATAAAAACGCACAAAATCTTGATGTGGAAATTAACGGCACAACAGGAATTTATTTGGCAACCGTAAAAACCGCGGAAGGAAAACAAGCAACCTTAAAAATAACAAAACAGTAATTTTTTTCATTTTCAATTAGTCAACCAAAGAAGCCCCGTATTATCGGGGTTTTTTTAATAAATCAAAATCATTATTCAAAAATTGTTATCTTTCACAAAAGTTTAAAACATAAAATCAATTCTTTAAAAAATATACTATGAAAAATCTAATCGTTCTCTTCGCCTTCGTTCTTTTTGCCGCAACAGCGCAAAGCCAATCCCTTACCCAAAAAGACGTTACCGGCACTTGGCTGGTTGTAAATGTTGAAAACAGCAACAGCAACCCGAAAATGGCAGCGGCAATGGGCAATGCAGTGATTAACCTTTACGCCGATAATAGTTTTGAAGTAAAGGAAAGACAGGGAAACGGCCCAGCTTATACATACAACACTACTACTAATAAAAATGCAACCTGGAGCTTCAACCAAAGCAGCCAAACCATCAGCACTACACGTTCAAAAATGACGCTTCAAATTTCCAAAAGCGGCGATAAAACGTTTTTTACCGACAAAGACAGCGGGTTAAAATTTGAGGTTATGAAGCCTATTTAACAATAAAGGAAAAACCCCAATTCAAGTTAATGAATGAGATCATCACAGAAATTTATAGTAATTGCGACCTAAAAATTTCTGAGTATATACCCGAATCCGAAAGTAAGGAATACAACGCCTGTCAATTTCTAATTGACGGGCGTCTTGTTATAAGCAGAACCGCAAAAATAACCCCTAAAAAAACGGGGCAATTCGTTACTTTTTGGATGAGAAATACAAAAGGAATCACCCAACCCTATTCTGAAAAAGACGACTTCCAGTTTTACGTTATCAACGTAACAAAGGAAAAACGTAATGGGCAATTCGTTTTCCCAAAATCTGTTTTAATAGCCAAGGGAATTGTTTCCACAGAAAAGAAAGACGGCAAAAGAGGCTTTCGGGTTTATTCCGTTTGGGATGCTGTTACAAACAAACAAGCTGAAAAAACACAGCAGTGGCAGCTTGATTATTTTTTCGAAATAGATAGTGCAACCGATCTTAAAAAAGTTGCTGGACTATACACATAACCATTAAATACAATTGAAAAAAACATTACTTACAATATTAACTTTAGTCGGATTTGTAACATATGGACAAGAAAATAAACTTGTCCGAATTGATGAGGAAGTAACTTTAATAGAATCTAACTCAACTCTAACGAAAACGGAATTTGATTTGGTAAAATTAACCGGAATCTCAACAGATGGTGGCGGAGTTTTAAAAATTTGGAAAAATAAAAACCAAATCTTTAAGATTGTCGAAGAAGCCGGACTTTCTTATGGCCGAATAAGAACTACAATTTATTTACAAAATGGTTTTCCAATAAAAATAATAGAAACAGAAGAAAATTTCGGATACAAAAACGGCAAACTAAATTATAACGAGATAAAAGAAGTTTTTAAGGCAACAATTTATATTTTCGATTGGGAAACCGATGATAACGAAATTAAGCGGATTGGAAAAAGGGTCATGAGCGAAGGTAATTGTTCAAATTTTGATTATGAGCCTATTCTTGAACGTGCAGAAAAAGCTTTATCCAAATAAAAATTGAGAAAACTCACATTCATATTAATCCTCCTTATTATATCGTGCAAAGGTGAAAAAACCGTCAAACAAGATGATCGCCTTGTTTCTTGGAAGAGTGATTTCATTATGGAAGACGGAGAACAAGTTGATGGTTTTTTTAAGGACCATGAAAACTTTATAAAACCTTACTTCTCTACTAAATATAAAAATGATACGCTAACCGTGACAACATTGATGAGAATTAATTGCTGTGGCAATACAATTGCAGACATCAGAACCTCAAATGACACGCTCTACCTGCTAACCAGACAAATATCAAACGAAGCCTGTGCTTGTGTGGATTATTACAAGTTCACATATATAATACACAACCCAGGCAATAGAGAATTTATAATTCAAAGTGAAAATTAAATGAGCTTCTTAAAAGCCGAATGGAGAAATTTAGCAATTGCAAATTATGTGATTGATCCCGCAACGCTCGCCAACTATCTCCCAGCAGGAACCGAACTCGATTTATGGGAAGGAAAATGTTACGCAAGCCTAGTTGGGTTTATGTTCAAAAACACCAAGTTATTAGGAATAAAAATTCCGTTGCACGTAAATTTTGAGGAAGTCAATCTTAGGTTTTATGTAAAAAGATTTGAAAACGGCATGTGGAAACGCGGGGTGGTTTTTATCAAGGAAATAGTTCCAAAACCAGCCTTGACCTTAGTTGCAAATACAATTTACAACGAGAATTATGAAACCTTGCCAATGCATCACAATTGGGAAGAGATTGATACTGAAAGAGTTGTAACCTATCAATGGAAAAAAAACAAGCAATGGCAATCCTTTAAAATAATTGCAGCTTTAGAGACTTCAGAAATTAAGGAAAATAGCGCAACCGAATTCATTACAGAACATTATTGGGGCTATGCAAAAGTGAATGAAAACACAACGAATGAATATGAAGTAACGCACCCAAAATGGCGTCAATACAAAGTAAAAAGCTCAGAAATAAAAGTCGATTTTGGAGTTGTTTATGGAACTGATTTTGAATTTCTAAACAAGCTTGAGCCCGATTCAATAATGCTTGCAGAAGGTTCAGAGATAACTGTTGAAGGTAAAAAGACAATAAGAACAACCATCCAATGAAATTCACCCCATCTGTAAAAATTGAATTAACAACCCTCCTGTCTCAAGAGGAAGTGAGAAAGGCACTAACTGAAAACCTACAGCCTAAAGAAATACAAACATTTATTATTAAAAAACCAAAAACAGACAAAATCTTTGAAGGCTATTTTCATGAAGATTGCTTTCAGATACAGCGAATCATAACAGGCAAAAACTCCTTCCTCCCGCAAATCAATGGTCGGATTGCGCCACACCTTAATGGAACAAAATTGATTGCCGAATTAAAACTCCCAGCATTTGTTGTTGCCTTTATGATTTTGTGGGTAGGTGTACTTTCCTTAGGCTTCATTCTCTCCGTTGTTGGATCTTTTAACCATGACGAAGGTTCCTCTTTTATTGTAATACCCTTACTAATGGTGGTCTTTGGAATCGGGATGGCTTACTTTGGTTTCACCACTGAAAAAAACAAAGCGATAACCGAACTAAAAAAAATCCTTAAAGCACAAACCAAGCAAGAAACCCACACTATATGAAAAACATACTATACATATTCCTCTTGGCCTCTTTCTGCATAAACGCTCAAGAAAAAGACTGTGCCTTTTTCAAAACGGGCAATTTTAAATATGTGCTTGAGGAGCAGCCCGAAATTGTAATCCGTACAGATTCTACACAAGTGGAAATAAACCCAATAGATAAAATAGAAATCCATTCCACAGTGGAATGGGTTTCAGATTGCGAATATGTTTTAACCTACAAAAGAATAGAAAACTACCCAGAAGACGTGAGCCACATAATAGGCAAAAAAAATTACTGCGAAATCCTTGAAACAAAAGGCAACTGGATGAAAGTTCACGCCAAGGGCGTTTATGTAGATGCGCCTGTTGAGTTTATTAAACTAGATGATTAATCCCGTCCAAATTTACCGTCAAAGACCTAGACCCTACCCTGCCCTTGCAGGAACGTATTGCCACACTGGAAGAGGAAAATAAACTGCTGAATGCCAAGGTGGAGAGGTTGATGGCTGTGGTGGGGAATAGTTAATTTGCTATCTTAGCAAAGACATGGAAAATAAACTGCATGTTGTTATTTACTAGTTGGCACACATTTAACCGAACAAGATGTTTAAGAAATTATTTTCAAAAAAAGAACCGAAAAAATACGGACCGACCGAACCGATTTATCCTGGCGAATTGTTTGAGGTTAGTGAAATCACAGATGATAATGGATTCTTCGGATTTTCGAATATTAATAAGTCGTATGACAATTATCCGAATAAAAAATACTTTCCTTGGTGGATTCAAGTAACTTTAGAACTTAAAGATATTGACGACCGAAAAATGCCGACAGAAAGTGAAGCACAAATACTGAATGAATTAGAAGATAAAATCGAGAAATTTGTTGCGGAAAAACACAAAACTCATTTTATCGGACGAGTAACGCAGAACGGATTTAGGGATATTATTTTTTACGTTGACCAACCAAGATTTGACCAAGACAAAACAAATATCTTTTTTGACCAAATTCAGGAAATACGAAGAATTAATTTCACTATGGAAAAGGACATTAATTGGAACAATGTTTCTGGACTGATAAAATAAAAACGTGTGCCAACAATGTATAAAAATAATTGCTCAATTTTGGGCTTAACCATAGGTCGTTGCAAGTTTACTACGTCTGATTTTCCTGCGGAAAATCCTCGCACGTAAACCCGTAACTATTCTTATACGAGACCGTTAGGTGTCATTAAAGAATGAAAGAATACGATATAGTTAAACTTAAAGTTAACTTAAACAAGAATATCCTAAAAGGAATGGAGGGAACCATATTGATTAGCTATGGAAACAATGAATTTGAAGTAGAATTTCTTGATAATGATAAATTTAATATTGAATATGAAGAATCTTCAACATTCACTATTAGTGGTGACCAACTTGAAGTTATTTGGGAAGCCCCCAGCTAACGCCAGCATTCCGCTCGTGACCAACTAAACCAAAAAAATAAATGTTCACAACCACCCAAATAAAAGAAGCCCACAACAAAGTAAAATCGGGCGCAGACTTTCCAAAATACATACAGGAAATTAAAGCCCTTGGCGTTACCGCCTTTGAAACTTGGGTAACAGACAGCCACACCGTTTATTTTGGCGCAAACGATTTTCAAACAGCCTCCACCCCAATGTATGAAGTCCTGGAAATTGCAAACACAAGCAACAAAGAACAATTTAAAAACTACCTAAAACTACACCAACAAGGCGAAACCGATTACCAAACCTTCTGCAACCACTGCGCAGAAACCGGTATTGAAAAATGGTACGTAAGCCTAGATGATATGACGTGCACGTATTATGATAAAGCGGGGAATAACATTTTAGTTGAGAAAATACCGCAATAGGATTAGAGCAAAAAGAGAAGAGGAAATAGACACTTCAACAAGCTTGGAGTTTGGGATTTGTGATTTGTGATTTGTGATTTGTGATTTGTGATTTGTGATTTGTGATTTAAAAATTGTTCATTGCTAATTGAACATTGTAACAATCTGAAAGAAATAGCGTTATATAGGTTCATCAATCTAAACTACCTATGTTACAACGCTTTTTCATCTTCTGCTCTGGCGCAGATACCGCCATCCTTGACGAATGTTCCCCCGGAGAACGCACCAAATATGCCGGCATTGGCGCCACCGTTTTTTTTACAGCCGTTATGGCAACCATCGCTGCTGCCTATGCGCTTTACACGGTTTTCGACAATTATTACTCCGCCATTTTCTTCGGCACCATTTGGGGATTGTTGATTTTCAATTTGGATAGATTTATCGTTTCCACCATCAAAAAACGCAACAGCTTTTTTGACGAACTGCTGCAGGCATCGCCGCGAATCGCTTTGGCAATTATAATTGCCATAGTTATCTCAAAACCTTTGGAAATGAAAATTTTCGAAAAGGAAATCAATCAGGTGTTGCTTACCGAGAAAAACGAAATGACCCTCGCCAACAAAGACCAATTGGCGTTGCAATACACGCCATCCGTAACCGCTTTAGAAACTGAAATTGCTGGATTGAAAAAAGAAGTAACCGATAAGGAAGCCGAAGTAAACGCGCTTTACGACACCTACATTTCCGAAGCGGAAGGAACTGCCGGTACCCAAAAATTAGGCAAAGGCCCCGTTTATAAAGAAAAACGAGAAAAACACGACGCAGAACTTGCCGCTTTGGCAGCGTTGAAAAAGACCAACGCAGAAAAAATAACCGCTGCAGAAGCCCAAATAGCAACTTTAGCGACCGAATACAAAACCAAAGTAGCAGACACCCAACCAATCATCGATGGCTTTGATGGTTTGATGGCGCGTATAAATGCGTTAAACAAACTGCCGTGGTTGCCTTCGCTGTTTATCTTTTTATTGTTTTTGGCAATTGAAACTTCGCCAATTCTCGCAAAATTGTTGTCGCCAAAAGGCGCGTACGATTTAAAATTGGAAGAGCAAGAGGGTTCATTAAAATCTTGGGTAAACCAACAAAAAACCCAACGCGATATATTGGTAACCACAGACCGCGACGTAAACAACCGCGTGTATGCAGACATTGCCGAAGAACAAGAACTTTATGACTACAAACGCAAAAAAGCCCGCGAATTGATGCAAATGCAGGCGGATGCTTTTTATAAGAAACAGAAAAGTGTGCTTTAAGTCGATTAGCGAATTAGCGCATTTGTTTATTAGTTGATTAATTGAATGGAAGAATTTAAAAATATAGCGAGAAACAACGCCGTTTCATTGCACAAAATGTTTCCAAAAACTTCCTTTTCCGAAGTTTTGAAAATTGATATGAGTACAGAACTTTCACCCGATTCCAACTACGACACCGTAGCGGAATTGGGTGATTTTATTGCTGAAATCCAAAAGAAAAATCCCGATGCACTTTTGGCAAACGGCTATTTGGAAAGACGGATGTTTTACACCACAGAAGCCTACAAAAGAACCACCCCAAACGGTTCGGAATACAGAAACATACATTTGGGAACTGATTTCTGGGTTCCTGCGCAAACGCCTGTTCATGCTGTTTTTGATGGGAAAGTAGTTATTTCGCAAGACAACAATTTTCCAAAAGACTATGGCCCCACCTTGGTTTTGGAACATAATTTTGATGGCCAACTATTTTACACATTATACGGACATCTTTCGCAAGAAAGTTTAGCGCTTCACAAAAAAGAAAAACAATTTCAGGCAGGCGAACTGATAGGTTTTATAGGAAAACCCGAAGAAAATGGCAATTGGGAGCCGCACCTCCATTTTCAAATACTTTTGGATTTACTCGGAAACACTGAAAACTTTCCCGGAGTGGCGTTTCCCTCTGAAATTGAAAAGTGGAAAACTATTTGCCCAAACCCAAGCCTATTATTTATTGAAGAGTTTTAGAAAAAACAGTTTATCTTTAGTTGGTTATAAAATCCATCAAATATGAAAAAGCTGGCCCTACTATTTCTACTCCTTTCCCTAACAAGCTTTGCCCAAACCGAAGCTGAAGACAGGAAAGCAATAACCGCAGTTCTAAAAATGCAACAAGACGCGTGGAATAAAGGCGACCTCGAAGGTTTTATGCAGGGTTATATTAAGAGTGATTCCCTAAAATTTTACGGCAGTAGAGGCATCACAAACGGCTGGCAAAACACGTTGGACAACTACAAAAAAGGCTATCCCACCAAAGCCGAAACGGGAAATCTTTCCTTTACAATTGATGCAATTACCAAAATTGAGGAAGGTGCTTATTATATGATGGGGCAATTCCATTTGGTTCGTGATGTGGGAAATGCAAACGGGGTTTTCCTAATTATCTTCCGGAAAATTGAAGGTGAATGGAAAGTTATTGCAGATTTAAGCTGCTAATTTCCTTTTATCCGTTCCCAAAGAGCTGAAAGCAGTTTTCCGGCTTCACGAGTATTTTTCTCTTCTTCCGTGACCGTTACTTCGTTTCCAGTTTTTTCAATAAGAAAACTAAAAGCGAATTTTTCTGAATTTGAATCAACGCTCATCATCCCAAAACGCAAGTCGTTTAAATAAATGCCATCTTCCCTTTCAGAAATGGTATACCAACCTTTTGTAATTTTTATAAGCCGCTGTACTTTGTCTTCTTCTCTTAAATCTCCCAAAGCTTGATGATTTTTGGGGTGTGAAAAAAACTGGATTGGCTTACTATCAAAAAAAGAATAGTCGCCAATCAAAAATGCGTCTTCAGTTTCCACATTTGCTGTCCACATTATAGTGTTCATTGGGCTGGGTTTGGTTTCAATAGCTAAATAATCAATCTTTTGCTCTGCAAGCGCATTCACAAATTTTTGATACGTAATTCCTTTAAAAATCAAAGTCAGCAGCATATACCCACTGCTAACAATCAACCCCAGATTATTGAATCTTCGCCTTTTGACACTTCCTCTTTTTTGAAACATCGCCAAAATCAAAAACCCTAAAAACGGCAACGTATAAAGCGGGTCGATCACAAAAATATTCTTGTAAGCTAGGCGAAGATCAAATGGCCAAAAAAGCTGCGTGCCCCAAGTTGTATGGGCGTCAAGCAAAGGATGCGTTACGAAACACAGAAACCAAAACCACGACCATTGTTTTAAACTAGCTCGTTTATCCCAAAGTGAGAGCAGCCAGCCAAAAAACAACCCGAAAATAACAGCAAAAACAATAGAATGCGTAAACCCACGATGGATTTCCAGAGCGGAAACTGTATCGGTAAAATAATTAGCAATTACATCCAGATCTGGAATCGTGCCAGCAATGGCGCCCAAAACCATGGCTTTATTGCCAATCTTTTTTCCCAAGACCGCTTCGCCAACGGCGGCACCCAAAACAATTTGTGTTATTGAATCCATTAAAAGCTACTATTTACTACAGCCAAGCTGCGAAAATACGCGCTTCTACAATATAAAAAAAGGATGCTTTTTTAAAACATCCTTTTCTAAAAAGTTATAATTTCTGAAATGCTATTTTGAAAGTTCTGCCACTAAGGTATATGCAGCATCCCCGTGAACACCCGTGAAATATTTGCCCCATTTTTTTCCTCGTTGTTTTCCAGAATCTCCAGGCCAAGCTTCGCCAATCAACTCGCCGTTTTTATCGAACATTTTTTCCATATCGCACAAAGAATCCACAAAGAAGGCTTCCACGAATTCAGTTTTATCACTTCCCCACGCATGAACATTTGGGTAATAACCTTTTATGTACGGATTTTTTGAAATTACTTTTGCAACATTTTCTGTGTGCATCTCCTTAAATTCCTTTTCAGAGCCATCTTCAGGAAATGTGAAGTAGGTTTTTCTAACATACATCACTAAATCTTTATTATTGTCCTGCGGCAATAGCATAGCTCCATCTATGGGAGCATAAATTTCATCAGAATGCTTAACCGAAAAATTATCGTCAAGTTTCTTAAAAAATGCATTTCTAGCATTTTCATCCGGCCAGGCTAGTTTTTCCAATTCACTATTTCTCTCAGCCGCTTTGTCCATTGCTTCCCAAGATGGATAGGTCTGTACATAAATCACTTCGGAGTTGTCTGGAGTAAAAAGGTGCGTGTAATAGGAAGCAGAGATAATGTATTGATTTTTGCTGGTCACTTTTTGTAAATACTCCTTTTCTAAAGCCTTCCAAGCATCCATGCTGAAATCTTCTTTATCCATATTCCAATGCATGGTTGTGACTGAAATATACTTTGGACGGTTCGCTTCATTTTGGGCGAACGCACTAAAATTCAACAGCAACATAATTGATGCTATTGCAATAAACTTAAGGTTGGTGGTTGTTTTCATAATCCCATAAAATTAAATTAGTATAAAAATTAAAATTGATTACTATTTTAAATTTTGGGGCAAGCCGAGGAGGGTAAAAAAGCTAAAATGAAGAGTTTATGAGGAATAAAACTGTTTTAAAAGTAATAAAAAAATAATTATAAAAAGCTGTTTCCGTGATAATTATAGAAATCAATCCACGATTTGCATTTTTTTCAGCAGAAATGATGCATTCATATTTTGGCAGATTCCGGGCTTAAACGTGTAATCGAAAAAGAGTTCGTCATTTTCAATCCGTGCATCGAAGAAATAGTTTTTCACTTCAGGCAATTCTTCCGCAGCTGCGCAAAGGCTTAAATCGTGTGTAGCAATAATTCCCGTAGAATTGCTGGCAACAAGTTTTTCCACAAATTTTCGGGAGCCGATTGCTTTGTCGGTACTGTTTGTGCCTTTCAGAATTTCATCAAGAATGATAAAATAACGATCCGTTTTTATTTCGTCAACTATAAATTTCAAACGTTTCAATTCGCTGAAAAAGTAAGATTCATCATCAGTCAAACTATCTGTAGTCCGCATACTCGTGATGAGTTTTATCGGGTTATATTCAGCTTTTTCGGCACAAACAGGCAAGCCGATATTGCCCATTACAATTTGAAGTGAAACCGTCCTCAGAAATGTACTTTTCCCTGCCATATTTGCTCCAGTAACAATAAAAAATTCTTCTGAATTAATCTGAAAATCATTGCGGACCATTGTAGATTCCTTCAATAATGGATGCCCGGCGCCTTTCACTTTTAAAACAGGAACATCATCACTTATTTTCGGAAAAACATAGCCGGGATGGTTAAAGACAAAATTTCCCAAACTATTGTAAGCATCAAAAAAAGTAATCACGTCAAACCATACGGGCACACTCTCTTTGTGCGCTTGAATCCACTTTTCAATATTATAACTTTGGCGAAGATCACGGAGCATAAACCCGTTGGCAACAGCGCCAATAAGCATATTAGTTCGCTGATCCAAGGCATCGAGGTGCTTTGCAAATTTCTTCAAAATTGAAGAAGCTTTTTTGTCTGAATTAATTATTAGATTTCTTTTTTCAGAAAGTAATTCTGTAGTGAAATCCTGGGTTTCAATCTCCAAAATGAGCTTGTGGAATTGTTCAAAAGTGCTCTGTATTTTTGAAGTATGGGAAGAAAGATCATTTACTTTTTTTAAATATTTTCCAGAAATTGCAAGCCCCAAAAAGAACCACCCGCCAATGGCATAACCCGAAACCAAATCAAAGTAGTTCAAAACAATTAATCCAACGGAAATTACTGAAAATAAAAGTGAAACTGGTTTAATCCATTTGGGAACAAAAGCGCTGTAATCTTTTAGCCAATCGGTAACTTCTGCAGCAGCAACTTCGGTTTTTACCAAAGAGGCAATTGCCGAAAACCGCTGTCGCCATTTAGGCATTTGTGAAAGCTCATTAATTGCCTGTTGCTTTGTTTGGATGGAATCAATTTTGTTTTCCGTGAAAAGTTTAGCCAAAAAATCTGAGCCACTTTCCAACGATGTTCTATTCAAATATTGAAAGAAAGAACCACGGCCAAAAAGATCTATATCCTGACTGTAAAAATGGAGCGGATTTTTATATTTTTCGCCGGAAGCCAAATGGTGAAATGCGCGGTTCAATACTTCGAGCTCGGTTTCATTTTGTGCAATCAAAGCCTTTTTTAAATCGCGTTCATACTGCAAACCGCTGTGTTTTGATACCAAATAAACAAAGGCAGCAATTGCCAATACGATAACAGCAATTACAATTTTTGCATTTCCGAAGAAAAAATATACGCCAAAACACGCAAGCAAAAACACTATGAGACGTATTGTGCTTGAAACAGCGAGCTTTCGCTTTATTTTTTGTAATTCCTCGGAATGGATCTCAATCTGTAATTTGTAAAAATCGGAAGCGTTGTTCATTTAGTTTTTTTATATTTTAAAGCGAAGCAAGTTCCGCTTGAAGCTTTTTTGTGAGGCTTTTTACCACCAAATCATACGAATGGTCAATCAATTCCAGCAACAATTCATGGGGAATATTTCTTTCCAATTCCACGGTATTCCAATGCACTTTACTCATATGGTAACCCGGATTTATCAATCCGTCATATTCTTCCCGAAGCTCAATAGCTCTTTCGGGGTCACATTTTAGGTTGGCTTGGGCTGGATTATATTCTAAGCCCGTAAGAGCAAACATTTTGCCCATCACTTTAAAAACGAGTGTTTTTTCATCAAAAGGAAAAGACTCCGTGACGCCTTTTTTTGAAATACAATAATCTCTAAACTGTTCTATATCCATAGCTTAACCATTACCAATTTTTCCCAAATGTGTATTTTTAAAACTGTCGGGATATTTTAAACCGAAGCCAAAAATTCTATCAAAAGAAGCGTGGGAAAACAAAATTACGCCTATCAATGCTATTAAAAAATCTACATTATACATCCCAAATAATGCAATGGCAATGGCAACTGCTTTATGGTGAAACAAATTATAGGAAATTGCGCCCACTTTTGGATTCACTAAATATCCCAACATACTTATGTCGGGTAAAAATAGCAATAAAGGGAAGAGCCACCAATCATAAATTAGGGTTGAAAACACAATTATACCTAAAATAAATTGCGCTAATTCTTCAATTTTTAAAGTGATTTGCATTTTATAAAATTTTATAGAGAACAGGTTTACTTGGCGAGGCGTCGTTATGAAATGAAGCGATTTGTAAATTCAGTAAATAGCCGCCGTCTTTTATGGAGTCGTTCACATAAATCAATTCCGAAATTGTACAATCCTTTCGTGGGTTTTCGGGGCAATTCCAAAAAGCTTTGTGCGCCAAAAGCTTGCCTTCATCGCGTTCTTTATCAACGGAAGGAAGATCGATCAACAAATGTTTCACGCCAATTTTCCGTAAAAATAATGCTGCTTTTTCATGAAGAAAAGGCCAATTGGTGTCTGACCAATGCTTTGATTTTTTTTCTGAATTATTCGGAAGGGTTCTAATTACAATAGCTTCGGGTGTTTTTCCGTTTAAAGATTTTGAGATGCTCTCTTCTGAAATTATTTCATCTTCGCCAACTTTTTCTGGTTTTACGGAAATTACCTCAGCTAAAAAAAAGAAGATTTTTAATGCTTCATTTACAGAATGAAATTCTTCTGAAATATGCCCAAAACACTCGGTATGCGTTCCATGTGCATGCGGATTGAAAAACACATTGTTGAAATTCACCGAAGCGCCCTCTGATACTTTCCCTGTCCAATCGCCCATTTTCACGGGTTCGATTACCGGTTTGTTTTGATACCACGCCAACGGATTTTCTTCCGAAGCCTGTAATGGAATTGAAATATCCAGCGGTTTGGAAAGATCGATCTTAATTGATTTTCCTTTATGTTCAATTGTAGTTTTCATTCACAAATTTTGAAAAAATAAAGATACAACAATCTCAGACCTAACAGGTCTTTAAGACCTGTTAGGTCTTAAATCCAAAATAAATCTGCAGCAATTCCATCGCTTAAAAATTTTCCTTTTTTTGAAATTTTCAAAGTTTGATTTTCTTGAATTAAAAGTCCGGTTTTTAAAGAATTTTCAGCTTGCTTCAAAAGATATTCTGAATATTTTTCCCCAAATTCACTTTCAACTTTTTCTAAGGAAACACCTTTTTTAGTGCGCAATCCCGTCATTATATATTCGTTGTATTTGTCTTCCTTTGAAAGGATTTCCGATTCCGAAGGAAGAATTCCAGCTTCAATACTTTTAATATATTTTGTGTTGTTTGCCACATTCCAACTGCGGGATTTTCCATTGTAACTGTGCGCCGATGGCCCAATGCCCAAATAAGGTTTTCCTTCCCAATATGCGGTATTGTTGCGGGAATGGAAACCCGGTTTTCCAAAATTTGAAAATTCATAGTTTTCCAAACCGGCTTTTTCGGTTTCAGAAAGTAAAATTTCGTAATGCTTTTTTGCAACATCTTCGTCCACCGGAGGCACAATCCCTTTTTCAATGAATTTTTTTAAAGCTGTTTTTGGTTCTACCGTCAAAGCATAACACGACAGATGCGGAACATCAAGTTTTAAAGCTATTTCAAGGTTTTTTTTCCAACGTTCGTCGCTCATTCCGGGAATTCCATAAATCAAATCGATGCTGATATTTTCGAAATATTTCTTCGCTTCTTTTATACATTCCAACGCTTCGGAAGCATTATGAGCGCGGTTCATCAGTTTCAAATCTTCTTCGAAAAAGGATTGGATTCCTATGCTTAATCTGTTAATTCCTATATTTTTAAACGCCAATAATTTGGTTTCCGCGAGGTCTTCGACTGCGCTCAGACTGACATCCAAAAGATCATCGGGGTTTGCTTCAAGGGTGATTTCAGGGTTTTCTGAAACTTCATAATTATTATAAACTTCAGAAATCAACAATCGTAAATCTTCAATCGACAACAAAGATGGAGTTCCGCCGCCTAAATAAATGGTTTCAACTTCATCTTTCAATTCTTCTTTTCGCAACACCAATTCTTGGCAAAGCGCATTGACCAATTCAGTTTTTTTCTTCAAAGAAGTAGAAAAGTGAAAATCACAATAATGGCATGCTTGCTTGCAAAATGGTATATGAATATAAATTCCGCTCATTTTAATTCTGAATTCTGAATTCTGAATTCAGAATTATTTGATGATTTTTGATTCATTCTGTTTCACAAATGCCGCCCAGCCCGTATAACTTTTCCCGGTTTCAACTTTCCCGGAATTGTAAAAATGGCAAACGGCAGCAGCCAAACCATCTGTACTGTCCAGATTTTTTGGGAGTTCTTTTAAACTTAAAAGACTTTGCAGCATTTTCGCAACCTGTTCCTTACTGGCATTTCCGTTGCCCGTAATGGCCATTTTTATTTTTTTTGGGGAATATTCCGTAATTGGTATTTGTCGCGAAAGTCCCGCCGCCATTGCAACTCCCTGCGCCCTTCCCAATTTTAGCATCGATTGTACATTTTTTCCAAAGAACGGTGCCTCAATGGCAATTTCGTCCGGATTGTGCGTATCTATCAGCTCGATAGTACGTTCAAAAATGAGTTTCAGTTTTAGGTAATGGTCATCATATTTTTTTAGTTGCAGCTCGTTCAATTGCATAAATTGCATTTGTTTGCCTACAACTTTTATCAAGCCGAAGCCCATAATCGTGGTTCCGGGATCAATACCTAAAATTATTTTTTCTGTTTTGTGCTGCATATTTGAAGCGTTTCTGCTTTGTTGGGAATTCGTATTTTAGCAACATGATTGCCATCTCCCACAAAGCTAAACAATATCTGCTCGTCACCGCCAAGGTTTTGATTATTGGATTGACTTTTGGATATATTTTTTATAAAATCAGTTTTAATTCCTCTCTAAGCTTTTCGGAGTTTAAAAACACAATTACAGCCCAAGCCAGCATTTCGGGATATTTGATACTGCTCTTTTTATTTTTGGCTGCGGCAAATTGGTATTTTGAAATTCTGAAATGGCAAAATTTAGTTTCCGTAATCAAAAAAATAAATTTCCAAACGGCAATGAAACAAAGCTTGGCATCGCTCACGGTGTCTTTGGCAACGCCCAACCGGATTGGTGAATACGGCGCCAAAGCAATGTTTTTTGAAAGTTCAAAACGAAAAAAAGTTTTGTTGCTAAATTTCTTTTCCAGCGGGTCACAAATGTTGGTGACAACTCTTTTTGGAATAATTGGGTTACTGTATTTCCTTCGAAATTTCAACGTTGACTATTCCGTGAAAACAGTTTGTTATTTTGGAATAGGCGTTATTTTACTCTTCGCTGTCGGTTATTATTTTAAAGAAAAAGAACTGCTGATGAAGGGTTTTTCCTTTTCAAAGTTATTTGAATTTTTCAAACAGATTCCTTTTCAAATAAAACGAAACGTACTGCTGTATTCCATCTTTCGCTACATTATTTTCAGCGGAATGTTTTATGGATTGTTACTGTTTTTTGGTGCCAAAATTCCTTTTTTTGACGCCCTGCTCCTGATTTTCACCATGTATTTTTTCGTTTCCATAATTCCAACGTTTTTCATTTTTGATGTTGTGATTCGGGGAGGAGTTGCCGTTTGGCTGTTTTCATTCGTAAACGTTTCTGAGTTTGCCGTTTTGGCAACAGTGCTGACAATTTGGATTTTCAATTTTGTGCTTCCGGCACTTTTCGGAAGTTTTTTCGTGCTCACCTATCAACCCACCACCAAATGATTTTTGGGTTTTTTATTCTTTTCGCCCTATACTTTTACAGTATGGTTTTTATAGTTTTGGGTTATAGAAATGTTCGCTTTTTTTCTTCGGAAGAGACAAAACCTTTAACCCATTTCAGTGTTGTAATTCCTTTTAGGAATGAAGCGGCAAATCTTCCGAATCTTTTGAAAACCCTAAATGGATTGAAGTATCCTTCGGAAATGTTCGAGCTTATTTTTGTGAACGATGCTTCCGAAGATATTTCCGAAGCGATTATTTCCGAGACGATAGAAAAAAGCAGGTTTTCAATAAAACTAATCCAAAACAAACGTGTTTCCAATTCCCCAAAAAAGGATGCTATTTCCGAAGCCATTAAAAATTCAAACTTTGAGTGGATCGTAACTACGGATGCAGATTGTGAGCTTCCAAAAAACTGGCTGAAAGTGTTTGACGCCTTTATTCAAAAAAATAATCCGTTAATGGTCTGCGGGCCCGTTATTTATAAATCCAACGGAAGTTTTATTGAGAATTTCCAACAATTGGACGGTTTGAGTCTGCAGTCGGTGACCATTGGCAGTTTTGGACTGCGTAATCCGTTGCTTTGTAACGGCGCAAATTTGGCTTATAAAAAGGAAGCTTTTCTTAAAGTGAATGGTTTTTCGGGAAACAACCACATTGCCAGTGGCGACGATATATTTTTGTTGGAAAAGATGAAAAAAGCGTTTCCGAAGCGGGTTCAGTTTTTAAAATCAGAAGAATCCATCGTTTCCACGAACCCACAAAAAACTTGGAAAAATGTTATAAATCAGCGAATTCGTTGGGCTTCTAAAACTTCAAAGCAGAAAGGCCTAACTTCCAAAGTTTTGGGGATTCTTGTTTTTTTAATGAATCTTTCCGTTTTGGTGTTTCCTTTTTTTATGATTTTCGATACCGAAAATCTTGGCTTTTATTTGCTACTAACAGCTATAAAAATTATTGTGGATTACGTTGTTGTACAACAAAATTTTTCGCTTTTTGGCAAAAAATCCTCGTTTTGGAAATTTCTGCCGCAAACTTATATGTATGCCATAATTGTTTTGGTTGTTAGCTTGGGAAGCTTGCGCGGAAACTATTCTTGGAAAGGCCGCAGCTTTAAAAACCCGTGATAAATTGATTAAATTTTTTAACTTAGCCATACTTTAAATCACGCCCTTATGAAATCGCTCCTTTCAATTTTCGTTTTGTTTCTTTTACTTTCTGTAGAAACGTTACAAGCACAACAACAATACACCATTGATGGCCAAACTTATACTTTGAATACTGAAGTGGAAGGCACTTTAACATTGCTGTGGAATTCGATCAATGGCGAATACCGTTATTTTTCAAAAAAAGGAAACGACATTCAAGAATTGAAAAACACAAAACAAAACGGCGATTATCAAGAGGAATACAAAGAAACTTTAAAGCAACAAACCAGCGATGACGCAGTTTCAACCGAAAAAGTAAAGCTGACATTGCCAAGCTTAAGCGCCTTTTTTGTGGAATACAACAAAAAGAAAGACCCCAATTTTGTTGATGAAAAAAAATCCGTCCAGCTTGGGTTTAGGCTTGGAGCCTTTGCAGGCGTGAGCAACAGTGTTTATACCGAAAACCCAACCAATGCACTGCAACCAGTCGCGGGAATTGATCTAGAATTGGTAGATTACATAAAACTGAAAAGGCATGCAATGGTATTGCGCTTTAAGCAGACTTTTGAGAGCAGTGACTACAAATATACTGCTTCGCAGATTTCTTTAAATTACCGTTTTAAATTTGTGAAAACGCCTAGATTTGATGCATTTATAAACTGCAAATTCGTTTCATTTACTTATTCAAAAAGAGAAATTACCTATGTAATCGAAACATTACCTCCGATGATTGTTACTGAAAATAATTCGGGAAGTGACTTTAACGCCCCAGTGACTTTCGGAATTGGTGCGGATTATAAAATTGGCAATGGCTACATTACCTTCAACTACAATGACATTGTGGGGTTGAATGTGGAAAGCAATGATGAATTTCCCGTAGATTTTACGCTTGGTTATAAATTCAACCTTTAATCAATTTGTTTTGATTATTACGGGAAGCGTGAATTGTGTTCTCACAGGAATTCCACGTTTATAGGCCGGTGCAACAGGTTTTAGTGAATCGATGCTCTGCAAAAGCCAGGTTTCCAAATTTGGAAATTCTTTCTGTAAAATCGTATCCATTTTTATTTCCAAAATAGAGAGTTCTCCTTTCCCGCTCACTTCAAAATTCACTTTTACGGTATCGTAAACCTCGCGCACAGCAATCATATCTTGATGGCTGATTGATTTATACAAATGTGAGCTGATGGTATTTATAAAACAATCTTTCTGTTCGGGCTTTTCCAGAGAGTTTTCACAACTCGGAAACGACGGATATCGATCCACGTCTTTCCAATCAATTGTTTGCATCTCTTCTTTATAAATTTCTTCCGAGGAAACTTTTTCGGTCTCAAAAAACTGGCAGGAAGTTGCCAGTAATAAAAGAATAATAAAATGGAAACGCTTTATCATTTCAGAATAAATCTACTTTGAAAAGTACAAATTTATTGAAACTTACTGGGTTGGTGGCTGCTGTTATTTCAAAAAATAAAAAGCCGAAGAAATTCTTCGGCTTTTAAAAAGAAGATGAAAGAGCTTATTTCACTTCAAAAACAATGGGTAAGGAATAGAGCACGGCTACTTTTTCACCCTCTTGTTCTCCAGCTTCCATTTGCGGAAGTTTTTCAATTACACGAATGGCTTCGGCCTCAAGTTCTGGTTTTGGCGCACGAGCCTGTACATCAACTATTTTTCCTGTTTTGTCAATTTTAAACCTTACAATTATTCGCTGTATGCCCGATAAATTTAAATCATTTGCGAGCTTTGTATTAAAATTCTTGCCAACAAAACCACTTATATTCTCAGAGAAACACTTTTTCAAAGTTTCGTTGTCAGCACCAGTACAGCCAGGAAAAACAGGCACTTTTTCAATCGTCCCAAAAGGGACGTCTGTTTCGGTAGATCCGTCAGCTTTCGGAATCACTTCAGAATCGGATTGCTGAACGGTTTGGGTTTCCTCTGCTTTTGGGTTGTCGCTACAAGCAGTGTAAAACAACATTCCGAAAATTGCTGGCAATAGTACTAAATACTTCAATTGAGCGGTTTTTTTCGATTTTGATTTTTGTAACATAATGATTCGTTTTTTGATTAATGATTGATTGAAAAATGTATTGATGAATGATATTTTTTCCGTTTGGAATACTTCTGAAAGCAGGTTTTGATAGTATTGTTTTTTATCTTTTTCGGCAGCAACTTTTGCATCTGCTATAAACTCATGAAGCGTGGCCATTCGGTTTTGGAAGAGATAAACCATAGGGTTAAACCAAAAAATGATACGTAACATTTCAAAGAAAAGTAGATCCAAAGAATGCTTTTGTTTTATATGAATTTTTTCGTGGGCAATTATGTTTGCTTTGTTTTCTTTGGAAATGTTTTCGCCCAAAAAAATGGTGTTGAAAAAGGAAAAGGCCGTATCGGTTTTAGGGAGAATTACCAATTTAAAATTTTGGGAATTTATGATTGTTCCTGAAAAATTCAGCTTTATTATTTTGTAAAATTTCCAAATGAAAAATAAGCCGCTAAATAGCATTCCCATAAGCCATAAAATTGAAAACCAAATTGTTCCATTAAAAACTGTTTCGGGGTTATTGCTACCAATAATAACGGTTGGCAATTGAAATATAAACTCTTGCGGAATGTTTTGTTGAAGAAAATTTATACTTATAAATGGCAAAATGCAACCCAAAATTGGGGTCAGTAAAAGATAAATTCTGTTCAAATTAAAAAAAGTTTCTTTTTTCAGAAAGAGATCATACACTGCCAAAAACAGCGCTTGAAACACGAGTATTTGAAGTAGTGTATGCATCATTTTTCGGGTTTTTCAGAATTAATTTCTTTCATAATACTTTCCATTTCCTGGATGCTGATGTCGTTTTTCTTCATAAAAAAGGAAACCATACTTTTGAAAGAGCCTTGAAAATAGCCATCCATTAATTTGTTTAAGGATTGGTTGCTGTATTCGGTTTTTTTCACTTTTGGGAAATAAACGTGACCACGTCCTTCCTTTCTATAATCCACAAAATCTTTACTCTCCAAAATCCGAACAATTGTAGAAACGGTATTATAAGCAGGTTTTGGCTCTGGCAGTTTCTCTATAATTGAAGCAACATTTGCCTCTTCCAAATCCCAAAGGATCTGCATAATATCTTCTTCAGCTTTTGTTAGTTGTTTCATTTTTTAGTTTCAGGTTTCAGGTTT
>NZ_LXIE01000030.1 GCF_001641085.1 Aequorivita soesokkakensis | reverse complement strand
AGCGAAAAGCGAAAAGCGAAGAGGAAACTTGAAGTGCGAAATACAAAATTCTAATAATCCAACAATCCAAAATGAAACATATATCAATCCTAGTCCCCGAAGGCAACTCCAGCCTTAGCAATCTGGAAGCAACGCATAAAATGTTCAATATGACGAATGATTTCCTTGTGGGAATGGGAAAGGAGCCAGCGTTTAAGACCCAGCTTGTGGCCACACATAAGGACGCGCGTTTAAGCAACGGAATATTCACTATTATTCCAGATACCACCATTGCTGAAGTAAAACAAACCGATCTGGTAATCATTCCAGCGATCCATGGCAATTACGAAAAGGTAGTTGAAACCAATAAGGAATTCATCCCTTGGATAGTGAAACAATACAAAAACGGCGCTGAGGTGGCCAGTCTGTGCATCGGTGCTTTTCTGCTCGCAAGCACGGGTTTGCTGAATGGTAGAAACTGCGCTACCCATTGGATTGCCGCAGATGAGTTTAGAACGATGTTCCCAAAAGTGAATTTGGTGGATGATAAAATAATTACGGACGAGCACGGGCTTTACACCAGTGGCGGCGCATATTCCTCCTTAAACTTAAATCTCTATTTGGTTGAAAAGTTCGCGGGTAGGGAAATGGCGGTGCTCTCTTCAAAAGTATTTGAAATAGACATTAGTCGAAACAGTCAAAGTCCTTTCATTATTTTCAAAGGGCAGAAAAGCCATGAAGATTCGGAAATCTTAAAAGTTCAGGAATTCATCGAAAAGAATTTTCAGGAAAAACTAAATGTAGATGATCTATGCGCAGATATGGCCTTAAGCCGAAGAACGTTTGAAAGACGCTTCAAAAAAGCAACTTCAAATACTATTGTGGAATATATGCAGCGCGTAAAAGTGGAAGCCGCAAAAAAAGAACTGGAAACGGGCCGCAAAAATGTAAACGAGGTGATGTATGATGTGGGGTACAATGACTCCAAAGCTTTCCGCGATGTATTCCGAAAAATAACAGATATGACGCCATTGGATTATATGAACCGTTACAGTAAGTTTGCAATGGATGCATAAAAAAACCTCCCCAAAGGGAGGTCTTAATAGTTGTTATTTAGTTGCTTCTATAATCCCAAAAGAACCTGTAATAATAACTGAATGGTAACTTCGGTATTGGCCATCACTGAGATGTCCATTAAATCTATTCCTACTTCACCATCGGCTTCAATCATTCCTGCGTATTCAAACACGCCGTCATTTTCTGGGTCTTCATAAGAAGCGAAGTGAACTTCATAATCGCCTTCATTCAAAAAGTAAAGCCCAAAACTATTATCGCTTCCACTTGCAACGCTACTTGTTACGGCATTGGAAAAACGTACTCCAGCTGCGTTTTCATTTTCTTCAGAAGCAGTATAACTTCCTTTTGTATAAACATAAGCTATTGTTTTATTGTCTTCGTTACCGGTATTATTGGTTGCGGTTCCTACAATTGCTCCAGCTTCAAGGGTGTTAACCACTCTAATACTATTTTGGAGTTGTACTTGACTAGCAAATTGGTAGCCTCCGTTTCCGGCATTAGCTACAATAGATTTACGCAAATCGAAGTCAATAACTACTTCATTTGAAGCAGATGCAGAAATATCAAAGTTATTGTTCACAGTGATCGTATTGTTTTCGGCTGTCAATTCAATCTTGTTGCTGTTTGTTGTAAGTACATAATTGGCAGGGGAATTACCAGATGCATCACTTTCGGTGTCCAATACCAAGGTCAATTCACTGTAGGTATTTGCAGCTAGGTCAATATCTCCCAATAATTGGGTATCACCATTTTGCAAAGCGTGTAAATCTATTGTTGTTTTTGTAAAACCGTTTACACTTACGCCATCTAACTGTACATCTGCAATGGTTACAAATACTCCCTGCACTTCTGCATTGTCTATAGGTCCGTCGGTAATATATACCTTGGTATTATAGGTTACTTCATCGGTGTTTGGGTCTGTACTGTCATCTTCACTACAAGAGGCCAGGCCTACTATTAATAATAGCGCTAGCATTGATTTGTAAATTACGTTTGTTTTCATAGTTTGTTTTATTATTATAGGTTTGTTAAACGTGGTTTATTTAATAACCACGCAGCAATGATAGCGCTAGTTACCTGACATTATTGTCAATCTTAACGAACCTTAACCTTTTTTGGGAAATATATTTGGAAGGAAATTTCCAATTTATAAATAAAATAAAAATGTCTAAATGTGATTGAAAATCAAGCTTCTGAGGTAGGAAAGTACGGACATTGAAAAAGGATAGTAATTAAAAACCCATAACTTTTATTTAACACAAGTGCATCTAAGGAATTTAACAGTTATACACATTTATTTAGACAAATACTCTTTCAAGGATGTGTTTATAATTTGGTCCCAGCCCATTTCAAAATTTGTCTTCGCAAAGTCTGGATTGTTTGGAAAACTTTCTAAACCGCGGTGTGTTAATTTCAACCTAGTTTCGTCTCCTTTTTCAAAGAGTTCAAAAGAAACAAAACTGTTGCCTTCATAACCATCATAACGCCAAGAATAGGTAAGTTTCTTTTCGGGAATTACTTCAGTTATCTCACAAAGATGCAAGTATTCATTATCTTCGGTACCACCCATAAACTGGAATTTGAAACCTACTTCGGGCTTGAATTCCGCAAGGTCAAAATACCATTTTTTCATTTCTTCTTTGTCTGTAATTGCTTTCCAAACTTTTGAAATGGACGCATTATAAACTCTTTCTATAACAATTGGTTTGCTTTCCATAATTTGAAATATTTGATTTTTGAATATTTACTGAGACTTCGATTTTAAGTGTTTATCAAGGGCAACCAATTTTTTGTTCCAAAATGCACTATACTGTTCCACCCAATGAGCTACTTCGTTTAAACTTTGCAGGTTGGCCTTGCAAAAGCGTTCGCGGCCTTCTTGCTTTATTGTAATAAGACCGCATTCGGTCAAAATTTTTATATGTTTTGAAATAGCGGGTCTGCTTATCTCAAAGTTTTCGGAAACAGCATTCAAATTCAGTGTTTCTGTGGAAAGAAGATTTATTATTTCCCTTCTGGTTGGATCGGCAATTGCTTGAAATACATCTCTTCTCATATTTGAATAGGTAACTGTTCGGTTACAAATATATATGTAACTATTTGGTTACGCAAATATTTTTTATAAAAAGATGTAGTTAAAACAATTCCTCACAATAAAAACCCTGATTGTGCAATGTAGTGCTAATATTTTCAGCCTTCAACAATTGGGTTTCAACCCGAAGGATGTTGTCGCAATCCTCCAGGTCGAAATTCCAATTGCCGTTTTGGCGGATCAATTTGTTCAGTAAGGGCCGAAGTTGTTTCACTTCATCATTTTTCGTAACTGATGTTCTAAAGACTAAAACCATTTCATCTTTCATAAAATGCTGGTGGCTCAACCCCAAGGGAACGCAAATAGACAAAGCCTTGCCCACGATGGTGGATTTCATTGTCGATAAAATAAAAGATGGAAGAGATAACAGTGCCTTCATACATTCCAAAAAGCAGAATGTTTTCCTGAAAACGTTCTGTCGAGATCTGTGGCCACAGTGTATTGATCTGTTCTGTAGCCTCGTCCCAAAGCTGAAGTATTTTTTCTTTGCTGTTTCCGTGTTCCACGTGTTCATCCAAAGGCGCTGATTTTCCTGATACTATTTCCTGTATTCCCGGTCCTGCGATGCCCAAAAGTTCCATTGTCATTTCGGCAAAAGTGCGCATCCCCCCAATTGAATGGCTGAAAAATTCCTTTTCGGGAAAGGCTTCAATAGTTCTTCTTGTTAAGTTTCTGTGGCCTTGTAAGTGTTTAAGTAACTCTTCCGAAGAAATTACCTGCGCGGTTTTGTTTGCTGTTGCATTCATAATTTTTGTTTTTAAGTGATTATTGCTTCTGAAGCCAAAATTAAATGGGGCAGGTGACAGCCGTTTGTCAGTAGGAAAAAATAAATTTCATTTTATTTGAAATACTATCTTTGAAATATGAGCGACGCCCCCCTAAACCGTTTTGATAGAATTGTGGCAATTCTTATACAATTACAATCCAAAAAGATTGTAAAAGCACAGGAGTTGGCCGATAGGTTTGATGTAAGCCTGCGCACCATTTATCGCGACGTTCGCTCTTTGGAAACATCGGGTGTGCCCATTGTGAGCGAAGCTGGCGTGGGCTATTCCATTATGGATGGCTACCGTTTGCCGCCCGTAATGTTTACGCGCGAAGAGGCCAGCAGCTTTGTTGCTGCCGAAAAACTGATGCAGAAATTCACTGATAAATCTTTTGGTGCTTATTACGAATCTGCGATGTTTAAAGTGAAATCGGTTTTGCGCGGAAAGGAAAAGGATTGGATTGATGCGCTTCAGGCGCAAATAATTATAAATCCTACGGAAACGCTTTTTAATGAAAACATTCCGAATGCCTTGGAAATTCTTTTTGAAAGCATAGCGGAAAAGAAACAGGTTTTTGTGAAATATCAATCTATGGCTTCCGAAAAACCTTCGGAAAGACATTTGGAACCCGTTAGCATTTTTCACGAAAACAATTATTGGTATATTCTGGCCTATTGCCATTTCAGAAATGATTACCGGCAGTTTAGGACGGATAGATTGCTTCAAATTCAACGGACGGTGCTTCCTTTTAAATTGGAGCACGGTACTTTGGATGATTTTCGGCAAAAGGAGAGCGACGCCCACAAAACAAAAGTTAGAATCCTTGTTGATAAAAGTATCGTGAGATTCTTAAAGAGCGAGCGAAATCACTATGGTTTTGTTTCCGAAGAAATTAAGAACGAAGGTGTGGAAATGACTTTTTTCACCCAAAGTGTAGAGCACGGTTTTGCCCGCTGGTATTTAATGTTTGGCGATTATGCCCACATATTGGAACCCGAAAGTTTGAAACAGCGCCTTCTGGAAATTGTTGAAAACACGAAAGCCCGACTTCAGGAATAGTGTGATTATCACCCTTAAAATGTCGCAATTGCCCACTGTTTCGAAATCGTTTTTCTTTAAATTAGTCGCCAATTTATTTAAAAGATGGCAACACAATCCATAAAATCCTTTTTCAGTCTTTTAAGGGAAGCCATAGCAGGCAAGGAAATTGACCTTACGCAAGCAAGTATCAAAAAGGCCATCTTTCTGCTTGCCGTTCCAATGATTTTGGAAATGAGCATGGAGTCCATTTTTGCTTTGGTAGACATTTTTTATGTGTCCCAAGTAAGCACAAATGCCGTGGCTACAATTGGTTTGACCGAATCTGTAATCACCCTTGTATATGCCCTGGCGGTTGGGTTAAGTATGGCTGCTACGGCTATTGTTGCCAGGCGAATAGGCGAAAAAGACCCTGAAGGCGCCAAGCGAGTGACGGTGCAAGTTATTTTTTTGGGAATATTGGTTTCTTCAGTAGTTAGTGTGATAGGAATTCTTTTCCCGAAAGAAATTTTAGGCTTGATGGGGGGAGAGCAATCCTTAATTGATGAAGGGTATCGCTATACGCAAATCCTTATAGGTGGAAATTTCACTATTGTATTGTTGTTTCTTATCAATGCGGTTTATAGGGGTGCCGGTAACGCCTCCATGGCAATGTGGACGCTGATTCTCTCTAACGGTATTAATATCGTACTAGATCCAATTTTCATTTTTGGATGGGGCCCAATTCCGGAATATGGAGTTGCGGGTGCTGCAATTGCAACAACAATTGGTCGTGGAACTGCAGTGCTTTTTCAACTTTATATTTTATTCTACGGAAATACTCGAGTCAGGTTGGCATTAAAGGATTTTGTGGTAAACATAGGGGTGATGATCAACTTAATTCGTGTTTCCCTTGGCGGAATTGGCCAGTTTATAATTGGCACTAGTAGTTGGATTTTCTTAATGCGCATTATTAGTGAATTTGGCAGCGAAGTGCTGGCAGGCTATACTATTGCAATTAGGGTTATTATGTTCACAATGATGCCTGCTTGGGGGTTGAGCAATGCGGCGGCCACATTGGTTGGGCAAAATTTAGGTGCCAACCAACCTGAACGCGCTGAAACTTCCGTTTGGAAAACCGCCAAATACAACGCCTTTTTTATGGTTTCGGTTTCTGTAATTTACCTTTTGTTTGCAAAAACAATTGTTGGCTGGTTCAGTGTGGATCCCGAAGTTTTAAAATACGGAGCGCTTAGTTTACAAATTGTAACAATAGCATATTTTCTTTTTGCCTATGGAATGACGGTAACCATGGCTTTTAATGGGGCCGGCGATACTAGAACCCCTACTATAATTAACTTCTTCTGTTTTTGGATTTTTCAGTTGCCTTTTGCTTATTTTACAGCGATTGTGCTGGATTGGGGGCCCATTGGGGTGTTTATTGCAATTGCATTGGCAGAATCCTTAATTGCAGTTATAGCAATTGTTTGGTTTAAAAAAGGAAAGTGGAAAATGATAAAGGTTTAGTTTTATAAGGCTTTATTGGCTTAATGGATTATTTTTGCATCCTTTAAATAATTCAAGATAATGAAAAAGACATTTGACGTACTGATAGAAATTCCCAAAGGAAGCCGCAACAAATACGAATACGATTTTAAACTGAAAAAAATCCGTTTTGATAGGATGCTTTTCAGCAGTATGATGTATCCTGCAGATTACGGTTTTATCCCAGAAACCTTAGCCCTTGATGGAGATCCGCTTGATGTTTTGGTTTTGGGTGGCGAGCCCACTTTCCCAATGTGCGTGATGGAAGTGAAGCCCATCGGCGTTTTCCATATGGCCGATGAAAAGGGGCCAGATGAAAAGATAATCTGTGTGCCAATTTCAGACCCTATTTGGAGCAGCTTAAATGACCTATCTGATATGAACCCACACCTAGTGCGTGAAATAGAACACTTCTTCCAAGTTTACAAAGACCTTGAAAAGAAAAAAGTTGATGTTGACGGGTGGGGAGATGCCAATGAAGCTGTCGAAATTTATAATCAATGCGTTAAGCGCTATAAAGACACACCAGAAGTTCAGGGGCATTTCAGTATTTAAAAACCACAGAATCAAATTCTTCTTTGAAAAACACTAAGTCTTTATGGCCTGTGTGGTTTGGTGAAATTTAGTGTTTCGTATCCCAAACCAATTCCCTATTTTTGCAGTCGCAAATTTGAAAACCAACTTAATTTAAAAATTTATGGAATCAATGATGATTTACGCGCCAATTGTAATGGCGGTATTAGGCTTAATCTTTATGGCCGTTAAACGCTCATGGGTAATGAAGCAAAACCCAGGCGATGGTAAAATGAAAGAAATAAGCGACCACATTTATGAAGGTGCCTTAGCCTTTCTTAATGCTGAATACAGATTACTTGCTGTATTTGTTGTTATAGTGAGTGTTGCTTTGGCAATAGTTTCCTTCGTTGTTCCAACTACACATATATTAATAGTAGTTGCATTTATATTCGGTGCTATATTTTCTGCCCTTGCAGGTAATATGGGGATGAAAATCGCTACAAAAACAAACGTTCGTACTACTCAAGCTGCACGTACGAGTCTTCCAGATGCCTTAAAAATATCTTTTGGTGGCGGTACGGTAATGGGTTTGGGTGTTGCTGGTCTTGCAGTATTAGGCCTTACATTATTTTTCATTATTTTCTTCCACGTTTTTATGAATGGTGTATGGGAACCAACTACAGTTGATGGTATCACCAGAGCTCCACAGGAGTTAATGACCATTGTTCTTGAAACATTGGCAGGATTCTCTCTTGGAGCTGAATCTATTGCCCTTTTTGCACGTGTTGGTGGTGGTATTTACAC
Organism: Aequorivita soesokkakensis; assembly: GCF_001641085.1. Lineage (GTDB taxonomy): Bacteria > Bacteroidota > Bacteroidia > Flavobacteriales > Flavobacteriaceae > Aequorivita > Aequorivita soesokkakensis. The sequence continues at coordinate 18,504 of NZ_LXIE01000030.1, read as the reverse complement.
AAAAGCTGCCGACGTTGGGGCGGATTTGGTAGGAAAAGTTGAAGCTGGAATCCCGGAAGACGATCCGCGTAACCCAGCAACTATTGCCGATAACGTAGGTGATAACGTAGGTGACGTTGCAGGTATGGGTGCCGATTTATTTGGTAGTTATGTAGCAACAGTGCTTGCAGCGATGGTTTTAGGTAACTACGTTATAAAAGATATGGGCGGAGCCATTACAGATGCTTTTGGAGGTATTGGCCCGATTTTATTGCCAATGGCAATTGCAGGTGCAGGTATCATCATTTCTGTGATTGGTACTATGTTAGTGAAGATAAAAAGTAATGATGCAAAAGAAGCTCAAGTAATGGGCGCCTTGAATGTCGGGAACTGGGTTTCTATAGTTTTAGTGGCAGTTTCGTGTTTTGTACTTGTAAAATGGATGCTTCCTGAAACTATGAATATGAGTTTCTTTGGCGAAGGGCTACAAGAAATTTCTTCAATGAGAGTGTTTTATGCCACCTTGGTAGGTTTGGTTGTTGGTGCCGTAATTTCATCGGTAACTGAATACTATACAGGTTTAGGTAAAAAACCAATCCTTAAAATAGTTCAGCAATCATCAACTGGTGCTGGAACAAACATTATAGCAGGTTTGGCAACGGGTATGATTTCTACTTTCCCTTCAGTATTACTTTTTGCAGGTGCTATCTGGGCATCCTATGCTTTTGCAGGTTTTTACGGAGTTGCGCTTGCAGCTTCTGCAATGATGGCTACAACAGCTATGCAGCTTGCAATTGATGCTTTCGGACCTATTAGTGATAACGCAGGTGGTATTGCCGAAATGAGCGAGCAAGAACCAATCGTTCGTGAACGTACAGATATTTTAGACTCTGTGGGTAACACAACTGCTGCAACTGGAAAAGGTTTTGCCATTGCTTCTGCTGCTTTAACTTCATTGGCACTTTTTGCTGCTTATGTAACCTTTACAGGGATTGATGGTATTAACATCTTTAAAGCGCCTGTTTTAGCGATGCTTTTTGTGGGTGGTATGATTCCTGTTGTTTTCTCTGCTTTGGCAATGAATGCGGTTGGTAAAGCTGCAATGCAAATGGTGAATGAAGTGAGACGTCAGTTCCGTGAAATTCCAGGAATTATGGAAGGTACCGGAAAACCACAATACGATAAATGTGTGGCTATTTCAACCAAAGCTTCCCTTAAGGAAATGTTGTTGCCGGGTATTATGACCATTGGTTTTCCCTTGGTTATTGCTTTCGTTCCAATGATTTTCGGAATGAACAATATGGCAATCGCTGAAATGCTTGGTGGTTATATGGCAGGTGTTACCGTAAGTGGTGTGCTTTGGGCTATTTTCCAAAACAACGCTGGTGGTGCTTGGGACAATGCTAAAAAATCTTTTGAAGCAGGAGTAATGATCAATGGCGAAATGACCTATAAAGGAAGTGACGCCCACAAAGCAGCCGTAACCGGTGATACTGTTGGAGATCCATTTAAAGATACTTCAGGACCATCAATGAACATTTTGATTAAACTTACTTGTTTGATTGGACTTGTAATTGCTCCAATCCTTGGAGGCCATACAACAGACGCAATGGCTACTGAAACCTCTTCAGAAGAAGTTTACTTTATTGATGCCGATGGAAACAAAACAATTTTGACCGAAAAACAGGTTCAATATCTTGAAACCGGAAGTACTATTGAAGAAGGTGAAAACCTAAAGAACAAAACCGAAACAACGGTTGAAATGTTAAAGAACGATAATAACGACCAAGTTACTGCAAACGTTACCATTTCAAGAACGGTTGATGGTGTTGAAACTACAGAGACTAAAACCTTCACAGGAACAGAAGAAGAAGTTCGCGCACAATTGAAAGATGTGGACGGGGTGAAGATTAAAGTGAAAGACAAGGAGTAAATAAATTCCAAATCACAAATAACAAATTCCAACCTGTAGAGCCTAAAGCTTTACAGGTTTTTTATTTAAAGAAATTTCTCAATACTCAATACTCAATTCTCAATTCTCAAAATTTACTATCTTAGCTTTGCTATGGATTACAAAGACCTCGTAACGCTTGGTATTGCTTTTGGGCTCGGTTTGCTTGTTGGACTTCAACGCGAAAAAAGCGACCACGAAATGGCTGGAGTGCGAACCTTTACACTTATTGCTATTTTGGGAGCAGTTGCAGGTTTTCTTACACGAGATTTCAACAATCCTTTTATTCTTCCAATGTTCGGAATTGCTGTTACGGCATTAATGATTATGGCGAACGTAATTAAGCTTAAAAAAGAACCTGAGAGTAGTGTGGGCCAGACAACCGAAGTCGCTGTTTTGTTGATGTTCGCTATTGGCTCGTATTTAGTTTTGGGAGATCAACTAATTGCAGTTATAGTTGGTGCTACTTTGGCAATTCTTCTTTACATAAAAGAAACACTTCATAATTTTATTGATAGATTAAAGGAAAAAGACCTTGCTGCAATTATGACCTTTGTGGGAATTTCTTTGGTAATCCTTCCCATTCTTCCCGATGAAACTTATGGCCCGTTCGATGTTTTAAATCCACGGGAAATTTGGTTGATGGTTACTCTTATTGTTGGAATTAGTATTTTGGGTTATTTCGTATACAAATGGGTTGGAAAAAAAGCAGGAATGATCTCAAACGGAATTCTCGGCGGCGTTATCAGTAGCACGGCAACAACGGTAAGCTATTCCCGAAATTCCAAAAATAGCAAAACCCTTGGAAAAGTTTCTGTTTTTGTTATATTGACTGCCGTTACAGTTTCCATAGTTCGGGTAATTGTGGAAATAGGAATTGTAGTTCCCGAGAAATTGCCCGCGCTTATCCTTCCGTTTTTGATTCTTTTTGTGTTTATGGCAGTGCTTTCCGTGATTCTTTTTTATACCATTTCAAAAGAAAAAAATGAAGAGGAAATGCCCGAACCGAAAAATCCCGCACAATTTAAAAGTGCGTTTATTTTCGGTCTTCTCTATGGACTCATTTTGCTTGCAGTTGCATATACCGAAGAAAAATTCGGCAACAGCGGACTTTACATAGTCTCAATAGTGGGTGGACTGGCAAAAAAAGATGCAATCACACTTTCCCTTGCGCAATCCATAAAAGGCGGACTGGAAACAGAATTGGGTTGGCGATTGATTATGACTGGTCTTTTAGCCAATTTCGCCTTTAAAATTGTGCTCGCCGCTGTCTTGGGAAGCAAACAATTGGCAAAATGGCTGGGTGTAGCAATGGCCCTTTCCATAATCGCCGGACTTTTATTGATGTGGCTGTGGCCAGAAAATTGGCATTTTTAATGGGAATTTTCAAAAAAGACCCATTAAAAATAATTACTTTCCGAAGCTACGGAACCCCGACCCATTTGTACGTAAAAGGGAGGGCTTTGGAAGATGAAAATATTGACCTTTCAAAAAAAGGATTTTTCAACCTTCTTTGGAATACCTATAAGCGTTTTGAAACCGATTTAATAAAAAATGCACCGCTAATCCTAACGCTTCCCGATGGCAGAAAAATAACGACTGAAACAGATAATCAAGGTTATTTTTTGATTGATGAAACCATTGAAAATTTAATGCCATTAATTGATGAAAACGGTTGGTTGAAGTATGAAATTTTCTTTGCTGAAAAGTTCCCAAAAAGAATAATTCAGAAGAATAATAAATTTACGGGCGAAGTGATGATTGTTCCCGAAACAGCAAAATTCGGAGTTATTAGCGATGTTGACGATACCATAATGCACACAGGGTTAACTTCCCGTTTTAAATGGCAAGTACTGAAAAATACTGTATTTAAGCGTGCGGAAAAAAGAATTCCGCTGGAAGGTGCCGTAGATTTTTACGAAAAGTTGAAAAATGGAAAATCTGGAAATGATTGCAATCCCATTTTTTATGTAAGTCACAGCCCGTGGAATCTTTATAGATATTTAGAAGTATTTTTAGAGAAAAACAATTTCCCTAAAGGTCCAATCCTGCTTCGGGATTTTGTGAATCCGTTCGCCAAGAAATACATCCCGATAGCTATCGGGACCGAAAAGCCGCAGAAGCAAAAGGAAATCACCAATATTTTAAAAACCTATCCCAAATTGCAATTTATTTTAATAGGCGACAGCGGCGAGCACGACCCGGATATTTATATTGAAATTGCAGAAACGCACCCAGAAAGAATTCTTGCAATTTATATGCGAAGCGTTAACCACGCCAAGAAAATGATTCGCGTAAAAGGATTGTTTGAAAAATATGAAACTGTGCCGGTTCTACTTGTGGAAAAGAGTAATGCCGCGGTTGAACATGCACGGCAAATAGGCTTTATTTAAACGAATAAAAAGTTCGTTCACTATTGAAAGATATGGAGAAAATGAAAATTAAAGAATAAATCTCATTTCATATAAAAATAAAAAACCCCATCAATTATTGACGGGGTTTTATATCAATAAGAATTTATTATTGCTTCGTGAAACTTAAAATTACTTCAGTTGTTGAGGTAACCGTAAAGCCTCCTTGCGACATTGTCTGACTTTCAACGGCTTTTAATACCAAAGTATTGTCGGTCAATTCCATAATACTTGCATCATTGGTCTCGTTATCAACAGTAATTGATAATGTGTTAGCGTTCATAGTCCAATCACCGCTTTCAAGAAATGTAAGTCCTTCCACATTCTGTGTGGTGGTTTGTCCATTTACAGTAGTTGTCAATTCAATACTATAGCTTCCGTCTGAAATAACTTTTTGAGGATTTTCAGTAAATGTTAGTGTGTAATCAATGTCATAAGCTTCTCCAACATAAGTGGCCGTAATGTTTTGACCTTGACCAGACGTGGTAGTATTTCCAGTATAATCTACCGCTGTTCCTTTCCAAACCCCAACAATATTACCGTTATTATTGATTGTTGGATTGTCATCGTCTTTTGAACAAGAAATAGTTAGTGAAATAAATGCTGTAAAAAGGAATAATTTAAAAATTTTCATTTGTAATGGTTTACGTGTTAATAAAAAGTTAAAGCGCGCAATATATAACTTTTATTAAATGTAAAAAAAGAAGAATTTTTATTTTTTTGTAGTGTTTAAAACAAGCCGTGAAGTTCCGCATCTATCTTGTTGATTACCTGACCTAAATGCTCAGGATCATCCACAAAATTAATGTTGTCCACATCAAAAATAATGAGATTTCCTTTATTATAATCGTGTATCCAAGCTTCGTAACGTTCGTTCAAACGGCTTAAATAATCTATACTTATAGAGTTTTCATACTCGCGGCCGCGTTTGTGTATTTGATTCACTAAATTAGGGATGCTGCTTCGCAAATAGATAAGCAAATCTGGTCCTTCGGTAACACTTTCCATTAAATCAAAAAGCGAACGGTAGTTTTCAAAATCGCGATTCGTCATCAAACCCATTGCGTGCAGGTTTGGAGCGAAAATATAAGCATCTTCGTAAATGGTTCTATCTTGGATTACATTCTTTCCCTTTTCACGAATTTCAAGAATCTGGCGAAACCGACTGTTCAAAAAGTAGATTTGCAGGTTGAAGGACCAACGCTCCATTTGGTTGTAAAAATCATCCAAATATGGGTTGTCTTCCACATCTTCATAATGGGCCTGCCATTTGTAATGTTTTGCCAATAAACGCGTAAGGGTGGTTTTTCCGGAACCTATGTTTCCTGCAATTGCAACGTGCATAGTTATTCTTTAGTTGGGAGGGTTAGTTTAAAAGTGTGCAAATTTTCGCCGTCATAAATATACAGGAAATCATTGGTAAGCTGCAAGTCTTTAATTGTTATTTCGGTCAACGGCAGCTTCACGGTTTCGTGTGAAATGGCATCATTCCGCATAGCGAAATCGGGGAGGTAGTAAAGTGATTTTTCCTTTAAAGCCACTAGATTTTCATTTTGTTGAATTATTTTCTCATACCCTTCCGAAGGCACTTCATTCAAAATGCTCCCGTAAATATTGAAGGCGCGCAGTTTCTTTTCCGTTAAAGTGAAGCAATAATTAAAATTGCTTGCCTGTGAAAGCAATTTTCCCGGAAAGGGTTGCGAAACCACAGTCTGCAATTTTGAGCCGTAATTGTAAAGTTCCAATTGCTGCGTATCTACATTAAAAAGCCACAAACTGTTGTTGCCAGCATTCGTAGCCGTGCTCACGTTGAGGAACTGGGGGAGATTATTGAAATTGATGCGCTGAATCTCGCTTAATTTATTGTCCAACAAAACCACCGTGTTCGTATCCTGAAAAAAAACAACCACTTTTAGCGGATTAATAATATCTACCGAAGTAATACGCCCCAATTGCAGATCATTGAAAAGAAAATTACCATCGGGTCCCTGTTTGTTCAGTACCCGATCTTTTATGGAATAATTGTTTTTGTAATTGTCAACACCTATAAACCTATCGGCAGCAAGCGGAACCTTGCTAACGGGGGCAAGACTTTGTGAAATACCCAACTGGCAAATAAAGAATATAATGTGAAAAAAATGCTTCATAGATTCGGCAAGTTACAAAATGAAGGTTTTAGTTGAACGAAAAATAATGTAACAGATTATAACTTGAAGCGTCTTAGTGTTAAGGAACACTATTTGTTCAAACAAATTAAACTATTTTTAAACATTTAGGTCAAAGTGTTTTAATTTTGACATAAACCATCAATAAATTTTTTTATGAAAAGATATATTCTAATTTTTCTTCTACTTTTTTCCTTCGGAATAAACGCCCAAAACATTAGCGGCCAAGCCTTTTACGAATCCAAGACCACGGTAGATATGGATGCCCTTGGCGGTGGTCGCGAAATGAGCGAGGAAATGAAAAAAACCGTTGCCCAAATGATGAAAAGTGCATTGGAGAAAACCTATATTCTCACTTTCAATAAAGACGAATCCATTTATAAGGAACAGGAAAAGCTGGATGCCGCACCTATGAATCCCGGTTTTAAAATGATGATGAGCAGCTATTCGCCCGGGGCGCAATATAAAAATCTGAAAACAGGAGAAATTGTGGAGGAAAATGAATTCTTCGGAAAACAGTTTTTGGTGACAGATTCCATCAAAACCCTGGATTGGCAAATAACAAAAGAATCCAAAACAATTGGACAATACATCGCTTTCAAAGCAACTGCCATTAAAAAGGTTGACCCCAATGATTACAGCATGGCGCGCCCAAAAAAGAAAGATGAAAAAGAAAACGCAGAAGTAAAAAAAGACACTGCCCAACCGCAAGACCCGATGGATATGATTGAAATTCCTGAGGAAATTGAGGTTACTGCTTGGTTTACGCCACAAATTCCGGTGAGTAATGGTCCGGGAGAATACGCCGGCCTTCCCGGTCTTATCTTGGAATTGAATGTTTACAGAACCACGCTGCTGTGTTCCAAAATAGTGATGAACCCGAAAGATTCCGAAAAAATTGAACCACCCAAGAAAGGAAAGGAAGTTACCCGTGAGGAATATATTAAAATCGTAAAGGAAAAGACTGACGAAATTCGCGAGAATTTTAGAGGTCGTGGCGGCAATGGAGGCGGTGGTCGTCGTGGCGGAGGATTTTAAAAAAAGTCTTTAATTATTCTTTACTGTCACTGTAAATTATTTGTCAGGTCGAGCGCAGTCGAGACCTTTTTTCTTCAATAAATGTTATGAAAAAAATCCTTTGGTTATCCGTACTTCTTGTTAGTTTTTCTCTCTCCGCACAAAGCATAAAGGTAAAAGGAACCATTAAAGACAGCATCGGCAATCCATTGGAATTTGCAAATGTAATTGCCTCCATAAAAGCTACCGGCGCAACGGAATCCTACGGAATTACAAACTATCAAGGCCGCTATCAATTAGATCTTCCCAAAGGGAATAATTACATTTTAAGAGCGAGTTTTCTAGGTTATGAAACCAAGGAACAAACCGTAAATGTTCCCGCCGATGCAGAAAATATTGATTTGGATTTCATTTTAAAACCACAGGAAAACCAATTGGACGACGTGGAAATTGTTTACGAAATGCCCGTTACCGTAAAAGGCGACACGATTGTGTACAATGCCGACAGTTTCACCAATGGCGACGAGCGAAAACTTGGTGACGTGATGAAAAAACTTCCCGGCGTTGAGGTAAATGAAGATGGCGAAATACAGGTAGAAGGCAAAACCGTTTCAAAAGTAATGGTTGAAGGCAAGGATTTTTTTGACGGCGACAGCAAGTTAGCCACCAAAAATATTCCTGCCGATGCTGTAGATAAAGTTGAAGTTTTAAGAAATTACAACGAAGTGGACCAAATGCGCGGACTCGGAAATGATCGTGATAATGTTGCGATAAACATAAAATTAAAGGAAGGAAAGAAAAACTTTTGGTTCGGGGAAGTTACTGCCGGCGCAGGAATTGCCGATGAATACGGTGATGACAATGGACGTTATTTAGTACATCCGAAACTTTTCTATTACAGCCCAAAATATAGTATAAATGTAATTACCGATTTTAATAATATTGGGGAAGTTCCTTTTACGTTTCGTGATTATTTCAACTTTACGGGTGGTTTTAAAAACTTCAATAAAGGTGGTGGAACCAGTTTTAGGATTAGCGATAGCGACCTTGGGTTTGCAGTTTCACAGAACGATAGAGCAAAAAGTATTGACGCGAAATTTGTTGCGGGAAATTTCAGTTATGCTGTGAATGACAAGCTGGATATCAGCGGCTTCGGAATTTTGAGCGACAACAAAACGAATATCGTCAACAACAGTATTCGTCAGTATATTTTAACGGGAATTACAGAAAATACAAACACCAGCAACGACCAGCGCAACCAATTGGCAATGCTGAAATTGAGCAGCACTTATAAGCCAAATACAAATTTCCAATTGGATTATGATGCTTTGGTAAAAACTTCGAAACAAACTGAAGACGACGCCACTATTTCAATAGTTGGAGGCAATCAAAACGATATTACGGAAGTGAAGGAAAACAAGCCGTTTTCAATCAATCAAACTGCGAATGTTTACTATACTTTGGACGATAAAAATATATTCGCGGCAGAGGTTCAGCATTTGTACCAAAACGAGGATCCGTTTTATCAAGCTGCGCAGGATTCCATTCCGTTTCGTGGGGTTTTTACACAAATAAATCCCCTGGATCCTTTTAATAGCGACGCCGATACTTTTGATCCTTTGGAGCAATCTGATCGATATAATATAAATCAGAACAAAACCGTGAAAAGCAATAAACTGGATGCAAAGGTTGATTATTACTACGTTCTTAATAACTTGAGCAATCTAAATTTTACAGTTGGAACAACCTACAGCAATCAGAAATTCAACTCTGCAATTTTTCAGATTTTGGATAATGGAACTCAAAACGCTTTTACGGAAAACGATTTCAACAATGATGTAACCTACGCTTTTACGGATGCTTTTTTTGGGCTTCACTATAAGCTGAAAAGTGGAAAATTTATTTTCACACCCGGTCTTACACTTCATAATTATAGCTTGAAAAATGAGCAATTAGGAACAACTGCTACCCAAAATGATTGGATGGTTTTGCCAGATATAAATGTGATTTTGGAATTGAAGAAAAGCGAAAACCTGCGTTTTAACTATTCAATTACTTCGGAATATAGCGATGTTAACGATTATGCCCAAGCTTATGTTTTCAACAATTACAACCGACTGTTCCGCGGAAATCGTGAGCTTGAAAATTCACTTTCGCATAGCTATAATTTAACGTATTTCAGTTTTAATCTTTTCAACTATACAAATATTGGAGGGAATTTGAGTTACACACGTAGGATTGACGCAATCAAAACAAATACCGATTTGGTGGGCATTAACCAAGTGAGTAGCCCAGTGAATTTTGACAGCAATTTTCCCGATGAAACATTCTCGGCAGTGGGAAGATTCAGCAAAACAGTGAAAAAAGTTCAATTTAAGTTGGATGCGGCGGTGTTTTTAAGCAAAACAAATAACAATATAAATGAAGAAATTCGCGAGAGCCAAAGCTTTACGCAGAATTACAACGCGAGTGTACAAAGTAATTTCAAGACTTTTCCAAATTTTGAAGTTGGCTATCGTTTCGTAAAAAATGATTACGATAATGGTGGCGCAGAACAGACTTTTTTCACAAATCGGCCGTATGCAAATGTGAACCTTCGTTTTTTAAAGGATTTCAATCTTTTTGCGGAATGGGATTATTACAACTATACAAATGATGCGAAAACGGTTGAAAACAGCTATTCTTTTTTCAACGCAAATCTTTACTACAAACACGGCGAAAGTCCGTGGGAATTTTCGGTGCAGGCAACAAATATTCTCGATACTGAATCTATAAACAATGATAGTTTCAGCGATCAATTCAACACAACTTCACAGTATTTTGTAATGCCTCGTATTATGATGTTTGTAATAAAATATGATTTGTAGGATTGGCTGAAAAAGTATTTTCAATCTTAGAAATTTTAACTTCACAGCTTTTTGAAATACGTCAATTGTCTTATTTCAAAGTCTAAAAAGCTGCCGTTATTTTATAATGTAAAAACTTATTTCAACATTATGAAAAACTGCATACTTCTTTCTGCTTTTTTTGCGACCTCATTAGTTTGTTTTGGTCAAATTCGTGAATATGGGTACGGCAACCCTATGATTCCAATTTATTATAATTATAATATGAACAAGCCCAATGAATCTGCTGCTGCAATAACTAATATTAAAGGAGATAAAAAAATGTGGGAGAAATTTGTTTGTGATGGAGGCAAGTGTAAACCGGGTATTTATAATAAAATAGAGTTTGTTGATGACCTAGGAAACAAGTATTATACAAAAGGAGAGGTTTATTATAAGAAATCATATGCTAATAGTTCCAAAAGCTATATGTTCAATGGTCCAATGTCTATTTATTATGCAGAAACCGGAACATTGGCTTTTGAAGGAGTATATGCAGATTACGGTATTGTAAGTACTGAATTTGACAACCATATATATTATAGGAAAGATGGCACTAAGTTCCTGGAATTCTTAAACGCAGTTGAAGATGGAAAAAAAATCCATAGAAAAATTGTTTATGATACGGATGGTTCGATACTTTCTGATTTGGAATACGACAGTGATTATAAGTATAAAGAATCTCCCAAATATCCATCTTTGGGTACTGTAAAAAATGGAAGTTCCAGTTACCCATTTCATTTTGATCCTATAAAAATCTGGTCGGGGACAAAAGAGGAATCCTGGCCATTTGTGGACCAAATAGCCATAAATAGCTACCTGCCCTCGGTTTTAGACCATAGTGACAAAGGCTCTTATGCTGGTTTTAGTCACGTGGGCGTCTATAATGTTCCAGATGGCAACCATATATCCGGTTTTTTGTTGCCCACTGTTGAGGAATATGGAAATGGTTCTGTAGTGTATGTAACAAATGAAACAACGAACGAATCTTACTACACAATATATTTTGACGGCACATTGGACCTAGATTTCAAAGTTTCAGTACCAAAAATGGTGCCTTTGGAATTTGTACAAAAACTGAATGAGGAAACGGATTATGAACACTTTCATCCTATAACAGTAAAATTTCCTACGGTTATCAATATGAAAACTAAAAACCTGCAAACCCACACAGGTTATGGAATTAATTATAGTACAGAAGTCCCTTTGGAATCAAAAATGCAATTTATACGCACAATGGAAATTGGCTTTTTCAAGAACGGAAAATTGGACGGATTGGGATATAAATTAAAGATGCACTCTATATCTAGCCCTTATTATGCCTCTGCATTTATTGGCTATAATGTTGACTATGAATATGGTTTTTTTGAAGATGGAGTCTTAAAAAAAGGTAAAAGCCATAAAGCGGAAGGAGAGATATGGACAGATATTTGGCATCCTGTAAAGGTTAAAGGAATAGAATTTGCATATCGTGCCCAACATCTTGAGAAATATCCTGTAAATTCCAAATCTATTAACTTTTCAACCTTATCCTTAGCCAAACCCTTAGATGTATATATAGGGTCAGTACATAAATGGGCACAGGTTCTGGAAATAGACAAAGCAAATAAAACACTTAAAGTAAAAACCTACCAAAAAAATGAACTTGCAACCGTAGGTAAAAATGATCAACTTTTTGTAAGTACCATAACAAGCGATGCTTATACTGAACAAACTTGCAAAAATTGCAGGGGAAGTAAAACAGTTTTGAATACATATAATAAAACTGAATATGTATATCGCTCCTCTGTCCAGAAAGGGCTTTATTATAATTATTATCGATCCTATTCCTATCCTGTAACTAAAAAAGTTTCAGAAGTTCTTACTTGTGGCACTTGTGAAGGAACGGGTAAAAAGGTATATAAGAATTTAGATGTCAAATATCTTTTCACGCCTATAGCCTTTGAATAAGGAAATTCCATTTCAATGCTTTAAGTTTTCAGATTAACCACAATCTGCAACTGACTATTGAGTAATAAGAATACGTCAATTGTCCTATTTCACAATCTAAATAGCTGCCGTTATTTTATAATGTAAAAACTAAATTCAACATTATGAAAAACCTAAGCTGCATTTTTACATTACTTTTTGTGAGTCTATTGTATGCCCAAGACCAATATGGCACTGGAATGATATGGGATGAGGAATCCTATAGAAGTATTCCATACAAAGTACAGTTCACGGCAAGCACCTATGACGATTTGCCCAGTTCCTACTCTTTGGAAAAGTATGCTCCCATTCCCGGCGATCAAGGTCAATACGGAACTTGTGTTGCCTATGCGGCTGCCTATGGTTTGCGAACTACCATGCTGGCAAAAGATTATGACATCACTGATAAACAGAAAATAACCGCAGCGGTACTTTCTCCTTCCTTTGTTTACTATGCAATAAAAAGGGAAGATGATGTGGATTGCAAAATGGGGACAAATCCAAAATTGGGTATGGAAGCTCTAAAAGTTTTGGGAGTGCCTACGCTTAAAACAGTACCCTATCAGTGCAATCCGAATATTTCCCAAGCAGCACAATTGGAGGCAATTGACTACAGGATTCGTGACTACCAAACGCTCTTTTTTTATGATGAACAAGCACCAATGGTGCGGGTAAATGCTACTAAAAAAGCATTGTCCGAAGGCTATCCAGTTCTTATAGGAATGAAATTGCCAGAAAGTTTTTTCACAGCAAAAAAGGTGTGGCGCACGATACCCAGTGATGAAGGTACGCAGGCCAAAAAGCACGGACAGCACGCTATGGTTGCTATTGGGTATGATGACAACTACGAAGGGGGTTGTTTTAGGGTTTTAAATAGCTGGAGCACCCAATGGGGCGACGGTGGTTTTATATGGATTCCGTATGATGTTTATGATAAATGGTGCTTGGGCGCTCTTCAGCCTTACAGCTATTACAAGAAAAAGGAAGATGATGTGAAACCTGATCCAAAACCAGATCCCAAGCCAGACCCTAAGCCAAATCCAAAGCCAGATCCAAACCCTATAGCTGCAAAACTGCCAGAAGGAAGCCTTCGGTTTGAGCAAAATAACGGCCAGCCAATGGCTGTAACCCGAATTTCGACCAGAAATTTGGTGGTAGAAGATGATGTGGAAGGGGAGGACTTAGTTGCATACAGAATGACGCAAGGATACCCAAGCAACACGCGTTTTCGATTTTATCTTAAAAACGTAAATGAAGGTTACATCTACGCATTTGCAACAGATCTTTCACAGAAAATCAATAAAATTTTACCTTTTGATAATGGAATGTCGCCGCTGATTGGTGCGAATTCAGAATTTGCTTTTCCAAGTGAAAAGAAAGTAATCAAAATGGACAGTAATCCCGGAACAGATTATCTTTTGATACTTTTTAGCCAAGAAGAATTGAATCAAACTGAATTGCTTCAAAAAATGCAACAGGCAAGTGGCGGGCTTACTTCAAAAATAAAAGCTGCCTTGGGCGATAAGTTGATTGATAAAAACATGGTGCAATACGCTGCTGGCGAACCTGGTTTTAAAGTGAAAGATGGCGCAAAAGGATATGTGGTTCCATTAATGGTTGAAATAACACACTTATAAAATGAAAAAGCTATTTATAGTATTCCTATTCCTTGGAGCACTCAATTTTCAAGCTCAGGATTCACGCATCGCAATTCAATCTGCACATAGCGGATTTGTAACTAAAATGCTTTTTGACAATCCTCGAAATCTCGTGGTTAGCTACGGAAATTTTGACGATAAAACCTTGAAATTCTGGGATAAGAAAACCGGAATTTTATTAAAAACCATTGATATTCCTGAACACGCAAGAGATTTAACCTTGGATGATATTTCAGGAAAGACCTATGTGGTTACTAAAAACGAAATTATTGTTTTCGACAATACAACTTTAAACGAAGTAAAACGATTTCAATCGAAAGATGAAATTCAAAATGTAGCCTTTCGAAAGACAGATAAATTGGTGTATTTCCTCACTGGCGATTTTGATGATATTGCTTTAAATACATTCAATCCAAGTACAGGAGGAATGCAGAAAACGGGCGGTGCTAAGTTTCCAAATCCGCAAGCGGGGGAAATGGAATTTTTAGAAAACGACGAGTTTATATGGTTTAAAAGTGGCGTTAGGGAACATCAAATTTATGATGTAATTCAAAAACAATATATTTCCTTGGCCCTTGCGCCACGGGCATTCTTCAAAAATCTAGATCAAATTTACACCGAAATTTTAGATGAAACCCATTTAAAAGTAAGTCGTTATAGCGCTGCAAATAACAAGTATGCTTGGGAGAAAACCGTGGTTATTGAAAAAAATACAAATCTCGCTATAAAAAACTTTAAAGGAAATGTTGCTATTTCGGAAGAGAGTAATTCACTTTGGGTTTCCTATTTAAAAACTCCAATTATTGAATTGAATGCAAATACAGGGGAGGTAAAAGGCGTAATTTATAATAATTTGAACAAGGGAAACCTTATCGCCGATAAAGATTATGTCTATGTCTATGAAAATGAAGAATTATTTGGACAGGGAAACTATAAGAAATACAAGCGATATTCAGACAAGCCCGTGACGCATTTTGGGAGTGAAGTTCTAAATTCGCAGAACATCGTTTTTTCGCGAAATGATAAATCGGTTAGCTTGTTTACTTCAGATATCAATGGAAAAATCTACTCGTTGTTAAGCAATAATGCAACAACCCAAGCTACAAAATACAACCCAAATTTTTCTACGAAATTTTCATTGTATGGCGATGTTTCTGTAAGTGCAGATGGAAACTTAGCCTATTACCTTACCCGAAATGATACCGAAGGAATTAAGCAATTTATTCCAGGAAATAAGGACAGTTTTAAAACCTTAACTACAGATTTTGACAAAAGTTCGAACACTGCAAACTTTAATGCAGACAGTAAATTACTAGGATATGTAAAAAACAATACGCTTCAAGTTATAAATGTTGAAAATAAACAAAGTGTTGCAACAATTCCTTTCAATAATGTTCGAAAAGCTGATCAAGCCTTTTTAGATATTTCGCCAGACGGAAAGGGCATCGCCGTTGGCCTTAGCGATGAAATTGTTTTTGATTATGAATATAAGGAAAGGCTCGATTATTTCAATCTTGAAACAAAGAATCTAGCTTGGAGCAAGCCCAATAGCTATCGCAATTTATTTCACCTAAAAGGAGGGAAGGAATTATTGGCCATAAATCTCGATACTAAAAATGCAGATGTTTTTAATACAGCTTCTGGCGAATTATTGCGGAGTTTTACCATTCCGCAAGCAGATTATTTGGCAGAATTTTCATTAAACCCAAGCCAAACCAAATTGATATTCTTCACCAAGGAAATGGGCACCAAAATCTACAATATAAACACGGGTGCTTTAGAAAGCGAAAGCAAAAACTTCAAAGAACTCTATAACGCTCGGGTTGCCTTTGTAACTGATGATGTTTATGCGCAGGCTTCGGATGGTTCTATAAAATTTTTCAACACCAATAGTCCGAATGAAATTTTAAGATTGATACTTTTTCTGGATGGTGAATGGGTTGCCCACACACCCGAAGGCCTTTTTGAAGGTTCCCAAAATGCTTGGGATAGGGTTGCCTTCGTGCGCGGACGTGAAACCATTCCGTTGGATCAGGTTTTCGATAAGTTTTATACCCCAAGATTATTGTTCAATATTCTACAAGGTGAAAAAATAGAAAAACCAACTATCGATATTGATAAAATTAAAACCCCGCCAACGGTAACGATAGCTTATACGGAAGGAACAAGAAATTTAACGGTTGAAGATGCAGTTGCAGTTATTAAAACCGAAAATCCTTCGGCAAAAATAACCGTTGAGGGTTTTGCAAAGGGCGATATAATTTCCGAAGTAAGACTGTATCACAATAACAAATTGGTTTCAAACAGCACCCGAAACCTTACCGTTGAAGATGACGCGCCAGCAGAAAGAAAAAAAGTTTTCAATCTAACATTGTTGGAAGGCGAAAACAACTTTCGCGCCGTTGCATTAAACAGCCAAAATACCGAAAGTGCGCCGCAGGAAATTTCCGTAGAATATAAACCAAAAAAGGAAGAGATTATAAAACCTGCGGGCATTCAACTTCACTTAATGGTTGTGGGAATTGACAATTATAAAAACCCAAAATACAACCTTAATTATGCAGTTGCCGATGCTAACGGATTTAAAGATGCTGTTGATTCTGGAATGAAAACCATTACTAGCAATGTGAATAATTACTACATTAAAAATGATGAAGCCAATAAGGATAAAATTTTACAAACCTTCAAGGAAATAGCTTCAAAAGCAAATCCGCAGGATGTTTTCATATTTTATTACGCCGGCCACGGAATGATGACGAGTGATGAAAACAAAACATTCTATTTAGTGCCGCACGATGTTACCCAAATATATGGCGCCGATGAATCCATTGCTCAAAAGGGAATTTCAGCTGAGCTTTTAAAGGAACTTTCAGCCTCAATTCCAGCGCAAAAACAACTCTACATTTTGGACGCTTGCCAAAGTGGCGGTGCATTATCGGCAATTTCATCTAGAGGAGCTGCCGAGGAAAAAGCGATTGCTCAATTGGCGCGAAGTACAGGAACACATTGGCTAACGGCAAGTGGTAGTGAACAATTCGCCACGGAATTTGACGAACTTGGCCATGGGGTTTTCACCTATGTTTTATTGCAAGCCTTAAGTGGAAAAGCAGATAGTGGTGATGGTAGAATCACGGTAAACGAATTGAAGGCGTATCTGGAAAGCCAAGTGCCGGAAGTTTCAGGCAAGTACAGGGGCAGTGCGCAGTATCCAGCAAGTTTTGGTTTTGGGCAGGACTTTCCAGTGGGAGTTAAAAATTAATGATAAATTATAAATTTATTTTTATTTTATCTGAGTGCTTCAAATGCTTTGTTATTTTAATGTGAAAATAATTGTTGCCGTAGAATTGTAATTTCAGAATGACTATTTTTGGTAAACGCTTCATTAAAAGGAATAATTTATATCTTTTAATGAAGCGACCTTAAGTCTTTTTTATGAGAAACATCTTCCTAGGAATCGTTATTGCCTTTGTGATTGTTTTCGGTCTGCGCTATTGTGAAAATCGAAAAGACAATCGGGAGCAATTGGAAGCCAATACTGCGCTTATTCAAAAAGAGCTGAAAAACGTTGGAAAATTGATTGTTACCGAAGGTAGCTACGCCCAGGTTTTCAGTTACAGCGATAGTAAAGATTTACTCTACGGAATGTTTGACGCACGAAAAAAAGCGTTGATTGTAGTAAATGCAAAAGCAAGCATTGCGTACGATTTAAGCCAAGTGAATACTGAAGTTGACGAAACTACAAAAACCGTAACCATCACAAATATTCCAGAACCGGAACTTTCCATAAACCCAAACATTCAATATTATGATGTAACTCAGGATTATTTAAACCAGTTTACAGCCTCAGATTACAACAAAATAAAAAGCCGAATTGAGAAATCACTTCGGAAGAAAATTGAAGCATCCGAGTTGCGAACAAATGCCGAAAACAGGCTCATTTCCGAGCTTCAGAAAATTTATATTTTAACGAATTCCATGGGATGGACGTTGAAATACAATGCAACAGTTGTTGATAACGAAGCAGAATTGCAGAAGTTGAAATTATAACATATACTCCACAGCGTGCCCATTTTGCACCAGCCATATATTTAAATCCAGCCCATCTATAATGATGTTTGCCAAATAACGACCGTACTTTTCCTGTTTGTCTTTATAAGAATTGATAGTGACTTCTTTATCCAAAATCATTGCGCGCACAATGTCCCGCACAACTAAACCTCGTTCTCTTTCCTCTCCGCGGAGTTCGGGGGTATTTATTCCATAAAGGCGAAATTTCATTTGTTGATAATGGTAAAACCCCAAATCCACCATTGCTGTA
Source organism: Aequorivita soesokkakensis (assembly GCF_001641085.1). Classification (GTDB taxonomy): domain Bacteria; phylum Bacteroidota; class Bacteroidia; order Flavobacteriales; family Flavobacteriaceae; genus Aequorivita; species Aequorivita soesokkakensis. Next base: position 152 of record NZ_LXIE01000030.1, on the reverse strand, counting down.
ACCGTATCACCGTCGTAAACCTCGATGATTTTTGCTTTGTATTGATACATGATTTCATTTTTTTGATAAGACTCATAAAGTTACAAAAAACTGAAATTCAACACTTTAAAAAGCAGGTAAATTTTCCCCCTCTCTTCGGGAGGGTTGGGGTG
>NZ_LXIE01000029.1 GCF_001641085.1 Aequorivita soesokkakensis | reverse complement strand
CAATATCTCAATGAACTTTTGTTTCTGATTTTGCTCGCTTTCAAATCGTGTTTTATAGTCACTCATTGTTTTAGCGGGTGCAAATGTACAACTCTTTTTTAAACCTGCAATACTTTTTAAAAAATATTTCAAAAATTTTTAAGAGCGTTGTTTTTTGCTTTTTTGAACGTCTGTATCTGTTCTTCTAAGCGGGTGCAAATATAGATTGCTTTTTCAATCCCACAAACTTAATTGACGTTTATTTTAAATTATTTTTTCAGCAATTAACTAAGCGTTTGAAAAGCCATAACTTAGCTTTGAAAATAAATTTATGCCTTCTTTTTACCTTAATATATATACTATTTTCGAAGTTGTTGCCGCGTTAAGGATTGAACGGCATGTTTGAGCTCTTCCAATGCGCCATAAAGCGCATTGGGAAGCGAGTAGTGAAAGCCTGACCGATAACCGTTTTGCGGTTATCGGGAACGCCCAAAAAATAACAATAATCCATAAATAGTATATTGCAAACCGCCGAAACTAATAGTATCTTTGCACCCTAAAATTTTTCAGTATATGATAGCCATTACCCTACCAGACGGAAGTGTAAAGCATTTTGATGCAGGAGTTACGCCTATGGACGTAGCCAAAAGTATTAGTGAAGGATTCGCACGAAATGTGATTTCGGCATCCTTTAATGATTTAACTATTGAGTCCACTACCCCATTAACGGAAGATGGAAACTTGGTGTTATATACATGGAATAATGACGAAGGAAAGAAAGCGTTCTGGCATTCTTCCGCACATATACTTGCGCAAGCTTTGGAACAATTATATCCAGGAATCAAGTTAACCATTGGTCCGGCTATTGAGAATGGTTTTTATTATGATGTGGATTTTGGCGATAAAACCATTTCGGAAAAAGATCTAAAAGAAGTTGAGGATAAAATGCTTGAGATAGCTCGCGGGAAACACGAATTTTCATTACGCGAATCTTCAAAGACTGATGCTTTGGATTATTATAAGAAGCAAGGCAATGAGTATAAAGTTGAATTGATTGAAAATCTGGAAGACGGAACCATTACATTTTGTGACCACGATACGTTTACAGATTTGTGCCGCGGTGGCCACATTCCAAATACTGGAATTGTAAAAGCCGTTAAATTGATGAGTATTGCAGGAGCTTATTGGCGCGGTGATGAAAAGAACAAGCAGCTTACGCGTATCTATGGAATCAGTTTTCCAAAACAGAAAGACTTAACTGAATATCTGGAACTACTGGAACAAGCTAAACAACGCGATCATAGAAAACTTGGAAAGGAACTTGAGCTTTTCACATTTTCGCAAAAAGTTGGACAGGGACTTCCACTTTGGTTACCAAAAGGCGCTGCGCTTCGCGAAAGACTTGAAAACTTTTTGAAGAAAGCCCAGAAAAAAGCTGGTTACGAAATGGTGGTTACACCACATATCGGTCAAAAAGAACTTTATGTAACTTCCGGCCATTATGCAAAGTATGGCGCAGACAGTTTTCAGCCCATACATACACCTGCTGAAGGCGAAGAGTTTTTGTTAAAACCTATGAACTGCCCGCACCACTGCGAAATATACAATAGCAAACCTTGGTCCTACAAAGATTTGCCAAAGCGTTTTGCGGAATTCGGAACCGTTTACCGTTACGAACAAAGTGGAGAACTTCACGGTTTAACACGTGTTCGTGGATTTACACAGGATGATGCTCATATATTTTGTACTCCTGATCAATTGGATGATGAGTTCAAAAAAGTAATCGATCTGGTTTTATACGTTTTTGGCTCCTTAGGATTCGAAAATTTTTACACCCAAGTTTCATTGCGTGATCCAGAAAAGCCTGAAAAATATATAGGAAGCCTTGAAAATTGGGAGAAAGCTGAAAAAGCAATTATAAATGCTGCCGAAGCAAAAGGACTGGATTATAAAATTGAATATGGAGAAGCTGCATTCTATGGTCCAAAACTGGATTTTATGGTGAAGGATGCGCTGGGAAGAAGCTGGCAGTTGGGCACAATTCAAGTAGATTATAACCTTCCTGAACGTTTTGAGTTAGAATACAAAGGCAGTGACAATGAGACGCACCGTCCGGTAATGATTCACCGTGCACCCTTCGGAAGTATGGAACGTTTTGTCGCCATTCTCTTGGAACACACTGGCGGAAACTTTCCTCTTTGGTTGATGCCTAAGCAGGTGAGTATATTATCATTAAGTGAAAAATATGAAAAATACTCACAAAAAGTTTTAGATTTGCTTGAAAATGACGAAATTCGCGCCCTTGTCGACAATAGGAACGAGACGATTGGCAAGAAAATCAGGGAGGCTGAAATGAACAAAATCCCGTATATGTTGATTGTTGGAGAGCAGGAGGAAAAAGATGGAACGGTTTCTGTACGTAAACACGGTGAAGGTGATTTAGGCACAATGACGCCAAAAGCCTTTTCAGAATTGATTCAACAAGCAGTAAAAGACGAATCGAAAGAATTTAATGTTTAACTAAAATTAGTAAGCCATAGCAATACGAAGAAAAAGAAGCAAGGGACCTGCAAGGGTAATTAAGGAAGATCAACACAGAATCAACGGAAAGATTCGTGCTGAAGAAGTACGTCTTGTAGGAGATAATGTTGAAATAGGAGTTTATCCTTTAAAGAAAGCGAGGGAAATTGCCGAAGAGCAAGAACTCGATCTCGTTGAAATTTCACCAAATGCAAGCCCGCCAGTTTGTAAAGTAATAGACTATAAAAAGTTTGTTTACGAACAGAAAAAACGTGAAAAGGCATTAAAGGCCAAAGCAACCAAGGTAACCATTAAGGAAATCAGGTTTGGTCCAAATACTGACGATCACGATTACGATTTTAAAAAGAAACACGGCGAAAAGTTTTTGCAGGAAGGCTCAAAACTGAAAGCATACGTTTTCTTTAAAGGTCGTTCCATCATTTATAAAGACCAGGGTGAAATTTTACTTTTGCGTCTTGCCCGGGATCTTGAAGAATTCGGAAAAGTGGAGCAAATGCCAAAACTGGAAGGCAAGCGAATGATTATGTTCATTGCCCCGAAAAAGAAATAACTCTTTGATTTTCAAAAGAAATTGAAGTTTACAATAAAGCGAAGTAATAATAAAAAGTAGGAAACATGCCGAAACAAAAAACAAAATCCAGTGCCAAAAAGCGTTTTAAGCTTACAGGTACAGGTAAGATCAAAAGAAAGCATGCGTTTAAAAGCCACATCTTAACAAAGAAGTCTAAAAAACGTAAGCTTAAATTAACTCACGACGGTTTGGTACACCAAGCAGACGAGAGTAATGTGAAACAAATGCTTCGAATGAAGTAATTGTTACACCGGTTAAAACAATTATTTAAACCCTGGAGTAGAGCTTTATAAAGAATTCAGAATTCAGAATTCATAATTCAGAATTAAAGAATCGCCTGCTACAAAAAAAATCAAAATTATGCCAAGATCAGTAAATTCAGTTGCGAAGAGAGCCCGCAGAAAAAAGGTACTTAAACAAGCCAAAGGTTTCTTTGGAAGACGTAAAAATGTATGGACAGTTGCTAAAAACGCTGTGGACAAAGCTATGCTTTATTCATACCGTGACCGTCGTGCAAAAAAGAGAAATTTCAGATCCTTATGGATTACCCGTATCAACGCGGGTGCAAGACAGCATGGAATGTCTTATTCACAATTTATGGGAAGTTTAAAAAACAGTGGAATCGAACTTAACCGTAAGGTTTTGGCAGATTTGGCTATGAACCACCCAGAGGCTTTTGCCGCAATCGTAAAACAAGTAAAATAAGACATTTATAAACTATATTATTTCGCCTAAAAACCGCTTCAGCAATGAAGCGGTTTTTTTATGTAAAAATTTCAACTAAAGAAGTTTCAGTATCTTCGTTAAAAATAGACGAATGCTTCGAACTGTACTTCTTCTTTTTATAATGCTTTTTATATCAGAAGGTTTTCTTTTTGCACAGAAAGGAACCGGAAAACGTTACAGAATTGATAGATATGAATCTATTTATCTTCCCTTGGGAAAAATTTCCTTTGCCGATAAGCTGATTGAATATAAGGTTGGGGCGCCCGCTCCGATTCAAAAATATAGGGATAGCATACAATGCCTTCACGAACCGAACTACAAAAATTATCAAACTCCAAATTTTATATCCTTAGGTTGTGGCGGAAGTCTGACCGTAGAATTTACAGACAATGGGTTTATGAATTTGCCTGGAGATGATCTCTATCTTTTTGAAGTTGGCCCTTCCAAGGAACCAGCCAAAGTAGAAATTTCACAGAATGGGAATGATTGGATTTATGCTGGAAAAATTGCAGGTGGAAAATCTTCAATAGATTTAAGTAAGGCGGGAATTGATGATGAAACTGTTTTTTATTTTCTTCGAATTACTGATTTAAAAGACCTCTGTAAAAGCAAAAGTGCCGGTGCCGATATTGATGCTATTGGCGCAATAAACAGTGTTATAAAACTTACTATCAATGCGGATGTTTTGTTTGATGTTGCCAAATTTGATTTAAAAGAATCAGCTAAACAAAGTCTCGATTCCCTTAAAACTTCAATCGAAAAAATTGACAAAGCAACTATTTTAATTCAAGGGCACACGGATAGCGATGGTGATGAAGTTTCAAACATGACACTTTCTGAAAAAAGATGTATTTCTGTAAAAGAAAGGTTGAGAGAAATTTTCGGTGATGAATCTCTTTATGAATTCGAGATAAAACCTTACGGTGAAGACAAACCTCGTTTTCCAAATGATTCCGAAGAAAACAAACAACAAAACCGGAGAGTGGAAATTACGGTTTTGCCTCCCAAAGATTACTACGATAGTTTAAAGAAAACTTAGGTTTTCTGTTTCTTTTTCTTTGCCGCGGGGAACAATACATTATTTAAAATAAGCCGATAACCCGGTGAATTGGGATGTAGCGCCAATTCAGTTTTCGCATCCCCTACTCTATGCTGATAGTCTTCGGGATCGTGGCCGCCGTAAAAAGTAAAGAAACCTTTTCCTTTTATTCCGTGAATGTATCGCGCTTCGCCATTGGTTTTGTTTTCGCCCATCACCAAAACATTACTTTTAATTTCATCTGGGTCAAAAGAAGTGGTCTGCCCCATAAAACCTTTTACCAAAGCAGTATGGTTTTGACAAAGCATCGTTGGAATTGGGTCCCACTTTGCTGAATAATCCATCAAAGTGAAGTAATCAGACTCTTTTGAAACCCGCCGTTTTTCAGTCATATCAATACTTGAAAATTCATATACCATGGGGCTGCGTTCCAAAATAAAATCCTTAAAAGCAAAGGTTTTATTATAATCAATCTTGCTTTGATAGCCTGGTTCGCTCGGGTCGCCGTCAAACATTGGTTCACAAATATCAACGCCTTCGGCGGAAAGGGCAATGTCAAAACTATCCGTAGCGCTGCACATTGCGAACATAAAGCCGCCGCCAATTACATAATCGCGAATCTTTTTTGCAACATCCAGCTTTTCTTCGGAAACCTTATTATAGCCCAGTTTTGCAGCAAGCGCTTCTGCCTTATTTTTTTCTTCAATATACCAAGGTGCGGAACGATAGGCGCGGTAAAATTTTCCATATTGGCCAGTGAAATCTTCGTGGTGCAAATGCAGCCAATCATAAAGAATCAATTGATCTCCCAAAACTTCTTCATCATAAATTACAGTGTATGGAATTTCCGCATACGTTAAAACCATAGTCACGGCATCATCCCATGGAAGATTTCCTTTTGGGGAATATACCGCGATTTTTGGCGCTTTCTCTAAAACAACGGCGTCCATATTTTTTGAAGGACTACTAATATCCGTAAGTATTTGTTCAGTTTTACTATCCGAAATCACTTCAAAAGAAACTCCGCGAATCTGGCATTCCTTTTGAATTTCGGGGGAATCTGGCATCAAAAAAGAACCGCCGCGATAGTTTAGCAACCACTTCACCTTTTGCTGCTTTTCTAAAACCCAATACGTAATTCCGTAGGCTTTTAAATGTTCCTTTTGGCTTTCGGCATCCATAGGAATAAGAATGTATGAAGCCGAAGCTTTTATGGAAAAGAATACTAAGAATATGATTAAAGTGAAACGTTGCATCGTGCGAATATAACGACAATTTTTAAGCCAAAGTACCTACAGATTATTAAAACGGCACATCATTATCCTCCTCAATTGAAAAATCGTTGTTCATTGAACTTCCAAAGGCTTCGTTTGGAGAAGGCAGGTTTTTGGTTTTAAAAGTATCATCATTTGCCGCATCGTTCATTCTTGAATGGATTTCCGTTGGTGTATCAAAATTATCCAGACTTTCAAACTTACCGAGATGGCCGATAAACTTCAAACGGATTTCATCCAAACCACCGTTACGGTGCTTTGCAACTATGAATTCTGCCTGACCAGCTGTTGGTGTGTGTTCCTCATCATCCCATTCATCAATTTTGTAGTATTCGGGACGGTAAATAAAGGAAACAATGTCTGCATCCTGCTCAATCGCTCCAGATTCACGAAGATCGGAAAGCAATGGTCTTTTGCTACCGCCACGGGTTTCAACAGCACGGGAAAGTTGGGAAAGCGCAATTACAGGAATGTTCAGTTCTTTCGCTAAAGCTTTTAAGTTTCTGGAAATTGTTGAAATTTCCTGTTCACGGTTCCCTCCTTTTTGACTTCCGCCGGCTGTCATCAATTGCAAATAATCTACAATTATAAGTTTGATGCCGTGTTGTGATGAAAGTCTTCTTGCTTTTGCGCGTAAGTCAAAAATGGAAAGAGAAGGCGTATCATCAATAAAAAGTGGTGCTTTTTCGAGGCCTTTCACCTTTACGTTAAGTTGCTCCCATTCGTGTTTTTCAAGGTTTCCAGTTCTTAATTTTTCTGAACTAAGTTGTGTTTCCGAAGAAATTAATCGAGTAATAAGTTGAACCGAAGACATTTCCAAAGAGAAAAATGCCACGGGAATGTTGTGCTCCACAGCAATATTTCGGGCCATTGAAAGCGTCAACGCCGTTTTACCCATACCTGGACGGGCGGCGATAATAATCAAATCACTGGGTTGCCAGCCAGAGGTAAGTTTATCAACTTTTGTAAAACCAGACGGAACTCCCGAAAGCCCTTCTTTATTGGCAATTTCTTCAATTCTTTTCTTTGCTTGGATTACAAGGTTTTGGGCAGTTTCAGAAGAACGTTTTATATTACCTTGGGTAACTTCATATAATTTCGCTTCGGCATTGTCCAAAAGATCAAAAACATCGGTCCCTTCATTATAGGAATCCTCAATTATTTCGTTTGAAATTTTTATCAGACTGCGTTGAATATATTTCTGAAGAATGATACGCGCGTGAAATTCAATATGTGCAGAAGAAGATACTTTTTGCGTCAATTGAATCAAATAAAACTCTCCCCCAACGAGTTCGATTTTCCCTTGCTTCTTAAGTTGTGTTGAAACGGTTAATAAGTCCACAGGTTGGCTGTCTTCGAACAGATTGTGAATGGCTTCAAATATGTGTTGATGTGCTTGTTTGTAAAAAACCTCGGGATGTAGGATATCTATTACTTCATCAACCCCTTTTTTGTCAATCATTAAAGCTCCAAGTACAACTTCCTCTAAATCAATAGCTTGCGGCGGTATTTTACCTTTTTCAAGTGATATTACTTGCGAAGTACGGTTTGAAAAACTGGTTTGGGCTTTGATTTTTTCCATGAAGCGAATGTAAAGAAAATGTTAAGAGGATGTATTGGTTTAGTAATGTTCTATATTAACCGTTCATCAACAATTGAACTGTTGAAAACTCGAAAATATTGTTAATAACCCGTAAAAAAATCCGAGGCTCTCGCTTCGGATTTACGGTATGATAAGCTATAGTTAGTTTTAACTTTTGAACTCGCCCATTTTCAAATATTTATCCATCCTATTTTTTACTAAATCTGTTGGGGATAACATTTTTAATGCTTTATAAGACTTATCTATGGCGCTTGCAACGGTTGTAAAAGTTTTCTCACGGTTGCTATGTGCACCGCCCAATGGTTCCTTTACAATCTCGTCAATCAAAGTCAATTTTTTCATATCGGTAGCAGTAAGTTTTAGCGCTTCTGCAGCTTGTTCCTTAAACTCCCAGCTTCGCCATAAAATGGAAGAGCAGCTTTCTGGAGAAATTACAGAATACCATGTGTTTTCGAGCATCAAAACTTTGTCTCCAACGCCAATTCCCAAAGCACCACCACTGGCTCCTTCCCCAATGATAACAACAATAATAGGCACTTTTAGGCGTGTCATTTCCAAAATATTTCTGGCAATGGCTTCGCCTTGTCCTCTTTCCTCTGCTTCCAAACCGGGAAATGCCCCAGGAGTATCAACAAAACATACAACAGGTACATTAAATTTTTCTGCAGATTTCATCAATCGCAATGCCTTTCTGTAGCCTTCGGGATTTGCCATTCCAAAGTTTCTGAACTGGCGGGTTTTTGTATTGTAGCCTTTTTGCTGGCCCACGAACATATAGCTTTGGTCGCCAATTTTTCCAAGACCGCCTACCATCGCTTTATCATCCTTAAAGCCACGGTCACCGTGAAGCTCCAAAAAAGAATCCCCACAAATGGCTTTAATATAATCCATTGTATAGGGACGATCTGGATGGCGGGAAAGTTGCACTCGCTGCCAAGGGGTAAGGTTTTTATAGATTTCTTTTTTGGTGTCGGTTAGCTTTTTTTCAATCTGTTTGCAGGTATTAGTAACATCTACATTACTTTCCGTGCCAATAAGGCAAGCCTTCTCATATTGCTCTTGCAATTCTTTTATAGGGAGTTCAAAATCAAGATATTCCATAATATTTCTCCTTCTTTTTATAAAGGTTGGTGTACAAAGATAAAATTTTGTTTTAGGTGTTATGCAATCTTCTTCGTTTTCTTTCTTGTGTTATTTTAATGATTCCGTTGGCAATTACCGTAATTAGAATAATAACAGCCCCATAATAAAACTGCGGACTCATATTTTCGGAATCGCCCAAAACGATGAGCGCCAAAATAATACCGTAAACCGGTTCCATATTTATGGTTAGCATTACAGTGTATGGACTTATCCATTTCATTACATGTATTGATGCGATAAAAGCATAGGCTGTGCAGGCTGATGCCAATATGAAAAGATATATCCAATCGTGGGCAGAAATAGTGAAAAATTCAGCAGTAAATTTTCCTGAAAACGCTAAATAAATTGAGATTCCCAAAACGCCAAACATCAATTCATAAAATGATATTACCGATGCTTTGTGCTTCAGAACATATTTTCCGTTTATTACTGAAAAAAGCGCACTTAAAAATGCAGAACACAACGCCAAAATTATTCCCAATGTGTAGGATGCTTCCACATCAAATATTATGTAAAGCCCTACAATTACAATAAGCCCAAACAATACTTCGTATAAAATAATTTTTCTTCCGTAAAGCAAAGGCTCCAAAAGCGATGCAAAAAAAGCACCCGTAGAAAGCACTGCTAAAGTCACGGAAACGTTTGAAGCCTTGATGGCTCCAAAAAAAGTGAGCCAATGCAACGCAATGATAATGCCGGCCAAACCAAAACCTGCTAACGTTTTCAGCGAAAATTTCAGGTTTTCCTTTCTGAATTTTAGAAACACAAAAACGATTAAGGTAGCCAATAACATTCTATACCAAACCAGCGGAATGGCTTCCAAGGAAATCAACGCACCCAAAACAGCGGTAAAACCCCAAATAAAAACTATAAAATGTAAATGAAGGTAGTTGAGGAGCTTATCGTTTCGCATTTCTTAAAAGATAAATTGCCAATATTCCAAATACAAAATTTGGAAACCAAGTTGCTATAAATGGGGAAAAATCACTTTGCTCAGCCATTGTACCAAAAATTTTATCGAAGAATATAAAAACCATCCCAATACTTATACCAATGGCAAGGTTAACGCCCATTCCGCCGCGCCTTTTCACAGATGAAACCGCAACGGCTATAATTGTAAGAATATAAGCTGAAACCGGCAAACTCCAACGTTTGTAACGTACAACCTCATATCGATTTATGTATGACGAACCACGGGCCTTTTCCTTTTTGATGAAATCATTCAGCTCCGTAAAATTCAACGTTTCGGCTATATAGGTTACGGGGGTCAAATCTTCCAGATCAAAACTGAAAACCGTATCCAGTTTGGGCTTGTTTTCCAAAATATCTCCATTCTCCCCTATCTTCCTTTTATTGTAATGGAACAGGGAATAAGTGCTATCTTTTTCATTGAATTTAATCTGTCCCGCAGAAATTTTGTAAGTCATTTTATTGCCTTCAAAATGTTCCAATGTGAAATTACTTCCAACTTTTTCGGTTACATTAAAATAGCTCACATAGATATAATCCTTATCATTTATCTGTGTATAAACGTTGCTTTGGTCCCGATCTTTTTTTCCTTTATTCAAATATTCAAAAGCAAATTCATTAAAACCCTTACTCGCCTTTGGAGCCAAATACATACTGAAAACCAATGCGGCTGCACATACTATTGTTGCCCCAATTATATATGGACGAAGAAATCTGTAATAGGAAACGCCACTGCTCAAAAAGGCGATAACCTCTGTATTGTTGGCCAATTTTGAAGTGAACCAAATAACGGAAAGAAAGAGAAACAGCGGAAAAAGGAGGTTCGCAAAATAGATAGTGAAATTATAGAGATAGATCATTACCTCCATAAAAGGCACCTCATTTTCAAGAATCTTATCAATCTTTTCAGCGAGGTGGACCGTGATTCCTATAGGTATAAAGAGTAGTAAAAGGAGCGAAAAAGTGCCCAAATATTTCTTTAATATGTACCTATCCAGTATGCTGAGCATGTTATAGTCTTTGATCCAGTTTTTTGACCATGCCGTTTTTCCATTCGGCAAAATCACCCGCTAATATATGTTTTCTCGCTTCACGAACCAACCATAAATAAAACCCAAGATTGTGGATTGTTGCAATTTGTCTTCCCAGCATTTCGTTCACGGTAAATAAATGGCGAAGATATGCTTTGCTATAATCTGTATCTACCCAAGTAATGCCCATAGGGTCTATTACCGAAAGATCTGCCTCCCACTTTTTGTTTTTTATGTTGATAATCCCTTCGGAAGTGAAAAGCATTCCATTTCTACCGTTTCGGGTTGGCATTACACAATCGAACATGTCAATTCCCAACGCGATGTTTTCCAAAAGATTCACTGGAGTTCCCACGCCCATTAAATAACGTGGTTTTTCCTTCGGAAGAATTTCAGTTACAACAGCAGTCATTTCATACATTTCATCCGCGGGTTCTCCAACTGAAAGTCCACCAATAGCATTACCTTCCGCACCAACAGAAGCAATATATTCTGCCGACTGTCTTCTTAAATCCTTGTAAGTACTACCTTGAACTATTGGGAAAAAAGTCTGGCCATAATCATACTTTAAAGGCGTTTTTTCCAGATGTTTTATGCAACGGTCCAACCAACGATGCGTCATATGCATAGAGCGTTTTGCATAATTGTATTCGCACGGATAAGGCGTACATTCATCAAAAGCCATAATTATGTCTGCACCAATGGTTCGTTGTATTTCCATAACATTTTCAGGAGTGAAAACGTGGTAACTCCCGTCAATATGACTTTTAAATTTTACACCTTCCTCTTTAATTTTTCTATTTGCCGAAAGTGAATACACTTGATACCCGCCACTGTCGGTCAAAATATTACGATCCCAATTCATAAATTTATGAAGTCCTCCCGCTTTTTCGAGAACTGGTGTTTGTGGGCGCAAATACAAATGATAGGTATTCCCAAGAATAATATCTGGGTTAATGTCTTGTTTCAACTCCCGCTGATGCACGCCTTTTACGGTGCCAACGGTGCCAACGGGCATAAAAATTGGGGTTTCAATCACCCCGTGATCTGTAGTTATTGTTGCGGCGCGAGCGCTGCTTTGTAAATCTGTGGCTTCTAATTTAAAGTGCATGCAGCAATTTTTATTGAGGGGGCAAAGATAACGGTTATTAATTCGGAATTGAGAATTCTGAATTCTGAATTTTTAAGCATGTTAACAAAACCCTCAAATCGTTAATAAAAGCATACGCTTCAACTTTGAATGGCTTGCCGAATGCCTTACTTTTGACACTGAAAATTAAAACTAGTTATGGCAGATTACAAAGCACTCGAAGATTTGGTAATTCAAGTCCGAAGAGATATTTTAAGGCAAGTACATAAAGTAAATTCTGGGCATCCGGGAGGTTCGCTTGGTTGTACCGAATTTTTCGTTGCACTCTACAATGAATTGATGGAACGCAATGAAAACTTCACTATGGACGGCATCGGGGAGGATTTATTCTTCCTTTCAAACGGACATATTTCACCTGTATTCTACAGTGTTTTGGCACGGGCTGGCTATTTTCCCGTTGAAGAATTGAACACATTCCGTCTTTTAAATTCACGTTTGCAGGGACACCCAACTACTCACGAAGGTTTGCCGGGTGTTCGTATTGCTTCGGGTTCTTTGGGACAGGGCATTTCAGTTTCTATTGGAGCAGCGCTTGCAAAAAAACTCAACAAAGACAAACATTTAATTTATACCCTTTGTGGCGATGGCGAATTGCAGGAAGGCCAAAACTGGGAAGCAATTATGTATGCCGCCGGAAATAATGTGGACAACCTGATTGTTACCGTAGATTTAAACGGGCAGCAGATTGATGGTTCTACAAAAAATGTACTTCCACTCGGAAATTTGAAAGCAAAATTTGAGGCTTTTGGTTGGGATGTGATGGATATTGAAAAAGGAAACGATTTAAAAGCAATCGTTTCTGGAATGAAAAAGGCCAAAGAAAAAACCGGCAACGGAAAACCTGTTTGTGTTTTGCTACATACGGTAATGGGCAATGGTGTTGATTTTATGATGCACACCCACGATTGGCACGGAAAAGCACCAAATGACCAACAGTTGGAAACTGCGCTTTCACAAAATCCTGTAACCTTGGGAGATTATTAAAAGCCCCTTAACCCCCGAATGGTAAACTCAGACTCTAAAATGAAATTATTAATTTAAAATATAACCCGCTATAAGCCCCTCCTTTGGAGGGGTTGGGGGAGGCTTATGAAAAAATATACAGATACAGGTAAAAAAGATACACGTTCAGGTTTTGGAGATGGATTGACGGAACTTGGAAAGAAAAACAAAGATGTAGTCGCACTTTGCGCAGATCTTACCGGTTCGCTTAAAATGGACGAGTTTAAGGAAAACCATCCAGATCGTTTCTTTCAAATAGGAATTGCGGAAGCGAATATGATAGGGATTGCAGCAGGAATGACCATTGGCGGGAAAATTCCATTTACAGGAACTTTTGCTAACTTTTCTACAGGAAGGGTTTACGATCAAATTCGCCAAAGCGTTGCATACAGCGGGAAGAATGTAAAAATTTGTGCTTCACATGCCGGTATTACTTTAGGTGAAGATGGCGCAACGCACCAAATTTTGGAAGATCTTGGCTTGATGAAAATGCTTCCAGGAATGACTGTGATCAATACTTGTGATTATAACCAAACCAAAGCAGCCACTATTGCAATTGCAGATTTTGAAGGACCTGTTTACCTTCGTTTCGGAAGACCAAAAGTTGCAAACTTCACTCCAGCAGATCAAAATTTCCAAATTGGGAAAGCTGTTCAATTACAGGAAGGAACTGATGTGACCATCATTGCTACTGGCCATTTGGTTTGGGAAGCCCTGCAAGCTGCTGAAACTTTAAACGAAAGTGGAATTACAGCCGATGTTATAAACATTCACACCATAAAACCTTTGGACGACGAAGCAATTCTAAAAAGCGTTAAGAAAACAGGCTGTGTGGTAACAGCTGAGGAACATAACTTTTTGGGAGGTTTAGGTGAAAGCGTTGCTCGCTTACTTTCTACACATCATCCGGCTCCACAAGAATTCATTGCAACTCAAGATACTTTTGGGGAGTCTGGAACTCCAGAGCAATTGATGGATAAATACGGACTGAATGCTTCAGCAATTGTAAACGCTACAAAAAAGGTTATTGCGCGTAAATAAATAATTGCAAATATTACCCTTAAAAAAAGCCCCATTCTATTATATAGAATGGGGCTTTTTCTTCATTTATATTTCTTTATTAACTATCAGAATCCAAATAGTCCGGAATGCCGTCACCATCAACATCTGGGAATGTAATATTGCCATTTCCGTCAATTTCAATTTCGTATTTCGTAAGACGACCATCGTTATCATCATCATCATCCAAATAGTTTGCAGCGCCAGCGTTATCGGTATTGTCATCCATCAAATAACCATTACCATTAAGATCTTCCATATATGATGGAATACCATCTTCATCGTGATCAGTAACTTCAGATTCAAATAATTCAAATGAAAAGATAACTTGATCATAAGCATTTAATCCTCCGGAAGCACCGTATTGATAATAAGCAAGACCTGAAGGAATAAATGCGGCGCCAATTCCATAATCTTCAAAAGTTAGTGTACCATCGGGGTTAGAAATTACATTTCCAGCTCCATTAAATTCAATAATTACTTGTTGAAGCCCTCTAATTATTCCAGACGATGATCCATTATCCACTAAATTGAAGCGAACAGGAATCACCGAGCTATCAAAAAGATCAAGATTCATTAACCTTCCATCATAGGTATTAAAAGTATTATCTGAAAAATGCGGTCTCTCCCCTTCTCCTTGTCTTACTTTCAAGTAATATAATTTATAGGTTACATCTGTATCTTCTATATCTTTAACTTCCTTAAAAGTAACCTGCTGAATTAAAGGAGTTTTTGAGGCATTATCGCCAGCAATCGTGTCAAATTTCAATTTAAAGTTTTGAGGATCCGCTTCAAAATCTTCATAGTTATAAAAATGTGTTTCCAAAAATTCTTCAATTTCAGCTTGTGCCCGTATTGCTTCCTCTCCGCGATCTCTTGGCGGAATAACCTCTACCCCTGGATCATCTTTTTTACAGGAAACCGTTACGGCAAGTATTATTACCAATATTCCTAAAGCGTATTTAATTTTTATCATCATCTATTATTTGTGGGCGCAAGATACAATTTTCCACTATTTTTGTATAAAACATTAACGTTGTTTTTGGGATAATAATTATGAGGATTGATAAATATTTATGGTGCATTCGGTATTTAAAAACAAGGAATATCGCTACAAATGCATGCAAAAAAGGCTCAGTGCGGGTGAATGGCGATATTGTGAAACCCTCACGCGATGTATATGCGGGTGATAAAATTACACTTCGGAAGGAACAGATTAATTATGAAATTGAAGTGCTGGATCTTCCCGAAAGCCGTGTAGGAGCGAAACTTGTAGATATTTACAGAAAAGACAACACCCCAAAAGAAGCATTTGAAACCAACGAGATGTTGCAGTATGCCAAAACATATTATAGAAACAAAAGAATTGGCAGGCCTACAAAGAAAGATAGACGCGATTTAGACGATTTTACGGAATCTCCCGAAAAAGAACCCGAAGCTTAATAATTATATTTAAAGAAATGATACAAGAAACCAGCACCGTAATACTTGACAAAAAGCAAATAGCCCACAAAATTAAAAGGATAGCCTATCAACTTTATGAAACCAACGTTGATGAAAAGGAAGTAATTATAGCCGGAATTATGGACAATGGCTTTATACTGGCAAAAAAAATAAAGGCCGAAGTTGAAAAAATTTCACCCATAAATGTTGTGCTGTGTGAAGTGATCATTGATAAAAAAAATCCAACAACCGAAATAAAGACATCTTTAAAAAAGGAAGAGTATAAAGACAAATCGCTTTTACTGGTTGACGATGTGCTGCATTCCGGAACTACTTTGATTTATGGCGTAAAGCATTTTTTGGAAGTGCCGCTAAAGCAATTTAAAACTGCTGTACTCGTGGATAGAAATCATAAAAAATACCCTGTAAAAGCAGATTTCAAAGGAATTTCGCTTTCAACTTCTTTAAATGAAAATATCTCGGTGATTTTTGAAAAAAATAATGACAGAGCCGTTTTAGAATAGTTTCAAAATTATTTTTTCAACTATTTTTTCAATGCTTTCATTTTCCGTTTCAACAATCAAATCTGCTTGGTTGTAGTAATAAGACCGCTCAAAAAGATGCTTTCTAATAAAGTCATTTACTTCGCCCTCACTTTTTAAATGCGCAATTAAAGGACGTTTTGCTTTTTCCGCGAAAAGTCTTTCACATAAAGTATCAAGAGAAGTTTTTAAATATATGGTTACTACATTTTCCATTTTAGACATAAAAGCCATTGAGTCTGCATAACACGGGGTTCCTCCTCCTGTAGCCAAAACAAAATTTTCTTTTTTCGAAATTGTTTTTTTAAGCACTTCCTTTTCAATCTTTCTAAAATAAATCTCTCCTTTTTTTGAAAAAACATCAGTTATTCTGCTGTCTTCTTGCTTTTCAATCTCAGAATCAAGATCCTTAAAAGGAACGTTTAGCACTTCAGATAATTTTTCACCTATTGAAGACTTTCCACTTCCCATATAACCAATCAAGATTAATTTCATATAATTCAAATTACAAATTTTAATGTTTTACGAAACGAATTGAAACAAAATTTTATGGAATTTCATTGCAAATAACGATTTTAAAATAAAAAATTCATTTGTGAACCCCTGTTTGTCAAGAGTTTTAAATTTTTATCAAATTTAATTGATTTTCGTTTTGAAAAATTAATTTAATGATAGTATATTTGCACCCGCATTCAAAGGAAGACCTGGTAGCTCAGTTGGTAGAGCACCTCCCTTTTAAGGAGGTGGTCCTGGGTTCGAGCCCCAGCCAGGTCACAAAAAGTTAAACTTTCAGTTTAACTTTTTTTGTTTAAAGCACTTACACCCGGGTGCTGGAATTGGTAGACAGGCATGGTTGAGGGCCATGTGTCCTCAGGACGTGTGGGTTCAAGTCCCATCCCGGGTACAAAATTTCTTTCTGTGTTTAGAGAATTTGTTCTTTTTTTAAACATTTTACACTTCTTTTTAGTAATTTAACACTCTATTTTAAACTCTCTTTTCAGTGGTCAAGACACAATTTGGCATTAAGGATCTTGAAAACCTTTCAAACATAAAAGCCCATACTATCCGTATTTGGGAAAAACGATACAAGCTTTTAGAGCCTGATCGCACTGATACAAATATTAGAAAATACAATATTGAGAATTTAAAAAAACTTCTAAATATTGCCTATCTCTATCATGCTGGGCATAAAATATCTACCATTGCCAGCTATAGCCAAGCACAGATTCAAAATCTTATAAAAGAAAATTTAAATGTTTTGGAAGCTGGGTATATGCTTAATGTTTTTAAATCGGCAATGCTTGAGTTTGATGGGGAACTTTTTGACAATACATTAGAAAAGCTTTTGGAACAGAAAAACTTCAGCGAGGTATTTGCTGAAGTGCTTATTCCGCTACTCAATGAAATGGGAGTGTTGTGGCATTCGGGAACTATAGATCCTTCCCATGAACATTTCATTTCGGAAAAAATAAAGCACACCATTATTAAGCATACCAATAATCAAACTACAGCTTCCCCAAAGAAGGATTCTCCCTCTTTTGTATTATACCTTCCCCACCAAGAAATTCACGAAATCGGACTTTTATATGCAAATTATGAAATTCTTTCGGCTGGTTTTAGCACAATTTATTTAGGAGCAAATACTCCATTGGAAAGTTTGAGCCATGTGCTCAAAACAAAAAGTGATGTAATTTTTATTGCCTATTTCACAGTTCAGCCAGAAATGGACAATCTTGAAAAATATATTGAAACTTTTCAAAATGATGTGTGTTCAAATACCCCTTGTGAATTATGGATTATGGGGCCTAAGGCACCGAAACCTCTAAAAAAAATAAGCAGTATTCGGTTTTTTAATGATTTAAAATTGTTTAAAACGCACCTTGAAAATTTTTCAAAAGCCCGATTTTAAAACCTTGTCATTCTTTTTTTAATTCTTAAGGACTTAATTAGAACCTAAATTTCTTTGATATTTTTTAAAGTACCTTAAATAATAAATTGTGTAAATTTCATTTTTGTTTAAATAAAATGTAAATTTGTTAAACATTATGGGTAAAAACGTTGCAGTAATAGGTTCTGGTTTTGCGTCGCTTGCGGCTTCCTGCTATTTAGCGCAGGCAGGAAATCAAGTTACCGTTTATGAGAAAAACCATGCCATAGGTGGTCGTGCCCGGCAATTTAAACAAGGTGGATTTACGTTTGATATGGGTCCAACGTGGTATTGGATGCCTGATGTTTTTGAAAGATTTTTTGCAGATTTTGGAAAACTTCCGTCAGACTTTTACGAACTCGAAAAGTTGAATCCTGCCTATCGTGTATATTTTGGAAAAAATGATTACATAACCATTGAAGACACACTCAAAAAAATATGCATCGCCTTTGAAAAAGAAGAGCCGGGAAGTTCAGTAAAACTTCAAAAATTTATGGACCACGCTTTGCACAATTACAATATAGCCATTAAGGATTTGGTGTATCGCCCAGGCGTTTCACCCTTGGAATTGGTTACCTTTAAAACAATGGGTAAAATTGGGCAATTTTTTAGCACCATTAGCAAAGAGGTCCGCAGCGAATTCAATAATCCGAAATTAATTTCAATCCTGGAATTTCCCGTTTTGTTTTTGGGCGCAAAACCTTCCAACACTCCTGCTTTTTATAGTTTTATGAATTATGCAGATTTCGGTCTCGGAACTTTTCACCCCAAAAAAGGAATGTATTCCGTAATTGAAGGAATTAAAAATCTTGCGGAAGAACTGGGCGTAACAATAAAAACCGATCAAAACGTAGAAAAAATAATTGTTGAAAAAGGAAAGGCTTCAGCAATAGTTGTGAATGGCGAAAAAATAAATGCAGACCTAATTTTAAGTGGCGCAGATTATCACCATACCGAAACACTTTTGGAAGAAAAATTCCGTCAGTACTCAGAAAAATATTGGCAAAAGAAAACTTTCGCCCCTTCTGCCCTACTTTTCTACGTGGGTTTTGACAAAAAAATAGAAAATGTAAACCATCACACTCTATTTTTTGATGTAGATTTTGAAAAACATTCCAAAGAAATATACGATTCACCAGAATGGCCGGAGGAACCACTTTTTTATGCAAGCTTTCCTTCCAAAACAGACGCGAGCGTTTCTCCTAAAGGAAAAGAAGCCGGTATTTTTCTTATTCCCCTAGCTCCCGGTTTGGACGATATTCCGGAAATACGGGAAGAATATTTTGAAAAAATAATGGGCCGTTTTGAAAAAGTAACCAACCAAGAGGTCAGAAATTACGTTATATTTAAAGAGACATTTTGTATAAATGATTTCGTTTCCGACTATAACAGTTATAAAGGAAACGCATACGGATTGGCAAATACACTGCTGCAGACCGCTTTTTTAAGACCCAAATTGAAAAGCGGAAAGGTGAAGAATTTATTCTTTACGGGGCAACTTACGGTTCCGGGACCGGGTGTTCCGCCAGCATTAATTTCTGGAAAATTGGTTGCAGGTTTAATTGAAAAAGAAAATAAAAATTGAAACAACTTTTCGACATAGTATCTGAAGCTTGCAGCAAAAAAGTGACTGAAACCTACAGCACCTCCTTTTCGCTGGCAACGCGTATGTTGGGGCCTTCCATCAGACAGGATATTTATAATATTTATGGCTTTGTGCGCTTTGCGGATGAGATTGTGGATTCATTCCACGAATATGAAAAGGAAATTCTTTTCAACCGTTTTGAAAACGCTTTAGGGGAAGCCTTGCAGGACCGCATAAGTCTGAATCCTATTTTGAATTCGTTTCAGCATACCGTTTATAAATACAATATTGACAAGGAATTGATAGATACTTTTATGGCAAGCATGCGGTTGGATTTAACTAAAAGCACCTATTCCTCAGCCGAAGAATTTAACGAATACATCTACGGTTCTGCAGATGTGGTGGGCTTAATGTGCCTAAAGGTTTTTGTGAAGGGCGATGCCGAAAAATATAACGAGCTGAAAGAATCTGCAATGAATTTAGGCTCTGCATTTCAAAAAGTGAACTTCCTGCGCGACTTGAAAGAAGATTACGAAACTTTAAGCCGAACCTACTTTCCGAACACCAATTTAGAATCGTTGGACGAAACTTCAAAGAAAAAAATAATTGAGGAAATCGAGGATAATTTCAATAAGGGCTACAGTGGAATCCTTCTTTTGCCCCACGAAGCAAAACTTGGGGTTTTCATTGCTTACAGATACTACAAACGTCTTTTGAAAAAATTGCAACAAACACCAGCCATCGAAATAAAAAACTCCCGGATACGTGTCCCCAATATTGAAAAAATAGGGCTTTTAACACGTAGCTACGTAAAATATCAATTAAATTTGGTGAAATGATGGATGCTGGATTCTATTAAAATTCCAAATTAAAAAATCCCAAATTCCAAATCCCGAATTAACAAATAACAAACAACAATGACAATCCTTCTTTGGATATTAATTTTCATAACCACTTTTTGCATTATGGAATTTATGGCGTGGTTTACACATAAATATATTATGCACGGTTTTTTATGGAAACTGCACAAAGACCATCATCACAAAGATCACGGCAGTTGGTGGGAGCGTAATGATTATTTTTTTCTTTTTTATGCATTGGTTAGCATCAGTTGTTTTGTGGGTTGGAGCTATTTCGGTTTTTGGGCAGGTTTACCCATAGGTCTGGGAATTTTCGCCTATGGTGTGGCCTATTTTTTTGTGCACGATATTTTTATTCACCAACGTTTCAAGATGTTCAGAAACGCAAACAATTGGTACTCGCGTGGCATAAGGCGGGCGCATAAAATGCATCACAAACATCTTGGTAAAGAAAAGGGCGAATGCTTCGGGATGCTTTTTCCGCCGCTAAAATATTTCAAAAAATAAGCTATGTGGCATTTGTATCTATTGTTGGACATAGCTTCGCTTAGCGTTCCATTTCTTTTCAGCTTTCACCCAAAATTGAAGTTTTATAGACTTTGGAAATATTTCTTCCCCGCCACATTTGTAATGATGGCTTTTTTTATTCCGTGGGATATTATTTTCACACAACATGGCATTTGGGGATTCAATGAAAAATATCTTTCGGGGATAAAAATAGCAAACTTGCCTTTGGAAGAGTGGCTTTTCTTTATCTGTATTCCCTATGCTTGTCTTTTCACTCTTTATGCTTTTAAAAACTTAATGCCGAAGTTTCGTTTTTCAACTAAAACTACAGCGGTGGTTTATTTTTCTCTGCAAACCCTTTTGATTGCCACCCTACTTTATAATTACGATCATTGGTACACGTCTATTAATTTTGCATATGCCATTGTGCTGATGGCTTTGGTTTTCAATTATAAACGTGACGTCTTGCGTGTTTTCTTCCCTGTTTTTATAATTCTTTTAGTTCCTTTTTTTATTGTGAATGGTTTTTTGACCGGTAGCTGGATCCACGAAGAAGTGGTCTGGTACAACAATGCTGAAAATCTCGGAATCCGAATTAGCACCGTGCCCATTGAAGACAGTATCTACGCCTTGGGAATGCTGTTAACGGTTTTTGTTTTGATGGAAAAATTCAGTGAAAAATATGCTTCCGAAAAAACCGATACCCGAGATTGATTTACTGAAAAAATCGGCAAATTAACGGTATTAAAATTTCATATACAATAGATTGAAATATGTAATTCAATTGAGATTTTGCATTACATTTAATCCTAAAAATTACGTTTATTTATGATACATCCCAAAACGGAACTGCGTTTAATAAGCAAAGAAATTGGCTACGGTGTTGTAGCAAAAGAATTTATTCCGGCCGGCACAATCACTTGGGTATTGGATGAATTGGACCGTGAGTTTACCCCGGCACAGTTTAAAAAAATGAACCCACTTTACCAAAATATTTTAGATACCTATTGCTATCGAAACAACAAAGGAAATTTGGTGCTTTGTTGGGATTACGGCCGTTATGTAAACCACAGTTTTAAGAGCAACTGTCTCTCTACCGCATATGATTTTGAAATTGCAATTCGCGATATCCAGCCCGGGGAAGAGTTAACGGATGATTATGGTTATTTAAATGTATCGGAGCCATTTAAGGGAGTTGATGAAGGAACAAAACGAAAAACGGTTTATCCGGACGATTTACTTAAAAATTACAAGTCCTGGGATAAAAAACTTAATCAAAATTTCCCTAAAATCACTAAAGTTGAACAACCTTTAAAGGAGCTGATTTCGCCAAAATTGTGGGATGAAATTATAAAAATTGCCGATGGAAAAAAGGAAATGGAATCTATTTTGAAGAATCACTTTTCAGGTTAATTTTTACTGAATTACTCCGCAAGCAGTTTATCTAATAAATCCCGAATTTTTGCACTGTTCCAGTCTGCAGCGCCTTCTTCATCAATAATAATTTCAGCGGATTTTGAAATTAAATAGGAAGTCGGAAGCACACTGGATTCCAACTGTTTCGGCGCTTGATAGGTTTGAAGAAAGATTGGCAATTCATAATCGTTCTTTTTCATAAAAGCTTCAACCTTTTCGGGTTTTTCCGATGTAACAAAATAGAAATCCACCCTTTCCCCATAGCTTTCATACAGTTTTTGAAAAGAAGGCATTTCAGCTACACAGGGCGGACACCATGTTGCCCAAAAGTTTACTACGGCTACTTTCCCTTCAGATTCCGAAAAATTTACACCTTCGCCATTTAATTGCTTCAAATTCCAGTTATAATCCTCTAATTTTTCCCGCTCATTTTCTTTCCTTTCCGAAGGTGAAAATGAAACGAGTCTTTGCACAAAAACTTGGATAGGCATTCGTGTTTGCGGAATTATCAGCAATAAAATAAATGCAAAAAATAGAATATTTTTCCAGTGTTTCTTTAAAAAAGAAATCATAATTTTAGGGTATAAAAAAAACCTAACAGATTTTAAAAACCTGCTAGGTTTAAACATTTAAAAAGTTTTTTTAAGCGTTCTGCTTCTTTATCAAATTCAAGGCAGAACCTTCTCTGTACCACTTTATTTGTGCATCGTTATAAGTATGGTTCACTTTAATGGTGTTTTTGCTTCCATCTTTGTGAACAATTTCAATGGTCAAAGGTTTGTTTTCTGAAAAATCAGCAATATCCACAAAATTGAAAGTATCATCTTCCTGAATTAAATCGTAGTCTGCTTCATTTGCAAAAGTTAATCCCAACATTCCCTGTTTCTTCAAATTCGTTTCATGGATTCTTGCAAAAGATTTTACCAAAACAGCTGCGACGCCCAAAAATCTTGGCTGCATCGCCGCATGCTCACGTGAAGAACCTTCGCCATAGTTATGGTCTCCCACTACAATAGTTTTTATTCCCTTTGCCTTATACTCACGCTGAACATCTGGTACTCCGCCATATTCGCCAGTCAATTGATTTTTCACAAAATTTGTTTTTTTGTTGAAGGCATTCACGGCACCAATCAACGTATTATTGGCAATGTTATCCAAATGTCCACGGTAGCGCAACCAAGGCCCGGCCATTGAAATGTGGTCCGTGGTACATTTTCCGAAAGCTTTGATCAACAATTTTACACCCTGCAAATTAGAATCCTTAATGGGTACGAAAGGCTCCAAAAGCTGAAGACGTTCGCTGTCTTTTGCAACTTTCACCTCTACTGAACTTCCGTCTTCCCTAGGTGCCAAATAACCATTGTCATCCACTTCAAAACCTTTTGGAGGAAGCTCCAAACCTCTAGGCTCATCGAGTTTTACTTCTTGTCCGTCTTCATTTAAAAGCGTGTCGTTCATTGGGTCAAAATCCAAACGACCGGAGATTGCGATAGCCGCAACCATTTCCGGAGAACCTACAAAAGCGTGGGTATTTGGGTTTCCATCGGCACGTTTTGAAAAGTTTCTGTTAAAGGAATGTACAATTGTATTCTTTTCATCACCTTTTCTATCACTTCTGTCCCACTGTCCAATACAAGGGCCGCAAGCGTTTGTGAATATTGTAGCTCCAAGGTTTTCAAAAACATTCAAAAGTCCGTCGCGTTCCGCCGTAAAACGAATTTGTTCCGAACCTGGGTTTATTCCAAAATCACTTTTAGGCTTTAACTTTTTATCGATGGCTTGTTGTGCAATAGAAGCCGCACGGGTTAAATCTTCATAGGAAGAATTGGTACAGCTACCTATTAATCCCCAATCCACTTTTATTGGCCAGTCATTTTTCTTTGCCTTTTCCCCCAATTCACCCACGGGAGTTGCTAAATCTGGAGTGAATGGACCATTTAAATGTGGACGAAGTGTAGATAGATTTATTTCAATAACTTGATCAAAATATTTTTCTGGGTTTGCATAAACCTCATCATCGCCCGTTAAATATTCGCGAATTTTATTGGCTTCGTCTGCAATGTCTTCTCTATCTGTAGCACGTAAGAAACGCTCCATTGCATCATCATAACCAAAGGTTGAAGTGGTTGCGCCAATTTCCGCCCCCATATTACAAATCGTTCCTTTTCCAGTACACGAAAGATTTTTTGCACCAGGACCAAAATATTCAACAATAGCGCCCGTTCCACCTTTTACGGTAAGAATTCCGGCTACTTTTAAAATAACATCTTTGGAAGCGGTCCAGCCGTTCAATTCGCCAGTCAATTTAACACCAATCAATTTTGGAAACTTTAATTCCCAAGCCATTCCCGCCATTACGTCAACTGCATCTGCTCCCCCAACTCCTATTGCAACCATACCTAAACCACCTGCGTTTACCGTATGGCTATCCGTACCAATCATCATTCCGCCAGGAAAAGCGTAATTTTCCAATACAACTTGGTGAATAATCCCAGCTCCTGGTTTCCAAAAACCGATTCCGTATTTGTTGGAAACAGATTCCAAAAAGTCGAAAACCTCGTTACTGGTTTCGTTGGCTCGCTTCAAATCTGGAGCAGCACCTTGTTTGGCTTGAATTAAGTGATCACAATGTACGGTTGTTGGAACTGCAACGGTTTTCTTTCCGGCCTGCATAAACTGCAAAAGTGCCATTTGCGCCGTTGCGTCTTGACAAGCAATTCTATCGGGGGCAAAATCTACATAATCTTTTCCACGCTGGAAAGCTTTGTTTGGATTGCCATCCCAAAGGTGGGAATATAATATTTTTTCAGAAAGAGTTAGTGGTTTTCCAGTGATTTCACGTGCTTTATCAACACGTTCGGCCATTTGGGAATAAACCTTTTTTATCATATCAATATCAAAAGCCATAGTTGTATTTTTTGGTGTGTGCGAATTTACAAAAATTTGGAATAATTAAAAAATATTTAATGAAAATGCCTGTTTAGTAAACATAATTCACTAAATAGTAATTTTTATTGATTATAATTGTCG
>NZ_LXIE01000028.1 GCF_001641085.1 Aequorivita soesokkakensis | reverse complement strand
AAGGCGCAGAGAACGCAGAGTTTTTAGAACTGAAGATTTTTCAGATCAACGTTTCCCCCAGAAATAATAATTCCAACTTTTTTATTTATAAACCGTTCTTTTTCGCGAAGCAAAGCTGCAAAAGCAACTGCGCTGCTAGGCTCCACAACAATTTTCATTCGTTCCCAAATGAGTTTCATTGCTGAAATGATTTCGGTTTCTTCAACACGAATTATTTCTGAAACCAATTCTTTTATTATTGGAAAATTGACATCGCCGAGGAATGTTTTCAATCCGTCCGCAATTGTATTTGTGGTTTCATTGAATTCTATTTTTCCGCTTTTCAGACTTCGAAAAGCATCGTCAACTTCAAAAGGTTCGCCGCCGATTGTTTTGCAATTTTCACCGAAATATTTTACCGAAAGTGAAGTGCCGGCAATTAATCCGCCGCCACCAACGGGTGTAAAAACATATTCGAGATCGGGATGCGTTTGCAGTAATTCCGCTGCGGAAGTCGCATTGCCAAGAATTACATTTCTGTCGTTTGAAGGATGGATAAATGTGGCGCCGGTTTCTTTTTGAATCCGTTCCGCTTCAGCTTCACGAGCAATTGGCGTTGATTCTGATTCTGTTATAATTCCGCCATAACCTTTTACTGCTTCCTTTTTAACTTGCGGTGCATTTTCTGGCATAACGATGTACGCTTTTACGCCCAGATTCTTCGCCGCCAATGAAAGTGCCTGCGCAAAATTTCCAGAGGAATGCGTTACTACTCCCTCTTTTTTCTGAGCTTCGGAAAGTTGCAGAATTGCATTTGTTGCACCCCGCATTTTGAAAGCGCCCATTTTTTGAAAATTCTCACATTTGAAGAAAATCTCAGCACCGGAAAGTTCATTTAAATAGGAAGATTTTAAAACTGGTGTGTTGTGAACATACGGTTTTACTCGCCTACACGCTTCTTCAACTTCTTGTTTCGTTGGAATCATACAGCAAGGTTTTCAGATTGAAAAATGGGTCGCGGTTTATATTTTGAAGCAATTTCAGCAATGGCTTTAATGTGCTCTGGCGTTGTCCCGCAACAGCCCCCGATGATGTTTACCAATTGTTTATCGAGATATTCTTTTATCTGCGAAGCCATTTGCTGCGGACTTTCATCGTATTTGCCGAACGCATTTGGCAACCCTGCATTTGGATAGGCGCTCACGGCAAGATTGGTACGGCTTGCAATCACTTCAAGATGGGGAGTGAGTTGTTTGGCGCCCAAAGCACAATTGAAACCTACGCTCAACAGTGGAATGTGCGAAATTGAAATCAAGAATGCCTCTGCCGTTTGACCGGAAAGCGTTCTTCCGGAAGCGTCAGTAATTGTGCCGCTAATCATTATTGGAATGTCGAGATTCCGTTCTTCTTTAATTTCATCGATTGCGAAAAGTGCTGCTTTTGCATTCAACGTATCAAAAATGGTTTCGACCAAAAGCAAATCCACGCCGCCATCAATTAAGGCTTCGCATTGTTGCTTGTAGGCAACGCGCAATTCTTCAAAAGAAATTGCCCGAAAACCGGGATCGTTTACGTCCGGACTCATGCTTGCGGTTTTGTTTGTCGGACCAATAGCTCCTGCTACAAAACGGGGTTTGTTTGACTCTTTTGCGGTGAATTCATCTGCTACTTTTTTAGCAATTTTTGCGGATTCGTAATTCAATTCATAAACCAAATCCTGCATGTCGTAATCGGCCATTGCTATGGTAGTGCTGGAAAAGGTGTTGGTTTCAACAATATCTGCTCCCGCGGCGAAATATTTTGAATGGATTTCAGCAATGGCTTGTGGTTGGGTTATAGAAAGTAAATCGTTATTCCCTTGTACCGATTTATGAAAATCCTTAAACCGTTCGCCACGGAAACCTTCTTCCGAAAATTTATAGCGCTGCAGCATTGTGCCCATTGCACCGTCAAGGATAAGGATTCGGTTTTGTAATGCTTGTTGTATTTTATTCATTTCCTAATTTTTAATTGAAGTTCAAATTTGCGTGAGGGATTGTAGCGGAAATCCTTTTTTTGAGGCACGAAAAAAAGATTGCAGCGGAAAGGCCGACCCGAAGGGGCACGCCATAAAAAAATTATATCAAGAAAAGGTGAAGGAAAAACCTATTTGTTGTTATCTATTCCGCTCCCGAAGTCTCGGGACGGATAGAATGTAGCACCTTCATTCTGGCGAAAGGGTTGCTAAGGCGTCAAAGGGTCTATTCCCTCGGCCTTTCTTGATAACTTTTAACTATGAATATGAACTGATACAAAGTAACATCATAAAGTTGGGAATACAAAATTTCTTTTGGCTATACTGAATGACAAAAGACCGCTTCGCTAAATGACGAAAGAACGAAAAGGAATTGATCCTTGTCTTTTTGTCATTTTGTCTTTTCGTCCTTTTGTCTTTTCAAACATACCTCATTTTATCTCTTTTCCATTAAGTACAATGCTGTAAGTGATTTTCACCGAAGCTTCCAGCGTTATAGAAACCGAACAATATTTTTCAAAACTAAGTTGCGCTGCGCGGATGGCTTTTGCTTCGTCAATTTTGCCTCCCAAATACAGCGTTACGTGCATTGATTCAAAGGGTTTTGCGTCGCGCACTTCCTTTCGCTGGCCTTCCACTTCCATTTTATAGGAAGTGATTTCCTGCCGCTGTTTTTTTAGAATCATCACCACATCTATCGCGCTGCAACCGCCAACGCCCATCAACAAAAGTTCCATCGGACTTGCGCCTTTTGAAGGTTCGTCGGTTTTATTGTCGATTAAAACTGGAACTCCCGAAGCGCTTTTTGCTTCAAAAAGATAGTTGTCGTTTATTCTGTTTAGTGAAACTTTCATTAAATTAATTTTAGTCTTTTATCTTTCAGCGAAGCGGTCTTGAGTCTTGAGTCTTGTGTCCTTTTCAATCTTTATCGCTTATCCGCAAAATATCCCCAAAAACCCCACGAGCCGTAACTGCGGCTCCCGCCCCCGCGCCTTGAATAACGATCGGGTTGTCGCCATAACTTTCGGTGTAAATTTCAAAAATGGAATCACTTCCTTTAAGAGCGCCCAACATACTATTCTTGGGAACTGAAGTTAAATTTACGGTTAAAATTGCACCCGTTTCTTTTGACAAATCGCCGTGTAAATCTGCTACGTAACGAAAAACACAATCTTTCGGTCGGTTTTTCTTTTTGATTTGAAACGGTACGTCCAATTCCTGCAAACGGTCTAAAAATTCTCCTTTTGAAACGTTGCGTAAATCCTTTGGAATTAAATTTTGAATTGAAATATCTTCAAATTCGTTGTGCAAATCCAATTCACGGGCCAAGATAAGCAATTTCCGTCCAACGTCGTTTCCGCAAAGGTCTTCGCGTGGGTCGGGTTCTGTAAAACCTTTGTCAATTGCCGATTTTAAAACTGAACTGAACGTTCTATCTTCTTCCGAAAAAGTATTGAAAATATAACTCAACGAACCAGAAAACACGCCGCGAATTCGTGTAATATTTTCGCCCGAAAGATGCAAAAGCTTGATTGTATCAATCAACGGTAATCCAGCGCCCACATTCGTTTCATATAAATACTGACGTTTTTTGGAAGTCAGTTTTTGGCGAAGTTCTTTGTAAAAATTCAAATCCAACGTATTGGCGATTTTGTTTGAGGAAACCAAATGGAAACCGTTTTCCACAAAAGCCGAATAATTTTGAACGAAGTTTGAATCTGCTGTATTATCAACTAAAATCAGGTTTTGTAGGTTGTTGGTTTTTGCGAAGGAAATTACCTCTTCGGGATTATAACTTTTTCCCGATTCAATTTTTTCTTCAATCCAGTTTTTGTTCAATCCATTTTGCCGAAGTAAGACCGTTTTTGAATTTGCGATTGCAAAAATATTTAGGTCTAAATCGCGTCTTCGGGAGATTTCTTCTTTTGATGAAATGATTTGATCCACCAAATGGCTTCCCACATTTCCGTGGCCGAAAATGGCGATGTTTATCTTTTTCTTTTTAATCTTTTCCAGATTTATCAATTGTTCCAAAGGAATTTCAACTGTTGCTGCGCTCATCTTTTTTTTGTTTAATAGGTTAAAATTTCTTTAGATTTTTCAATGGTTTTAAATGCCTTGGAAAGATCGTTTAACAAATCGTCAGCATCTTCAATTCCGCAGGAAAGTCGAATGAGTGAATCGTTAATTCCAGCATTCAAACGAATTTCACGCGGAATGGAAGCGTGCGTCATTTGCGCGGGATGGCAAAGCAAACTTTTAACGCCACCAAGGCTTTCCGCCAATTTGAAATATTCTGTGTTGGTTACGAATTTTACGGCAGCTTCCTGTGTGTCATTTTTTAAACTGAAGGAAACAATCCCTCCAAACAAACCATTTTGCTGCTTTTTGGCGATTTCGTGGTTTTTATGGGTTTTTAAACCTGGGTAATGTACTTTTTCAACCGCATCTTGGTTTTCCAAAAACAACGCAACTTTCAGCGCGTTTTCGCATTGCTTTTTATAACGAATATCAAGTGTTTCAATTCCGCGAATGGTTAAAAAACAATCCCACGGACCTAAAATTCCGCCGGAAGCATTTTGAACAAATTTTATTTTTTCTGAAAGTTCCTGCGTGTTTGTAATCACCAAACCTGCAACCAAATCAGAATGGCCGCCGATGTATTTGGTACCGCTGTGAATTACAATATCTGCACCCAAATCAATTGGTTTTTGGGCAATTGGTGACGCAAAAGTGTTGTCGACAACCAATAGCGCATTTACACTTTTCGCAACTTTTGAAATGGCTTCGATATCTGAAATTTTCAAAGTTGGGTTGGTTGGCGATTCAATCCAAACCAGTTTTGTTTTTTTTGAAACTGCGTTTGCAATGTTTTCAACTTCTGTGGCATCAACGTAGTTTATTTTTATGCCAAGTTTTTCGTAAACATGGGTAAAAAGTCTGTACGCTCCGCCGTAAATATCGTCAACCGCGACTATTTCGTCTCCTACAGAAAGCAATTTCAAAACTGAATCAATCGCTGCCAAACCTGTGGCGAAGGCAAAACCGGAATGTCCATTTTCAAGTTGAGCAACTACGTCTTCCAACACTTTGCGGGTTGGGTTGTTGCTTCGGGCGTAATCAAAACCTTTGTTAACGCCCGGCGCTTCTTGGATAAAGGTTGAAGTTTGGTAAACCGGAACGGAAATAGCCCCAGTTAACGGATCACTTGGAATGGAATGGATAATTTTTGTTGCACTCATTTTTCTAATTTTTTTGAGTTAATAAATAGATTAAACCAAAAGTCAAAATGCGCCTTGCGACGTACTTCAATAGAAAAATGTTAAAAAGAATGAAAGCAAATTTTTCAGAATCGAAAAAATTGTCTTGTCGTTATCTATCGTCAATTCTTAAAATTCAGAATCGTTGTAGAATGTAGCACCTTCTTTCCGGAGAAAGGGTTGCTAAGGCGTCATAGGGTCTATTCCCTCGGCCTTTCTTGATAACATTTCAATAAAGTTTTGAACTTTGTGAGGGCAAATATAGCGTCAGAAAAATTTAATAACCAAATTTTTCGCCAAAAAACTTTAAATAAAATTGCGGTTCATTTAATTTTTTTACTTTTGCGCAAGACAAATTAAGAGGAAAGATTTGACTGATTGCAACCTCAATAAAAAATGCTAAAGGCAGTGAAAACTTCCCTTCGGCGCTCTCGTCAAATCTTCTGAAAAATATAATTTTTAAAACCATTTTATGGCCTATTTATTTACTTCGGAAAGTGTTTCCGAAGGACACCCAGACAAAGTTGCGGATCAAATCAGCGATGCGCTTTTAGATAATTTTTTAGCTTTTGACCCAGAGTCAAAAGTGGCTTGCGAAACTTTAGTTACCACCGGACAAGTTGTTTTGGCTGGCGAAGTGAAGAGCAATACTTACCTTGATGTACAAACTATTGCTCGCGATGTGATAAACAAAATTGGTTACACCAAAGGCGCTTATAAATTTAGCGGAGATAGCTGCGGGGTTATCTCTTTAATTCACGAACAGTCGCAAGATATCAACCAAGGTGTGGACCGTGAAAACAAAGAAGAACAAGGCGCTGGTGACCAAGGGATGATGTTCGGTTATGCTACCAAAGAAACCGAAAACTATATGCCATTGGCATTGGATATTTCACATAAAATTTTGATTGAATTGGCTGCGCTTCGCCGTGAAGAAAACGAAATAAAATATTTGCGCCCCGATGCGAAAAGCCAGGTAACTATTGAATATAGCGACGATAATGTTCCACAGAAAATTGTTGCAATTGTTGTATCCACACAGCACGATGACTTTGACGAAGACGAAAAAATGCTTTCGAAAATCAAAAAGGATATCACGGAAATTTTGATTCCAAGAGTGAAAAAATTGCTTCCAGAATATGTTCAAAAATTGTTTAATGATGATATCGTTTATCATATAAATCCAACCGGAAAATTTGTAATCGGTGGGCCTCACGGCGATACTGGATTAACGGGAAGAAAAATTATCGTTGACACTTACGGCGGAAAAGGCGCCCACGGCGGTGGTGCTTTCAGTGGAAAAGACCCGAGTAAAGTTGATAGAAGTGCTGCATATGCATCGCGACATATTGCGAAAAACCTTGTTGCTGCTGGTGTTGCCGATGAAGTTTTAATTCAGGTTAGCTATGCAATTGGAGTTGTGGAACCAACTTCTATTTTGGTGAATACTTACAACTCATCAAACGTAAAAATTTCCGATGGCGACATAGCAAAAAAGGTTTCAGAAATATTCAATATGCGCCCTGCTGCTATTGAAAAAAGGTTGAAATTGAGAAACCCAATTTATTCCGAAACCGCTTCTTACGGGCATATGGGCCGTGAGCCAAAAACCATTACCAAAACTTTTGAAAGTCCTTATAATGGACAAATTACAAAAGAAGTTGAACTTTTCACTTGGGAAAAATTGGACTATGTTGATAAGGTGAAGGAAGCATTCAACTTGTAAAACACAAATTACAAGCACCAAATTCCAAATAAATCCCAAAATTCAAATCCCAAATTCCAAAGAATACACTTGGAATTTGGGATTTGTTATTTGGTGCTTTTGAGATTTGTTGCTTTTACGGTTTACATTCCTCCTTTTCTTTCGGGAACTCTTGGCGTGGGCCAGGTTTGACGTTCTCCTGTTTTATCATCAATAGGCAAAATAACTTGCTCTCGCGAAGTTTTTGAATCATCTTCAGAAGCCATATAGGCTAAAATTGCTGTTAGAATCACATTGCTTTGCACATCGTCAAAAACAATTTTATCGTAGGTGTCCCGGTTTGTGTGCCAAGTGTAATTCCAGTAATTCCAGCTAAGCGAACTTAAACTGAAAGCCGGAGCTCCTGCCGCAACAAAGCTTGCATTGTCCGAACCGCCCCGTGCTGGCCAACCTGGAAAAGTGGTTTCAATATTTTTGCGAATAGTGTCGGGAACTGCACGTAACCAGCGCGACATATAATCATACGATTGTAAAAAACCTGCACCGTTAATACTTGTGACTCTTCCAGTTCCATTATCTTGGTTGAAAACTGCTTGAATATTACTGACAATTTCGGGATGATCTGCAACAAATGATGAAGAACCATTTAAACCCTGCTCCTCGCTTCCCCAATGGCCTACCAAAATGGTTCGTTTTGGATTGGGATATACTTTTTTCAGAATTCGCATGGCTTCCATCATAACCAAAGTTCCGGTTCCGTTATCGGTTGCGCCTGTTCCGCCGTCCCACGAATCAAAATGTGCGGAAAGTATAACATATTCCTCGGGTTTTTCAGTTCCTTTTATTTCTGCGATGGTGTTGAAAGTTGGCACTCTTCCCAAATCTTTCGACTCTGCAACTACGTGGATTTTCGGTTTATCGCCGTGTTCTACCATTCTGTAAAGCATAGTGTAATCTTCCAGTTCAATATCTACGGAAGGGATTTTTTTAGTACGGGCTCCAAAAATTTTATTCACTCCAAAACCTTTGGACCAATAGGAATCGACAATTCCAATTGCGCCAGCTTTTTCCAACGCAGGTATAATGCTTCGTCTATCATAACCGCTTCGCTTTATGTTTTCGTCCCACGCTTTCGTCTGTTCTTCTCTTTCAGTTTTCATCTTTTCAAAAGATTCGGGTGTTGCAAATTCTTTCCAGTTTTCGTCGGGACGGCCCGTAGGTTGCTTCATTGCTACCATTACAAATTTCCCTTTCACATTCGGCAACCATTTTTTGAATGAAATTGAATCTTTTATTTCAGGAAGTACAATCAATTCCGCAGTTACACCTTTTGATGAAGTTCCGGGATTCCACGCTAATTGGGTTCCATCTAAAGTCTGCACCCGTGGATAAACCATATCAATATGCGTTATGCCGCGCTCCCAGCCTTTCCATTCGCCCCATTGTTGGTTCTCAGCGGAAATACCCCAAGACTTGTATTTTGCTACAGCCCAATCGTGAGCTTGTTGCATTTGTGGAGTTCCAACCAATCGCGGACCAATATCGTCCAGCAATTCGTGGCCGAGAATTTCGAGTTGTGAATTTTCATAAGCCTCTTTTTGAATGTTCTCAATTACAGGGTTTTTTTCCTGCGAAAACACTGAAAAGGTTGAAAATAAAAAAAGGGATAGTGTAAAGAAGAATAGTTTTTTCATAGTAATAGGTTAATCTTCTGAAGTATTTTTCAGAAATAAAAAACATAAAACTACAACTATTTTCAGAAAGGAAAAATCTTAAATAATATTGTGATTCCTTGCCTTTTGAACGGCTTCAATCTTGCTGTGCACCTGCAATTTTTTGTAGATGTTTTCAATGTGTTTTCTAACGGTGCTGGGCGAAAGGAAAAGATGATCTGCAATTACTGTATAGCTCAAACCTTTGCTTAGCTGTTCCAAAACCTCAACTTCCCGTGTGGAAAGTGATATTTCTTCTTGATCGCGCGGGTTTTGGATATCTATAGGATTTCTGAGCAATTTCAAGGTTTTCATCGCAATGGAAGGATTCATCGCCGCACCGCCATTCAAGGTTTCCAAAATCCCTTCGTATAAATCTTTTGGATTGATTTCTTTCAGCAAATAACCGTCAGCACCAGCTTTTATCGCATTGAAAATATGCTCGTCATTGTCAAAAGCGGTGAGCATAATTATTTTGATGTGCGGGTATTTCTGCTTAACTATTTGGGTTGTTTCAATACCGTTTAAAACTGGCATTTCAATATCCATCAAAATTAAATCGAGGTTGTGATTTTCTTGCAGTTTTGTGAGAAGTTCGCTCCCGTTCAAGGAAGTATGCTTTACGGAAACATCTTCAAAAAAGGAAAGTTTTTCCTTTATGGCGTTTATAAGAAAAGTGTTGTCGTCAACAATTGCAATTTTAAGCATCTTTGGTACGGTTAGTTGTTTTAAAGATACTAAAAATACCTTTTATGAATTATTGAAAAAATAGGGCAATTGACGTATAAATAAAAAAGTGAAGACAGTATGCTTGTCCTCACTATTTTGGAAAATTTAAAACCACTTTTGTCCCCTTACCCATTTTTGAAACAAATTTAATGTTTCCTCCAATCTCTCTGGAACGCTTTTTCATATTGTTCAATCCATTGCCAAGTTCCGTGCTGTCTTGGTCAAAGCCGATTCCGGTATCTGTGATTTCAACTGTGTATTTGTTTTCTTTTTCTGAAATATTTACTTCAATTTCATCTGCTGACGCATATTTTAAAGCGTTGTTTACGGCCTCTTGAATAATCCTGTAAATATTCATTCCTTCCACCGAAGAAAAAATATGTGTTTCATCAACATTTTCATCAATGTTAAACGAAAAATCAGTTTTTTCGGAAGCGTTTTTTGCGTGTTCAATAAAGTTTGCAATACGGGATTGCAGATCTTCAAAGGTTATATTTTCCTTGTTCATCGCCCAAATGGTATCGCGCAATTCATAGATTGTCTGTTGCGTAAAGCTACTGATACCGATAAGTTTATTACCCAATTTTTCGCTTATATCCGTAAAACCATACTTTAAATTATCGATACTGGAAATAATGAAAGTAAGCTGCGCACCAATGTTGTCGTGCAAATCCCGTGAAATTCTTAAACGTTGTTCCTGTAATTTGTTTTGGGTTTCAATTTTTGCCAAAGCAGAGGTCAATTCGGTTTCTTTTTGAAGTTGTCGATTCTTCATTTTTTGCTGATTGTAAAGCAAGTAACCCAATAGTCCCAAAATCAAAGCAAGACCCAAACTACCAAAAATAAAAGTGTTTTTTCGGCGGACTTCCAAATCCTTTTCCGCAAGTTGGGCGCGTTGTTCCAGAATTTCGTTTTGCTTCTTTTCGGTTTCAAACTCAATATTGAGCGCAGCAATACTTTCCTGCACTTTTATACTGTGAACGCTGTCTTTAATTGCTGAATATTGCTCAAAATAATACAATGCTGAATCTGTATTGTTCAGTTTTTTGAATATATCTGAAAGCATTTTATAGTTGTACTGCGTAAGATTTCGATATTGCTTTTTAAGCGAAATGGGCAATGATTTATGCATAAATGGAATTGCGTCGTTCCATTTTTTTTCGGCCATAAAAACCTCGCCCAATTGTGTGTAATTCTCAGCAATTCCCAAAGAATCTGCCCAAACCAATCGTTGCTGAAGTGATTTATTGAAATATTCCCTCGATTTTGAAAAATTTTCCTGCAAGCCATAAGCTCCTGCCATATTACTCCAACTGTAGGGAATGCCTATAGTGTCGTTAATTTTTATTTTAATTTCCAACCCTCTATTAAAATAATATAGCGCACTGTCCAACTCATTGTTTATTTCTTTTAAAACCCCGTAATTGTTGTAAATATCTTTAAGCAGCTCTTCAAGTTTATTGGCTTCTGCAACTGCTTTTCCCTTTTGCATATAATAAAGTGCATTCTTTAAATCGCGATATTTCATGCTATAGCCCAAACCTGCATAATAGCCTGCAATTTTGTCCGTCTGCTTCAGCTTTTCATAAATAGTTATAGCCTCAATTGTGCTTTTTGTGCTTTCTTCATATTTGCCCTGATAACTATAAACCAATCCCAATTGCGAATACCCATCCGCAACTCCCAGTTCATAAGAAATCTTTTCGGCTGCTTTTATATTTTTCTGAAAGAGTGCAACAATGGAGTCTTGCGGAATATTGAGCCCTTGAACATAAAGTTTATTTATGGAATCTATTTGTTGCTTATTCTGCGAATAAATAGTGGCCGAGCCCAGCAAAACACAAAAAAGAAGTAAAAATCTCACCATATTTTACAGAATAATTTCTGGTTGCACTACAAGCACTTCTGTTAAATTGTGCTTTAAAAAACTATACTCCTGCAATCCAGAATTTCTAAATTTTATTTGATTGCCATTTAAAAAAATAGCGTGCTCCAATCTATCAATTTTTGACGAATGTGCATTCTTAATGGCTCTATTTTTAGTATAAAAATAAAATATTAGCACAAAAATAATGGCAAGTACTATTAAAAGTATGATTAATGGCAAATACATAAAGGTATGCTAGATTTAAACTTTAAAGATAGGTTTCTTTCTAAATTTTTAATATAGGGCAAATGCCCTATTTGATTGGGTGATATTTGTATTTTTAAAAAAAATGTAAGCCTATAAGACAGTTGTTTTATTGTTTGCAAAAAAATTAATTCTTCAACAATAAAATAATTAATGTTACAAATGCCACTACCACCGATGTGGCTATCAAAACGTAATTTACTTTTGAAAACAAGTTGCCCGGCATAGCTTTATTGGCAGACTTACAAAGAAAAAAAGCTGCGATAAGGCTTGGGAAAGCAATAAAAAGGTTGACATAATACGCCCAAAGCCAAGATGTTAAAAGTGCAATTATTCCAAAAAACAATGCTAAGGAATTATACAAAAGTGCTTTTGTTTGATTTTTCATAGAGATTTATTTTTCATAAAATCACTCACTATATTCCTGTAGTTGCTTTTTAATTTCTGGATATTGTTCGGGAGTCTTTGCAAGTTTTTTCGAAAGAATTTCCAAGGTTGCACTGTCCTTTTTTATAGAGAACATTATTAAATCCACAAAAAGCCTAAAGAGTATCAAAAGCACCGCTGCTATCATTCCGCTATTAAAAAGCATGTAAAAGAAAAAAGCCAGAATAACCACAAACTGCTGAATGAAAATACGCACATAGGGTTTCATTAAAATACCGTCCGGCGTATATTCCCTATATTTTTCGTTTCGCCAAAAATTGGTGTAGAAATAAGTCAGATTATTTACAATTATAGAAGCCAAAATAATCGGCATCCCTGCACTACCAAGAATAAATGTGTAATTATGAATTAAGTGGAACCCATCTTCTAAACCAGGAATACTGCTTTCAAAAAGCGAAAAAGCAAAAACAGATTGAATGGCCACAAACATTCCATAATGGAAGCAAAAGAAAATCATCAACGGAATGCCCGTAAGCTGTTTCTTGGGATCTGTGGATTTATTTCCGTATTTACCTACCAACCATAATTTCAATAAATGAATTACACCAATAATGATAGTTTCCAAAAAATAGGCAAACACAATGGTAAGTGGGTCTGCCATATGCAATGCCAAAAGCAAGAAAAGAAAAAGCGCGTTAGCCCATAAAATAGCATTGCTTTTGGTTGGCATCAGGATTGCATTCCACATAGTCTATATTTTATTTCAGTAGTTGGAGGCTTAAAAATAAAAACCCCATAGTTGAACATGGGGTTTCAGAACTGCAAACGCCCCTCAACTCGTTTGCATTTGAAAAATAATCTGGTTAGTAGATCACTTTAAATTTCCTATACAAAGATGCTTTTTAACAAAGGTGCAAACAATACGGCAATTGCCGTATTGTTGAAATTTCAGGTTTCAAATTCTAAAACTAAAGTGATGCCAAAACTTCTCAACCCATCGACTTCTCAACTCATCGACTTCATAAAAAAAACCGGAAGAAAAACTTGCGTTTCACCCCCGGCCCACGTAAAAACCTCAACATAGAGATTTTCTTAAGTGCGTGTGGCTATTAAAAATTTAAATCGAAAGAACCGTCCGTAATATTTTTTATTGACTGATCCCCGTTTACGTTTTTAGCCATAAAGTTGAATGTACCTTTGATTTTAGTATCTGTTTTTTCAGAAATTTTTACTTCCCCAACTACCCCACTACCTTGATAAGGAGCAGACCAAGTTTGTGAATTTTGTGGATTGTTCACATTTGCCTCTACATAAGTAGCGGTTACAAATACATTTGAATCGCTGAACTCATAAGTACCTGTACCATCATAATTATTGATGATAATAAAGATTCCTTTTCCAGAAGCATCAGAACCTTGAAGTGTAATTGTAGTACTTCCGCCACCTGTAGACTGGCTAGCAGTTGAAGCTATATCAAGTGAGGTAAAATTATTACCGTTCACTTTGGCAACAACAGTTCCAGAACCAGCACTTCCGCCTCCGCCGCCATCATCATCTTTTTTACAAGAAGTTAAACTTACGGCAACAACTGCCATTAATACTAAAATTGATTTTTTAAAAGTTTTCATACTATTTGGGTTTAGTGTTCCGCTCTTGGCGAATACGTGATTAATTGTTGAAGCAAAATTGCCCTAAAACCAAAAGGCAGACAATACGGCAATTGACGTATTCTTTTCTGAAAATTTATTTTGGTGCGCAACAATTAAGGGTTTGATGCGTACCAACTATCAATTTAGTGCGTACCAATCAACAAATTGATGCGCACCAATTTAAGTTTCGGCAACAATCTTAAAATATAATGTGTGGGTAATGTTGTTTAAGCGAAGTTATTTTTTGCTGGAGTTTTTCAGAAAATTGTAGATGTTCCTTGCTTTGCGGGTTGAAAGGTCTGTGAAGCAAACCATTTTGAATGGACACAATTTCTTTCTGTAGCGTTTCTGTTTCCGAACCAATCCACACTTCAGAAAATTTCTGCCAAATAATTTCGATAGCGGTTTTGTTTGGGTGAAGTAAATCCTCGGCGTAAAAGCGGTAATCACGAAGTTCGTCCATCAATATTTCAAACGACGGAAAATAATAATAACTTCTCGACTGCGCTCGAAGTGACAAAGATTGGTGAATTGCCGAAAGTAAATAAGCTTTACTGAGCGAATTTTCTACAAAACCATCTTTAATATGCCGCACGGGCGAAACGGTGTTTATAATTGTCGCGGCTGGGTTTATTTCTGAAATTCGACTAAAAATATTTTGAAGGCTTTTCGAAATGGTTTCAATGGAAAGCAATTCCTTTTGAAAATTTTGCTGCGGAAGTTTATGGCAATTGGCTACAATTTCATTGGTTTCAGTTTTTCTATAAACCCACGAAGTGCCAAAAGTGATAATGATATGTGTTGAAGAAAATAAAGCTTCCCGTAAATTTTGAAGTGCTGAATTTAGATTTCTTAAAAATTCACTTTTATTCGGAGCTGAAAGCTCGGAATGTACTTCAAAACATTTCCAAATTCCATTATGCTCAAAGATGTTTTCTTCTGAAAAAGGGTTGTTTTCAATCGCCCGTACAACTAATCTTTCAATTGAAACTGGATTGAAAATAACCCCAAACGGATTCTGTAAATTCTGAAATTTAAAGTATTCAAACTTCGCCCCAATATTTTCCGAAAAACAACTTCCCAACAAAAGTATTTTTGAGGAATAATCTATTTGATTTTCTTCGGGTTTTAGCGGTATTTCGGTTTGGAGTTTCATTATTATCGGCGAAAACCTCTGCGAACTTTGCGTCTTTGCGGTAAAATTTACACCGCAGAGGCGCAGAGAACGCGAAGCATTACTTTAAAAATTCTTTTGCTTTTTCCAAAGCTTCGTCAATTCCGGCAGCATTCTTTCCTCCCGCAGTTGCAAAGAAAGACTGTCCGCCGCCACCGCCTTGAATGTATTTTCCAAGTTCGCGAATAATCTTTCCTGCATCAAGGTTTTTTTCACTGGCCAATTCTTTTGAAATATAGCAAGCAAGCAACACTTTTCCGTCGTGTTCAGCACCAAAAACCACAAAGAGATTTTCAGTTTCGCCGCCCATTTCAAAAGCCAAATCCTTCATTCCGCCTGCATCTAAATCTATTTTTTTAGCAAGGAAATTCACCCCGTTTATTTGCGCAATTTCAGCTTTTAATTCGCCTTTTAGATTCTTCGCTTTATCCTTTAACAATTGCTGAATTTGTTTTTGCAAGGCACTGTTTTCTTCCTGCAAACTTTCCACAGCTTTTACGGGGTCTTGTGCATTGTTCAATGCTTTTTGAAGCGATGCGAACGATTCACTTCTATCAATAAAATACTGTTTTGCAGCATCTCCAGTAATTGCTTCAATCCTTCTAATTCCAGATGCAACCGCCCCTTCGGAAGTGATTATAAAATGCCAAATATCATTCGTATTCGGCACGTGCGTTCCGCCGCAAAGCTCCATCGATTTTCCAAATTTTATCGCGCGAACGGCATCGCCATATTTTTCACCGAAAAGCGCAATGGCGCCCTCGTCTATGGCTTGTTGATAGGGAATATTTCTTCGCTCTTCCAAAGCGATTCCTTCGCGGATTCTTGCATTCACAAAATCTTCAACTTGTTTCAACTCCTCATCACTCACTTTTGCGAAATGTGAAAAGTCAAAACGCAAATTTCTGCTGTGAACCATACTTCCTTTTTGCGCCACGTGTTCGCCAAGAATATTGCGCAAACCTTGGTGGAGCAAATGCGTTGCTGTGTGATTTGAAGCTGTTCTGCTTCGTTGTTTTTCATCAACCACCGCTTTAAAAGTAGTTTCAGGATTTCGCGGAAGTGTCTTTGTAAAATGGATTATTAAATTGTTCTCCTTTTTGGTGTCAACAATATAAGTAACGCCGCCATCGGCTGCTTCCAAATAGCCTTTATCGCCCACTTGGCCTCCACCTTCGGGATAAAAAGGGGTTAGGTTGAAAACGAGTTGGTACATTTCGCCTTCCTTTTTGCTGTCCACTTTTCGATAACGTGTAATTTTTACTTGGGTTTCCAAGGTATCATAACCTACAAATTCCTCTACATCATCTTTTTCCAAAACAACCCAATCGCCCGTTTCCACTTTTGTTGCGGCGCGGGAACGATCTTTTTGCTGCTGAAGTTCTGCATCAAATTCCTTTTCATTTAAGGAATAACCGCGTTCGCGAAGAATCAATGCCGTTAAATCTATCGGGAAACCGAAAGTATCGTACAATTCAAATGCTTTTTTACCAGAAATTTCTTTGGAATCAGCAGTTTCAATAACGTTTTCAAGCAACACCAAACCTTGGTCCAGCGTTCGTAAAAAAGAATTTTCCTCTTCGCGGATAACGTTTGTAATTAAGTTCTTTTCAGTAATAAGCTCTGGAAAGGCATCGCCCATTTGCGCGCTCAACGTTTCAATCAATTTATAAATAAAAGGTTCTTTTTTGTCCAAAAACGTAAATCCGTAGCGGATTGCCCTTCTCAATATTCTTCGGATCACGTAACCAGCTCCCGTATTGCTCGGAAGTTGTCCATCTGCAATTGAAAACGCAACCGCACGAACGTGGTCTGCAATTACTCGCGTTGCTATGTCCTTCTTTTCGTCTTTTCCGTAGTTCGTATTTGTAATCGCTCCAATTTCACGAATTAACGGCGTGAAAACATCGGTGTCATAATTGCTCTGTTTGTTCTGCAAAACCATACACAAACGCTCAAAACCCATTCCCGTATCAACGTGCTGCGCAGGTAATTTTTCAAGACTGCCGTTGGCTTTTCGGTTGAACTGCATAAAAACCAAGTTCCAGATTTCCACTACTTGCGGATGGTCGTTATTCACCAAATCCTTTCCTGGAATTTTCTCCTTTTCTTCCGCAGAACGAATATCTACGTGTATTTCGCTACACGGCCCGCAGGGACCTTGGTCGCCCATTTCCCAAAAATTGTCTTTTTTGTTTCCATTCAGAATTCGGTCTTCGGGAACAAATTGTTTCCAAAGATCGTAGGCTTCGGTATCGCGCTCCAAACCTTCACTTTCATCGCCTTCAAAAATGGTTACGTACAGTATAT
Organism: Aequorivita soesokkakensis; assembly: GCF_001641085.1. Lineage (GTDB taxonomy): Bacteria > Bacteroidota > Bacteroidia > Flavobacteriales > Flavobacteriaceae > Aequorivita > Aequorivita soesokkakensis. Next base: position 43,256 of record NZ_LXIE01000028.1, on the reverse strand, counting down.
CTTTATCAATTTTATAAACTTCGGTCAAAAGTTCCCACGCCCATTCAATTGCTTCTTTTTTGAAATAATCTCCAAAACTCCAATTCCCCAACATTTCGAACATGGTGTGGTGATAAGTATCCATTCCCACTTCTTCAAGATCATTGTGTTTTCCGCTTACGCGAAGACATTTTTGGGTATCGGCGATTCGGTTGCTTTTTGGTTTCCCATTTCCTAGGAAATATTCCTTAAACGGAGCCATCCCGCTATTGGTAAACATCAGCGTTGGATCGTTTTTTACAACCATTGGCGCAGATGGAACAATGAGGTGCTGTTTGGACTTGAAAAATTCTAAAAATTTGGAACGGGTTTCCTTCGAGTTCATTTCTTATAAAATTATGCTAAAATTAAGGGTTGGGCGCAGTGATAAACAATTTATATATTTGTAAAAACGTTACCTTTACTTCGCGCGAACAAGCAACGCGCAAAAATAGCAATTTTTTAACGCATGTCTAAGGTTAAATATTACTACGATAGCGAAACGCTTTCGTACCGAAAAATAGAAAAGAAAAAAGGCCGAAAAATAAAGATTTTCGCTTTAAGTCTTTTAGGCATGTTTCTTAGTGGCTTTCTGTTGCTTTTGGTCTATATAAACCTACCATCAGTTCAAACCCCTAAGGAATTGTCATTACAGCGTGAATTGAACAATATGCAGCTTCAGTTTGAGCTTCTGAACAAAAAAATAGAGCAAGCACAGGCAGTACTTGCTGAAGTTGAGGATAGGGACAACAACCTGTACCGTGTATATTTTGAAAGCAACCCAATTCCAGACGAACAGCGAAAAGCAGGTTTTGGAGGTATAAACCGTTACAAGGATTTGGAAGGTTTTGACAATTCAAAATTAATTATAAACACAACCCGCAATTTGGATATTTTGACGAAACAGATTGTTGTACAGTCAAAATCTCTGGACGAAATAGCGAAACTTGCAGAGGAAAAAGAGAAACTTTTGGAAGCCATTCCTGCAATCCAGCCAGTAAAAAACGAAGATTTAACGCGAATGGCATCGGGTTATGGTTACCGCACAGATCCATTTACAAAAGCTCGGAAATTTCACTACGGAATGGATTTTACCGCACCACGCGGAACGCCAGTTTATGCAACAGGAGACGGCAAAGTTACTCGTGCCGATAATACCGCAACAGGCTACGGAAACCACGTTGTAATTGATCACGGTTATGGCTATGAAAGTCTTTACGGGCATTTGTATAAATACAATGTGCGGGCTGGACAAAAAGTAAAACGTGGTGATATTATAGGTTTTGTTGGAAGCACAGGAAGAAGTGAAGCTCCGCATTGCCACTACGAAGTTTTTAAGGATGGCGAACGCATAAACCCGATAAATTTCTATTACGGAAGTTTAACGGCTGAAGAATTTGCTGATATTTTGAGAAAAGCACAGGAAGAGAACCAATCTTTAGACTAAAATTCCAAATTCCAAAGAAAAGAAAACTCATAACTCATAACTAAAATTAATGCACATAGACCTACCCGAAAGATTATATTACAACATTGGCGAAGTAGCCGAAGCTTTCGGTGTGAACACTTCACTTATACGTTTTTGGGAAAAGGAATTTGATGCATTAAAACCGAAAAAAAACGCAAAAGGCAACAGAAAATTCACGCCGCAGGATATAAAAAATCTTGAACTCATCTATCATTTGGTGAAAGAACGCGGATTTACATTGGAAGGCGCAAAAATCCATTTAAAGGAAAACAAACAAAAAACACTTGACCAATTTGAGATTATCCGCAAATTGGAATCAGTAAAAGCAGAACTTATAAAAATTAAAGAACAACTCTAAAAACAACCTCATCATGAAAAAATGGTTACCCATTATTATTATTCTTGGCATTATTCTCCTTATTGGCGCCTATATGGCGAGTTTAAACAATAAACTTGTAGTACTGGACCAAAACGCAACGGCACAATGGGCAAATGTTGAAAGCTCCTACCAACGTCGTGCAGATCTTATTCCTAATATCGTCAGCACCGCAAAAGGATATGCTGAATTTGAACAATCAACATTAATTGCCGTTACCGAGGCCAGAAGTAAAGCAACATCTGTAACTATTGACCCTTCAAACATTACTCCGGAGCAACTTGCACAGTATCAAGAAGCGCAAGCAGGCGTTACCTCTGCCCTTTCACGTTTATTGGCAGTTTTTGAAAGATACCCAGATTTAAAGGCGAATGAAAATTTCAAGGAATTGATAAACGAACTGGAACGTACCGAAAACCGCATCAACGTGGAGCGCAATAGATTTAATGACACTGCTCGTGAGTTCAATACTAAAGTAAATCAATTCCCAACAAAACTTTTTGCTGGCATATTGGGCTTCCATGAAAAAGCTTATTTCAAAGCAGATGCAGGAACTGAAAAAGCGCCACAAGTGAATTTTGATGACTTAGGAAAAGATAACTAGAATGTCTAAAGTTGAAGATTTTCTTACTTCGGAAGAAGAAGCCGCTATTGTTGAAGCCATTCGCATTGCTGAAAAAAACACCTCGGGAGAGATCCGGGTTCATTTGGAACCTAGTTCAATTTCTGCGGAAGAACCCAACGAACACATTGACGCCTTTGACCGTGCCGCGGAAGTATTTGATATGCTGAATATGGACAACACGGCAGAGCGTAACGGCGTTCTTATCTATGTTGCCGTTAACGATCGCACCCTTGTAATTATGGGTGACAAAGGTATCAACGATATTGTAGGGCAGAATTTTTGGGAAAGCACCAAAGACATCATCATAAACAATTTTAAAAATGGGGATATGAAACAAGGTTTGGTGGAAGGAATCTTAAAGGCAGGCGAACAGTTGAAAAAACATTTTCCTCATCAAAAAGATGACAAAAATGAATTGCCGGATGATATTTCGGTGGGATAATTTTTAATATTTCAGTCGGCAAATCAGTTGGCAGTAAACACCTTCAATGAAACATTTTCTTCAGAAATATAAAATTCTATTTGTTTTAATTGCCATTGCATTTTTATCTGAAAATGTTTTGGCACAATATGAAATTCCTCCAAAACCTTCCGTTCAGACTTCACTTTACGATTATATAAATCTGCTTACACCGTCACAAAAAACTGCATTAGAAAATAAGCTGATTCGCTATGCAGATTCTACTAGCACGCAAATTGTTTGCATCATTATTGGTTCTACAAACGGCGAAGACATTTCCATGCTCGGTGCCGAATGGGGCCAAAAATGGGGAATCGGGCAAAAAGGGGAAGACAACGGAATTGTAATCACGCTTGCAAAAGACGACCGCAAAGTTGATATAAATACAGGTTACGGCATTGAATACCGAATCACCGATTTAATGTCTGAACGTATCATAAACCGAATTATGATTCCTGAATTTAAAGCAGAAAATTATTACGAAGGTCTTGATAAAGGTAGCGATGCAATTTTTGCAGCGCTGAAAGGGGAGTTTAAGGAAGATCGTGATTTTGGGAAGAAAAACGGAACCCCCATCCCCTTTTTTATAATCTTCGTATTTATCATTATTATTTTAGCTCTTATACGTAAAGGCGGTCGCGGTGGTAAAGGTGGCGGCGGAGGAAGTTTGCTTGATATTATTGTGCTCAGTAGCCTTGGTCGTGGCGGTTTTGGCGGCGGAGGAGGCAGCTTTGGCGGTGGCGGAAGTTTCGGTGGCGGAGGCGGCTTTGGCGGCGGTTTCGGAGGCGGTGGCTTTGGCGGCGGTGGTGCTAGTGGTGGCTGGTAGTTCAGTATTCAGTAAATTTCTGAAAAGCGCTTCTTTATATTTTCCTTTATAGCTGAAACTTATAAAATATCAATCCCACGGATTGTCATCTATTTCTCCTTTCTTCCCAAGCGTATTGAATTTGTAACTTAGCGTAAGCATAAAATATTGCTTCAAAACAGTGCTTTCAATATCTTGAATATAGTCTTCGCTTGAAGTTCTTTTTACATTGTTATTCTGATTGAGCAAATCATAAATTTTTAAACTTGCACTTGCCTTATCATCCAAGAAAGAATAAGATACCGTACTGTTCCAAAAAACATAATTTTTTTCAAATCCATTGGCAACATCTGGATTGTATATATAGGAAACATCGTTGTTCCATTCCAGGTTTTTAGGAAAAAAAGTAGTTGTTTTCAAATTGAATTCGTGCCGTGTATATTTTCTATCCTCAAAAGAATCGATATTGAAAGTATTCGTATTGAAGTTTAATGAATATTCAGGGTTTATTTCAAAATAATCATTCCATTTAAAACTTAAATTCACCGATGGAAAATAACTTACCGTTTTACTGGCGTATTGCACGTTGTTATTAAAGTTTATATTTCTATTTAAAGTGGCATACATTTGCACCCCATACTTGAAACTGCGCAAGGTATCAATTTTTATATTTTTACTGTAACCCAGACTTCCGGATAGTTCATAATTGCCATTTACGTTTGCGTAAGTTGTGTTTCTCACTAAATTTTCATCCACAATAGTATTTGGCGCCACACGATCATTGGTCATTGCAGCCCTGATATAACTATATATTCCTGATTGGGTTTTAAAATCATAGTTATTGGCTCCGAAATATAAATTATGCGAATTTGAAGGTTTTAAATCTGGATTTCCTCGGGTAATGTCCAACGGATTTGAAACATCCACAAAAGGAGATAATTGCTCAACGGAGGGTGCATTATTTTGCAGATAATAACCCATATAGGTGCTGAATTTTTTACTGAATTGATATCTGAAATTAAAACTCAACTCCAACGCGTCAAAATCATTTTTAAAATTAATGGCTCGCAGGGCATCATTACTTTCCAAGGTTCTAAAAATATAGCCAACAGTGATACCCGTATGTAATTTTTCTGAAGTATATGTTAGGCTTACTTGAGGCTTGGAGGATTGATCTGTATTTGTAAAGTCTGTACTTTGCGCTGTATTGAAGATTTCGTATTGCTGTGATTGGTTATCAAAATCGAAAACGCTTTTTCGGTCTTTTCGTTTATCCTTTTCAAAGTTATATCCCAAATAAAGAAAAAGGGTATCTGCAATAATTGGGAATCTCCAAGACGGTGTGATTTTAAAATCCGCTGAACTAGTTTTACCCTCAGTTAGTTGATTTCTATTGATAGAATTGGGTTCATCGCCAAAAATTTGTGTGGAAGAATTCGTAAAATCCTCGTTATCTACATCGTTGATTTTATTGTTCGTCCTAATCCTGAAATAACCACCTTTAGTTCCGTATTTTTTGGTCACAATTAATTCACTTTCAAAATTTCTCCCTTCCCGCTCGCTGTGGTTATCGTTTTGTGATTGGTTTATTAATTCTTGGTCTAAATTTCTACTTTCTTCACTTTTGTTTAAATCTGTAATGGATTTATTAAAGGTTAATTGTGGGCGCACCTCAATTAAAAACGTAGAATCTATTTGGGTTTTAAAACGAAGATTTGCAGAATGACTGTCATTATCATTTTCTGAATTGGAGCTGGAAGTTGAGAAATATCTGTTCTCGGGCAGAATATTTTCCCTGCTCCGCAACTCTTCATTAAAAGAATTTGAGGAAGAATAAAAGTAATCTGCAGATATGTCTGAGCCTTTTCCAAAATCGTCGGCAAAATTGGCGCCTGCAGTTCTTGAATTTGTAATTCCATCTCCTCCTCCAAAAGATCTTCCGTTATAATTAAAGGAACCATTGCTATTCATATTTATATAGCGGGCACTGCCAAACATTTTTTCAATTTCGCCAAAACTAAAACCTGGCGAATTGATATTATTTCCACCAGCAAGCGCACTCACCCGAAAATCGTTGTCAAAATAATTTATAAGTCCCGCATACTCGAAACGTTTATCCGTTCCGCCACCAGCTGCTACTCTACCAAAAATTCCTTTGTTTTTTTCTTCGTCGATTTTGATGTTTATGGTTTTGTTGTTCTCGTCGCCTTTTTCGCCAGTGAAAGCTTGTGAATCTGTTTTGGTATCGGTTACCTGAATTTTTTCGACGATTTCTTTTGTAAGATTTCGGGTTGCAATGGTGGGGTCGTCGCCGAAGAATGGTTTTCCGTTTACCAATATTTTATTTACAGGTTTTCCATTTACGGTTATATTTCCTTGGGCATCTACTTCAACCCCCGGAAGTTCTTTCAGCAAATCTTCAACCGTTGCATTTGCTTTAGTGTTGAATGAAGCTGCATTAAATTCCAACGTATCTTTTTTAATGGTAATGGGCGCCCGATTCGCAGTAACAACAACGCCTTCCAACTCTTCGGCCAGAACCGCCATTTTTATGGTCCCTAAATCTATGGGTTGTCCGTTAAGTGTTACTTTTTTTCGGAATGGGGTGTAACCATTATAACTTATATTCACGTTTATCTCTTCGGAAGAAGATTTTCCGGCCAATTCAAAATCCCCCTGTTTTCCGGTAATTGTATAAGTTATTAATGAACTATCGGCTACTTTTTCTGCAAAGACAGTAGCTGATTCCAAAGGAATTTCTTCATTTTCGTCAACAAGTTTCCCAGTAATTTCAAAATTTTGAGCATAAAGCAATGAAGAAAGCATGCTGAAAATCAGCAAGTAGAAGTATTTCTGCATAAATGGTAGATTCAATCTTTTTAAATTTTATTTTACTGGGGAGAAAATAAAGTTTAAATATAAAAGATTTACCTTTTAAAAAAGGAAAGGCCCTTATTTTTTTCTGAAATAAACAGTAATGGGAACCCCAGAAAAATCAAAGTTTTCCCGTAGTTTATTCTCAATGAAACGTTTATATGGATCCTTCACATACTGCGGCAGATTACAGAAAAATGCAAAACTTGGGTAAGGCGTTGGTAACTGCGTACAGAATTTTATTTTTACATATTTCGCCTTGTAAGCCGGAGGAGGATAATTTTGAATTATGGGAAGCATAACTTCATTCAACTCACTTGTCTTCACTTTTTTGCTTCGGTTTTGGTATACTTCAACCGCAGTTTCAATGGCTTTATAAATACGTTGTTTGGTAAGAACAGAAACAAAAACAATCGGTACGTCCACAAAAGGCTCACACTGCTGACGGATATATTTTTCATAATCCTTCACACTGCTGCTTTCCTTGTCTTCCACTAAATCCCACTTATTGGCAAGTATCACAATACCTTTGTTATTGCGCTGGGCAAGCCAGAAAATGTTTTCAACCTGTCCGTCAAAACCACGGGTGGCGTCAAAAACCAAAATAATTACATCGCAATGTTCAATGGCGCGAACGCTTCGCATTACGGAATAGAATTCCAAGTCTTCCTTTACCTTACTTTTTTTACGAATTCCAGCCGTATCAACCAAATTGAATTCAAAACCGAAACGATCGTATTTTGTATCTATACTATCACGCGTTGTTCCTGCAATATCAGTAACGATATAACGATCTTTACCAATCAAGGCATTTATGAATGAGGATTTCCCAGCGTTTGGACGACCCACAACTGCGAATCTTGGCAACTCACTATCATCCGGTTCTTCTCTATCCGGCAATGCTTTCACTAAATCATCGAGCAATTCACCTGTTCCACTTCCGTTAATGCTCGATAGGTTGTATTGATTTTCGAAACCTAAAGAATAAAATTCCAAAGCATCATTTACCCGTGAAGCTCCATCAACTTTATTGATTGCCAAAAAGATTGGTTTTTTTGAACGGCGAAGTAGTTTTGCAACTTCCTGGTCCATTCCTGTAACGCCACTTTCCACGTCAACCATAAAGATTATTGCATCTGCTTCATCAATGGCTAGTTCCACTTGCTTGTCAATTTCAGCTTCAAAAATATCGTCGCTTCCCTTTACATAACCTCCAGTGTCAATTAACGAAAATTCCTTTCCGTTCCAATCGCTTTTTCCGTAGTGACGGTCGCGCGTAACCCCACTCACTGCATCAACAATGGCTTCACGACGCTGAATCAATCTATTGAAAAAAGTGGATTTCCCTACATTTGGTCTTCCTACTACAGCAACAATGCTCATAATCTTAATTTTAGGGTGCAAAAATAGCTTTTAGTTGGCAGAAAAAATACTATTTTAACGGCTTTAAAAATAAATAATTAAAGAATGCTTTCCAATGAAATTGTATTGCGCCCACGTTTCCAAATGGAACTTGAAAAACCTTGTTCACAATTGGTTGTAAAATTTTCGGAAGCAAAAAAATCGCAAACTAAATTTGTGATTTCCTGCGTGGACGATCATATTTTTATAAAACTTCCAAATAAGGAACAGCATTTTTGGTCGCCGCAACTGCATTTGGAAATTTCTGAAAAAGATGAAAATTCGTGTAGTTTGCACGGATTTTTTGGACCAAATCCAACAATTTGGACCATGTTTATGTTTCTGCATGTTGCAGTGGGTATTCTATTTATGGTTGATTTAACTTGGCTATACTCCAATTATAAATTAGGGAATTCAATAACCATTCAAATTGTAATTGCAGCAATTTTGGTATTGGCTTGGATTTTACTGTATTTCGCCGGAGCCATGGGAAAGAAAAAAGGAAAACCCGGAATGCGCGAGCTTTATGATTTTATGCTGAAAACAATTCAATCATAATTCGTTATTGATTGTAGCCGAATCTTCGTAGCTGCCTTTCGTTACTTCGCCAATCTTTATTCACCTTCACATAAAGTTCTAAATGAATTTGTTTTCCAAAGAATTTTTCCAAATCCTTTCGGGCTTCGGTGCCCACACGCTTTAAAGCTGAACCTTTGTGGCCAATGATAATCCCCTTTTGCGTTTCGCGCTCAACCATAATTATACTGCGGATTCGGATGATATTTTCGTCCTCAAAAAATTCCTCGGTATCAATTTCAACGGAATAGGGAATTTCCTTTTTATAGTGCATCAATATTTTTTCGCGTATGGCTTCGTTTACGAAAAACCGCTCGGGTTTATCGGTGAGCTGGTCTTTTGGATAAAATGGCGGCGACTCGGGAAGTAATTCAATAATTCGATTAAAAACTTCGGAAACCCCAAAATTCTGAAGTGCCGAAATGGCGAAAATTTCAGCATTCGGAACTTTTTCCTGCCAAAGCTTTAAGGCTTCGGAAAGCAGCTCCTCGTTGCCTTTGTCAATTTTATTTATCAGCAATAAAACTGGAATTTTTGAATTGGTTATTTTTTTGAAAAACGCTTCATCTTTCAGCTCCTTTTCGCCCAATTCAACCAAATACAAAAGAATATCGGCATCCTCAAAGGCAGATTTCACAAAATCCATCATACTTTCCTGCAGTTGGTAGGCAGGTTTTATGATTCCGGGTGTATCGCTCAAAAGCACTTGAAAGTCATCGCCGTTCACAATTCCCAAAATTCTATGGCGCGTGGTCTGCGCTTTGGAAGTGATGATGGAAAGGCGCTCGCCCACAAAAGCGTTCATCAACGTGCTTTTGCCCACGTTTGGGTTTCCAATAATATTTACGAATCCGGCCTTGTGTTTTGTCATTTCTTTGGAATTGATATTGCAAATTTAAGGCTTAAATCCCGAAACAATGGATTTGGTTCAATTTTAAAACTTTCAGCCTTGAAATCCTTACTTTTGTGAAATGCTTTTTCCAAAGAAAAAAATAGAACTCGAAGAAGGCGATTATTACCTAACGCCCGAAGGCTACAAATGTTTTACGGAACAGTACCACTTAAAACGCGGATATTGCTGTGAAAGTGGCTGCCGTCATTGTCCGTACGGCTTTGACAAAAAAACTGGGAAGCATTAATAAACTCTGTGTGCTCTGTGCCTTTGCGGTTAATTTTCTCCATCGCGAAGGCGCAGAGAACGCAAAGAAAATATTCAAAATGACTGAGAACGAAATATCTTCAAAAATAATCGGTGCGGGTATTGAAGTCCACAAACAACTTGGACCTGGGTTATTGGAAAGCACCTATGAAGTTTGTTTAGCGCATGAGTTAAAATTGATGGGGTTGGAAGTGAAGCAACAGGTTCCGTTGCCAATTATTTATAAAGAAATTAAACTGAATGCTGGGTATAGAATTGATATGATTGTGGAAAATAAAGTTATTGTCGAAATTAAATCTGTTGACGCATTGGCCCCGATACATACTGCCCAAATATTGACTTATTTAAAGTTAAAAGAAGTAAAACTTGGACTTTTAATAAATTTCAATTCTGTAAAATTAATTGATGGACTCAAAAGAATCGTAAACAATTTATAACTCTGCGCCCTCTGCGTCTCTGCGGTTAATTTCCTCCACCGCGAAGGCGCAGAGAACGCAAAGAAAAATATAAAAAAAATGACTTTTAAAGAACAAATACAACAAGGCATTCCTTCAGTTTTACCCGAAAAGAAACCTTACGACCCATCCATAAACCACGCACCAAAACGAAAGGAAATCCTTTCAAAGGAAGAAAAGGAACTCGCGCTACGCAACGCCCTTCGCTATTTTGAGCCGAAACACCACGCCACGCTCCTACCCGAATTTCGCGAGGAGCTGGAAAAATACGGGCGCATTTATATGTACCGTTTCCGTCCCGATTATAAAATGTACGCGCGGCCAATTGCGGAATATCCCGGAAAATGTGAGCAGGCAAAGGCGATTATGCTAATGATTCAAAATAACTTGGATTATGCCGTGGCGCAACATCCGCATGAGTTGATTACCTATGGCGGAAATGGCGCGGTATTTCAAAACTGGGCGCAGTACCTTTTGGTGATGAAATACCTTTCTGAAATGACCGACGAGCAAACCTTAGCTGTTTATTCTGGGCATCCAATGGGTTTATTTCCTTCTCATAAAGATGCACCGCGAGTGGTTGTTACAAATGGAATGATGATTCCAAATTATTCAAAACCAGACGATTGGGAAAAATTCAATGCTTTGGGCGTAACACAGTACGGTCAAATGACCGCGGGAAGCTATATGTACATCGGTCCGCAGGGAATTGTACACGGAACCACAATTACCGTTTTGAATGGTTTCAGAAAAATTAAAAAAGAGCCAAAGGGCGGCTTGTTCGTAACTTCCGGTCTCGGCGGTATGAGCGGCGCGCAACCCAAAGCCGGAAATATTGCAGGCTGTGTAACGGTCTGCGCCGAAGTAAACAAAAAAGCTACGGAAACAAGGCACAGCCAAGGCTGGGTGGATGAAGTGATTTCAGATTTGGATAAACTCTCAAAACGAGTAAAAGAAGCATTGGCGAATAAGGAAACCGTTTCCATAGCCTACGACGGAAATGTGGTGGAAGTTTGGGAAAAATTTGCTGAGGAAAATATACATATCGATTTGGGAAGTGACCAAACTTCACTTCACAATCCCTGGGCTGGAGGGTATTACCCAGTTGGGTTGAGTTATGAGGAAGCCAACGAAATGATGGCAAACAATCCCGAACAATTCAAAAAAGAAGTGCAAAAAAGTTTGCGCCGCCAAGTGGAAGCCATCAACAAGCACACTGCAAAAGGCACATATTTCTTCGATTACGGAAATGCTTTTCTTTTGGAAGCCTCGCGCGCAGGTGCCGATGTGCTTTCCTCAGAAATAAATAAGGAATTCAAATATCCTTCCTATGTGCAGGATATTATGGGCCCAATGTGTTTCGATTACGGTTTTGGACCGTTCCGTTGGGTATGCGCTTCGGGAAAACCCGAAGATCTTCAAAAGACCGATGAAATAGCTTGTATTGTTTTGGAGGAATTGATGAAAAATTCACCAAAGGAAATCCAGCAACAAATGCAGGATAACATCACTTGGATTAAAGGCGCGCAGGAAAACAAATTGGTCGTTGGTTCGCAAGCGCGCATACTTTATGCAGATTCAGACGGGCGTGTGCAGATTGCTTCGGCTTTCAACAAAGCTATTTCGGAAGGAAAAATTGGCCCGGTAGTTTTGGGGCGTGACCATCACGATGTTTCGGGGACCGATTCGCCCTATCGCGAAACTTCAAATATATACGATGGTAGCAGGTTTACGGCCGATATGGCCATCCAAAATGTAATTGGCGATAGCTTTCGTGGCGCAACTTGGGTGAGCATCCACAACGGTGGCGGCGTAGGTTGGGGCGAAGTGATAAACGGTGGTTTCGGAATGGTTCTTGATGGTAGTACCGATGCACAACGGCGACTTGAAAATATGCTTTTCTGGGATGTGAATAACGGAATAGCCAGACGCAGTTGGGCACGGAATGACGAAGCTGTCTTCGCAATAAAACGCGCGATGCAAAACAATCCGCAATTAAAGGTTACGCTTCCAAATTTTGTTGACGATAAATTATTCAAATAAAAAATTACTCCTATGAAAGCACTTAAATTCTTACCACTGCTCTTGCTTTTTGTTTTCGCTTCCTGCTCCACCGTTCGCGTGGCGACAGATTTCGATAAAGAAGCAAATTTTAATCAGTACAATTCCTTTGCTTTTTTTAAGCCGGGAATAGACAAGGCTGAAATCAGCGATCTTGACAAAAAACGCATACTTCGCGCTATAGAAGAAAATCTTACCGTAAAAGGAATGTCAAAATCTGAAACTCCAGATTTGCTCGTTAGCATTTTCACCAAAGAGCGTGAGCGCATTGACGTTTACAATAATAATTTTGGTATGGGTTGGGGCTGGAGCCCTTGGTATTATGGAGGTTATTATGGCGGAAGCAACGTTTCCCGCTCAACCGAAGGCACCCTTTATATCGATTTGATTGATGCCAAAACTAACAATCTTGTTTGGCAAGGAATGGGAAGCGCAGATTTAGTAACGAGCAATATGGAAAAAAAGGAAGAGCGTATTCGTGAAATTGTGATGAAAATTTTAGCGGAATATCCTCCGGGAGCTATGAAAAAGTAAGTTTAAAAAACCCTCAACTAACAAAACCTTATTCTGAAAAAATTGTTTTAAGAAATAATTTCTTGAAACTATAGTAAAATCGACCTCATTCGATTTAAAAATTTAAAAAAAAGAAAAGGTATGAAATCAATTAAATTATTATTGTTCCTACTGCTTGCAAGTTTTGGAATGCAAGCACAGGAATTGGTTACCGGAAAGGCTGTTTTAACTCGCGTGGCCACGGGTATTTATGAAATCAAAAAAGAAGACGGCACAACTAAAAAAATAAACATTCGGCCAAATGAAGACAATCACGTGCAAGGCACACTTGCAGTGCTTTTTAGGGATTGTGAAAAATTGAGGCAATCTGTTTTCGATTCACATCTAGTTACGGAAGGACAATTGATACAAGTAGTTGAAACTTATAACAATTGCGAATACACACCTTTTGAGCCAACAGAAAAGGAGATTAAACAGGCCGCGAATTTTCAAGGGGATGAATATAAATTTTTCGTGAGCATTGGTGGTTCTTTAAACCGCATCAGTTTTTTCAATTTTGACGATTACGAAAATTTAACACAAGGGCAAGCAAGTTTTGGTATTGCCGCAACTCCTGGTTTTATTGGTTCCCTACAAGGCAATCTATATGTTACTTTGGAAGTGAATGCTGCATTTTCTGGCGATAAGGATTTTGGAAACTCTCCTTTCGAAACAAATTTTCGGAAGGATTCACAAAAAGCAAATTTAGGTTTAGAATACCACTTCAATAAAAATGGTTCAATTAGACCTTTAATTGGTATTGGGATTGGTCTTTCAAGCGACCATTATAAAGGGAACTATAATGGTTACAAATTAAACGAGAGAGATGGTAGTGCCTTTGCCATTCCCAAATTGGGCGTTTTGTTTTCTTTGGATGAGAAAAAATCGCTGGGTGTAATTTTAAGCTACATTCCTGAATATGAAAATGATCTTTCTTTCAGAACGGAAGACGATATAATTCCTTTGATTGTTGATACGCATTATATAAATGCAGGTTTGTATCTTTACTTTTAACTTTATAGGAAGTATTAACGATTAATACTTCCTATAAAGATTTTAAAATGTAGGGAACATGATAAAACTTTCAAAATACAACCAACGGTCGCTTTATGGTGGATTAATTGCTGCAATTATTACCGGAACTGGCGTTTTTCTCTTGGGAAATATTTCAGGTTACGAAGCAAAAAAATTGATAACCTCTTCCCTTCCGGGCATAAATATGCTTTGTAATACCATTGTGCTTGCCTCGGCTACAATTTTAGCACTTTTACTCACACTTTTAGGAATTAGTTCGGGTTCAAAATCAAAATTAAAAAAAGAACACTATGTGCAAGTGATGGCCATTGCAAAGCTAGATACTATACTATTTGTTGTGGCAATTATTCTTTTTCAAGTATTCAATATTCCTATTACGGAATCTGAAGAATTAAAAACCAATTGGTACTCCAATATTTATTGGGCAACATTATTTCTATCATCGCTACTAAGTGGTGGAATGGTTTCAGTTATTTTAATGCTCTACAATACCGTAATAAATATGATAAAAATTGTGGGGTTGGGAGAAAAAGATCATCCCTTGGTTTTTCAGGAAGAGGATGAAAATAAGGAATAAAAAAGCCTCCCCAAAAAAATTCTTGGAAAGGCCTTCAAAAATTGGGGATATATATGCTTACTGTTTAACCAATTTTATTCCTTTTTTAAATCCTTCGTTTGTGGAAACATTCATAAAATAAATACCAGATTTCCAGCTTCCGGTATTGATATTAATGGTTGTTTCTCCATTGTATTCTGCACTGAACAATTGCTGTCCCAAAACATTAAATACTGAAATTGATTCAATGGTAGAGTTACTTTTAATTATCATTTCATCATTCACCGGGTTTGCGAAAAATATTGAAACATTTGAAAACTCCTCTGTCCCTGCAGTTTCGTCAACCACATTTTGCGCATAAATTTTAGAGCCATTTCCTTTATCTTCTAAAAAAACTGCCACATTCTGCATATTTGCTTCTTTTGTAAAATTAACCCTGCTCTTATCTGCTGCAAAAGTAGCTACAGGACGTGTTTCTTCGTTCCAAAAAAAGTTTCCGTTTTCATCTAAATAAACAACGTTCAATGTGGTAGGAGAGACTCCATTGTTTTCACCTTCTTCCATCAAGAAAAGAGGGTTGCCATTTCTTAAACGAAGTGAACCCGCATGTGATTTATCATTTCCTATAGGAAATACAACTTTTGCATTGTCTGTCAATTCACGAGCACCTGAAACTTTGTCGAATTTTTGAACATATTCACCTCGTTCACTTTGGGTAGGATTTGTATAAGTTGCAACGGCCCATACATATTGCGACCCAGTTTGAAAAGCGATTTCAGTATCCATTTCATAATCCGTTTCATTAGTGTCAAAATCGGAACCATTGATTCCCCAAGGCAATGTTCCGTCAGAATCTATTCGTTGTAAATAGGAATCAAAACGCGTTCCAGCGGAAGCAAAATAGCCCATATAAACAACATCACCATCCTGCACCCCTGTATATGAACGGTTAAAAGCTGTAGCTCTATCGGCAATCTGTATTGCGCTTGCCCATACTGGATTTCCGTCCGTATCATATCTTTGGGCATATAAATTTGAGTTTATCCCGCTTAAGACAGAGTGATAAACTATTTCAAAATCGCCGCCTGCAAGTTCAAATAAATTACCTGCCACAGTATTTCCTGAACCAATAGTTTTTGTAGTTGGCCAAACAGCTGTTCCGCTAGCATCATATTTTTGCATAACGGCAGCACCGGAATCATGCCATGAAACAATGGCTTCTCCCGAAGATAGCGGTAATATAGTTACCGGAACACCTGTGCCCAGACTAATGCCATTGGCTCCCCAAAGTTGGTTTCCATCAATATCCATTTTAAAAGCATAAGCGGAAAAATCTTCCGTGCCTGTAACGCCTATATAAAGATTATCGTCCGCATCAACCACAGAATTCATTATAACCGTAAACGTGCTCATTGGCAATTGATCACTTACCAATATCCCGTCATTGCCCAAAGTTCGGTTGCCATCAGCATCCATTACTTGCAAACGCAATTCTATATTGGTTGGCGCGCCAACGTTTTTCCAATAAACAACATAGGTTTGTCCGTCAGAGGTGCCGCGAGCTTGCATGTCCAGCTCGCCAGATTCGGCGACCAATGTATTCACATCTGTGTCTGTCGTCCATTGCGCCGTGGCAATAAACATTGATAAAAAACAGCTAATAGTAAAAATAGTTTTCATGATATTCGTTTTAATTTCAGTTTGACTTTTTAATTGTAGTTTGCTTTTTGTCCAGCTCTTGGATTATTTTTTTTAAAGCATTTTTTTTGTCTGAATTGTTTTCCAACAGTTTTTCCAAATTGGTTTTTTCATTTGGTGTTTTTTTCATTGCAATGGTTTTGATTGTAAAACTTTTCCAAAAGTATATCCGGATTTTAGTTGTGCATAATTTTTCACCCTATCAAAAACACTCAAGCCCGAAAAACAACCATAGCATTACTACTCAATTATTTATAAAATATTGATTTTCAATTATCTAAATCTTGATTTAAAATTTAAAAAAATATGGAAATTTTACCCAAAGCTGGACAAATATGCAGACAAATCTGTATTTGAATTAGTAATGTCCAGCTTTTTTCGAAGCCGTGTTCGTGCATTTTCAACCGATTTTGAAGACTGTCCGGTAATTTGCGAAATCTCTTTTGAAGTAAGGTTCAATTTTAAAAGCGCGCAAAGTCGCTTGTCTCGAGAAGTTAAATCTGGGTGCTTTTCGGTCAAGTTGTTATAAAACGATTCGTGGACTTGCTCAAAACGCAGTTCAAATTCTTCCCAAACATTGCTTGAAGTGTCGCGCTTCAATCTTTTTACAATATAATCAATTGCGTTTTGGGTCTCTTTTTTGGCCGCTTTCAGTTTTATTTCCTTTAAATCGTTTAAAATATCCTCTATTATTTCGGTGCGATGCATTTCTATCATCGCTTTCCCTATCAATTCTTTATTTTTTAATTCCAGATTTGTATTTAACTCTTTCTGTTTTGCCGTAGCAAGTTGTTTTTCAAGTTCTGCCCTTTTCAATTTGTTTCGAAAACGATATAACAACATCCCCAAAACCAACAAAATGGCAAGCAAACCCAAAAGAATAATATAGTTTCTAGATTGTCTTTTACTTTCTTCCAGCGCGTGTATTTTTTCCTTGTTTCGGTATTCTTCACCAATCAAAAGCTTTTCAAGGTTTACGCGTTTATCCTCTAAATTTAAGGTATCGCCAATTGCAGAATATTTTTCAAAATAATTGGATGCATTTTCAAATTCCCCTTTTGCAATGTAACCTTTATACAAAAGCCCAATGGCACGCTGCTGTTCAAAGCCGAAGGGCGCAACGCTATCCAAATTTTTTACGGCTTTTTGCGCAAAATACACCGATGAGTCCGGCATATCTATATTTTGATAGAATTCTGAAAATTCGTTGTAAAACCAAGCCGCATTTCGGGAACTAGCACCTTTTTCAACATCCACTAGCGCTTTGTTGAAATAACTTTTAGCCAAATCTGGCTCATCTTTAATTACATAACAACGCGCGAGATTGGTGTGCAGGAACATTTTCAAATTTGGGTCTGAAATATTTTTTGAAAGGTGAAGCGACTCCTTGAAATAAGCCACTGAAGAATCTACATTTTTTTCCAAATAAAAACTCCCCATATTGTTGAGGATTCGCGCAAGATTTATGGTATCGTTCTTCTGCTTTTGATAATTGTAAACTTTTTTGAAGAATTGCAGCGCTTTTTCTTCGTTATCGGTTCGGGCATAAATTATTGCAAGGCCATTTTCCAATTTGAAACGTTCCGAAGCTGGCTGCGTTTCATAAAAACTGTACGCTTTTAGAAAATGTTCCAATGCAATATCCAGTGCATCCTTATCAAAATAAATGTCCCCAAGCGCTTTGTAAAAATGTGCAACTGTTTTCTGCGAATTAGATTTTAGGGCGCTCTCCTTTGCAATATCCATATAGCTTAACGCCCTATCCCAATCATCATTCGCCAGTTTTGAAGCAATTTTGATGCTCAATCTGGCTTTTTCACTTTCAGAAGAAGTTTGCGCCAAACTGTCCATCAAAACGGAAACGCCTTCTTGGGCAACCGCGGAGTGAACAAGGAATAGAAATAAAAGGAAACGAAAAAGCATAATTTAAAACTATCAAAATATTACTTATCCCAAATAGTGATCCGCTACATACCTAAAAAAACCCTATACCAACTGCAATCTTTAATTACTTCTGCCTCAAAAGCAGTATCAGAATAATCATTTTTCAGGATTTGGAAATAATCTCTATGATCGCCACAAACCTCAATCCTGTATCTGTAATTTGCATTCCGCTCTGTTGTATAGCAATAATTTGTTTTGGCGAGCATAAAAATAGCTTTTGCTTTGGTTTCTTTGCTCCCCTTCGCCTCTGTCGCTTTTTTAAAATATTTGGTGGCGTTCTTTAAAAATTCGGAATTCGTGCATTTTTGTTGGCCATCGGAATCATAATCATATCCCAAAATAGAGTTCCGGTCATTATTGCCAATATATTGAAGGGTGTTCAAAAACCATCCGCGTGCACTTGTATTGTACCACGCGTTTCCCAACATATAATAATAGTCGGCAGCATTTTCGGGATCATTTTTTGCCAATTCCTCAAGTTTTTTAAAGGTCTGGGCCAACTTCAGTTTATTGTCTGCATAGGTTTCTTCAAGTTCGATTTTTGGAGCATCATCACCAAAAAACTTTTTATATTTTAAATGAATTTTATCTGACTTTTCGGAAAATGGAGTGTCAAAATACTCCCGGATAGCGCCGGAAAATAATTCAGTCCTTATATTTTTTCCGTAAAAAACAGATGGATTTTCTATTTTTTTGAAATAGGAAATCGCTTCATCCAACTGGTTTTGCTGAAAATACCACGTGCCTTTCAGTTCATTTACATAATCTTGCGGATTGCTTTTCAGTTTTGACACAATCAATTTTTCATAATCAGTCTTTGCGGGAAGATTTATAAAATTTTGGATCTTTTGAATAACCTCATCCGCAACAAATTCATTTTTATAATGCAGTTTCCAATGATTTCCCAAATCTGCTTCAGACCTTTCAAAAGAATATTGGGCATTTTCCCCACTATAATCCATACTTCCCAAAAGTGAAACAATTACATTGCCATCTTTTTTATATAAATCTGAAATGGAATTAAAGAAAAATGCGGTTAACGGTCGGGATTCATTAAGTTGTGTGTCCGACTTCAATTTTGAAAAAAGCCACCCAATTTGTTTTCTGTCCAAGGTTTTTAGTTGCAATATTTCAATGGAAAAAGACAGGCGTTTGGCTTGCGGATACAGCTCACTATTTTTTTCAACTTTAGAGACTGATAGTGCTGCATTTTTGAAATCATCGTTTTTTAAATAGCTTGCCGAAAGAACGATTCTCCAAAAATCCTTTCTCAAAACAGCCTTATTTTCAAGTTGGTTTTTTGCTATTTCTTGAAGGGTTTGTAAAGGTTCAAAATCAAGTGCTCTTTCAGTGTCAAAATTTTCATACCATTTGTTGTAATTATTGGCGAATATTTTATTCTGAAGTTTATCAACCTCACGGATAGCAAGCACTTCCAAATAAGGAGAATTCGGGTTTTTCTCCTGCAATTTCTGCATCTCTTTGGAAATGCTGCCGTTGTAATAATATGATTTGAAAAAAGATTGAATTTCCGCATAACCGTTATCTGTAAAAAAATCGTCATTGAGTTGGGGATTGGACCAATCAAAATATTTTAAACTTAGGGCGCAACTTCTTCGGCGCGAAGGGACTTTTGAATAAACTTCTAAAAATCCCTTGGAAGCTTCCTGAAATTTTTGAAGATTATAGGCCGCCCCGGAACGTTGTTCTAAAGCGAGATAATAAATATAGGGCGCTTCGGAATCCAACTTCAGAAAATTATCGAAATATTGCAAAGCAGCTTCGTTCTCTTGAAGATAATGCGCCAAACGCACAATTTGATAGGCATACCTATTCTTTAAAAAGGAATTGGTTTCGGCCTTATAATTTTTCATAGCGAGTTCCAACAACTCAGGCTTCTGGTCATAATCATCGCTTTTCTCTCCCTGATACCAACCGTTGCCGCCGTTTTTATTGCTGCTAATTCCTTCGCATTGCTTTGCCAGCAACATATATTTAGCGAATGGTTTTTGAAGGTTTTTATTTATTTTATTCGCCATAATTCCATTAACAACATTGGAATTATTGTCTTCAAGTTTTTGATACCAATCTGAAGTTTCGGAATAAATTAGCTGATAAAGAACTTCTTCGCTCAAATTTTTTCCGAAGAATTTGCGCCAATCCTCCAAGTTTTCCTGCGTAGCAGTCAAGGTCTCTGGAAATTCGCAAAACGTGCTCCACGGGCAGTTTAAAAAAGGGTAAAGAGAGGCATCGCCAACAATTTTTTGGTCTATTACGGGATAATAAAGTTCTTCATATTCCGGGGCATAGCCACAAAAATTATTCGGCTTTTCTGCTGCAAATGAAATTGCTGAGGCAAATAAAATGACACTAACGTACAGTTTCCAAGAGTTCATTTACATTTAAATTTTGAAGCGTGGAGGAATTTATATGATATAAAATTACAGAATAATCCCGACCCGCAGCTTCCGAAATCATTTTCTGAAGTTTTTTAAATTCTGAAAAGGTTACGTCTTCCATTCTTAGTTTATCACCTTTATAAACAAAGTTTCCGTTTATAAAGGCATCGTCTGTAGCAATAAACCAATTTTCACTTTCTGAAACCGTAAAGTTTTCGGTGAGCTGCTGTTCCTCAATATCCGATAAAATACCAACCAATTGCCCCTCGCGGTACAAAACTCCCCAACTAAAAATGGGCAAGGCAACATTAAATGGTAATGGATATTCGTGAAGTCTGGAAAGGTATAAAGAGGTTTTTTCAATATTTAAAATTGAGTTAGTCTCTTCCATCGAGCCCAAATCGCCAACATTATAAAACATAATGGTAGCTTCATCAACCGGCGGAACTCCTGTTTTTTCTGGAAATTTTACTTGATGGAGCCTGACGGTAGCGGAAAATTTAATAGAATTTTCGCCGAATTGGCTCAATAAATCACTTTTTTGCAATTCCTCCAAAAAAGTAAAATACGATTCTTTTGTGCTTACAGTCCAATCGCAATCAATTTGAATCTGTGGAAAAATAATATTTCCATTGAAATGCTGAGACTTTAACCGAAGTATTTTCTCCAAAGTTTGCCCAGCAATATATTTCAATTGTGAAGGTTTCGTCGTTTTCTCAAAAACCTCATTTGTTATGTAAATTACAGGAATTATTTGCAAGCCCAAAGTTGAATCTTTAGCTGGCATTTGAAGCGTTGCGGTAGGTAAAACTTGATTTTCCTGTTGGTTATAACTCAAATCAAAAAAACGTAAGTACAGTTTTTTGGAATTCGCTTTTTTCAATAATTGCTTTTCGTTTTCTGAAATGGAATATTTTGTTTTCCAATGATAAAACGAAACGCTTTTTGCTTCATTTTCTTTACAGGCTTGAAAGCAAAATAAAACGAGAAAACACAAAGTGGCTACTGCAATTTTTTTCATCAGTAGTTCAAAACTTCCAAAATCTTTTGCTTCACTTTTTCGGTTGAAGGAATCATCGTTTCTTCCAAAACAGAGTTAAGCGGAATTGCAGGCATATTTTCGGAACCAATCAACATAACGGGCGCATCCAATTGCTGGAAACATTCCTCTTGGATTCTTCCCTGCAAGCCGCGTGAAAACCCATTTTCTGAAGGTTCTTCCGTTACGACCAAGCATTTTCCGCATTTCTTTACGCTTTTGAAAACGGTTTCATAATCCAAAGGATGAAGCGTTCTTAAATCCACAACTTCAATTTTGTCCTGCATTCCCAATTCCTCGGAAGCGTTCATAGCCCAATGCACGCCCATTCCGTAAGTGATAATTGAAAGTGTCTCCTCTTCTTCCTGTTTCCAGATTTCCTGTAAAACCCAAGCTTTTCCGAAAGGCAAAATATAATCTTCATCGGGCATCAGTGAAGTTGCACCTTTTGTACCCTTCACTTTGCTCCAGTACAAACCTTTGTGTTCAAAAATCACAACCGGATTTGGGTCATAATAAGCCGCTTTCAGCAAGCCTTTTAAATCGGCTCCATTGCTCGGATACGCAATTTTCAACCCACGAATATTTGTAACCACACTTTCCACGGAAGAAGAATGATACGGCCCGCCGCTGCCGTAAGCGCCAATGGGAACACGCAAAACCATTGAAACCGGCCATTTTCCGTTCGAAAGATAACAGCTTCGGGAAACTTCAGTAAAAAGTTGATTTAATCCCGGCCAAATATAATCTGCAAATTGAACTTCTACGATTGGTTTTAAACCCACAGCGCTCATCCCGACAGTACTTCCAACAATAAACGCTTCTTGAATTGGCGTATTAAAAACACGATTGTCGCCAAATTTTTGTGCCAAAGTTGCTGCTTCGCGAAATACGCCGCCCAAACGTCCGCCCACATCCTGTCCATAAAGCAGACATTCTTGGTGCTTCGCCATCAATTCCTCAATCGCAAAAAGCGCGCAATCTACCATCACAACTTTTTCGCCACCTTTTGGGGAACGTTCGCCAACTTCTTCAGTAATTTCCGTTGGTGCGAAATCGTGGGTAAACAAATCTTCGGATTTTGGGTCTTCGGCTTTTAAAGCTTTTTCGAGAGATTCTTTGACTTCGGTCTTGATTTCGGTTTCGAATTCCTCAAGTTCCTTTTCAGAAAAATCATTTTCCAATAACAATTTCTTCAATTTTGGATACGGATCCCGAGTTCGTGCTTCCTCCAAATCATCGCGGTAAAATTCCATCCTTACTCCAGAAGTATGATGGTTCAAAAGCGGTACTTTGGCGTGTACCAAAAACGGTCTGCGTTCTTCCCTAATTTTTGAAATTACATCTTGAATTGTATTGTAACTTTCCTCAAAATCGGTTCCGTCAATTGAAACCGCTTCCAAACCGTGAAAACCTGCTGCATATTCAAAAGCATTCTGCGCGCGGGTTTCTGCGGCATTGGCTGAAATATCCCACCCGTTATCCTGCACTAAATATAGAATTGGCAATTGCTTTAAAGCCGCCATTTGAAAGGCTTCGGCTATTTCACCTTCGGTTACGGAAGCATCCCCTAAACTGCAAACTACAATTGGAGATTCAGAAGTTTCATTTTTAAATTCTGCCTTAAACGATTCTTTATACCAAAATCCCATTGCCACTCCCGTTGCGGGAATAGCCTGCATTCCCGTTGCGGAACTTTGGTGTGGGATTTTCGGTTTGTCATCATCCTTTAAACTGGGGTGTGAATAATAAGTTCTTCCCCCAGAAAATGGATCGTCTTTTTTCGCCAAAACCTGAAGCATCAATTCGTACGGTTTCATCCCAATAGACAGCAACATAGAATCATCGCGATAATACGGAAAAGCATAATCCTGTGGTAAAAGCTGCATTCCCACAGCAGTTTGGATTACTTCGTGTCCGCGCGAAGTTGCGTGGACGTATTTTGAAACGGTTTTAAAATTTTCTTCATAAATCTCGGTCATCGCTTTTGCTGTGACGAGGTTTTTGAAGGCTTTTTTTAATATATCTTTTGAAATATTCACTTATTTATTGTTTGTGAGGTCTCGACTGCGCTCGACCGGACATTTTAAATTTTTCTTTTGGAATCAAATTTCTCCATGTAATCTGCAATTCTTCTTAAAAACGAACCCGCCAAATAACCATCTACAATTCTATGATCGAAGGAAAGTGATAAATACATCATCTGTCTTATTTCAATGGTATCGCCATCTTTTCTTTCAATAACTTCGGCACGTTTTTTAATGATTCCCGTTGCGAGAATTGCTGCTTCGGGTTGGTTAATTATTGGCGTTCCCATCAAACTTCCGAAAGTCCCAACATTGCTTATTGTGAAAGTACTTCCTTTGGTATCATCAGCTTTTAGCTTATTGTCTCGTGATTTTCCAACGAGTTCATTAGTGCTTTCAGCTAATTCTTTTAAATCTTTTTTATCAGCATTTTTCACGACGGGAACAATTAAATTTCCTGAAGGAAGCGCCGTTGCCATCCCGATATTTATTTCGTCTTTTACTATAATATTGGTTCCATCCAGCGTGGAATTTATCATTGGAAAATCAGTAATCGCTTTCGCCACACATTCAATGAACAAAGGCGTGAACGTCAGTTTTTCATTAAATTTTTTCTGAAAAGCTTCTTTGCTTTTGTTCCGCCAATTTACCATTTCGGTCAAATCTGCTTCCACATAAGCGGTTACGTGTGGCGAAGTATGCTTGCTGAAAACCATATGGTCCGCAATCATTTGGCGCATTCGGTCCATTTCAACTATTTTGCCTTTTCCTTTATCGAATTTTAAATCGGGGATTTTAAAACCCGAAGGTTCTGAAACTGCTTGCGCAAATTGAAACGGACGTCCATTTTCCAAATATTCTGAAACATCACTCTTTCGCAAACGTCCATCTTTTCCAGTTCCGGAAATTCGAGCGAGTTCTTCGTAACTGATGTGGTTTTTACGAGCAATGGCATCAACTAAAGGGGAAATAAAAACGTTTTCATTTACTTTAAATGACTTTGAGGTTGAAGTTGAAGAAGAAGGTGAAACTTTTGTTGTTGCTTTCTTCTCTGAAGTTTTTGAAGCGGGTTTTTCAGAACTGCTGTTTTCTGAAAGTTCTAAAACAGCAATCACTTCACCAACGGGAACAACATCTTGGGGCTTAAATTTATGTTCCAGCATTTTTCCAGAACTTGGTGCGGGAACTTCATTGTCAACTTTATCGGTTGCAACTTCCAGCAAAATATCGCCTTCTTCAAAAGAATCGCCTTCGTTTACCAACCAATTGATAATCGTTCCTTCGGTAATGCTTTCGCCCATTTTGGGCATTTTGAATTCTGTTTTCGACATAGTTGTCTTTATTCTTTTTTCTCTTTTCTGAATTCTTCCAAAGTTTTATAAAAATCTTCTTGTTTTGGACGATTTGCTGGAATTGTCCTCAACGGCTCCACTTCTCTTAAACTTTCGTGGCAATCTGTTGGTAATTGCTGGTACAATCGGGTTCCAGCGGTTTTCCACGCGATCATTTCATCTGAAATATCTTTTATTGCTTTTGCGGGATTGCCGACAATCAATTTACGCTTCGGGAATTTTTCCTCGGCTTTTACAAAACTCATTGCGCCAACGATACATTCATCACCAATTTCGGCATCGTCCATTATTACGCTGTTCATTCCAATCAAACAATTTCTTCCCAAATTGGCGCCGTGAATTATTGCTCCGTGACCCACATGTGCACTTTCCTTCAAAACAATGCTTTTCCCCGGAAACATATGAACGGTGCAATTTTCCTGCACATTCACGCCATCTTCGAGAATAATCTCGCCCCAATCGCCTCGAATTGCAGCTCCAGGACCGATGTAGCAGTTTTTTCCAATAATTACATTGCCAGTAACGGCCGCCAAAGGGTGGACGAAACTGCTTTCGTGGATTACTGGGATATGGCCTTTAAAGGAATAAATCATAAATTTTAAATGATAAAAGGATTAACGGATAAAAGGATTAAAAGACATTTTCAGTTTAGCGTTTTTTTGAAGTTTGATATCATTGCTTGCAATTTTTGTATTGCTTTGAGATTTTTCTCAAATATAACATCATCCATGTATTCCAAATCCTTTGCGCAAATTAATTGGGTTTCCCACTCAAATGAAGAACCCAATGCTGTTTCCAAATATTGGACAAAATGCTTATCAGAATTCCTTGCAGAACCTTCCGCAATATTTGAGGCAATGGAAACCGCACATCGTTGCAACTGATTTGAAAGTCCGTACATTTCAGATTTTGGAAATTTCGAAGTTATTAAATAAGTTTCATTAACGAGCTTTCTCGCCTCCTGCCAAATTGCTAATTTTCTAAAATTATGCTTCAACGACATATCACTTCAATCCTTTTGTCCCTTCGTCCTTTTGTCCTTTTGTCCTTTTATCCCTTTGTCAATTCAACTAAAACTTTTCAATTTTTCCTTCGTAAAATCACTCAAAACCAATCTGCCTGAAATTATAGCCCTTTCAGCCAATAATTTATCCCAATCTTCCGTGCCGCTCCAAAATACTTTTTTCATTTCTTTCATTGCTTCGGGATTGTAATTGCACAAATTTTCAGCGAATTTCTGAACGGCTTCGTCCAATGCTTCCAAAGAATCAAAAACCTGATTGTACAAGCCTTTTTGGCGCGCCCATTCAGCTTCGTAAAAGGAATTCGCGTCAATTGCTATTTGACTCATCCCGCTCAAACCAAGTTTTCTTTCCACGGCGGGACCAACCACAAACGGGCCGATTCCCACATTTAATTCACTTAACTTAATTGCTGCAAATTTTGTGGCCATACAAAAATCCGTCGCCGAAGCAACGCCTACGCCTCCGCCAACAGTTTTTCCCTGAATCCTACCAATTATAAACTTTGGGCATTTCCGCATGGCGTTGATAACGTTTGCAAATCCGCTGAAAAATATTTTTCCAGTTTCGGCATCGTTTATATTTATGAGTTCGGTGAAACTTGCGCCTGCACAGAACGTTCTGTCGCCGCCACTTTTCAGAATAATTACTTTCACCTCATCGTTATTTCCAGCTTCGGTGATTGTATTTGCAAGTTTTGCCAACAAATCTCCCGGCAGGCTATTGTGCGCTGGATGAAAGAACTCTATTGTTGCAATTCCATTTTCAGTTTTTATGTGAACGTATGGTTCAGACATTTCTTTGTTTTTAAAATTTATATTAATCCGAATTGTTCGAAATGGTGGTTCAAATGCTTCCGCTCCAACAAATACCACTCATATCGATTCATTTCACCAAAAACCAAATTGTTTAATTTGGCGTCCGGATTTTCTTTGAAATAGGTTTTATAAGCTTCTCGTTCTTCAAGAAATTTCTCTTTAGCGGTTGCTAAATCGGGATGTTTTAATGTATCCAAAGTATCCTTTTCGAGCATTGGGAAGTTTGTGTTCCGAGGAAATTTGTCATAGTTATAAAGACTCGCATGGACTTTTTCCAAAATCTTTTCGGGCGTTGCAACCTCAAAATCCTGAATTTTTCCCGAAGCTATTTTATAGGTGTACTCCAAGTGCTCCAACATATGCTGGGGCGTCATGATGCCCCATTTTGGCTTGGTATCTTCGGTTAGTTTGTTCAAGCATTCCTCGATTTTTTCATCGGTTATTTCAACAAAAGTTTCCTGTTTCTTTTGAACCATTGTGAGAATTGTAGCCAAGGCAACCAATTCATCATCAGTATCAAAAACCTCAACAAACCATTTTACAATTCCACTTGGATGTTCTGCGGAAGCCACATCGCGATCCACTTTTTGTTTGCACGTCAATCGCACATAAATAGTGTCGTTGTGATACAACGGACGTAAAAATCGGCAGTCTTCCAAACCGTAATTCGCCGCTACCGGACCTTTGTTCGGATAAACGAAAAGCCCGGCCGCTGCGGCGATTATAAAATATCCGTGGGCGGTTCGCTTTTCAAAAATACTGCCGTCCAGAGAAGTGATGTCTGTGTGGGCATAAAAATGGTCCCAAGTTAGATTGGCAAAATTGATTATATCGGTATCGGTAAGCGTGCGATTATGCGTTTTTAACGACATTCCAGGCTCGATGTCTTCCCAATGGTATTTAAATGGATGCTGTTCTGCCTCTTTATATTTTGCATTCGCTTGATAAATTCCTGTGATTTCCGTTAAAGTTGTCGGTGAACCTTGAATGGCTGTTCGCTGCATATAATGTTTAATACCACGCACACCGCCCATTTCCTCGCCTCCGCCGGCGCGGCCCGGACCTCCATGGACCAAACTTGGTAAAGGTGAACCGTGACCTGTACTTTCTTCAGCGCTTTCACGGTTTAGAACTAAAATCCTTCCGTGGTGGGAAGCGGCATTTATTACGTATTCTTTGGCAATTTTATCATCGTTTGTCGCAATTGAAGAAACCAAGGAGCCTTTGCCCATTTGGGCTAAAGTGATTGCTTCGTCCAAATTTTTATAAGGCATAATAGTACTGACAGGACCAAAAGCTTCGGTTTCGTGAACGGATAAATTTTTAAACGGATTGTCTTCGCGAAGTAAAATTGGAGCCAAGAAAGCACCTTTTTTGGCATCAGCGCCAATCACGTCTATTTTATCCAAATCGCCGAAAACAATACTTGCGGTTTTGGATAATTCTTGAACGCGTTCCCGAACTTCCTTCACTTGATCCAAACTCACCAAAGAGCCCATTCGCACTTCCTTTAAACGGGGGTCACCAATAGTCACTTTTGAAAGGGCATTTCCAAGTGCAATTTGCACGTCTTCAACTAAATTTTGGGGAACTATAACGCGACGAATTGCGGTACATTTCTGTCCGCACTTCACCGTCATTTCATTTCTTACTTCTTTTATGAAAAGGTCAAATTCAGGCGTTCCGGGAACGGCATCTTCGCCTAAAACGGAGGCGTTCAAACTGTCTGCTTCCATTGTAAATGGAACTGCTTCTTCAATAATTCTTTTATGCGCTTTAAGCATTTGGCCCGTAGTTGCAGAACCCGTAAACGTAACCACATCCTGTGATTCCACGCTATCGAGAATAGTTCTGGCCGAGCCTGTAATCAATTGCAAAGCACCTTCAGGTAAAATTTTTGAAGCAATAATTTCACGAACTACGGCTTCGGTCAAAAAGGAAGTGTTTGTTGCCGGTTTTACAACGGCGGGAACGCCCGCCATCCAATTTACTGCACATTTTTCAAGCATTCCCCATACTGGGAAATTGAATGCATTTATATGAATTCCAACCCCGCGTTTTGGTACCATAATGTGATGTGCCATAAACCGTCCGCCACGCGAAAGATCTATAGGTTCGCCTTCAACATGATAGGATTGGTTTGGGAATAATTTTCTGAGGGAAGCATTGGCAAAAAGATTTCCGAAACCACCTTCAATATCAATCCAGCTATCCACTTTTGTTGCGCCAGTGCGGTAACTTATTTCATAAAAATCGGCTTTCTTTTTAACCAAATGCAGGGCCAGGGATTTTAGCATATTTCCGCGTTCCTGAAAGGTCATCTTTCTAAGTACTTCGCCTCCTTTGGTTCTTCCGTATTGCAGGATTTCAGCAAAATCAAGTCCTTCTGTATCTGAAAGGGCAATGATTTCACCAGTAATGGCGTCGTGCATTGGCACGCCTTCGCCGTTTCCTTCAAGCCATTGTCCCGTGACGTAATTATGTAATTTTTTCATTTTTAAATTTTTAAGCAATCCGCAATGAAGCGGAAAACAATTTTTTAAACTCGCTCAATGATAGCGGCATATCCTTGGCCAACGCCCACACACATGGTGATTAAAGCGTATTTTTTATTTTGAAGTTGAAGTTCCAAAGCTGCGGAATAAGCGATTCGCGTCCCGGTAACCCCGAGCGGATGCCCAATGGCAATAGAACCGCCGTTTGGATTGATGCGTGGATCGTCATCTTTCAATCCCCATTCGCGAATGCACGCTAACGCTTGCGAAGCGAAGGCTTCGTTCAATTCAATCACGTCCATATCTTCCATTTTCAAACCTGCTTTTTCCAAAGCTTTATTTGAAGCCGCAACGGGACCGATGCCCATAATTCGAGGCTCTACACCTACTACTGCGGAAGAAACAATTTTTGCAATCGGTTTTAAATTGTACTTCTTTACTGCATCTTCCGAAGCGATAATTGTTGCGGCGGCACCGTCATTCAATCCCGAGGAATTTCCGGCGGTTACGCTGCCATCCTTTTTGAAAGCTGGGCGTAATTTTGCCAACACTTCTTTGGTGGTTTCAGGACGAATAAATTCGTCATCTTTAAAAATAATCGGATCTTTTTTCCGCTGTGGAATTTCTACGGCAACGATTTCTTTTGACAAACGACCATTTTCTTGCGCTTTAGCAGCTTTCATTTGCGAATGATACGCAAATGCATCTTGGTCTTCACGATTTATTTTATGCTTTTCAACTAGATTTTCAGCCGTATTTCCCATTCCATCAGTGCCGTACATTTCGGCCATTTTTGGGTTTACAAAACGCCAACCAAAACTGGAATCGTACATTTTAGCATCGGTTCCAAAAGCGGAAGATGGTTTTGCAATTACGTATGGCCCGCGCGTCATATTTTCAACTCCTCCAGAAATAAATAAATCACCATCGCCAGCTTTAATCGCGCGATTTGCGTGGATTATTGCCGAAAGTCCGCTGCTGCAAAGTCTGTTTACAGTTTCTCCTGGAACGGTTACTGGCAAACCTGCCAACAGGGAAGCCATTCGCGCAACGTTTCTATTGTCTTCCCCAGCTTGGTTTGCGCAACCAAGGATTACATCATCATAGGCTTCTTTAGGGATGTTTGGATTTCTTTTTACTATTTCAGCAATTACCAAAGCAGCCAAATCGTCTGTTCTTACAGCGCTTAACGTTCCTTGATAGCTTCCTATGGGTGTTCTTATTCCGTCAATTATGTATGCGTTTTTCAAAGTCAAAATTTTAAATGATAAATGTAAAATGTAAAAGTGCCTTTAACTTTAAAATTTTACATTTATCGGTTTTACATTTTCTGTTTTGTAGTTTTAATACTTGCTGTGAATATTGCAACAAGTTCTTTGCATTCGTTTTCTATAAAAATAAATTCTTCCCTTTGATTTATTAAATCTGCTTCTTTTAAAATCTGTAAGTTAACTTGTGATTCTCGCAATTCTTTTAAGACCAATTTCATTTTATGAACAAAATCTTTTTTTGATTCTGCGCCTTGCGCCTCACCATAATTAAGTGCAGCTGATGTTACAGAACGAATCAATTGTTTGGTTAAATGCTCAGTTGCAAAATTTTTCTTAAGCATCCCAATATTCAAAATTATATTGGCTGAAAACTTAACCAACCGGTCTTGTAAATTATATTTATTTTCACTTTTCACTTTAGAATTTTAAATTTTTCAGTTTTACATTTTATATCTAATTTAAAATTTCCGAAAAGGTATCGCCTTGCTTAATATCGCCAGTTTTATAGCCTCTCATAAACCATTTCATTCGTTGCTCGGAGCTTCCGTGTGTAAAACTATCAGGCACAACACTACCTTGCATTCTTTTCTGAATGGCATCATCACCAACAGCGTTGGCGGCACTCAAAGCTTCTTCAATATCGCCTTCTTCTAAATATTCTTGGTTATAATGCGCCCAAAGCCCTGCATAAAAATCGGCTTGAAGTTCCAAAGCTACAGAAAGCCTATTCCCTTCAGTTTTATTGCTTTGGCGCTGTAACTGTGTTACTTTTTGGGAAGTGCCCAATAAGGTTTGAACGTGGTGGCCAATTTCGTGGGCCGTAACATACGCAATTGCAAAATCACCTCCTTTTGCTCCAAAACGGGTTTTCAATTCATCAAAAAATGCTAAATCCATGTACAATTTATGGTCTGCGGGACAATAAAAAGGTCCGGAGGCTGAAGTTGCATTTCCACACCCAGTACTTACTGCATCAGTAAACAAAACCATTGTAGGTTTTTCGTATTCACCAATATTGTTTTGCCTAAAAATTTGGCTCCAAACATCTTCGGTATCAGCTAAAACGGTAGCCATGAAATTCCCCATTTCCTTT
This sequence comes from Aequorivita soesokkakensis, assembly GCF_001641085.1. Taxonomy (GTDB): domain Bacteria; phylum Bacteroidota; class Bacteroidia; order Flavobacteriales; family Flavobacteriaceae; genus Aequorivita; species Aequorivita soesokkakensis. The sequence continues at coordinate 11,677 of NZ_LXIE01000028.1, read as the reverse complement.
TCTTGGGCAGTAAGTTCTCTTTGCTCTGTTTGCTGAGTCCCTTGACTGTTGCCCAATTGTTCTACAATTGGCGCAAGTTGTTGTCCTGTTTCTCCTCCGAAAAAATTTAGCGCTAGCACTATCAATGTTACCACAATTCCGCCACCTGCGGCCAATTTGCCTTTACTCATTCCACGTCGGTCGTCTAAGTTGCCGCTTTGTCTTCTGCCTTGCCATTTCATAATTTATCCTGTATTCGTTAGATTTATATTAATTCAAATTATTCCCAATCCTTGCTGGTTCTATAAACAACACCTTTAAAAAGCGCGACCAATTCATCGCCGCGTTTTACTTCAACGATATTAAAACCGAGTTTGTTATTTACTTTTTCAATTACAGATTCTGCTGTTAAATAATCACCCTCGTTCAACGCTTCAATATGATTTATTGAAGTTTCAATAGAAACCGCATACTTTCCGTGGGTATTCGCTGCAAAGCCGAAAGCGGTATCTGCCAAACTATAACTTATCCCTCCGTGGGCTTTGTTCATACTGTTAAGCATCTCTTTGCGGACGGTCATTGCTACCTTGCACCTTCCTTTTTCAACTTCCAATATTTCGATACCGAGCCAAGAACTGAAAGCGTCCTGGCTGAGCATTTTTACTGGTATTTTTTTAGCTTCCAGCATTTAAAAGAAAGTTTTATTTTCTCGATTCATCTTTCTTAATAAAGGAGAACAACGGTAACGGTCTTCGTGATATTCATCGTAAAGTTCGTCCATTTTTGAAACACACCAATTTATTCTTTTTTCATCAGCCCAAGTCAAAAGACCTTTTGGATAATTTACGCCTTTGGTCATTGCGTTGTCTATATCTTCTGCGGAAGCTATGTTCCAAAAAAGTGCGTCGGCAGCTTCGTTTATTAGCGTTACGAGTATTCTTTCGAAAATATTTTCAGCAGCAACATTTTCTTTCGAAGACGTTCTCGACTGCGCTCGAACTGACAATTCTCCGTTTTCAGAATAATCATAATAACCTTTTCCACTTTTTCTTCCCAAATAACCTGCTTCGGCAAAACGCTTTTGGGTGAAGGAAGGTTTGTAGCGCGGATCGAAATAAAATGCTTCAAAAACGGTTTCGGTAACGGTGTAATTTACATCGTTCCCTATAAAATCCATCAGTTCGAAAGGGCCCATTCTGAAACCTCCAATTTCTTTCATTGCCGAATCTATTTCTGAAAACGAAGCCATACCTTCTTCATAAATTCGCAGCGCTTCACCGTAAAAAGGGCGTGCAACACGATTCACTATAAATCCGGGCGTATCTTTTGCAACGGCAACCGTTTTTCCCCAATCTTTAATTGTTTTTACGGATGTATTTAAAGTTTCTTCGGAAGTCTGAATTGCGGGAATAACCTCAACCAATTTCATTAACGGTGCGGGGTTGAAAAAGTGAATACCAATACAACGCTCTGGTTTTTGTAATGAAGAAGCAATGGAAGCTATTGACAACGACGAAGTATTTGAGGCAATAATACAATCATCGCTCACAAATTTTTCAAGTGTTGAAAACACGTTTTTCTTGATGTCGAGATTTTCAACTATAGCTTCAATCGTCAAATCTGAATCTTTCAATTCTTTTAGTGAATTGACGTATTTTATGTTGTTTTGGACACGCTCTTTTTCTTCGGAATCGATTTTTCCTTTTTCAACCAAACGGTCCATTATTTTTTCCAAATCAGTTTTGGCATTTTCCAAAGCTTCGGTTTTGGTATCGTATAGTTTTACGAAACATCCAGCCTTGGCGGCTACTTGTGCAATACCAGCACCCATGGTTCCGCTCCCTATAATTCCAACGTTTTTAATCATAATTTTTAAATGATAAATGCAAAAGTTAAAAGCGCCATTAAAAACATTTTAATATTTTACATTTTTCGGTTTTACATTTTTCGGTTTTTTATTTCCCTTTAAAATTCGGTTTTCTTTTATTTACAAATGCATCAACGCCTTCTGCATAATCTTCACTTTGGGCGGATTCTATTTGAAGTTTGCTTTCCAAATTCAATTGTTCTTCCAAAGAATTTTCTAAGGAATTGTTTAGTAAACGCTTCGTCAATCCCAATGCTTTCGTCGGCATATTTGCAAGTGTGTTTGCAATATTATTCACCTCTTCCGAAAAGTTTTCTGAAGAAACAACTTTGTAAACCATTCCTAATTTTTCAGCCTCTTGTGCAGAAACTTTATCGCCGATCATCATTAAAGCGGAAGCTTTTTGAAAACCAATCAATCGTGGCAAAAAGAAAGTACCAGCACTGTCCGGAACCAATCCAATTTTACTGAAAGCTTGAATAAAACTGGCATTTTCCGAAGCAATTACAATATCGCAAGCTAAAGCAATATTTGCTCCAGCTCCTGCGGCAACTCCATTGATTGCTCCAATAATTGGTTTTTCAATATTTCGAATTCGCGAAATAATAGGGTTGTAATGTTCCTCAAGAATTTTTTTGAAACCGGGGTTTAACTCTGGCGAAGTTACTTCCTTTAAATCCTGCCCGGCGCAGAAAGCCTTTCCGTTTCCGGTGATTACGATTGCCCGAACTTCAGGATTTTTTTCGCAGGCATCCAATTCGTTTTGAAGCAAGAGTGCCATTTCACGGTTGAAACTGTTAAAAACCTCTGGCCTGTTTAAGGTTAAGATTGCTACTTTATTTTCTATTGAGACTATTATAGATTTGTTCAATTTTTATATCTTTTAAAGACCCTTCGACTGCGCTCAGGGTGACATTTCATATTTATTTCAAACATTTAAAGTAATCAAATGGTTCTTGGCAATCGTCGCATTTAAAAATCGCTTTACACGCCGTTGAACCAAACTGACTAACTAGATGTGTATTTGTACTTCCACATTGCGGGCATTTTACTAACTTTTTGTCGCCGAGCAAAACGTCTTTATCATTCGATTCTGAAAGAGGACGAGCAATTCCGTATTTCTCCATTTTCTGAAGTCCTTCTTCTGAAATCCAATCGGTGCTCCAAGCTGGGGAAAGGATTAATTCAACTTCCGCTTTTTTTCCTATTTCAGAAAAGGCTTTTTTCAAATCATCACCAATAACATCCATCGCTGGGCAACCGGAATAGGTTGGCGTTAATTTTATATGAACGATTCCATTTTCTTCAACAGCTTCGCGAATTACACCGAGATCCAAAACCGAAAGCACAGGAATCTCAGGGTCTGAAACGGTTTTCAGAACTGGGATTAAATGTGTTTCGATATTTAAATTTTCAACTAACAATTATCAATGCTCAATTTTCAATTATTTTTTTGATCTCGCTGTCTGAATACTTTTTGAGAAAATGGCGATTAGTTCTTCGCATTCTTTTAAACTTTTTTCTGCACTATCAATATCATTTAAAAGATTGGCGCCATTTTGAATTTTAAGATTTACTCTCGATTCTTTTAGTTCTTTTAAAACAATTCCCATTTTATGAATAAAATCCTTCGCAGATTCTGCACCTTGAACCTCTCCATAATTTAAAGCTGCACCAGTAGCAGATCTTATTAGCTGTTTTGACAAATGGTCCAAAGCATAATTATATTCAATTTTCTTAAAAAGATTAATACAAAGAATTGCAAAATCAATTAACCTATCTTCCAAATCAAATTTTCTTTCCATAATATTTTTTTAGTGAAAATTGAAAATTGTTAATTGAGTATTGAGCATTTATTACCAAGTCATATTTGGATATGTGCGTTGCATGTATTGCAAATCAGCCAACAAATAGCCCATATGTTCGCTGTGAACTCCTTCTTTTCCACCTTTTGTGAAATATTTATTTTCGGGAATTGTGAGCGTTGCTTCTTTTAAAATTTCGGAAACTTCTTCGTAATATTTCTCTTTGAAAGCAGAAATATTAATTCCGATTCCTTCTTTTGTCATTTCCTTTTCAGCTTCCGTCATAAAGAAAAGCTCATCTGTATATCGCCAGAGATCGTCAATTGCTTCCTGCATTTTTGCTTTGCTTTCCTCGGTTCCATCTCCCAATCTTTTTACCCAATCGGAAGAAAAACGTTTGTGATAACTTACTTCCTTTATTCCTTTTTTTGCAATTGCGGCCAAAGTTTCATCAGGGCTGTTCTGCAATTTTTCCATCAACATTAAATGATAAACATCAAACAGAAACTGACGCGCAATGGTATATCCGAAATGCGTATTCGGTTGCTCAACCAACAAACAATTTTTGTATTCCCGTTCAATTCTTAGGAAAGCGATGTCATCTTCGGTTTTGTTTTCTCCAGAAATTTTTGCGGCGTATTGATAGTAACTGCGCGTTTGCCCGAGCAAATCCAAAGAAATATTAGTCAGCGCAATATCTGTTTCCAAATTTGGGCCGTGGCCACACAATTCGCCCAATCGCTGTGCGAGAATTAGGGAATTGTCGGCGATTGTGAGGATATAATTATAGAGTTGTTGATTTTTCATTTCTTTGAGGATGAAGTTGAAGTTCAAGATGAAGTCGATTTTACAACTAATTTATATTTTTTATTAAGGTTACAATTATTCTTATCAATTCGTCATTTTCCTTTTTTAAAGGATTCATAATTTCATCACTATATAGTTTAGCCTTAGTTTGTATATTTAGGTTTCTGATGCTTTCTCGTAATTCTTTCAAACAAATTCTCAATTTATTAGCTTTATCCTTATCGGTTCCAGCACCCATCGCCTCTCCAAAATTTAATGCCGCAGAACAAGTAGAACGTATCAACTGTTTTGCTAAATAATTAGATGCAAAAGTTTTGGGTGGCTTATTGTAAATAATTATAATTGAGGCCGCAAAATTTTCTAATCTCGAATCTAAATCATATTTTTTCAACAGCCAACTTATTAATTATTGATACTTTTTCATCTTCATCTTGAACTTCACCTTCAACTTTATTTTACATATGCTTCACCTCATCAGGCAAATCGTAAAAAGTGGGGTGACGATATACTTTATCCTGCGCAGGCTCAAACATTTCGCCATTTTCCTGCGGATTTGAAGCAGTAATATTTTTACTTTCCACCACCCAAATGCTTACGCCTTCGTTTCTCCTTGTGTAAACATCACGAGCATTTTCCATTGCCATTTCAGCGTCGGCAGCGTGAAGGCTTCCGAAGTGACGATGTTCCAATCCGTTTTTACTGCGGACAAATATTTCCCAAAGCGGCCAGTTTTTCTTAGTATTTTCCATTTTAACTTGCTTTTGCTACTTTTCTTTTTTCGTTCTTTTCAGCGTGTGCCATTGCAGCATCACGAACCCATTCGCCATTATTCCAAGCATTCACACGGGCATTCATCCGCTCTTTGTTGCACGGGCCGTGGCCTTTTACTACCTGCCAAAATTCATTCCAATCAATTTCGCCGAAATCGTAACTTCCTTTTTCCTCGTTCCATTTTAAATCTGGATCTGGAACCGTGATTCCCAAAAGATCTGCTTGCGGTACGGTTTGATCTATAAACTGCTGGCGTAATTCGTCATTACTTTTGCGCTTCAGTTTCCATTTCATCGATTGCTCTGTGTGAATGGATTCCGCATCGGTGGGTCCGAGCATCATTAAAGCTGGCCACCACCAACGGTTTAGAGCATCCTGCGCCATTGCTTTTTGCTCTTCGGTTCCGCGGCAAAGTGTTAACATAATTTCAAAGCCTTGTCGCTGATGAAAACTTTCTTCCTTACAAACACGAACCATAGCACGGGCATACGGACCAAAAGATGTATTGCAAAGCGGCACCTGATTTATAATCGCAGCTCCATCAACCAACCAACCAATCGCGCCCATATCGGCCCAAGTAATTGTTGGATAATTGAAAATTGAAGAATATTTTGCCTTTCCGGAATGCAATTGTTCGTACAATTCATCGCGGGAAATTCCCAGGGTTTCGCAAGCGGAATACAGATATAATCCATGTCCAGCTTCGTCCTGAACTTTTGCAAGCAGCGCGGCTTTTCTTCGTAAAGAAGGTGCACGGGTAATCCAATTTCCTTCGGGAAGCATCCCAATAATTTCAGAATGTGCGTGCTGGCTCATCTGCCGAATGTGGGTTTGACGGTATTTTTCCGGCATCCAATCTTTTGGCTCTATTTTTTCGTCACGCGCAATTCGGGCTTCGAAAATTTCTTCTAAGTTTTTTACTTCTTTTTCACTCATCACTATATGCTTTAAGCTTTAGGCGCTATGCCGTAAGCTAGTTATACATCAAAATCTACTTTCACTTTTTCGGAAGTTGGAACTGCTTGGCAACTCAATACAAAGTTTTGCGCCACTTCTTTTTCTTCCAAAGCGTAATTTATTTTCATCTCTACACTGCCTTCCAAAATTTGGCATTTGCAAGTGCTGCAAACCCCACCTTTGCAGGCAAATGGCAAATCTGCACCAGCCGCCAAAGCAGCATCGAGAATATTGTCAAAATCTTTTGTCATCGTGAATTGGAATTCTTTTCCACCATCCACAATTGTAACCTCAACGCCCTCCACGTTTTGTTGCGCCAAACGTTCGGCGCGTTTTTTATCTTCTTCGGTCAACCCTGTTACGAACAATTCAAAATGAATCAATTCCTTTGGCAAACCTGCTTCAATTAAATAATTGCTAACGTAATGCACCATTTCTTCGGGACCGCACAGAAACACTTCGTTTGTATCTGGAATATCAATAAAGTTTTTGGTCAGCACTTTCATCTTTTCATCGTCAAAACGCCCATTGAAAAGTTCAATATCACGGCGTTCCTTTGTTAGAAAATAATAAATTTCCAGTCTTCCAAAGTATTCATTCCGAAGCTGTTCCAAAGCTTCTTTAAAGATAATGGATTTCGCGGTTCTATTGGCATAAAACAGTTTGCAAGTTGCGTTCGGTTCCAATGCCAAATGTGTTTTTATCATCGATAGCACCGGCGTAATTCCACTTCCGGCGGCGAAAAAAAGATAGTTTTTGGCTTTATTTGGTTCAATTTCAACACCAAACATTCCGCTGGGCTCCATAATTTCCAGAGTGTCTCCAGACTTCAATGTAGTATTTACATAAGTTGAAAACACCCCTCCGGGAATTGTTTTTACCGCGACTTGCCATTGCTTGTCAACCGGACTGGAGCACAAACTGTAGGAACGGCGGGTATCTTCGCCATTAATGTCGGCTTTCAAAGTTAAATGCTGGCCTTGGCGGAAGTTGAATTCTTCAGCCAATTTTTCGGGAACGTCAAAGGTTATTACCGAGCAGTCGTCGGTTTCTTTGTAAACGTCCTTTACTTTTATTTTATGAAATTTCGCCACCTGTTTTTTTGTCGAATTAGGTTAACAAAACTAACGCTTGTTAGTTTAACTTGCAAATTATTAACTTTTGTCAATCCACATGTATGTGTATTACTTGAAAAAGGTTTGATAAAATTTCCGATGAAAAATTCATAAGCCCAAAGATTATTAGAATTGAAAAACTCGGTTATTAGCTATATAACCTGTTGGGAAGGCTTTTATTCATAACTAAAATCTAAATCTCTCAAAAATTGGAGATGTAAAATCTGTTTATTAATGCCGTGACTTATTATTCTATTCATCCATTCTTTTGTGTCGATGTAAATTGGATTAACAAGGTTTTCACTAATTTTATCTGGGTCAAAAATTACAGAGTAAACAATTTTCTCATTTTTCAAATAATCAACCTCTTGTTTAATTTGTTCTAAAGTCTTTTTTTCTGTGGTCAATAAAACAAAAATACAATTTTTATCATTTTTCAATTTCAAATAAAATTTGTTGCCCTCTTGTATTTCGAAGTTATTTTTATTACCATTATCGATAATCATTTCTAAAAAAATATTTCTCTGATAATTGACATTTAATAAGCTTTGAAGAGTTTCTATCGAAATTCTCTTTTCAATAAATCCGTCTACAAAACTTTTCATTATATTATGATATGTTTTTTGATTAGTTCAGCAAGTCTAGTTTTGTTTTTTATATTGCTGAAAGTACGACTATAACCTAATACAACTATTCCATCCTCACGTTTTAAAAAACCACAATTGTCTTCCCATTCCAAATCCGTATAGTCCTCATAATCTTTTATGACATCAAAAACACCTTTTCCTTCGCAAATAATTACTTTAGGTCGAATAATATTTATTAAATCTCCCGTCCATTTATAGGATTGAAGCCAGTAATTATTAAATCCATTTTGTTCGACAAGATTGAAACATTTTTTAATGTCGGTTTCATTTCTTGTAATGATATAGTGAAAATTTGTTTTAACCGATTTATTATTAAGAATATCTATAATTTGTTCAAGATTATAACCTGATTTTTTAAATACATCGATTGTCTCTCTTGCCAATGTATAAGTTAAATTTGGCTCCTCAGTATCTAAAAATTCTAAATATGACATTTGGGATTCTGGTTTATAATTTAATGAACCATTATTACTTGGATTTCCATTTCCAGGATTTATTCCAATAAACATAATTTCTGGATTTAGAATATATTTACTATCCCAGATATAAAATCCACCATAAAGATGTTGTGCTTGTTCATTTTGGTCTATAATTTTCTTTTGTGCTTCAAGACCTTTTAGCACATCTTTTTCCCAATTTTTAAATCTTTCATTTTGCATAATTTCTATTTTAAATTTCTACAATTTTAAAACAAAAGTTTGAATAAAAAAATTATAAATGCCTAAAAATCAATAATTTAAATTTTATAAAACTTGTAGGGGTTTTAATCCCGATAATCCGCCTCGAAAGATAAATCGGCTTTTTTAACCTGCTTTTTTTTAAAATGTTTTTGACTTGCGCACAACTTGTTTGTATTCTGAATGAAATTCACACAATCCCTTTTATCAATACAGAAACCATATCCTTTTTCAAAATATTTACATCCACTTTTCCACGTTTTTGATACCACAAATAGAGCGTTCGTAATGTGGAAAAGATGGAAAACAGTATAACTTCGGGATGATAGGATTTTATTTCTCCCGAATCAATTCCTTGTTTTATAATTTTTCGAAAATTTTCTTCGTAATCTTCGCGCATTTTTACAAAAGCCAATAAATCTTCCTTCTCCAAATGCATCCAATCATTATTCAAAGAAGCGAGCGCTTCGGAATAATTCACGGTAATATCAACATGCATTTCGATAACTTTTTCCACTTTTTTGATTGCAGAACTGTTTTCAGAAACCACTTTTTCCATTCCAACTGTGAACTCTTCAGCAACTTTCAAAATAATTTCCGAAAGGATTTCCTGTTTACTATTAATATGATTGTAAAGACTTGCAGCCTTTATATCCATTGCCGTGGCGATATCTCGCATGGAAACTGTTTTGTATCCTTTTTCATAAAAAAGGCGAGAAGCAACTTGTATTATTTCTTCTTTTCGGGAAATTGTTTTCATTGTTGCTGCAATTTACAAAACAAGTATCAATTACCCCTTCCGAATTTTTTCCAAAAGCAAAAAATCCACCTTCGCCTTAAAAAGGGGAAGTAGCAATATGTTTTCAAAGCAAAACCAATTACTTTTGAGCTATGGAAATTAAAATTGAAACCAACGAATTGTTGGACCGGTTGCCGCCACATTTAAAACAGTACATAAAACCACAGAATTATGAGCAATACACGCCCATAAACCAAGCTGTGTGGCGCTATGTGATGCGAAAAAATGTGGATTATCTGGCAAAGGTTGCCCACGAAAGTTATTTGGGCGGTCTTAAAAAAACCGGAATTTCCATAAACGAAATTCCATCTATGTACGGGATGAACCGTATTTTGAAGGAAATTGGTTGGGCTGCAGTTGCGGTTGATGGCTTTATTCCGCCGAATGCTTTTATGGAATTTCAGGCTTATAGAGTGCTTGTAATTGCCAGCGATATTCGCCAACTTGAAAACATAGAATACACGCCAGCCCCCGATATTATTCACGAAGGCGCCGGGCACGCACCTATTATTGCCAGTCCGGATTATGCGGAATATCTGCGCCGTTTTGGGGAAGTGGGCGCAAAAGCAATTTCCAGCGCTCACGATATTGATATGTATGAAGCCGTCCGCGAGCTTTCCATTTTAAAGGAAGCCGAAGGCATTTCACAGGAATTGATTAATGCCGCAGAAGCTCGGGTTGAAGAACTTCAAAATAAAAAAGTGAAACCTTCTGAAATTTCCTTGATTCGAAATTTACATTGGTGGACGGTGGAATATGGAATGGTGGGTGCGGTTGAAAATCCTAAAATTTATGGCGCAGGATTACTTTCATCCATAGGTGAAAGTGTTTGGTGTATGAAAGATGAAGTGAAAAAAATCCCATATTCAATCGATGCTGCGTACCAAGATTTTGACATTACAAAACCGCAGCCGCAACTTTATGTAACTCCAGATTTTGCTTATTTGCAGGAAGTTTTGGAAGAATTTGCAAACACGATGGCCGTGCGAAAAGGCGGATGGCGTGGATTGAAAAAATTGATAAAATCAAAACAACTCGGCACTATTGAAATCAGTACGGGACTTCAAATAAGCGGTCACTTTTCACGAATGATCAAAAACGACGATAACGAAGTTGTCTATTTTGAAACCGAGGGCGAAACCGCACTTTCTTACCGCGAAAAAGAAGTAATTGGCCACGGAATACTTCGTCATAAAAAAGGATTTCGTTCTCCTTTGGGAAAATTGAAAGGCATCAATTTATCTATTGAAAATATGGGGCCGCGTGATTTACAGGCGTATAATTTTTATGACGGAAAACAAATTGCTTTTGAGTTTGAAAGTGGAATTACGGTGCAAGGTTTAAACGTTACCGGAATTCGGAATCTAAGGGGCGAATTAATGTTAATACAATTCACGGATTGCACCGTAAAATATAAAAACGAAATATTATTTTCACCTGAAATGGGCGATTTTGATATGGCCGTGGGCAAGGAAATTGTTTCAGCTTTTGCGGGGGCTGCTGATTATAATTCGTTCAATTTGGTGAATCATGTTTCTTCAAGTGAAACTATTCGAGCTCAACTTTCAGAGATAGAAAAAGAACTGAACTCACTTTATAAAAAAGTTCGGGAAATACGGAATTCAAAAGAAATCAATTCAGAAAAACTGGAATCAATTTTCACTATTTTGACCGAAAATCATTCAACAGATTGGTTACTTCCGCTGGAAATTTATGAATTGGTTTCAAATAGCGATTCCAAATTTTCAGAAGAAGTTTTAAAACATCTATTAAATTTGAAGCAACAACGACCAAAAGTGGCGCATTTGATTGAGGGCGGATTGAGCCTTTTGGAAACGAAAACACAAGAAATTATTAATTAAAAAGACACTTCGACCCTTCGACAAGCTCAGGACAGGGAAGCTCAGTGTGACAAAATATATTATATGGGACTATTGGATTTTTTATTCGGAAACAAAACAAAGAAAATTGAGGATTTTAAAAGCCGGGGAGCTATCATTATTGATGTTCGCAGTAAAGGCGAATATGAAAGTGGTGCCATTCCAGGCTCAAAAAATATCCCGCTTCAGAATATTTCTTCAAAAATATCTGAAATAAAAAAATGGGACAAACCAGTTATTGCGTGTTGTGCCAGTGGAATGCGCAGTGCAAGTGCAACAGGAATCTTAAAAAGCAATGGTATTGAGGCGATGAATGGCGGCGGTTGGTTCAGTTTGAGCCAAAAACTTTAGCCCCACCCCAACCCTCCCGAAG